>BQJP01000060.1 GCA_021604765.1 Thermodesulfobacteriota bacterium
ATGGTAGCGGAGTTGCGGAGCTGATATTCTTCGTTCCGTCGCTTGGAAATATTGCACAGGTCTTTACTCAAGCTGTCGATATTGGTACCTGCCGTACAAGTGAAGTAGTCCAGAATACTCTGGGAGGTAATTAGGCGGACCGACAACTACAGTAAACATGAACGAAGCAAAAACTTGCGAGGCTAGCTTCACGCTCAAGCAGTTTGATGTAAGTGTACTATTTGGAGGCCCTGGGGATGGAACTGTGAGTTATGCTCCAGGCGGCGGGATGTGCTATAGCGGACCCGAATACCTCATCCAGCAGCTTGCTTGGACTTCTTCTGTATGCTCTAATCCCTGCTGTTGTTTTAGCAAGAAAAAGGTTTAGAAATAAGTGGTTCTATTCACTTGTAGGATTTGATTTAGATTGTTGAACACTAAAGGCTTGTCCATCTCAAGAATCTTTGTTCGGAATACGTCAGGTAAGGAACCCCATTTCAAATTGTTTTATTACAAGAATTCAAAAGGTCTTCATATTATTCAGACAGGTTAGAATGGTTATCCTTATTCCATTTCCAAGGCTTTACCTTTGGTTTCAGGAAGTGTTAAGACTACAACTGCTGCAACAATAGCAAAAACCGACACTGTTGTAAGTCCAGTAGCAAATCCATACTTTCCTACTAGAAAACCTATCAATGGGGGCGCTATTGCAGATACACCACGTCCAACATTATAGCAAAAACCCTGAGCCGTTCCTCTTACCCTGGTTGGGAATATTTCAGAGAATATTGAGCCAAAGCCAGAATAAAACCCTGTCCCGAAGAATCCTATAAATGGACCCAGTATGAGCACTTCACGAAGTGTGGTCGCTTGACCAAAAAACCAAACTAGGACCGCCATAATCAATAGGTAGGCAATGAACACTGGACGTCTCCCTAGTTTATCGCTAATGAACCCGAAAGAGAGGCATCCTATAAAAGCACCAATATTTATTGGAATGATCCAGATAAAACCTTTTGTATCCAAACCCACGCCTTTTTCACTAATAAGAAATTGTGGAATCCAGAAGTAAAGTCCCCAATAGGCTATCATGCAAAGACTTGTTAACAGAGTGGCAGTAATGGTGTACCTAATTAGGTCGGGTTTAAATATTTGGGATAATGTAAAGCTCTGTCCTTTTTTGCTTAATTTCCCTTCTTTCCTGAGCCCATCAGTTTCTTTCCAAACTTCGGGTTCCTCAAGATGACGTCTTATATAGAAAACCCAGAAGGCTGGTAATACGCCTACTAGGAAAAGAAGTCTCCATCCCAGGTCTAGCCCATCAAGCGTAATTCCTATTATAGGGATCGTATAGCTAACACCTTCTTTGAAATGAGGAATAATCAACGTAGCCAAAATTGCAGCCAGGATATATCCTATACCCCAACCACTCTGTACCATGCCGATAACTTTTCCTCGGTGCTGCTTCGGCCATTTTTCGGCAACTAGAACTTCACCAGAGGCCCATTCTCCTCCCACCCCCAGACCAAGAAAGACACGACAGACAAGGAGAAATATTACATTGGGAGCAAAGGCGCTTAAGCCGGAAAATGCTGAGAAAAGAAGTATGCTATATGTAAGGGCTCGGACTCTTCCTAAGTAATCAGAAATAATGCCAAACGCAGCTCCACCAAAAGCAGAGGAAAATAGTGTGACGGAGAAAAGTGCTCCAACCATCGCTTCTGAGAGATTAAATACTTGTCCAATTGAACCTACAGCGAAAGCAAAGAGCAGCAGGTCCATAGCATCGAGCGTCCATCCTATGAATGCTGCATAAAAAGCCTTCCACTGATCAGAATCAATCTCTTGCATCCAACTGAAGATGCTCTTTTTTGAAATGCCAGAATTTATAGTGCCTTTTTCCATCAAGAGGTTTTCACCTTCATTAATCCATCTAAGCTAACAGCTTGCTAAACCTTACTTATAATTCAACTATATATATGATTAAATTTCAGTCAAAATCTAAGATACCTAATTATCTAACAGAAGGTAGGAAATATAACTATCAGAATTCTAATAGGATAAAGAAAAGCCCCATAGATTTGCTAGAAAACCTACAGGGCTATTTGAGATTTTATGTTTGTACAGATATTTCAATTTCTAAAGTTTGAATATCCGAAAATTACCAATGTTTTCCATAAAGTTTTTCTGCGTTATTCCAGAAGATATTCTCTTTTAATTCCTCAGAGATATTAGCACCTTCTATTTTCCAATACTCAGAAGCAAAATCACTCCATGGGATGTCAGAACCAAATAGGAAACGGTCTCCACCAATTCCTCTCTCTTCAATTTCTTTTAGTAGCCAGGTAGATCCAAAACCCACTGCCCATGAGGAATCTGTATACACTTGATAACCCTCTTCCACCAGATCAAAGAACCTTGGGACAAATTTGATGTGACCACTTACTCCACCACCCATGTGTACAACGTGGATTTTTACATCCTTTCCATATTCTTTAATTAGTGCAAGTGCATTGTCTATGTCAGAACCTCCACCTGGGCTTGTATGAATATGAAGTGGCATATCGTTATCTGCAGCTGTGCTCAATATCATCTTCCACAATTCTGCAGATTCCTCATCCCACTGAGATGGGTCAAATGTACCTCCAAGTAAGCAGGTAGTTTTGAGGCCAATTAATCCTTTTTCTCCAACTAGCTTAAGCGCTTCAGTTGTGCGTTCCTTGTCTTTGGGCAAAGAAGAGACCCAGATAAGTCCGAATAATCTATCGGTGGATTGGACACTTTCTCCAACAAGTGGATTTAGCGTGAAGGGCTGAGCCGAATCAGGGTATCCGTAATTTGCCATTACGAGCGCTCTTTCAACACCGTTTTCGTCCATACCTTTTAGGTACTGCTCTGTTGTATCGTAATCAGTAGTTGGTTTAACAGCTTCTGGAAGACCATAATATGCAAAACCGGGCACTGGTCCAATGTGGCTGTGATTATCAAAAACTTTCTTTCTTTTTACAACGCTCATAGCAAAACCTCCTGTAATTCATGAATTTGGGTCACTTACACGTTTTATTTATTAATGCGTACTCATCTTTTCACCAACGCGTTTACGCATCTTTGTTTCAATAGAAACTGGGGTTTCCCCTTTTTCGAGTCTGCCCTTTACCTCTTTAAAGTCTTCACCATAATCTGCTTTTGAGTTGGTAGTTGCTCTGTCCATCTCTCTAGCTAGTAATTTCGGGTTTTCCAAATCAGAATTCTTCTGAGCTTTTTTTGCTGGAATATTCTCTTTAGTGTTATGTGATACAGATACTTGGGAAAGCAATCTCTCCAGGTTGTTATTGCCACATTCTGGACAGGTAGGAGGATTTTCTGATGCTTCTGAATAGCTTAAAAAAAGTATGCTAGTTTCGTTTTGACAATCGGAACAATAGTATTCGTAGATAGGCATCGATTTTTCCTATAGTTTATGTTTTATATATTCTAGGAAATATTGATAGTGAAGTCAACCATTATATTTCAATTGTCAAAAAAATATTCATCTGCAGCTTGAAATTAATCTTGGAGACTAAAAAATGCTTGACTTGATTTCCTAAAGTTGATAGAGTGTCTAGTATAGTAAACGTTGTGTTTCATGTTTAGTCGGAAGAATCTTTTGGAAAAAATTTTATTTAAAATAGCAGAAAGTGAAGATGAGCTTGAAGAATATTTTCACTTGCGCCACCAAATTTTTGTCGAAGAACAAAAGATATTTAATGAATCAGACATTGATGAATATGATACTGATCCGGTTCATGAGATCATACACATAATTGCCATACGGGAGTCGGATAGCAAGATGGTCGGTGGAGTAAGGTGTTATAAAAAAGAGAGCAATACTTGGTTTGGGGGAAGACTTAGTGCAGCTAGGGATCATCGTAATGGGAAAGTTGGAGCCGGTCTCGTCAAATTTGCAGTAGAGACTATAAAGACTACAGATTGCGACACATTCTTAGCATATGTTCAACCAAAAAACGTAAGATTTTTTCAAAGACTAGGCTGGTCCAAAGTTGGGGAACTTGAAATCTACCAAGGGCAGCCGCACCAATTAATGAAAGCTGATTTAGAGTCTGATTGAGTGTGCAAAAGGAAATCATGCGGGAATTAATCGAAAGCTTAAAGACATCAGAGAGTCTGGTTCAAAAACAAGCGATTAGAGATATTTGGAAGTATCTTCCTAAAGCTTCAACCATAAATGGTAACGAAGTGCTACTAGGAGATGATACTGCAGCAATCAAGTCAGATGACCATTATTTATTAATAGCAGGGGAGGGTGTTTATACGCCTCTACTCAAATCCAACCCTTATCTTGCCGGACGTACCTCTGTACTTACAAATGTCAACGATATTTACTCCATGGGTGGCAGGCCTATAGCAATTGTTGACGTTCTTTTTTCCTCAAGCATGCAAAATACAAAAGAAGTCCTTAAAGGAATTAATGATAATGCAGAGCGATATAAGGTTCCCGTAGTAGGGGGGCATATATCACAAGATTCTGAATGTTCTTCATTATCTGTATTTATCTTGGGAAAAGCTAAAAATCTTCTAAGTAGTTTTAATGCAAAAGAAGGAGATGATCTATTATTTGTTTCTAACTCTAAAGGCAAGTTTGTGTCTGGCTTTAACTTTTGGGATTCCTCTAGCATGCTCACAGACGATGAAGTTGTAGAAGACCTAGAATTAATAGCTCAAATTGCTGAAGAAGGTTTAGCTGATGCTGCAAAAGACGTCAGTATGGCAGGATTAATAGGATCTGTTCTGATGTTGCTAGAGAGCTCACAAAAGGGTGCATTGATAAATATAGATAATATTCCGAAACCCTGTGAAGTCCCTCTTAAAGATTGGCTTTTAGCATTTCCAAGCTATGGATTTATTTTCTCTCTACGGCCTGAAAACACTGATAAGGTCAAAGATAAATTTATGAAAAAGGGATTGACTTGCGAGAGTATCGGAAAAGTAACTTCTGATATGAAAATCACTTTTATTAATGAAAAAAATGAAAAAGAACTATTTTGGAATTTGGGAACTACACCTTTAATTGGTGTTGGAAACAGTGTCCCGAATTAGGTGAAACATGGATAACGAAATAAATCAGATAGATCATATTGTTTCTAAACTTGGGGAAAAGATTAAGATCCTCAGAACGGAGAAAAGTCTCTCTCTAAAGGATCTGTCTAACCGCTCTGGTATTTCAGCGGCAGCGATTCATAAAATAGAATCAAACGGAATTATTCCAACAATTACAACGATGATGAAGATTGCCGACGCACTAGGCAAAAACGTAAGCCACTTCATTGAAGAAAACAATGAAGATAAGGACGTTGTCTTCGTATCAGCCAAAGCGCGCGAACCTATTTTGACTTTTAAAAAAGGTCTTGAGCTAAGCGGTATTTCTGCAAAACAGTACGGAGATTTTATTATGACTGCAGCATATGCAGTATTGGATATTGGCGCGTCTAGTGGTAAGAAGCCCATGAAGCACAAAGGAGAAGAACTAGTCTATTGTCTTCAGGGAAAAGTAGAATTTCAGATTAAAGGGGAAACTTACACCTTAAGTCCTGGAGACAGTCTGAATTATAGGACACAGATGGATCATAAATGGAAAAATATTGGAGATAAAAAAGCAAAATTAATATGGGTATTAGCAGTTCCGCCATCATAAGGATGAGTTATAAAAGTGATTAAGACTAAATACATTGCACAACAAATTAACGAAGCCAATAAATTGGCTGTAGAAAGGCTTATGTCGGTGGAGCCAGTTTTAACTGACATAGATACAGCATTAAATGTTATTCCCGGTATGACACCTCATACAATTCTACACTCGGGTCCTCCAATTACCTGGAAGAGAATGTGTGATCCCATGAAAAGGGCTGTTAAGGGAGCGCTAATTTTAGAAGGATTAGCTAAGGATGATAAGTCTGCAGAAAAATTAATGAAAACAAAAAAGATTACCCTTTCAGCTAACCATACTCATGGTTCTGTAGGACCAATGACTGGAATTATCTCCGCCTCTATGCCTGTTTTAGTTACTAAAGATATGACATTTGGAAATATCTCATACTCAACTTTTAACGAAGGAGGAGGGAAGGTTCTCTGGTTTGGATCAGTTGAGAAAGAAACAATCGATAGACTACGCTACATGAGAGACGAATTTGGTCCGATAATTAAACGCGTCATAAAAAAAATGGGTGGATTATCAATCTGGAGTATTTTAGCCCAAGGCATTCAGATGGGGGACGAATGTCATAACCGTCATGCTGCTTCAACTAATATATTATTGAAAAATATAGTAGAGTCACTTTTTTCATTAAACATTTCAAAAGAGAAAGCTTTTAGGGCATATAAATTTATAGCTAGTAATAGCCATTTCTTTCTCAATTTCTCAATGACCGCTTGCAAATTGGCAATGGTGGCCGCAAGTGACATTGAGAATTCCACAATCGTAACTGCAATGTCACGTAACGGTACCGATTTTGGAATCAGAGTCAGCGGACTTGGAGATAAATGGTTTATTGCTCCATCGCCGCTACTATTAGACGCACTTTATAATCCCGGATATGGCTTGAATGACGGCGCCCCAGATATTGGAGACAGTTCAATAATTGAAACAATGGGACTCGGTGGTTTTGCAATAGCCGCAGCTCCCTCTATGGCCTCGTTTGCAGGCGGAGGCTTTCAGGATTCAGTAAAAATTTCAAAGCAAATGGGACAGATTACAACAACAAAAAATCCTAAGTTTGGGATTCCATGTCTTGATTTTGAAGGAACGCCCACTGGAATAGATCTTCGTAAAGTAGTAGAAACAGAAATTTTACCGAGCATCAATAGCGCAGTTGTACATAAGAGTTCAGGAGCAGGGCAAATTGGAGCAGGGATAGTACATGCTCCATATGAATGTTTTACCAAAGCAATTATGGAATTCGGAAAAAGATATAAACTCGCGGCATAGAACGGAAATTTTAGGAAAATAAAGATAATGGCAACAGTTAACACAATTAGAAAAAATCATTACCAAGATTCAATGAAGCTTATGCAAATAAGCCAAAAACTGAGCGCACTTGAGGGTGTAAAGCAAGCAGCAGCTATTATGGCTACCGAAGCTAATTTGTTAATGCTCAAAGATGCTGGACTGATTGAGAAGGTTCCTGAATCTGCAGGAGCTAATGATCTTATTATTGCTGTAGAAGCTAAGTCTCAGGAAATCGGCAGTGAAGCCATTGAACAATTAGAGACACTTCTTGCCCCAACAGATATAGGAAATACCTCAAATATCATATACAAAAGCCTTGAAACAGCATCTACTTCATTGCCTGGAGCTAACATTGCAGTAATTTCTGTTCCTGGTGAATATGCAAAACTTGAAGTAGCAAAAGCTATTACAAGAGGTTTACATACATTCTTATTTAGTGACAATTTAACTATAGAAGAAGAAATAGAAGTAAAAGAGAGGGCAAGAGAAAAAGGACTTTTAGTAATGGGTCCGGGTTGTGGTACTTCGATAATAAACGGTGTGGGACTTGGCTTCTCAAACATAATTGATGAGGGGTCAATAGGGGTGATTGCCGCTGCCGGTACAGGTCTTCAGGAAGTTACCTGTCTAGTGAATAATATGGGTTCGGGCATTACTCACGGTATTGGTGTCGGGGGCAGAGATTTATCACAAGCTGTTGGTGGAATTACAACTTTAGAGTCAATAAAAATACTTGATGAAGATAGCAGTACGGAGGTCTTGCTAATAGTTTCTAAGCCGCCCTCAAAAGAAGTTGCAGAAAAAGTTGTTGAAGCAGTCAAGGAAACGGGCAAACCTTCTGTTATATGTTTTATGGGCAGCGATCTTAAGAGTAATAATCCTAATATCTATTTTACGCCAACCCTTGATGATGCAGCAATACACGCAGTGCAGTTTGCTCAGAATAGCAGTAAAAAACCGAAAATTAGTAGTGCTAAGAATTGGAAAAAGCAGGCACAGCAAGCCGCTAAATCTCTAAACTCCAAACAAAAATATATTAGAGGGCTTTATTCCGGAGGCACTCTTTGTTATGAGGCACAACACGTGCTTGAGCCTATAATAGGAAATATTTATTCAAACGCACCGCTTAATAAAAAATATAAACTCAAAGACTCAAACAAAAGTGAGCGTAATTCGCTAATAGACCTTGGTGAAGAGGAGTTCACTGTCGGGCGACCGCATCCCATGATTGATGCAAATTTAAGAAGCGAAAGGTTGTTGTCTGAAGCGTCTAAGGCTAATGTGGCAGTAATTCTTTTGGACATAGTCTTGGGCTATGTCGCTAGCCCAGATCCTGTAGGCGATCTCTTGCCCGCCATAAGAGAGGCAAAGAGGTCAGCAAAGAAGAAGGGGCGAAATTTAGTCTTTGTCGCACATGTCTGCGGCACGCATAACGATCCTCAGGGCTTGGTGGATCAAGAAAATAAGTTAAGAGAAGAAGGAGTCTTAGTCTTTCCGACCAACGCGCTTGCCGCAAGAGTAGCCGGATTGATTACGGCCAGGGGAGAAATCTGAAAATGAATGAACATAAAGCAGCAGTTATAGCCTTTGGTGGAAATGCTCTAATGGGTGAAGATGGAAATAGCTCATATGCTGAGCAAATGGATAAAACTGACTTAATGTGCAACAAACTTCTTAGCCTTTTTGATATGGGCTATAAAATTTTAATTACACATGGTAATGGTCCTCAGGTAGGTAATTTCTTGATGCAGCAGGAGAGTTCAGCGGAGAATATTCCACCTATGCCGCTTGATGCCTGTAATGCCATGACACAAGGTCAGATAGGCTATATGATTGAGCAGAAACTGAGAAACATATTCACTAAAAACAATATTAATAAACCTATAATAGTTTTTATCACTCAAGTGGTTGTAGCTGAAGACGATCCTGCTTTTGATAATCCAACTAAGTTTATTGGGCCTTTTTTCAATAAAGAAAATAGCGACAAACTCAGTAGAGATGAAGGATGGTTAATGAGAGAAGACTCTGGAAGAGGCTACAGGCGTATTGTTGCTTCTCCTAAGCCGGTCGACATTATAGAGAAAGAAGAAATAGCTGATATGGCGCAAAAAGATTTTGTAGTAATTGCATGCGGGGGAGGAGGTATCCCCGTTGTAAAAGACAAAAACGGATCTCTTAAGGGAGTGCCTGCGGTGATAGATAAAGATTTTGCAGCTGAAATGATTGGGAACTATATAGGGGCAGAACTACTTCTTCTAATAACTCCGGTCGATAAGGTCGCCATTAATTTTGGAACACCTGAGCAACAGAGTTTATCTAAAATTACATTAGAAGAAGCGGAGCAGTATTATAAAGAAGGGCATTTCCCTCCCGGCAGTATGGGACCAAAAATGCAGGCTGCAATACAGTTTCTTCATTCGGGTGGAAAGAAGGCAATAATAACCTCACTTGAATGTATAGAATCAGCAATAAAAGGACAGGCTGGAACGCAAATAATTCGCTGTAATTAAGGCGTATTTATAAAATGAGTGTATATGTAAAGTCATTGTATTCAGTGCTTATTTATTTTATTATGGGAATGATGGGTTTTAGAGATGGATAAAAACAGAAAGCTAAAGTATTTAACAAGAGCTGCAAAGTTCCTGTTGTCGAACAGCAGGTTCAAAAACAAATAACTTAGGGAGGTACGTATCATGGCAGTAGATATGGTTAAGACCGATAAGCCTGAAAATGGCAAGGCATTAGTAAATTATGAGGAGAAACTTTTCCCGGATCACATGGCGAGAGAGGGTGAACAGGCGTTATTCCTCATTCATTCAGTTCCTTATGAAGGTTCAGTAGCCGGTATTAATATGCTTACAGCAATCAGAACAAAGAGAAAGGGCTATGATACCAAAGTCCTTTTCTATGGTCCTGCTTCAGGCATACCTGTATTAAGGGGTTGGCCGAACATAGGAGAGGATGGTTATGGCGCTGGTATTCAGCTATATCCTAACCTTGTGAACAAGATGATGGCTGAAGGTATTACCGTTTATGCCTGCCGTTTTTCAGCAGCAGCTCTTCTCGGTATGAATGAAGCTAATTTCATGGAAGGAGTAATTCCAATTCATCCGACCGATATTTTGGACATTGTGATTGAACATCATAGAGCTGGAGCAATGATGTTTAGCACATGGACTATGTAATTTAGTCTTAGTATATTTAGATTTGGAATAGTTAAAGGTGCAGCACAATTGTGCCGGTAACATTTAATCGTTGCCGGCCTGTGTTTCTTTAACAAAATAAATAGCCAGGGGGCACAAAGATGGATTCAACGACCCTTAAAGTAGAGTTGCAAAGTCTGGGACTTAGGATTCCTAGTACCAAGGGTATTAGGAGCGGAGGAGCTGGACCTACAGGCGGGATTCATTTGAAAATCCTTCCTGATGGGGAAGCAAATATCCCTGTTGTAGGTGATTTTGTTAAATCATCTCCTTATTACTTGGATGAGATAAACGGCGAATATTGGATATTTAAAGATGACGTTGCCTTGGTTCAGGTAGAACCAATGGGTAATGCTAAATTTGCCGAGCATACTACCTCTGTTGGGGTATCTATGCAGAAGGTAGGTATCCTTCACTGCCCTACAACTTTTGCTACAACTTTACTTCAGACTTGTGACTTCTGGCGAGATGAGAGGAGATGCCAATTTTGTGGGATCGAAATGACTCTCAAGGATAGAAGCACTGTTGGATTTAAAAATGCTAAAAGCCTGGTTGAGACTATCAAGCTTGCAAAAGAGCTCGATGGAATTTCAAATATAGTCTTCACCTCAGGTGTTGCGCCTGATGAAGAAAAGGCTCTTCAGAAATATGCTGAAATATGCTCTGAGGTAAAAAAGGGAACCGGGCTTCCAATACAATTACAGATTATTCCGCCTGAGGACTTCTCATGGTTTCAAAGATTAAAGGATTCTGGAGTAGATGCTGTAGGTATTCATATTGAGACCTTTGACCCGGAAGTGTTTGAGAAAGTAACTCCGGGAAAAGCAAAAATTGGCTTTGATAGATATGTCGAATCATGGAAAGAAGCCGTGAGAGTTTTCGGGAGATGGCAGGTAAGCACATACGTACTGGTTGGGATGGGAGAGGATCTGCAAACAGTAATAGATGGGGCTGCACTATGTGCGGAGATAGGGGTATACCCTTTTATAGTTCCGTTTAGACCTGTTGCTGGAACCCCTATGGAGCATGTAAAACCCCCAAGTCCTGAAACAATGGAATATGTTTATAAAGAAGCAGCAAAGGTGATGGCTCAATACGACGATGCGGCCAAGAGCAGTATTGCTGGGTGTGTCAGTTGTGGAGAGTGTTCTGCGTTGCCTGATTTTGAAAAAAAAGCGCAGTTAAGCAATGTTAAATTCAAGCAGTTTAAAAAATCTATTAATGTTAGTTGATTTATAAAGAATCTAGAAAGGAAAACGAACTCAATTTAAAAAGGTGGATATAAATGGCTCAAGATAATCCTAGAATAATAGTAATAGGCGGAGGAGCGGGCGGAATTTCAGCTGCTTCTACCTCAAAAGGGCTTTTGCCTGATGCTTCGATTACTCTTTTTACAGAATTTGAAGATGTAGCTTACAGCCCATGCGGTATTCCATTTGTCTTGGGAAAGGAAATAGAGAATTTTGACAATCTCTTTCTACAAACAGCGGAACATTATGCCAAGATTGGTATTGATCTCAGACTACAAACTAAAGTGACCGGGATAGATGTTGAAGGACGCACAGTCAGTGTCGGTTCAGACAAGCATGAATGGGACCGCTTGGTTATAGCGACTGGATTTGAATATGATGAGCCGGAAATACCGGGAATAGATCTTGAAAACATATGGTATGTAAAAAATATTAGACGGGCTATGGAATATGACAAAGCACTTGAGACTATGAAAAAGGCTGTAGTCGTTAGTGCTACGCCGCTTGGAATAGAAATGGCTGGCAACCTAGCACATAGAGGGCTTGAATCTCATTTGATTGATGAAGGCGGGTGGTTAATGTCAGATATTGCTGATCCTGATATTATGGAGCCTGTGAAAGAATCACTTGAAGAAATGGGTGCTCAGATGCACTTTGGAACA
>BQJP01000061.1 GCA_021604765.1 Thermodesulfobacteriota bacterium
TCAGGCTCTTTGTTGTGATCAGGATGATACTCCATCGCAAGCTTGCGATAGGCTTTTTTCATTTCCTGCGGGTCTGCATCACGTGATACGCCCAGCACTTCATAATAATCCCGTTTTCCGGCTGCCATATGGATATACCCCTTAAGGACTTATATATTACTTATTTCTCAATTTACAAGTCTACAAGTTGAATTTAGTTAGAGTCTTACTAGGATTTAACAATCTTATTTTATACGATATGAAAAACATTGCCAACACATTGAATGGTCCTTAATGATGACTAGAAACGCAAAGCCTTCTTCAAAAACTTCCCCGTGTGGGATTTTTTACATTCAGCAACTTCTTCTGGTGTGCCTTGAACTACAATGTTTCCACCTTTGTCTCCGCCCTCAGGGCCGAGATCAATCACATGATCTGCAGACTTAATTACATCTAGGTTGTGCTCAACAACCAGAACCGTGTGACCAGAAAGAACGAGCTTGTTTATAACATCGAGAAGTTTTTTTACGTCCTCTGCATGTAGACCAACTGTAGGTTCGTCCAATATATAGAGAATGTCTTTTCCGCCCCTCTTTCCTAACTCTCTTGCAATCTTAATCCTCTGCGCTTCTCCGCCAGATAGTGTAGGAGCGGGCTGACCGAGTCTGATATATCCAAGACCTACGTCCTGTAAGATTTTGAGTTTTCTGCCTAATGACGGAACTTCAAAGAAAAAGTTTATCGCCTGATCAACAGTTAGAGCAAGAATGTCTATAATGTTTTTGTTCTTATATCTAATATCCAAGACTTCTTTCTTAAATCTTTTACCATTACATTCTTCACATATCACATATACGTCAGCCAAAAAGTGCATCTCCACCTTTTGTCGGCCCTCACCTTCACAAACCTCACACCTTCCCCCTGCGACGTTGAATGAAAAATGAGACTGTGCGAGCCCCTTTGACTTCGCTTGATAAGTTTCGGATAAAACCTTTCTGATCTGGTCGTAGACTTTGATGTAGGTCACAGGGTTTGACCTTAGGGTTTTACCAATAGGTTTTTGATCGAGCATGATAACGTCTGATATGTTATTGACGCCCTTAATCTCGTCATATTGCCCTGCCCTTTCAATATCGCTGTGAAACCTCCTAGCCAGTGCAGCGTAAAGCACATCATGCACAAGGGAGCTCTTCCCAGAGCCTGAAACCCCAGTTACACATAAAAAGGTTTTCAACGGAAAGCTGACGGTCAGGTTTTTTAAGTTATGTTCAGTTGCGCCAACAACCTTTAAACTCTTCCCACTCCCTTTCCTTCTCTTAACTGGAATGGGTATCCCCTCTTTGTTGAGCAAATATTTTTTTGTTAGAGAATCAGTACCGTTTTTAATGAAGTTTTTGACCGCCCCCTGATAGACTATGTCCCCACCCCTTTCTCCCGCTAATGGGCCCAGTTCAATGATATGATCTGCAGAACCTATCATATCAAAATCATGCTCTACTATTACAATAGTATTATCTCTATCTCGAAGTTCTTTTATCAATTCAATTAGTCGTGTTAGATCGCGCTGATGAAGACCAATTGAGGGTTCATCCATAATATATAGGGTTTCAGTTAACGTGGAACCAAGCTGGCATGAGAGATTTACCCTCTGAGCTTCACCGCCTGAAAGAGTTTTGGCCAGACGGGAAAGCGTGAGATATTCAAGTCCGACTTTAAGGAGAAAATCTATTCTTGAATTTATCTGCTTTAATATTTCATCTGCAATCTGGTTCTCATACTCAGAGAGCTCAAGTTTATCGAAGAAATTTTGCAACTTATCAATAGAAAAATCTGAAAGCTCTGCAATATTTTTATTATTGATCTTAACCCAGAGCGCCTCCTCTTTTAACCTGCTTCCTCCGCATACATCGCAATCAAAAGCCGAGCGGTATTTGCTTAAAAACACCCTGACGTGCATCTTGTAATTTTTTCTTTCAAGATATTTAAAAAAGCCATTTATGCCTTTGAAAGATCCCATACCTTCATAGACTAAGTCAATCTGCTTTTTTGAAAGTTTGGAAAAAGGTTTATTAACATCCACTCCATACTCCGCAGCATTTTCCATGAGTTTTCTCATACGGGGTTGATGGGAAGGTTTTGTCAGAGGCTCAATTGCGCCTTCGGCAAGCGTCTTATCAGGATTAGGGATTACCAGATCAGGATCCAATTTGAGAATATTCCCAAATCCATTGCACTCAAGACACGCACCGCGGGGGCTGTTAAAAGAAAACAGAAGTGGTTCAGGGTCAGTAAACTTCGTATGACATGTAGTACATTCAAGATCTTTTGAGTAGCGATGAGCTTTACCATCAACAATATGAACATTTACATATTTACTGTCCGAGAACCCAGTTTCTAGTGAGTCAACTAATCTTGAAAATGAACTTTGTTTTATTGAAACCCTGTCTATTACAATTTCCGCTCCTTCTGGCAATTCATCCAAGTCCTCAATATCAGAAGTTTCTCCGTTTAGCCAAATACGCGTATACCCCTTTGAGAGAAGGCCTTTAGGTGAGGGATTTAAATCATCTAGGGGAAATGTTAGTACAGCTCTAGTATCCAAATAATTTTCAATTAGTTCCTTTGCTATATCTTCTGGGGACCTTTTCTTAACCTCAAGATCACAGTTTGGGCAATAGGTTTTACCGATTTTCGCAAACAACAATCTTAGGAAATCATATATTTCGGTCGTGGTACCTACTGTTGAACGTGATGTTCTTACCGAGTTTCTGCTCTCGATTGCAACAGCGGGTGGTAGCCCTGATATGTCATCCATATCAGGTCGGTCAACGCGCTCAAGAAACTGCCTGGCATACGTTGAGAGACATTCAATGTATCTTCTAAGACCTTCTGCGTAGAGTGTGTCTAAAGCAAGCGAAGATTTGCCCGAGCCGCTCAGCCCTGTGATTACTGTGAACTTATGCCAGGGTATTGAGACATCAATGTCCTTTAAATTATTCTCCCTTGCGCCCTCTATTTTTATTTTGCCTTTCATATTTTAAAAACCTTAGTAAATGGATTAAGGAAATTATACAAGTAAGAAGAATAAGTATTTTTGCGGTCTGAAAACATAGTTAAAAAATATCTTTTATCTCGGCCAGTTCTGAGACTTCCTTTATTAAAGGATGACTCAGTCCTTCAATCTTTCTATGGTTAAGCCAAACAACGTCTAGTCCCGCATTCATCCCACCCATTACATCAGCACCATACATATCTCCTACATGAATTGCTTCTCTGGAATTAAGATCGAGTTCTTCGAGTGCATAATTAAATATACGAGAATCAGGTTTTATTAGGTCCAGCTTGGTTGAATCTAGAATGAGATCAAAATACTCTCTGATTGACACTTCCTCGCATTTCTCCTCTGCTCTTCCGTCATTATTTGATATAATAGCTAATATGTATCCCTTCGACTTTAAATAATCCAGAAGATCAACTGCACCAGGAAGTGCAACTCTACCAAAATCTATCTGACTCATTGAATCTCTAACTTGTTGTCTGAATTTATCTACATTTTGATCCGGCAATAACGACTCGTAGAGAAGAGGAAGAAACCATTGTCTATAATCCTTGGGTGTTAACCCTCTGTTTTCTTTATGTTTTAAAAAGAGCTTATAATCCGCTTTGGCATATTCAAGCTCAAAATCCTTATTAGAAATCTCAAGCCCCGATTCCCTCATTGCTTGAGCAATTCTATGTAGATAAGGTGGATCGGTAGATGCTAGAGTGTCGCCAAGATCAAAGAAAATAGCTTTAACAGAGTCCAATATTCAACCCTCAGTTCAATTTATATTTATAAAACTACACACATCTAATTCACAAATTCAAAGAGTTATTAATGATATCACAAGTGGATACTTAAACCATTTCTCAATCCCGAACAAAAGACGATACTCTTAATATTCCTTCTAATACATTAGATGTAAGCCACTCAAAAATGATACATAATCTACGATAATACATAAAACTCTCTTTGCAATGAATGAAGCTAGTGTTAATATATTATTCTTAATATGATAAGGTTGTTGTTACCCCTTTTATTATTATTCTCCTTATTTGTACCTATCCAGGTTGCCCAGTCAGCAAATGATACTTATGCGGCAAGCGTGGCTCCATTACTTAATGAAAACCCCAGTAAAAACGGCAAGTTAGGAATAGTAGTCAAATCATTAACCTCTGGAAGAACTATCTATGAGCATAACCCAGACAAGATGTATATTCCGGCATCTAACGAAAAAATAATTACTTCAGTATCCGCTCTTTCCCTTCTAGGCAAGGACTATAGGTTCAAAACTGAATTTTACTCGGGAGGAGAAATTTCAAATGGAGTATTGCACGGTGGGCTATACATAAAAGGTTATGGCGACCCTACTCTATCTGAGGGTCATTTAGGGTATATAGTTTTTCAGCTGAAGCAACGCGGTGTTAAAGAAATTAAAGGTAAAGTAGTAGTTGATGATTCATACTTTGAAAGAGATAGATATGCCAAGGGATGGAAAGAAGAATGGAAAGATGACTTTTATAGTCCAGCAATTAGTGCGCTGTCTTTTAATTACAACATCATTGAATTAAAAGTTTATGCCTCAAAAGCAGGAAGCAGGCCAGCAATTAAGATCGAGCCTAAAGGCTCAAATATTAAAGTTATCAATACAGCAGTTACAAGCAGAAAGAAAGGTGCGCTGAAAACGATCTGGCGAAATGATGAAACCATAGTTTTAAGCGGCACAATAAAGCCTAAAGCAACGGTTACTCTTAAAATACCGGTATTAGACCCCACACTTTTCACAGGAAATGTTATTAAGAATGCCATTGAAGAAGCAGGCATTAAAGTTTCCGGACCTGTTGTAGCAAATACAGTTCCCAGGTGGGCTAAGACTATCTATATTCACTATTCAGATCCTCTGTCATCAGTAATTACAGAATATAACAAAAACAGCGTGAATATTATAGGTGAAAACTTGATGAAAACAATGGGTGCAGAGTATAAGGGCATCCCTGGAACCTGGGAAAATGGCTCGGCTGTTATTTCTGAATTCTTAAAAGAAGTTGGAATCAAAAACGGATTTATGATAGTAGATGGTTCAGGACTATCACTTTTAAATAGAGTATCACCTGAGACTTTAACAGATATCTTAAGCTACGCATACGAGAACAAAATAATAGCCACTGATTTTATAGAATCACTACCAGTTGCCGGCGTTGACGGGACACTTAAAAAACGATTCAGACAATCAGAAATACAAGGAAGAGTCCGAGCAAAGACTGGATATTTAAACAATGTTAGAGCACTCTCAGGCTATATATTTACCAAAAAAGGAGATGTACTTGTATTCTCCATTCTGTCAAACGGATTCGGCTGGAAAACTAAAGAGCTGCAAAACGACTTGCTGGGAGAGTTAATCGAATGCTGCAATAATCCTAAGCGTGAGCATTCCGGAGTTAATTAGCTAATAATAACTTGCACATAGCATTGCTTTTTGATGAAAAAACAGTACATTGTAATAGTAAGAGTTAATATTTTAATAGTCATATTATAGTAAAACTTAGAGAATCATATGGATGCTCAAAATATATATTCGACTTCCATAGTACTTTTGTTTTTTTAATCCGAGATAATTTTTGTTGACATACAAAGTAAAACGCTTTATTTTTTACAGTAAATTTAACTAATCTACTTAAATGTTCGTCACAATTCTAAAAAGGTATGTATGGGTTTTAAATCTTATATTGCTAGCTGCTCTGGCGTATTTACTAGCCCTAAGCGTAAATGGCAAGATTCAGGGAAAGGTAACATCAAATAATGCAGAGGCATCTCAAAATTTCTTCCCAGCTAAAAGCACCAATAATAAGCAAACTAACAAGATCACGCCACTATCTGATTACAAAATAATTGCAAAAAGGAATATATTTGGTGTTTCTGAACAGCCTGCATCCTCTGATGTCATCGCTGCTAATCCGGATGCATTGCCAGAATCAAATCTGAACCTTGTACTTCTTGGAACTATTATGAATGCGGAACAAAAATCAGTAGCAATTATTAAGAACGCTGATAATAGCAAAGTAAATGGTTACAAAAGCGGGGAAAACATAGACATAATCGATACTGAAAAGGTTAGACTAGTTGATGTAAAAAACTGTAAAGCAGTGATTCAACGCAAAACTAAAGGGCAAGAAACCATTAAGTGCAAGAACCTTGGCGACATTGCGTCAGCAGGAGACAAGAAGGGACAGTCTTCCGGCAGATCTAGATCTAAGACTAGGGCTGCAAGTCTTAACTTAGACCAAAAACCAGGAAACGAGCAAGCTGACAAAATAAACAAAACTAGTGAAACTAGTTATGAAGTAAGCCGTGATATTTTAGAAGATCTTTTAAGCGATCCAACTAAAATTGTACAACAGGCAAGAGTTATTCCTCAAGATGATGGGCTTAGATTCTTTGGTATTAGGTCTAATAGTATTTTTTGGAAAATTGGAATTAAAAACGGTGACACATTACACAAGATAAACAGCGTAGAATTAAATGATATTGAGAAAGCCCTTAGCGTTTTTGAGGATCTTAGAGCTCAAAATTCTTTTACGATAGAATTAACAAGAGCTGGACAACAATATACTTATGAATACACAGTCAAATAAACAAAGCATTGATTACGAAGAATATTATCTTGACTTAGAAGATAGAGTGAGATAAGACCTTAATAAACGACAATGAATACGGACACTGCAATTAAATAGAGAGGATTACATAATGAAAGGATTACTCATTAACATTCTTATACTCGGTTTTTTACTAACACTATATATATATATAAACACGAATAATGAAGGAACTATGATTCAAGAGAATTCTGCTCAAACCCAGGAGTTGCAGGGGGACCTTAATTATGATGTCGCTAATGAAGATATTAGCTATCGCATAGAAGAGGGTGATTCGTTATCTATAATAGGGGATAAATTTGGTGTCAGTATTGAAGATATAAAAGAAATAAACGGCCTAAAAGAAGATGAAATAACCACAGGAGATTATATAGATATTCCGGTTAGCACCTCAGTAGAGACCAATAATTCTAAAAACAAAAAAGGTTATACATCCTTTAACGAACTTAACGATACAAAGACCCTTGCTCAGACATCAGACTATGAGAATTTTGACCTTAGCGGTTCCACTGACGGCACTCTAGATCTTAGTGACGTTCCTATAGAAAACACTCAAGTGCAAAACAATCCGGAACAAAAAAAGCAATTAGAGAGACAACAACAGCGTGAAAAAAGACGTCAGATGAGGATACAGCAGAGGGAGCAAGCATTAAAGCAAAGACAAAACGCAGGATCTCAATCAGAAACAAATCAAGAACCAAACTCTGAAGAAATTAATAAGGAAACCAAATCTGAAATCATTATTACAGATGGAGAAATAGTTAACCTTCAATCTGAAATGGATGTCCAGGATCTGATTCAAACGATAAGCGAGATTACAGGGGAAAACTTTATTCTGGATGAATCCGTTAAAGGTAAAAAGATTACAGTAGTAGCTCCTAGTGGGTTCAAAAGTGAAAACGCGATGAGGCTGTTTGAAACTATTCTCAGCTTAAACGGCTTCTCAGTCGTGAAAAAAGACGGAACTAACATCATAGTCCCTAAACGAGACATTAAGTTTCAGGATATACCAACAGAATTCGGCACCGACTATGCTGAATCTTCAGATGGATTTATCACTAGACTAGTGGAGCTAGAAAACGTTCAAGCAAGTGAAGTAGCAAATATCCTCAAACCCTTAATTTCCAGAGAAGGGGATATTGTAGTATATCCTGCAACAAATACCCTGATTATTATTGAAAGGGTAGACAATCTCAACAGAATACTAAAAATCATTGAAAATTTTGATGTTGAAACCGAGATTGAATTTATAAAGATTGAAAATGGCGACGCTGCTGAAGTAGCAACCAAACTTTTAGAGATCTTTGGTGGCTCGGGCGGCTCATCATCTGCAGCTACAAGAAGCACCGCGTCAAGGAGAACTGCAACTTTACAGCAACAACGCGGCACTACCAACCGAGCAACCAGCAGACGTGGCCAAACTACCTCGCAGAATGCCCCAGCAATCACATCACAGTCAACACAGGAATCATCACCTGTTAGCTTTAAAGTTATAACGGATGAAAGGACTAACTCTTTAATAATTATTGCTTACCCAAGCGACATGGCTAAAATTAAAGCCGTTATAGAAATCCTTGATGTAAAAACTGAAGAACAACAAGAAGGAATATTTGTAATCCGCGTTTTAAATGCCGATGCCGAACAAATTGTAAGCGTGTTATCTGCACTATTCGGTGGTGGCGGAGGAGGTGGATTTAGTGGTGTTTCGCAAAGGGCGGAGAGAACTTCAGGTTTTGGAGGCGGTTCAACATTCGGTGGTGGCACAGGGGGCTCTTCATTTGGACAAGGACAGACCAGACAGACAATCTCCAGACAAACACAGACCAACAGGGGAGCTTCAGTTGTAGCTGAGACCGATCAGTTAAGAATAACAGCCGACCCCGCAACGAACTCAGTAATAGTAATAGGATCTAGAAGAGATTATGAAGAGATTAAAGATGTAATAGATGAGCTTGATATTAGAAGAAAACAGGTCTTTGTAGAGGCAGCTATATTAGAAGTCAGTCTTGATAAGATAAGATCATTCGGAACTAATTTGAGCATCGGTTTTACGATAAACGACAGCACGCTAGGATTTGGCGGTACCGTACTTCCAGGTGTTCCTAGTCTACTTGGAGTAGCTGCAGATCCTGAAGCCGCTGCTAACCTTGTAGGTAGCCTATCAGGACTATTCTTAGGAGTTGTTGGTGAAGAGGTTGATCCTGACGGTTCAGGCCCGATTCCACCTATACCATCATTCACTGCACTGTTTCAAGCACTTACTTCACTAACTGATGTAAACGTTCTATCAACGCCTAGTATCATAACAACCGATAATGAACCTGCAGAGATAATTGTTGCGGACGTAATACCATTTCCAACTGGAAGCACTGTTGGTGATGGTGGAGTTACGGTGCAGACGATTGAGAGAGAGCCTGTAGGCATAAGACTTTCAATAACGCCACAAATAAGTGAAGGTGATTTTTTAAACTTAAACATTCTTACCGAAGTATCTGCAATTAGAGACGCTCCGGTGGCTGGTCTGAACACAGCACAATTTGGTATTGCAACTACAACTAGAACAGCAGATTCATCTGTAGTTGTAAAGAATGGTCAAACTATTGTAATTGGTGGACTTGTTCAAGATAGAGAAAGTGTGCTACAGAATAGAGTGCCAGTACTTGGAAGCATTCCGGTTCTTGGAAACTTGTTTAAATTTAAACAGAGACAAAGCACAAAAATCAACCTTATGATTCTCCTCACTCCTAGAATTGTTGAGAATGAGATCGATATGCAGCGCATACTTGAAGAAAGACAAAAAAGAAATATGTTACTGCAAGAAAGAGGATTTAACAGGGAAGAACCTAACTAGTTAAAATAAGATATTATGAAAAGCATACAAGAACTTATAGGTGAAAAGAACCCCGATGCACTTATCAAAATAGACGAGATTCTGTCTAAGAACGGAGAGAGTGTAGAAGAAGCTCTTTTAAGTTCACATGTACTAGAGGACGAAGAAGTACTTGATGTTCTTTCAAAATTTTATGAGTTCCCGTATATACTAAACTTCTCAGAAAAAGATATTGATCCGGAACTCGTCAAGATACTCCCCATAAGCTTCGCCAGAAAATACCGCTTATTACCATATCAAAAGAAAGAAAATAGTGTTGTTATTGTATTCGCGCCCCCTTTGGATTTGTACGCTCTAGATGAAATCAAGTCACTATTCGGATGTGAGATTGAACCTGTAATAGCTCTAGATCATGTTGTCGTTAATAGTATTAACCGCGTCTATGAACGCGATAAAGAGATGGCCGAAGGCATTGAGGATGATACAGAGGGCATTACTGAATACGATATTCATGAACCTAAAGATCTTTTAGATGCTGATGATGAAGCTCCAATTATTCGGTTTGTTAACTCCCTGCTGTTTCAAGCAGTTAAGGAAAAAGCGAGTGATATTCACCTGGAGTGTTTTGAGAAAGAGGTCTCAGTCAGATTCAGAAAAGACGGTATTCTGCATGAGATAACTTCAGTTCCAAAAAAGCTGCAAGCATCTGTGATATCAAGAGTAAAGATTATGGCTGAGCTTGATATAGCCGAAAAGAGAAAACCTCAAGACGGTAGGATTAGAGTAAAAGTTGCCGGAAGAGACGTGGATGTTCGTATTTCTACTGTACCCACAACCTGGGGAGAGAGCGTTGTAATGAGGTTGTTAGATCGTTCTTCAGTCCTACTTAGTCTAGAGGACCTTGGACTTAAGGGTGAGAAACTTGGTGTCGTAGAAGCATTAATACGCCGCCCTCACGGTATTGTCTTGGTCACCGGACCAACAGGTAGCGGAAAAACAACCAGCCTATACGCAGCGCTTGAAAGAATAAATTCACCTGATAAAAAGATTATTACAGTTGAAGACCCTGTGGAGTACCAAATCCAGGGCATTAATCAGATACAGGTTAACTCTAAGGTTAATCTTTCATTTGCAAACGGATTGAGATCAATACTACGTCAGGATCCCGATGTAATACTTGTAGGTGAAATCAGAGATAGAGAAACAGCGGATATAGCAATACATGCATCACTCACTGGACATTTAGTTTTCTCCACACTTCATACAAACGACTCAGCAAGCGCCATAACAAGGCTCATTGATATGGAGATTGAGCCTTTTCTTGTTGCCTCATCTTTAATGGCTGTAATTGCACAGAGACTCCTTCGTTTTCTATGTAACTCCTGTAAAGAGAAATATGAGCCCTCAGACGATGAACTCAATAAAATCGGGATTAATAGAGAGGAACTTGTAGACGGAGTTCTTTATCGCGCCAAAGGTTGCGATAAATGTTTTGATATGGGCTACAGCGGCAGATCTGCAATTTTCGAGATGCTAATCATAGATGATGAAATTAGGAACTTAACCCTAGGCAATGTTGATTCGGGGCAAATAAAAAGAAAAGCAATTGAGCATGGAATGACAACACTAAGAATGGACGGGGCCAAACACATACTAAGGGGTTTAACCTCCATTGATGAGGTTATGCGTGTCACAGAAGAGGA
>BQJP01000062.1 GCA_021604765.1 Thermodesulfobacteriota bacterium
ATTCTCCAACCGGTCATTGAGTAAGTCTTAGATACTCCATTTACAAGTATTGTGGCTTTTTTAATTTCTTCGCCTAACGCGGCAACTGGTATGTGCTTAGTTTCGCCATAAATAATTTTCTCATATATTTCGTCAGAAATAATTATGAGACCCGCGTTCATTGCAACATCTACAATTGCTCTTAATTCTTCTTCGTTATAAGTAGCGCCGGTAGGGTTTGACGGATAATTTAAGATTAGAGCTTTAGTATTTGAATTGATGTGCTTGCTGAGTGAATCGGGAGTAACCTTGAATCCTTCGGATTCTTTTGTATCTAGGATTACAGGAGTTGCTTCAGCCAATCTTATCTGCTCTGGATATGAAACCCAGTAAGGCGCTGGAACTATAACCTCGTCTCCACTGTCAAATAGAACCTGGGTTAAGTTATATAAAGTATGTTTAGCTCCTACTGAAGCTATAATTTCAGATTTTTCATATTCAAGGTTGTGATCTTCTTTTAAGCGATGGATGATGGCGTCTTTTAGCTCATCTATACCACCAACACCTGTATATTTGGTCATTCCCTCATTAATGGCTCGAATAGCTTCTTCTTTGACATGTGTAGGGCTATCAAAATCGGGTTCGCCGGCTCCAAATCCAATTACATCTATTCCTTGAGATTTAAGGGATTTGGCTTTAGCAGTAATAGTTAGAGTTGCTGAAGGTTGCAGTCTTTCAGCTCGTGCAGATAATTTCATTGGGTAATTCCTCCTAACGTTTTAAAAGTTTTTCCCTTAACCTTTTTTCAACAATTTCAGGGACCATATGAGACGCTGATCCGTTTAAAGATATAACCTCTTTTATGACTGATGAGCTTATATGTGAAAACTCACTGTCAGTTACCATAAACACTGTCTCTAGTTCTGAACTGAGAGTTTTATTGGCAAGAGCCATTTGCATCTCAAATTCAAAGTCGGAAACGGTCCTCATTCCCCTGAGCACTATGTTTGTTCCCATCCTTTTTATATATTCAACAAGTAGTCCCTCAAAATAATCCACTTGCACGTCATCTCTGTCTTTAAATACCTCGTTTAATATCTGGACCCTTTCTTCAACACTAAAGACAGTTTTCTTAGAAGTATTATGAGCAACCGCAACTATAACTCGATCAAAAACCTGTACTCCTCGTTCTATAATATTCTTGTGTCCATAAGTAAATGGATCAAAAGATCCAGGATATATTGCGACTTTCATTATTGTTCACCCTTCCTGAAATAACTGACATGTGTTCCTCCAAATCGTTTGGTCAATCTGTGAAATCCAGGAGCTGTGTCTTCAATTTTGTGATCGTGCTCTATCACTATAACCCCGTCATCATGTAATAAATCTGAAACATCATCTATGAAATTCTTAACTTCTAATTCACCATAAAGCTTATAAGGCGGGTCAATAAAAATTAGTTCATAAACTTCTTTTTTCTTTCTCAACCTGGATAAAGCATCTTTATAATCTGAACAAATTAGCTTTGCCTTATCCGTAAAACCACAGTGCTCGTAATTCTCTTTAATAATCTTAAAAACCAAAGGGTCTTTCTCTATTACCGTTACATGATCCGCTCCACAGCTAAGAGATTCTATCCCTATTCCCCCAGAGCCTGCGAAAATGTCTAAAACACTGACTCCTGATAGATCACCCAGGGTATCAAACACAGACTTTTTAACCCTGCTTGTCATAGGACGAATTTTTTGTCCCTTGGGAACCTTGAGCTTTCTGCCCTTAGCAGTTCCTGTCAGTACCCTTAACATTGGATTGTTATACTACCATGGGGTCTATTTTTGGCAACGAATATGGCCCTTTAAGACAAGTTGAAAAAAACACTTTGTAAGAGATGTTTTATCAGTTTAAATATATATAACTTTTCACCACTTACGGAGGAGCCCGCATATGACACTTACATTAAGAAGGGGATTTAATATCACCACTATATTTTTAGTACTAATGACATTTGTACCAGTCGCTCTAATATCTACACCAGTACATGCGGCGGTAACAGAATCTCAGATGATTGCGCCCGGACAAAATGCATCAACAAAAAGAGAAATCAATGAACTTAAAGTAAGACGTGCATTAGAAAATAAGATTGTCGCTGAAAAGTTGATGAGCCACGGACTTACGAAAGAAGAAGTATCTCTGAAGATCAATGAAATGAGCGATGAACAGGTGCATCAAATAGCATCACTCACTGACCGTATCCCAGCAGGAGGAGATGGCGCCGTTGCAGTAATAGTAACACTTCTTGTTATAGCAGCGCTAGTACTCTTAATCATCTTTTTATGGAAGAGGATTTAGCCCTAAAGCAACCAGAATGTCTCGCTTTTATTATATATTTGCACTTTATCTAATCGTTGTATTGATATTAGGTTGTGCCCATAATCTACCCTCTTCACGAATATCCTCTGATAATGAGAATATTGTAATTGTGGAGAATGTTCCTTTTGTAAAACAGAAGGATAAGTTCTGCGGTCCAGCATCTATGGCATCAGTTTTGCAGTTTTACGGTCAGGACATAGATCAGAGTGAAATAGCTGAAGTCATATACATTCCTGAGCTAAACGGCGCTCTGATTTCTGATATGGAGAATTATGCAAGAGACAATGGTTACAATGTTGAGAGCACAAATGGCAGCATTGATATACTCAAATCAAAGCTAGATGAAAGTCAGCCGGTCATATTACTCGTAGACAAAGGCAAATGGAGAGTTAGTGTCCCACATTATTATGTTGCATATGGATATAATGATGAGAGAAAAACCATTATTCTCCACACCGGGGATAAAGGAGATCAGGAAATAAGCTATGACAAGTTGGACGAAGAATGGGCAAAAATGAACAAACTGATGCTGGTAATAACTCCTTGAACAACTCTATAAGAATAATAAGCCCCGTAGTTTTCATGATTTTAATTTTCACTACTGGCTGTGCATCACTCCAAACCTCTTTATTCATGAAAGATCCGCTTACCGCCGAAGAGCATAACAATCTTGGTGTAATTTACGAGAGAGAAGGAAAAAATGACCTCGCTATTCGGGAATATAAAAGCGCGGTTAGTATCGACAACACCCTGGTAACACCTCTCGTAAATCTAGGAAATGTTTATTTCAAACAGGGAGAGTTTACAAGAGCTGAGGAATCTTATAAAAAAGCTTTAGAATTAGATGAGGCCAATCTGGAAGCAGCCAATAACCTTGCATCACTATATATAGAAATAGGTAAGCAATATGAAGAAGGGCTTGAATATATGCTTGTAGCAACTGAGAGCATTGAGACGATCCCACCATACGCTCTTGATACAATCGGGGTTTTATACCTGAAACTAGATAACAAGACTGAAGCTGAAAAGTTTTTAATTGAAGCTTGTGACACTGTAAAAGATAACGAGATTTTAAGAGAAGAGATAAGATCTAATCTATGGCAGATGGGTATTAACAAGAGATGTAGCGATTAAAAGTTAACTACCTAAAATAGTTCCTTCTTTTATTTGATGACCTGCAATAAAAGATTTTATATCTAATCTCTTCCCGCCCTCTATTTGCACTTCTAATATATCAAGAACGCCGTCTCCGGTTGCTATATGCAAATCATTCTTACTAGATAAAACAACCTCTCCAGGTTTGCCTTGACCTTCAACAATTTTAGTTTTAAAGATTTTTAGAGTCTTTTGGCCAAGCTTTGTAAAAGTACCTGGCCAGGGGTTTAATCCCCGGATCAGGTTCCAAATTTCTAAAGCTGATTTCTCCCAGTTAATTTCCCCGTCACTCTTTTTAAGCATTGGCGCGTAAGTTACTAAGGATTCATCTTGCTTAACCGGATTTAATTTCCCCTCAGTAAGAAGCCCTATTGTTTCTACCAACATCTCCCCGCCAATAAGAGACAGCTTTTCAAACATAGTGCCTGCGTCATCTTGGTCGCTAATTGGCACCTCTCGGACAAGCAACATATCACCCGAATCCATGCCCTCATCCATCTGCATTATAGTAACCGCGGTCATTTTTTCCCCTCTGACTATTGTCCAATTGATTGGCGCTGCCCCTCTGTATTTAGGCAGCAGCGATGGGTGCACATTTATACAACCGTACTCAGGTATCTCAAGAATGGATTTGGGGATTATCTTCCCGTAAGCAGTAACACAAATTACGTCTGGGTCTAGCTCTTCTAGTTCTTTTAAGAATTCATCAGTTTTAATTTTTTCTGGCTGTAAGACTGGAATATTATATTGCTCAGCTAGAATCTTGGTAGGTGGTGCAGTAAGTTTGTGCCCTCTACCCTTTGGTTTATCAGGCTGGGCAATGACTGCTATTACCTCATGCTCTGATTCTATTAATGCTTTTAAAGAAGGTACTGCAAACTCGGGTGTGCCCATAAAAATTATTCTCATATTTTATGGATTATATTGTTAAAATTCAATGTCTGCAAATATCCGAATATCAATGATATATATAGTCTATTATAAAAGTATTTATTTTTGATGTTATGCTTGTAACTTATATAGCACTATGATATAAAATAGTATCATATCAATTTACAAAAAGTAAACTGTTTAAATAATTCAGCAAACCAGTTTCAAATATGAGGAGGAGGATATGAAAACTTATTCATATAAGTTGTTAAGTATTTTCGTAATTTTAGTTTCATTTTTTATTCTTTCTTTTTCCACCATTTCAAGAGCGCAGTACACTTGCTTACCTACATGCACTGAGAATGATTCACGGTTTTTAACCTTTGGAGGCCAAGATCTTGATACTTTTGTATTTGATACACTAACATTTGGTATTGGCTCACACAGTAGCGCAACAAGATTAGAGTTGGGTATTTTTGATGGTGACTCAATTGGTTTGTGGGATGGAGGGACCGGAGATAGCTTTATATTCTCTCTTTTTGCAGATCCTAATGGCGATGGTACAGGAACTTTATTGGTAGGGCAATGGAGTAGTGACGGTTCAATTGGCAATAACATAGGTAACCCTATGCCTGACAATGACTGGTTTGTTATTAATGTCACCAACATACCAGAAGCAATATCTGAAAGTGGGAACTATTCGTATCATATGGTCGTTAACAATACTAATACAACGGTGCAGGTAATAAACAATTATAAAGTAAGATCTGACGGAACATTGTTTTTATTTCCCACTGACCAACCTTTTGGTTATGAGGCGGGGGCAAGAGGAGTTGATGCAGACTTTTTTATAGAAACACTAAAGATCATTTATCCCAATATAGACATTGACGATCCTGCATGTGTAAACGGTGGTCAGTTTTGTGACTTCAATCAACCTGGTTGCTGTTTAAACCCAACAACATACGACGGGAATTTTGACTTCTTCTTCTTGGTAGAGACTCCACAACCTCTTTTAAATCTATGGGATGGAGACTTTGATTTTGGACCGAAAGCTCCTTCTGAAGGACCACCATTTGTAGATACAGATGATCCAAATACTCCTCCTGGCATACCAGTATTTGCGGATGCACCGAATACTAACGAGCAAACGTCTGCAGGCACAATTCCTCCTGATGACAATCTGCAACTTGGAATCCCCAGAAGACCTCCGAATGTAATTTACGATTTGATAGCACCTGACGGAACTGTATATTCAAATGCTAATCCATCCGCAACAAATGAATGGGAGTTATTCCAGCTGAATACCGAGCCTGGGTGTGCTCCTGACATTTGTGATATAGAGGTAGAGAGTATTCCTGCGGGAGTGTGGCGAATGAGGATTAGAGGACTAGATCTAGCGAACTTGAACTTCATCAGGTCATTTGAGAAGATACTCGGGGTGGATGAGGACGACAATCCGGTATTGCCAGAACCGCAAGATCCGGCTCCCATACCTACTATGTCTGAATGGGGAATATTTTCAATATTTATCTTGTTTGGAATAGTAGGAGTTTATTTTCTTAGAAAGAAAAAAACGTTAAGGAGGGAGATATGAAAACTTATTCATATAAGTTGTTAGGCGTTTTCGTTATTCTGGTTTCATTTTTTATTCTTTCTTTTTCGACTATTTCAAGAGCGCAGTACACTTGTCTGCCTACTTGTACAGCGGACGATACCCGGTTTTTAACTTTTGGAGGGCAAGGTTTTAATACATTTGTTTTCGACACGATTTCATTTGGAGTAGGATCAAGAAAAGATGCTCCGACAGTTGAAATCGGAATATTTGACGGAGATAGCAGTTTCAGATGGGATTCAGGTCCTGATGCAAGAATTGAATATACTCTTTTTGCTGACCCTTTGGGTGACGGCTCTGGAACATTTCAAGTTGCTCAGTGGTCAAGTGACGGATCATTTGGCAATAACGCGGGCAATCCGATGCCCGACAATCAATGGTTTACATCTACAGTAAATAATGTAGCTGAAGCGCAGGCTGTAAACGGCAATTATCTTTACCTCATGGTTGTAACCAATCTGGATACTAATCTTGCAACGGTTAACAACTATAAGGTCAGAACTGACGGCACATTATTTATATTTCCCACAGACCAGCCTTTTGGTTATGAGGCCAGCGCTAGAGGAACAGATCAACCTTCTCAACAAGCGGTATTCCAGATTATTTACCCTAATCTTGAGATTATGAATCCAGATTGTACCAATCTAGGACAGTTTTGCGACCTTAATGACCCAGACTGCTGCTTATTTGGTAGCACTTATGACGGCAATTTCAATTTTTTCTTTTTTCTTGAAAATGGGCAGAATGTTCTGAATTTTTGGGATGGTGATTTTGATTTTGGTCCTCTGAGCCCTTCAGAAGGTCCCCCATTCATAGATACAGACGACCCCAACACTCCCCCTGGAATACCTTCATTTGCTGATGCGCCCAACACCAATCCTCAAGCGTCTGCAGGTACGATTCCACCTGACGATCAGAGTCTTGTAATTTTTCTCAGGAAACCAAATATAATCTATGAATTAATATCTCCACAAGGAGATATATACAGGAATGAGAATCCATCGGCTACCAATGAGTGGGAGCTATTTCAATTAAATACCGAGCCTGATTGTGAACCTGACATTTGTGATATCCAGGTTAACAGCATACCAGGTGGGGTATGGCAGTTGCGCATTATTGGTGCTGACCTTGCAAACATCAATTTCATAAGAGGTTTTGACAGAATTATAGGTGTTGATGAAAGAGAAGAACCTGTTCCGCCTCTTGGACCAGAAGATCCAGAACCTATACCTGCTATGTCTGAATGGGGAATGTTAGCTGTCGTTTTCTTCTTTGGAATTTTTGGGATTTATCATCTGAGAAAGAAAAAGACCGCAGACGCTTCATCCTCCTAGGTTATAAGTTAAATTAAAAAACGTCTTGCTCCCCTGAATAGTTAGATATATTCAGGGGAGTTTTCTTATCAATTATTTAATTTATCTAGTTTGTTAATAACATTTTTGTTAGGCCGCCTAATATCACCTATTCATTAATCGATCCAAACAGCATGCCTTATAATAATGACAATCCATCTTACAAATGAGTGGAAGCTCTCTCAGCTACAGAACCTGGATGTGCTCTTGACATATGCGACATTCAAGTAAGTGACATACCTAAGGGTATATGGCAAATAAGGATTACAGGTATAGACATATCTAATATCAATTATATTAGGAGAGGATTAAATTAAAGAATACGATTTTTTATGAATCTGTAGATAACATTTAGCACTCTATGATTTAAGGTAAGAGACACAAGAAGAAGAATTTAATGAGTCTCTGTATGAGAAATCGTCGAATCAAGAGTATAGAGTTATATATCTGATAACTATATGAAAGATATTGCTTCAGAAATGTATCTGAGTATTATCAATATAGGCATATACCGCACATGATTATCTGAGAAATTAAAATTAAAAACTAATACTGAAGTAGTTCGCTACGCAATAAAGCATAAAACAATTGATTAAGCCCTTCTCCGTTTTGTTGTCATAAATTTACTACAATAAAAAGGTTGTTTTTACTACAGACATTTATTTCATTTCTAATAAATTAGAAATTGCTGACAAATCAATTTAGGAGGGTGCTATGAAAATATTGGAATCTCTTCGTAAGAGCTTTTTGCTGTTTTTAATTATTTTTTGTTGTATTATTAATTTTGGGACATTTGCAAACGCTTTTAATTGCCTACCGACATGTACTGCTAACGATGCCCGTTTTCTAACTTTTGGAGGACAGGATCGTGAAACGTTCGTATTTGAAACAATGTCATTCGGCATCGGCTCTCCTGAAGACACAACTGTTCTGGAAATTGGCATCTTTGATGGTGAAAGTGATGGTTTATGGGATGAACCTCCTTCAGATGCTAATTCTATTGGGAGATTCGAATACACACTTTTTGCTGACCCAGAAGGAGATGGCACAGGCACGTTTCAGGTAGGTCAATGGTCAAGTGATGGATCATTTGGAGAGAATACGGGCGGACCAATGCCTGATAATGACTGGTTTAGGATTTTTGTCGATAATACGCCCGAAGCTCAGGCAGTGAACGGCAATTTTCTCTATTTTATGATCGTGAAAAATCTAGATACGAATTTGGATATAATTAGTAGTTTCAAAATTAGATCGGATGGAACATTATTTTTATTTCCAACCGACCAGCCATTTGGTTATGCTGCGAGCCTACAGGCACCAGGTACACTTCCAGCAGCCGAAATTGTTTACCCAGATACTCCTACTCCTGATTTTCTTGAACCTTCATGTAATAACAATGGCTTTTTCTGTGATACTACAGATCCTAGCTGCTGCTTATTCGGAACAACATACGACGGGTCTTTTAGCTTCTTTCTCCAATTGGATAGAGCCGTATCAGAATTGAACTTTTGGGATGGAGATTTTGATTTCGGACCAAAGTTTGCGGAGGATGGTCCTCCTTTCATTGATACTGATGATCCTAATACCCCTGAGGGAATACCGGTGTTTGCTGATGTACAAAATACAAACCCTCAGACATCTGCAGGAGCGCAGCCGCCTGATGATCATCCACGACTTGGTCTTTTCGTGAGATCACCAAACATAATCTACGAATTAGTATCTCCCGAAGGAGACGTATACAGGAACGACAACCCCTCCGCTACAGCTGAGTGGGAGCTCTTTCAGCTAAGTACTAAGACAGGCTGTGAACCGGACATATGCGATATTCAGGTAAGCAGGATACCAGCCGGAATATGGGAGTTTAGAATTATTGGAGGAGATCTCGACAATCTGAACTTTCTAAGAATAAATGAGAAAATAGTAGGAGTTAACGAAGAAGGAGATCCGGTTCCACCATTACCTCCTACAGATCCCGTAGATCCAGAATCTATACCCACTATGTCTGAATGGGGTATGTTAGCTGTCGTTTTCTTCTTTGGAATTCTTGGGATTTATCATCTGAGAAAGAAAAAGTCTGTAGACACTTCATCTTCTTAAACCATAACTCATATTAGGAAAAAACATGATGCTCCTCTGAATAGTTAGATCTATTCAGGGGAGTTTTTTATATACTTTTTCTTATTCAAGATGTATATATCTTTTTAAAAGGGCTTTGTTTAGGGTAATAATACTTTTAAGGTTTGTTTAAATTATCTGAGATTGTTAAATATTAGAAATTACGGGTTATCTTCTTCAGCCTTTTCGGTTACTGCTTTTGTAAATATATTTGTAAGCCATTTTTTAATCGCTGCCTGAGAACCTTTACCTATAGTTTTTCTTACTTTGCTTAAAGGAATCACAGCTTTTGCAGCTGATCTATGTCCACCGGCACTACCTATTTCTTTAAATAACTCTCTGACAAGTCTTCCGGCACCTTTTACATATCCAACATTTCTGACAGAAATAATTAAATGTGAGTTGCCTAGAATCCCAAACGCAACAGACCATTCAATCCCCTTTACCTGAATACCGAAATCTGAAATCTTTGGAATTAAATACTCTCTATCCACCCTTCCAACATTCACAAAGAAAATTCCCTCATTTATCCAGTGAGCCGCAAGCGCCTGTCCCAAAGATTTGATCTCAGATGGGGGAACTTCTGCTCTTTCAATTCGTCTTAAAAGTGAAAGGTTAGAAAGCGGGTAAAGAAATGTAAAAGCTTCTACATCATCTGGATTTGCGTCACGGTTAAGCGTAATAGTATCAGTCTTAATTCCATAAAGAAGAGCTGTTGCTAGTCTTTCTGAGATATCAACCTGTGCAGCTCTCAAATATTTAGTCAGGATAGTTGAAGTGGCACCCTCTTCCGCTCTGATTTCTTTAAACTGAGCCTCATATGAACCAACCAAAGGGTGGTGATCAATTACTGTATCTACTTCAGGCATTTGAATATTCCCAAAGAATGTTGGTTGTACGTCAACCATAGCAATTGAATCGAAATCCTTTAACTGATTAGGTGTTAATGCCTCCAAATCTATTTCAAGAAGTTCGATCATTGCAACGTTTTCTGGGCGTGATATTTTTTCTCCCAAATGTCCGATAATGGCAGTTTGTTTATTTCTCTTAAGTAATGTTCTAAGTGCAAGCGCGCTGGCTATTGAATCGGGGTCCGGGTGATCATGAAGTAATATCAGAAGCTTCTTGGCTCGGGCATGTACAGCTCTTAGCTCCTCTACCCTTAATTCTGTCATTGCCAATCGTTCTTCACGCTCAATTTGTTCAGATAGCAATTTGTGAAATGCTACGAACCTCACGGATGGTGGTGGTTCATCATGTTCATCACCATTACTCACAATCAATGGAGTCTGAGGATAGTGTGCCGCTAGTTTTTGAGATCTTGTGGGAGTGAAGAAATTATTTTCAAGTATGATGAGAGAAAAATCGCCTGATTGAGTCAACGCTTCGTCCAAGGAACTCACCCATATTACTTCGCCTCGTTTAGAAAAAAGTCCAAGAAGGAGAGAATCAAAATCTCCTATAAAAAGATATCGTTTAAGCTCTTTCTGCATATGTTACTTTGCCTTTTCTTTCTGTCT
>BQJP01000063.1 GCA_021604765.1 Thermodesulfobacteriota bacterium
CCTCCACCTTTCTCAAGTACTTTGGTTATTGCCGCTGTTAATGTTGTCTTACCATGGTCTACATGGCCTACTGTACCTATGTTTAAGTGCGGCTTACCTCTCTCAAATTTTTCCTTAGACATTGCTAATTTTCCTCCTTAAAAAGACTAACATTAAACAGCCTGTACATTTGTTGTTTTTAGATCTTCCATAAGTACTTGTGGGAGTGCCGAATAATGACCAAATTCCATAGTAAAGGTTCCTCGTCCTTCAGTCATAGACCTAAGCTCAGTTGCATATCCGAACATTTCAGATAGCGGAACCTCAGCCTTTATGGCCTGCATCGCACCTCTAAGCTCTGATCCCATTATCCTTCCTCTTCTGGAGCTCAGATTACCCATTACCGTTCCCATAAAATCTTCAGGAACTACTACTTCAACTTTCATAAGCGGCTCAAGAATAACCGGCTTTGAACGCATTACTGCATCTTTAAAAGCCATAGAACCCGCAACTTTAAATGCTACTTCAGAACTATCTACATCATGATATGAACCGTCATAGAGTCTCACAATCCAATCTATAACGGGGTATCCTGCAACAACTCCTGTTTCAGAAGCTTCCAAGATGCCTTTTTCAACAGCTGGTATAAATTCTTTAGGAATATTTCCACCCTTAACCTCATCAATAAATTCAACTCCTGCTCCTGCCTCATTGGGTTCCATTCTTATCTTCACATGACCATACTGACCTCGGCCACCGGTTTGTCTGATAAACTTTGCTTCTACTTCAGAATTCTTCGTTATTGTTTCTCTATAAGCAACTTGAGGTTTTCCAACGTTAGCGTCTACATTAAATTCCCGCCTTAAACGATCAACAATAATTTCCAGATGAAGTTCTCCCATTCCGGAAATCAAAGTCTGACCAGTTTCATCATCAAATCTTACTTTAAATGTTGGATCTTCTAGTGATATTTTATTTAAGGATAGACCAAGCTTTTCCTGGTCGGATTTAGTTTTAGGTTCAATAGAAATAGATATAACAGGATCTGCAAAAAATAGACTCTCAAGTAGTATAGGTTTATTTTCATCACAGAGAGTATCACCAGTTGTGGTCGACTTAAGACCCACAGCCGCAACAATACCGCCTGCCCCTATTTCAGTTATCTCTTCTCTCTTATTAGAATGCATCCTAACAAGTCTTCCAATCTTTTCTCTTTTTTTCTTTGTTTGATTGTAAACAGTGCTACCAGTTTTTAGCGTGCCGGAGTAGACCCTTAAATAAGTTAATTGGCCCACAAAAGGATCGGTCATGATCTTAAAAGCAAGCGCCGAGAAAGGCTCCTCATCACTAGGAGCTCTGGAATCAGCCTCTTCTGTATCAGGATTAACGCCTTCTGTATCAGGCAGATCAATCGGGGAAGGCATGTATTCCACAACAGCATCCAAAAGAATTTGAACTCCTTTGTTTTTAAATGCTGTCCCTAAAAGTACTGGAACGATACTTAAATTAATAGTAGCAGCCCTTATGGCTTTATGTATTTTTTCTTCGGAAACTTCTTTGCCATCTAGATACAATTCCATTAGCTCTTCGTCAAAATCTGCGATAGATTCGAGCAATGCTTCTCTAGCGGCTTGTGCTTCAGCTTTTAAATTTTCAGGTATTTCATTTAATTCGTATGTAGAACCAAGAGAGTCGTCGTCCCAAGTAGCAAGCTTCATCTTAATAAGGTCTATTATTCCAACAAACTCATGGTCTACAACATAAGGGAGCTGGATAGGCACAGCATTAGCTTGGAGACGGTCTTTCATCTGGCCTACGACCTGATCAAAGTTAGCGCCGTCCTTGTCCATCTTATTAACGAATGCCATTCTAGGAACTCTGTAGCGATCGGCCTGTCTCCATACTGTTTCAGATTGGGGCTCAACACCGCCAACAGAATCAAAAACTACAACTGCTCCATCCAAAACTTTTAAGGATCTTTCTACCTCTATAGTAAAATCAACGTGGCCAGGAGTATCAATTATATTAATTCGGTGATCATTCCAGAAACAGGTAGTTGTAGCCGAGGTAATAGTAATTCCACGCTCTCTTTCCTGCTCCATCCAATCCATGGTCGCAGTTCCTTCGTGAACTTCCCCAATTTTATAAGTTAGTCCTGTATAAAATAATATGCGCTCAGTAGTTGTGGTCTTACCAGCATCTATATGAGCTACGATTCCAATATTTCTTACTTTATCTATAGGTATTGCTTTATCCAAAACTATTCCTCCGAACTAAACGAACTACCACCTGTAATGAGCAAACGCTCTATTTGCGTCTGCCATCTTATGTGTGTCTTCTCTTCTTTTTATTGATCCGCCTCTTCCCTCTGCAGCTTCCAGAATCTCTGAGGCGAGCTTATCTTTAGTCGATTTACCGTCTCTATTTCTCACTGCTGTAAGCAGCCATCTAATAGCAAGAGACTGTTTTCTGAAAGAATTAACTTCCATAGGCACCTGGTATGTAGCACCACCAACACGTCTTGGTCTAACTTCGATACCGGGTTTTACATTTTCCATAGCAGCCAAGAAAACTTCCAGAGGATCTTTGCCTGATTTCTCAGCAATTACATCAAATGCGTCATAAAATATCTTCTCAGCCTTACTCTTTTTACCGTCAAGCATAAGAGAATTTATGAATTTTGCAGCCATTTGATTCCCATACTTGGGATCACCAGCAATTTTTCTTTTATTTACAGAACCTTTTCTTGGCATAATTTATATTCCTTTTATATAAAGCCTATTTAGGCTTTTTTGCACCATATTTTGAACGACTTTGCCTTCTACTATCCACACCTGTTGAATCCAGAGTCCCTCTGACGATATGATATCTAACACCAGGGAGATCTTTGACCCTTCCACCTCTAACCAAGATCACAGAGTGCTCTTGAAGCGTATGGCCCTCGCCCGGTATGTAGCCCGTTACTTCAATACCGTTAGTAAGTCTAATACGAGCGACTTTTCTGAGCGCTGAATTAGGCTTTTTTGGTGTTGTCGTATAAACCCTGACACACACCCCTCTTTTTTGTGGGCAGTTCTGTAGAGCCGGGGCTTTACTCTTCTTTTTAGCTCTTTTTCTGCCTTCTCTAACTAGCTGACTTATTGTTGGCACAGATACTATTCTCCCTCAAAAGTTAATCCAAGTAATATATCCATATTAATTATTACATGTCAAGCTTACATATTAAGTTTTTTGCCGATTGTTTTAAGTTTTTTAGCCATACCAATTACTGTAATATCAGATTTGTACCAACCGGGCTTCCATCTGCTGTCTTCAACGCCATCTAATTCAGCCTGAAACACCCTAACACATATGTTTACACGTCCTCCGATATCAACGAACGGATTTCCTGTACGCAAATCAGGAATCGCATCTAGGTCAGGCATAACATCATCGGGCTCTAATTCTAGAAGAGCAACACATTCAAGAAATGGACGCTCCTGTTTTGTTTCATTATCTAATTTTTCAGTACCAAGTTCCAAATACCAAATTTCAGCCATTCGATGACTCCTCAAACGTAATCTAAATAAACGTTTTAGATATATTTAAGAGATTTCTTCCCAATATCTGTTCTATAGTAAAGCAATTCATTGTCTATATGACCAACAGCTTTATAAGCTGCGTTCATTGCATCAGGGATAGTATGACCCAAAGCTGTAACCCCTAGAACCCTTCCACCGTTTGCGACTATATTGCCGTCATCCCGGGCAGTACCGGAATGAAAAACGAAGATCCCATCCATACTATTTACTTCGTCAATTCGGTGAATTGGAAAACCTTTTTTGTAGTCCCCAGGGTACCCTTTTGATGCCATGACAACACAAACGGAAGCTTCATCATACCATTGTATTTCTCCTTCCGCTACCCCCCCTGAAGAAATAGTTCTCATTAAAGGAATAATGTCCGAACGCATCCTCATTAAAAGGGGCTGAGCCTCAGGGTCACCAAAGCGGCAATTAAATTCAAGAACCTTAATATCTGACTCCTTTATCATAAGACCTGCATATAAAATTCCCTTATATTCCCTGCCTTCTTCTTTCATAGCTTTAACCGTAGGTATCATGACTTTATTCATAATAATATCGTGAAGTTCAGGCGTTAATACAGGAGCCGGGGAATATGCGCCCATACCACCAGTATTGGGGCCTTCATCTCCATCTAATAGAGCTTTGTGGTCTTGAGATGACTCAAGGGGAATAACATTCTCTCCATCAGTAAATGCAATAAAAGATACCTCTTCACCTTCAAGGAATTCTTCAATTACGACACAATTGCCTGAGTCGCCAAAGATCTTACTATTCATTATGTCATCGAGAATACTCAGAGCTTCATCCTCTGTATGACAAATTATGACTCCTTTTCCAGCAGCAAGACCATCCGCCTTTATAACTAAGGGAGGTTTAACCTCTTTGACCCAATTCACAGCATCATTGTAGTTATCAAAAGTAGAAAAGAATGCCGTTGGGATATCATACTTTTTCATAAGATTTTTAGAAAAAGCCTTACTGCTTTCAATCTCCGCAGCAGCCTGGTTGGGTCCGAAAATATTAAGATTCTCTTCTTGAAATCGGTCAACTATACCAAGTGACAGTGGTACTTCAGGACCTACAATTGTGAGTTCGATCTCTTCAGCTTTAGCGAATCTAACCAATGACTCTATATCAGTCACTTTGATATCTACACATGTGGCATTCTTTGATATACCGACATTTCCCGGCGCGCAAAATAGCGAGGTAACTAAGGGACTTTTAGATATCTTCCAGCATAGGGCATGCTCACGCCCGCCGCCGCCAACGACTAGAACTTTCATATGATTTATCCTTTAAAATTAAGTGTCTGTTTCCCAGAGCCCACTAAATGTACCAGATATTAGAACTTTTTAAACACAAAATATTAAGAGCCAAGAAATATTTAACTTCTAAAAACAATCAAAATGTAACTGGCTCAAAAAAGGCTTGAATTATTCCACAGTAACTACTTTTGCAAGGTTCCGAGGCTGATCCACATCAGTTCCTTTATAAGTAGCAATATGATAGGCAAGAAGCTGGAGGGGAACTATAGAGACAATTGGACTTAAAAGGTTAGGACAATCAGGAACTTCAATGATTTTATCCACATTGCCCTTTATTTCTGGAGCACTAAGATCCGAAGTTAGAAAAATCACTTTACCCTTTCTAGCTCGTACTTCCTGCAAATTGCCGAGTATCTTTTTATTGGATACGCCGTCACCTGGAGCTATTAACACTATCGGCATATCTTCATCAATAAGAGCGATGGGGCCGTGCTTCATCTCTCCTGCAGCATAACCTTCAGCATGAATATAGGATATCTCTTTTAACTTAAGTGCACCTTCAAAGGCAATTGGATAATTGATCCCTCTTCCAAGATATAGAAAATTTCTATAGGTAAAAAACTCTTTGGCTAATTCTTTTATTTGATTGTCGAGTTTTAAAACAACTTGGATCAACTGTGGGATTGAAAGTGCATCCTTAATCATCTCGATGGCTTGTTTCTTTGTAATTTGTTTCTTAATCCTTCCCAAATATATCGCAAAAAGATAAAAAGCAATGAGTTGGGTTGTAAACGCTTTTGTGGAAGCAACGCCTATCTCGGGTCCGGCATGAGTATAGATAACCCTGTCCGAGTCTCTTGCAATTTTACTCATCATTACATTTGTAATGCTTATTGTTTTAGCCCCCCGAGACTTAGCTTCCACAAGGGCTTCTGAAGTATCTGCTGTTTCACCCGACTGCGATACTGCAATAGCAAGTGTCTTTCGGTCAATTATGGGATTACGGTAGCGGAATTCAGATGCTATGTCGACTTCTACAGAAACTTTAGCGATTTTTTCAATCATGTATTTACCAATTAAACTTGCGTGATAAGAAGTGCCGCAGGCAAGAGCAACTATTCTGTTTATATCCTTAAACATTGCGGGATCAAAGCCCTCTAGGAATATCTCACCAGTTTCTTCAGAAAACCTTCCCCGCATAGTATCTAAAATAGCTTGTGGCTGTTCATAAATTTCTTTCATCATAAAGTGACGGTATCCGCACTTTTCAACTGAGATTGGATCCCAGTTTATGGACTGAACTTTCCTCTTTAATTCGTTACCGTCTAAATCAGTGATCCTGACATTGTCCCTTTCGAGCACCGCGACATCACCATCTTCTAAATAAACCACTTTACGGCTGAAAGGAAGAATCGCAGGCACATCTGAAGCCAGGTAGTTCTCATGATCACCTATTGCTAATATAAGCGGTGAGAATTTTCTTGTGGCAATAACCTTATCAGGATTTTTATCTGAAATAACCGCTATGGCGTATGAACCTTCTATCTTCTTAAATGCCGCCCTAGCAGCATCTTCGAAATCAAGACCTGATGCGGACATATCTTCAATTAAGTGCGCTATCACTTCTGTATCAGTATCGGAGTAGAATTTATAGCCTTTCTTCTTAAGCTCATTTTTTAGATCTAAATAATTTTCAATGATACCGTTGTGCACTACAGAGGTGCCGCCTGAGATATGCGGGTGGGCATTTTTCTGAGAAGCATCACCATGTGTTGCCCATCTAGTATGACCAATCCCAAGAGACCCCTTGGGGGAGTGTTTATTGATCTTAGTTTTAAGTTTAGATAATTTTCCTTTGCTTTTGAAGACTTTTGATTTTCCGTTTTGAATTATGGCTATACCTGAGGAATCATATCCCCTGTACTCAAGTCTCGATAAACCTTGGAGCAAGACATCAACGGTTTTCTTTTGATTCCCTATATAGCCTAATATTCCGCACATTTACTTTGCCTTTTTACGTCCCTTTTCCTTAGTCTTTCTTTTCCAGTCATTAATATTAGTTTGCCTAGCTCTTCCAATAGCAAGTGACCCGCTGGGAACATCTTTTGAGATTGTTGATCCGGCTCCTGTAGTAGAGCCTTTACCAACTTTAATTGGGGCAACAAGCATTGTGTCGCTACCTATAAAAACATTATCTTCTATAACAGTTCTATGCTTATCAACACCGTCATAGTTACATGTAATTGTACCTGCCCCAATGTTAACATCCTTACCCAATGTAGCATCTCCAACATATGACAGGTGAGGAACTTTCGACCCTCTACCAATTTTAGACTTTTTAATCTCTACAAAATTACCTATCTTAGCCCCATCCATAATTTCAGCATCCGGACGTAAGTGCGCAAATGGTCCTATGGTTATATTATTTCTGACAGAGGCATTTGTGACATAACAGGACGCACGGACTGTTACTGAATTTCCGAATTTTGAGTCTTCAATCCAGCTCGAAGGTCCAATTATACAATTACGTCCTATTTGGCTGTTACCGTAAATATGCGTGTTTGGATATATTGTAGTGTCGCGTCCAACTTTAACCTGGGGAGCTATGTAAGTATTTTCAGGGTCTACCAGCGTAACTCCAGAGCGCATTAGTTTTTCGTTGGTTTTCCATTTAAGCGCTGATTCTACATAAGAAAGATCCAAACGGTCATTAACACCCATAACTTCATCGCTATCTGATACGACTACCCCATTAATATTTAGGCCGTCCCTATTAGCTATCCCAACAATATCGGTTAAGTAATATTCCTTTTGTTTATTCTTTGTATTTACTTTGTTAAGCCCACTCCATAAGAAAGAGCTTTTTACACAATAAGTTCCTGAATTTATCTCATTAATATAACGCTCTTCTCTGGTTGCATCTTTTTCTTCGACAATTCCTGACACTTTGCCTTTTTGATCCCTCTTAATTCGTCCATAACCTGAGGGATCGTCTACAAGTGCCGTTAGAATAGAAATATCGGCTTTCTTTTTTTCATGATTATTTACAAATTTTTTAAGAGAGGCTGTAGTTATTAAAGGAAAATCTCCGTTTAAGATAAGAATGTTGCCTTTAAAGTTTTTAAGCGCTTGCGTAGCGCAATTCGCAGCATGCCCAGTTCCGAGCTGTTTACTCTGTGTGACATAAGCTACTTTTTTAGAACCTGAAATCTTTTTAACATCCTCAGCGCCATGACCAACAACTACTACAACACGCTTAGGCAATAAGCTGTCAACCGTATCTAGGACATAACTCAGTATTGGTCGACCTAAAACAGGGTGAAGAACTTTAGGAACATCGGACTTCATCCGTTTTCCCATACCGGCGGCGAGGACTACAACAGCAATGTTCATAAGATTGTTTACACCCTCCCGTATTTGTCTTCCAATCTTACGACATCTTCAACCTGTGGAGTAGAAGCTTCAAGAATGTCACAATCTGTTATTGCAGTCATCCTGTGTTTAGTTAAAGGCGTTATTCGAATCGCACTTCCTGCTTTCATTACTCTCTCTTCTCTATCCCCACCAACTTCCTCAATCTCCAATAGCAGTTCCCCGTTATGAAGGTATATGGTCTCGTCCTTCACTTCGTGATACTGATAACTTAAGCTCTGTCCTTTGTTAACATGTAAAATTTTACCTACATATTTTTCAGTAAGAGCCCACCACAGTTCATATCCCCATGGCTTATCTACTTTTTTAACATGTTCAGTGATTTTCAATTCTTTAAGGTTCCTTTTTTACAATTTTTGTATGCTGAAGTATAAATCAAAATATTAAGGATTTATATCGGAACTCAAAAAATAAGAATATATATAATTATGGCAGGTTTGGCGAATTAGCAGGATTCAGGATGAAACACTGAAGCAAGTTCAGGATCGTATTCTTGTACTGCTACCCTTTTGTCAAGCTGGATTTAAGTTGGAATAACAAATATTAAAACTTAATCAAAAAGGGAGCCGAGGCTCCCTTTTTCACGCCTAACTTTGTAGTGTTTCCGTCAGTCTCAAATTAAACTGTTATCTTTCTTCTTTGGATGGCCAATAGACCTATTATCCCTAAAACGCCTGCCATAGCAATGAGACCCCATTCCGAGAGTGTAGGAGTGACAATAGGGGTTCTTTCCCAGATTTTCTCAACTGGCTCTGATTCTACAGTGACACTATTTGGAACTGTAAATGAGGCAACAATTGTATCAGTACCCGGTCTATTACTTGTGTAGGTCCATGATACTTGACCGTTGGCATCTGTAGTGCAATCATCATTTTGAGAGCATTCAGCACTATTGGGAATACTCATCGTTCCAGCGTTTTGTCCGGAGATTATTTCAAAGGTAACCAAAAGGCCCGGTGCCGGAGCCCCATCTATAAGAACTGTGGCAGTAACAGTGTGATCAGTAAAGAGGAGGTTTGTTCCGGTAGGTGGACCCAGAAGAATAGTGGGCTGAGGACTACAAGGGGTGTTTTCAGCTATTAAGGTTAGGAATGGATCAAAATCTATAGTGATCCCATCAACTGCATCTCCACCTCCTGGTCCATCCCCTGAAGGTCCATCAGGTGCGCCCCACCAATTACGCTCTGAGTCAATCGGCTCTGCGCCGCCATATGTAGCGCCAACCGCATTGCCCGAGATGTTGTTGAAGTTCAAAGTATTTGTAGATATTGTTCCCGGAAATTGACCGGCGTCGAAAATGATGCCTGCTCCTGCGTTCGTGAATCCGTTACCTAAGAAACAATTATTAAAAACAGTATTATCCTGTGCCCCTCGATCAGGATCTCCCCCTCCACCAAAGCCGGTAAGCCTTAGGCCATAGCGCCCGTTACCACTAAAAATATTTGTGCTGATCATTGAATTACTGGGGCCACCTTGTAAGCCGTCGAAATCATTATCTTGAAAGATGTTTCCCGAGAAAGCAGCGTTTTCAATACCCATTCTTCCTGCATTAATTCCAGCGCCGTTTCGTTCAAACAAATTCCCTGAGAATAAGGGTGATCTGTTCGCGCTGGAGCCAACCTGACGGTTACCGTCTACAAAGAAGCCGGTTGCTCCATCAGAAACACAATTATTAGTAAAATGGAACCCATCAAAGTTGTCCTGATCCAAGTGGAAGATGCCACCGCCTCCGCCTTGGCTAGTGCCGTCAATCAGATTTTGGTTAACCGTGATATCTTCACCGCTATCATTTAGAAATACGCCGCTGCCAGTAAAATCGACAAATCTGTTATTCAGTATCTGCAAGTCATCTATAGGTCCGGAAGAAGAGTTAATTTGTGTGACTCCACCGGAGAAGGTGAAACCATTTATAATTGAGCCAGCTGATCCAGTGACGAGGTTAAGCAAAGTGCCCGCACCTGTTATAACTGACTCATTAGCTATACGTCCGCATGCATCAACACCCGACTGAACACCCCCAAGCGTGAGTCTTTTATCGAGGTTAATGTTCTCCGGATAATTTCCGGCAGCTACATTTACAGTGTCGCCAGATATTGCGGCGTCAATAGCCTCTTGAATAGTATCACAGCTAGGGTTTCCTATAGTACAGGTGTTTGAACCATCGCCAGGAACGTTCCAAGTAGTCTGTCCAAAACTCGAAACTGCTCCAAGAAAAATTAAAACCGCAATAAAAAATTGATAAAAGAATAATTTAGTCTTAATCATTATTGTGCCCTCCACATAAATTTTTTATAGGTGATAAGGAAAGGTTGGTAACTTCAATATTTTTGGACTAGTTATCCTCCTCCTAAGCACCTCCTCCACAACTATCCGAAACCGAAGATATAAAATAATTATAGACAGTTTCAACAACAAAAGTCTGTAGCTGAAATTGCCTTTTTTTGTAGAAATTTCTCTACAATATTGGGGAGTTATTTTACGAGATTGTTCTTTATTGCGTAGCGAATTAACTCTGCGGTTGTTTCCAGGTTTAGTTTATCAAGAATGCGGGCACGGTATGTGCTAACGGTGCTCGAGCTAAGAT
>BQJP01000064.1 GCA_021604765.1 Thermodesulfobacteriota bacterium
CCCCAAACCCCAAACCCCAAACCCCAAACCCCAAACCCCAAACCCCATTATCTTTAAATTAGCAAGAATAACAATTACTTAAAAATAAATTAAATTAAATTATTTTTTTTAAAAGATTGCAAATCGAATTAATCGCAAAAATCGAATTTTAATCGTAAAAATGCTCAAAATTCTAAAAATTCATCAAATACAAGTAACTCTAATTGAGTTTTCGATCGAACAAAATAAGCAGAGAAGACTGTTTTATGAAAATTTTTTTTTCTTTTAAAATTTTATTCAAATTTTACAAATTTTCTATGCATTGATGAACAGCCAATTTACTTACTCTATCCGAATAGTCGGTAAATTGAGATCTAAGAGCATTAAGAAGCTACTTTTCTTTGTAATTTAAATAAGTTCCCCACCTTCTCTCGACTACATTTCCTTTATTGACCAATTTGTATCCTCTAATATTGAATTTATATTTATAATACAATTCTGAGGCCAAATGCTTTTCATCCAAAGGCTTACTAATCATAATATTAAAGATATTGGTGTTTTTCTGATCTTAAACAAAATCCTCGATTTTCAAAAAATCGCCTTTTTTCGTACTACAAATCCCATAATATCTCGGTATTATATCCTACAAATCATCAATAAAAGGATATATTGATTAATAGAAGTATTTCTCTTTATCATTGATTTTTTTACACAATCGATTTTTAACAAATTTATACTCGTCTAATATTTAATAAGGCCAATTTAACTGCTCATCAGTATTATTATATATTTTTTACTAATATTTGAGATATTTAGAATTTCCTAAGCACTCCCAAGAGTTCATCCACTGATTAATATTCTCTTCGCAATTTTTTTAAAAATTTCTATTCAGAGCGATATTTTCGATAAATTTTTTTTCGCTCTAAACAGTGTTATTGCTTTCATTTGGGAAAAATTCCTTTTTCAGCACTTTTAATAGAGAAACTGAAGTATCGGAAATTTCATCCAAATTGTATCCACCTTCCAAAACAAGTAAAATTTTCGACTAAAAATTATGTATCATATTATACAGTAAATAACAAAGACCGTCTTTAGTCACTTGCGACTCTCCCAAAGGATCTCCTTCCAAACAGTCCAGCCCAGAAGACACATAAATGAACTCTGGCTTGAATTTCTCCAAAATCGGTTTTATTGCTCTCTCATATATATAAACATACTCTTCGTCTCCGATTCTTTGGTCTTCTATTGGATTAAGAGGAAAATTGAGATTAAACCCTTTCCCTTATTATTAGCCTTCACTCTTCAAGTCCCCTGTTCCAGGATAAAATTCCCCATTCAAGTACTTGTGTATAGAAATGTACAGTATTTGATCATTTTCATACAACAATTTCTAAGTAGAGTCTCCGTGGTGAATGTCCCAGTCCAAAATCAGTATCTTATTCATGTTAAATTTCTTTGCAATGTACTTAGCAGAAATAGCTACATTATTCAAAATACAAAAACCAGCGATTTGGTCTCCATTTCCCTAAGCATGATGGCCGGGTGGTCTGACCACAGCATACCCATTGCTCCACTCATTTTATATTATCTTAATAGAAGCCAATTTAACACCCTCTGCAGCCAGTCAAGCTGCTCTCAAACTCTTCTAACAGTAGTAACTGTCTCCATCGACTATTTGAGTTTCTTCGATTTTCTCGGAAAAAGTCTTTTTCAAGTAATTGCAGTAATCTTTCCCGTGAGCGAACTCAATGTCTTCCCAAGAAATTTCCTCGAAATCGTTAAAAACCACGCATCCTTCCAATTCTCCGGATTTCTACAGTCTGTCGATTATTTTTATCAGTCGGTAGGGATTTTCGACATGGTCGGCAGATTTTTATAGATTTTTGTGTATTCTGTGTTAGAGCATATCTTCGTGGTAAATTACTCCGGTGAGTTTTCTTTCTTCTTTTAGTTCGAGATTCTGCATCTCTTGCATAATATCCTACATATATAAGGATAAAAATAATTAATTTTAATTCGTGTTAAATATTTAAAAAGAGGTTCAAATAATCAAAATAAGGGGTTTTTTCAGATTTTTTCTAATAGCTATATGGACTAGTATTGATTTTTATGGTTAATTTGACTCTTGATAGTCATATGAAAGTGAGAGTGTTGATTTACACTAAAAAATCGACATTTTTAGTAATTTTCGTTTTGGTGGATTTTCAATAAGAAAAAAGGAGATTAAAAATCAGAGAGTATTAATAGAGGATTAATATCCGATTAAAAAGACCAAAAACAATAAGACCAGTAATAGTAACACCCAAAAATACTACTCCAACAAGAATAGAGTCCTTTTTTAGAGAAATAAAATATTCAAATATTTAAACATAAAAAAGTCCTCAAAAATCATTAAAAAAAAATACTACTTGATAAAAGAATAAAAAAGGAATATCTTTCAAAAACTGAATACTCCTCAACAAACAATAGAAAATTCTAATAGAAAAACCGATCGCAATCCGAACGATGCACGGCAGAGCCAATTCCACCCCTAAAATGAGGAGATATTTTAATTTTTATCGGCCCATTTAAATTTCAGTATTTATATAATTTTTTATGTTTTTTATAAATAATGATTAAGACACTAGCAATTTGCTTGATAGCAATGTATGTTACGTCGGAACCCTGTCAAAAGGGTTGCCTCAGATGTTAGAATGAGAAAAACACCACCACAAAGATTTGTACTGTTTGTAACCCGAACGGGTACATTTTTGACTCCGCCAAAGACAACAAGGAATGCAAGTAGATCGGAGAAGCCCTGAACAACTGCGTCGCTTACACCAGCAACGGAACTTGTTTGGTCTGCAACGAGCACTACCTCTTAAAAGACGGCAAGTGCACAGCAGTCACCACCAAGATCACTGATTGTATTGTTTACGAGTCGGCCACCACCTGCAGAACCTGTTATAACAAGAAGATCATCGCCTCGGACAAACTAAGCTGCGTGACTCCAGCCACAGACAAACAGATCGCCAATTGTAACGTTTACGCCACTGAGTTATTGTGTGCTGTTTGTGTTGACAACTTCGGTATCTCTTGGGATGCTAAGAAATGCGATCAGTTGCCCACCAGTTCTTCGGACAATTGTGCTGTTTACGAGAAATATCAATGTAAGGAGTGTTCTAATGATTTCTTCTATAACTAGAATTTAGAGATTTACAATGCCGCTGTCGGAACCACAGTGACTTCTAATATGTTCGATGTTATGGAAAATGGAAGCGATAAGCACAGAGGAAGTTTCGTGCAGTGTTAGGCCACTTTGGACGAAAACTGCGTCGAATTCGAGTCTTTCGATAAGTGTAAGACTTGTGCTGGAGGATACTATTTGACTTCTACCAAGACTTGTCAGATTTATCCCCTCCAAAGAATCGATAACTGTAAGGTCTACAGCAGTGCCATTTTATGCAAAGCCTGCGAAGACAATTTCCAATTAAATAGTTCTAGAACCCAATGTGTTAATATTCCTCCCGACCCTCAAGGACAAGACGACCACTGCGCCAAGTATGCCACTGATGTGATTACTAAGACTTGTACTCTTTGTGAGTAAGACTACTACTTGAACAATAAGTCTTGTTAGGTTAGAGTAGAAAAGGTTATTACTAATTGTGATGCTTTGGACCCAAATGCTGACTAGTGTTTGACATGTAAGACTGGATTTGTTAGAAATACCAACAATAAGAAGTGCTTGGTTGCCAAACCAAATTGTATTTCTTACAACTTCCCTAATGACGTTCCTGAGTGTACTAAATGCGGTCTCGGGTTCTACTTGAACAATGCCACTGACGGACAAGGTGTTCCAGCCAATACCTGCGTACAAGGAACCAGAGCCAACTGTAAAGAGTATGATACTACTTAGAACAACTGTGTGATTTGTGATGGTAGATTTATCGTTCCTTTCTGTACTAACTAGAAATTGGAGATTTCTAACTGTAAGACTTACTATCAAGACGAGAAAGAGTAGAAATGTACAGAGTGTAGTGCCAACTACGCCAAATTCAAAATTTTGGAAATGTGTGTCGAGACCTACGCCGCCAAAAGCAACTGTTTGATATATGATACCAATGGAAACTGTACTTCTTGTGAGGATGGTTTCTGGGTAAGTTCTGGAGAGTGCAGAAGTCTTCCAACCAACTGTAAGACTGGAACCAGCGATACTGTATGTACTGTATGTAAGGATGGTTACGGAATCAACTTCGAAGATAAGTGTGTTACTACATACAACCTTCATTCTCAGTTCTGTTTGGACTAACAGATCAACTACAACAATGGAGGAGCTATTGAGAACTCAGTGTGCTCTGTTTGCGAGTCTGGTGCTATTAACTATCAAGTCAACAACAACGAAAGAGTGTGTGTTAATAAAGACAGCGTCAAAAATGTTTATGAAGATGCCAACTTGGATTTCACTATTGTAGGATGCATTAGTTATACTCATACTCCAGCTGTAGTTTGTGATAAGTGTGAGGCTGGTAAGTACCTTGCTGAGGACTTTTTGAGTTGTGGTACTTGCGATGGAAGTACTAATACTGTCGTTGCTTACGAGATCGATGGAAGTACTACTAAAAACTTCAACTATTGTAAGGCTTTCGCTGACCCCGATGATTAAATTAAATTGAAAGCGCCTGCATTAGACAAATCTTTAATCAGTATTGAGTGTAAGTCCACTTCTGTAGCAGTTGTTGCTGCTGCTTATTGGTCAACACCAAATCCCCTTAATTCTGTTCCAAAACACTCTAATGCCGTTCCCACTACTTCTTCTACTGATTAGGACTGGATCAAATGGCCATTACACGTTTCCCCAGAAATCTCACTTTGCCATAAAAAAGCTTCAGGAGAAAAATTCCAATCTGATGTTGCCAGTATCGCTGATAATGCACAGACTACTTCTTGTGCCTACTGGGTATCTGATGGAGCTGATAGATACGACTGTTTGAGATGTCCATTCGGATAGGTCCCACAAGGAGCTACCTTCGACACTGGATACTTCAAAGACTGTGCTACCAACAACAGCTTCTCTTCTTAAAGATACTAAAATATTCCTCCAATTTGGGCTTACTACTTCTCAGTACACTCTTGTACTGGCGGAGTTCCCGTTTTGGCTGCAAATGTTACTTTTGCTGACAAGAAATTAGCATATGCCCAAGTCAACTTAGACAACAATGTCGATGCTGATGAGTGGATTGGAACCAACACTTCTCCTTACAGATGTATCAATTTGGACAGTATTACTGATATTAGGTCAAAATTGAACATCCCAAGCGCCAACACTCATATAGAGGCTATGACAGGATGTGGTTTGGCCGTTTTGGATATTGCTTCTGGAAAGACCACTTTCGACAACACTGAATGGGACAATACTGCTACCAATGGTAATTCATAGAGTTTGAGTTGTGCTGCTTGTAAGCATGGATACAAACCAACTTACAGAACAGATGCCAAATTCGTTTCGGCCTGTACAGAGATCACTAACTGTAACAAGGACTTGACTAATGTTACTAATAGTAGAAAGATGTTCAATGGTTGTTACAAATGCAACTCTGGATATACCCATGGATGGACTGGAACCGCCATCGACTATACTACTTGTGTTAAGATCCCCGAAAGCCAGTCTTTGTGTTTGGCTTACACCAGAGACCCCGACACTCCCTAAAATACCGCCAACACCGGAGACTGTAAGTACTGTCCAAGAGGATACGTCTTAAACCAAGACCAATTCTGCTCCAAAATCACTTTCCCACAATGTGTAGACAGATTCTTCCAATACGAAGATGTCAGTGTAGTTGCCAATCTTAACTACAAACTGTACACTCAGTACAGAGGACAAGGATGTACTTCCTGTACTAATGGAACCAATGGACAACAATGTACTGATTGTATTCCTAATTTCTTCGCTTAGAAATTCAATCCCCTTAATTTGGACAATGATGTTTGTGTGGTATACCAAAATATCACTCAAAACCAAGGATTCGACTATCAAAAGACCACTGAACTGAATGGTACCAACAACTTCATCGATTTCTGCAAGTACTACGACAACAACAGTACTCTGGCTTGTCACGAGTGCTTCAACCAATCACCAACCATCGTAGACCACGACCAAAGAAGAGTTCTTCTCGTGGACAACATCAACTCGACCTCCGGATCTAAGTGTATTAAAGCCACTCAACTAGGAAAGTGCAGAATCGCCAAAAAGACCGACGAAGATGTCTGCCTAGAGTGTTACGACAACCAAAATGTATTTTTGAAACTAGTAGGAGCAGAGTAGAAATGCGAGACTGTTACTACAGTAGAGAATTGCAAGAACTATTACTTGACAACAGCCAAGACAGACTCTGACTGTAAGGACTGCATAGACGGATACTACTTAAAAGACAAGAAATGCCACAAAGGATACGTTCCTCAGTGCAAAGTATATAAGACAGATGGAACCAAAGAGTGTACTGAGTGTAATACTGGATATGTGTTGCACCCTAACAAGAAATACTGCTTCTTGAACAACTTCGCCACCAACTGCTTGGACGTCAACTTCCCCTCAGACTACGAAGTAGAGTGTAATACTTGCAACAATCCAACTCAAGCCAAATTCGAGCCTGTCCAAGTCGACATCGGCGGAAACCAAACCGACGACAAATTCACTGTCAAGCCAGTAGGAGCCTCAAACAGCACAGACTTCCCACTTTCTTTCTGTGCCCCTTCAAATCCAATTCCCAACTGCGCCGAATTGGAACAAGATGGCACAAAGAGCAAGATCTTCCAATGCAAAAGATGCAACGACGGATACTTCCTAAACACCGACGAAGACTCTTATTACTGTCAAGAGAGAGCCAACAAGCAGAATGAGTGCAAGACTTACCACGCAACTCTCGATGAGTGCACTGAGTGCATCGACAAATTCTACTTGGATAACTTGAAGAAATGTCAACCAAACCCAATTGGTACTAGAAATTGCTTGATTTTCGAAGCAGGCAACAAATGTGTCAAATGTAAAGAAAACCACTACTTGGACTCCACCAATGATAAATGTATAGAAGTTGTATTGAACCCTGAAGTCGTAGTAGGATGCAAGTTCTACTCCAATGCTACTACTTGTAACGAGTGCGATCCTGGTTTGTACTTGGACGTAGTCAATAACAAGTGCGAGTCTCCAACTCTCACCCAACCAGACAACTGCTTCGAGTACTAGTCCAAGTCTTCTTGTAAAGTATGCGACGACGGATACCACCCAGACAACACTGGCAAGTGTATTGAAAATGGAGTTGCTTAGTGCTAGATTTATGACCAAGTTGCCAAGAGATGTACTAAGTGCTCTGGAGACAACTATTTGAGTTTCGATACAGATACCCAAAAATAGGTCTGTTTGGCCGCCGACAAGATCCAAGGATGCCAATTCTACTTAAGTAAGGACAAATGTTAATTGTGCGACTCCCAGAACTACTTGAATGTTCTCGGAAAGTGCGAGACTCTCAAAGGATTCATGGACGATAACTGCGAAGTCACCGAAGAGACCACCGATTTCCAATGTTTCTTATGTAAACAAGGGTATTACTTCAATACTGGAAAATGTACTGCTTTCACAGACAACTCTTTCTCTCAAGGATGCTCTTGGGCCAACCCAATCAAACACTCAGAGTGCATTGTGTGCAGTGTGAACCACTACATGAACACTCAAGGAACTTGTATTTCCACAGTCATCAACAACGGCACTACAGGCAGTGGATTGGGACTAGTCAGACTCTGTATGTTTGTCTTATCAGTATTGTTCTTCTAATTATGATTATATTAAAACCTCTATTATTATTTTTTATTAATTTTTTTAAATTTATTAATTGATAAATGAAGAGTGCGGTGCTTTTTATGCTATTTTGTATTCACCGGCAGTAAGAGTCTTCTGCTACTAGTAAAGTCGAAGACTACTGCGATGCCGGGCAGTTCGATCAAATCTCGAAATCCGCCGTCGAAATCGACGACCTCAGAGCCGAGAGAGATAATCAGTTCACTGATAACTGGAGAGACATCATAGACTACTTGAGGGATCCGAAGGAGAATTCCGATGAGTTGTTCGACACGTTCATGGCTGCTGCTATTCTATTGCTGGTTTTTATGTTTGTTCTGATAGTCAGTTTTGTGGTGTTTATTTGCTTGTGTTGTGGGAAGTGCGAGACCAACGACCCTCAGAAAGGCTGTGTTTTTGCCTCTTGGTTTTTCTTTATCTTGTTTTTGGCTCTTTTTGTGCTCATTTTGGTCTTTTTGGCGCTTTCTTAGTAAAAAGTAGAGGACACTTTGTGTGCTGTGTTCAAACTTCCTTCTGGAATAGTCGATGGTTACTAAGATGATCATAGTCAGTTCATCGGATTGGCGAATTTGAGAAACACTTTGTCTGCCTTTTCCACTGAAATGGACCAACTCCCGAATGTGACTAATAATCTGACTAATATACAGTAAGTGAATCCTTCTACTCTATCTAACCAGGCATGGGCCAGTCTATCTGACTATGTACAGACTACTAAGCCAATTTAAGTCAATAATGGCTCGGGTGTTAAGAAGACTCCTTTCTCCATACTCAATTTACAAGAAGGAATTAACTATTAAATAGAAGAAGAGTTCACTGGACTGGACTTGGCCAGTGAGAGAGTAGTCCAAGGAGCCAACGATGCTCTTCTACTGACCTAGAATGTGTTCAGAGCAGGAGTAAAGAGCACTCTCGACTTAATAGTAATTGAGATTAATAACTTGATAGCAGAAATCGAGGATGTTACCGAGCCTGGTTCTGATCATGTCGAAGAAGGTATGGATTACGCTGAAGTGGGGTATTGGATTTTGTTCTCGTTCGCTCTATTAACATTCATATTATGCATAATTATACTAATCATCATAACAATGGTATGTTCTTCTGGTAAGTGTGTTAATAGACTGCAACTGGGAAGAGTTTTACTAGTGGTAGTGGGAGTATGCGTCATTATACTCTCTATATTAGTATTTATTATTCTAGTGGGTTCTGCAGTTATGTCTGGATTTTGCGGATTTGTCGGAAAATTGAATAAAAACCAAGTATCTGTTTTGTACGAGTACGAGGATGACATTGACTAGAGTGTTATTCAGTTCGCCGAGTTGTGTCTGTTCTCCAATTCTACTGGAAATATCAACGAGATCATCATAGACGATACTCTCCCTGCTCAGTTCGTGCTTTAGTCTTCTTAGTTGAATACTGTGGAATCTGTGCTCGACGGTTTCTCTTCTTATAGACAGTTCAGAGTAAACACTTCTGCTCTAGCAGCTTCTCCTTTCGTCAAAGAGTACAACGACTCTCTGAATGTGTACAAAAATGGAGACTAGGCAGACATAGACATTACCACTGATCTCAATAGACTCAATGATTTAATAGACTGCAATAATGAGTCCTTTCAGTTAAACCAAAGTTAATGCGAGGATACTGGTTGTAAGGGAATTTTCGAGACATTGACTTATACTGCTCCTGGCTGTACTACAGATGCTACTTCAGTTAACAGTTTGTTCAGCAATTTCAAGCAATACTAAGCAGATATTGTGAATTACGTAAATTCTTCGCAGACTAAATTAACAGATACTCAGTCCTCTTCAGTGCAGACTACTTTCTCTAATGCAAAATAAGCCTTTTTGAACATTGATGCTGATTCCAAAGCAGTAGAGGACAAGTTAAGCAATTCTTTGGCTTTTAGAGCCTAATATAGCTCGAATTGGGAGAATATTTCGGATTGTAGAAATTTGAGGAAAATTCTTTTTGACTTCGAATTAGAGACTTGTTTGGATTTTAACTACTATTTGTATATTTTGCTGGTTGTTAGTTCTGTGTTGTTGTTGGTGCTGTTTTTTTTGAGTTGGTTTATGTGCTTGAGTTTGAGGTATAATGGGTAGGATGGGGAAGTGTAGTAGAGACCGCCTTAGACAAAGCCTACTATTGCTGAAGAGACAGATTTCAATGATAGAGAAAAAATACCGTTTTATTGATAATTTAATAAATATTTTAATATTTTATAGATTTTAATATAAAAATTGATATTTTTTTGGTTTTTATGAGATTTAAAGAGTTTGACTTATTTTATTCATTGATTATGGTTTTAATACATAATATGAATAAATTTCCATAATTTATTAGATATACTATGAATTTTACTATTTTAAAAATATTTTCCAAAAAACCATATATATTATTTATATTATAATGTAGAATAAAAATTAAGTAGAAATTTACAATTTTAAATAAAAAATAGAAGGATGTTTTATAGACATAAGTCAAGATAATTCTCTTTGTTTATTTAAATGCAATTTGAAGTCTATTTTATTTAATATAAATAATAAGAATAGTATTATTCAAGAATACCCTGGTGCAGATAATGGTAGAATATCATATGATAATAAGTATGTGGTTTTGAGAACAATGGGTTTTATCACTGTATATAGAATAGAAGACAAGAAAGTATTATTTAAGGGTGAAAATTAAAGATTTTCTTATGAAAGTGCTTTCAACAAAGAAAATCAATACATATAAAGTATTTTAAATGGATTTTATTTTATAGACTTAAAAAATCTAAAATTTGAAAAAATATTGATAGTTGATCCTTGGAAAAATTATTAGT
>BQJP01000065.1 GCA_021604765.1 Thermodesulfobacteriota bacterium
TAAAAGAAAAGGTTTAGGATCCGGCTTTATTTTTAGTGAAGACGGGTACATAATCACTAATAATCATGTCGTAGAGCGCGCAACAGATATCAAAGTCATCCTTCAAAATGGAGATACTTATCCCGCAAAAATTATAGGTACTGACCCAAAGTCTGACTTGGCACTCCTTAAAATTCAGCCAAAAACAAAATTACCGGCTGTTAAGTTTGGTAATTCTGATAGACTTGAGATTGGTGATTGGGTATTAGCTATTGGCAATCCTTTCGGCTTAGGTCATACAGTAACTTCGGGAATCATAAGTGCCAAAGGCAGGTCTTTAGGACTAGGATCTTATGACGATTTTGTTCAAACCGACGCTGCAATTAATCCTGGAAACAGCGGTGGGCCGCTTTTTAATTTTCAAGGAGAAGTTATTGGTGTGAATACGGCAATAATTGCAGGTGGACAAGGGATAGGTTTTGCGATCCCAGTAAATATGGCCAAGAATGTTGTATCTCAGCTTAGAAACGGAGGCAAAGTAGTAAGAGGTTGGATAGGAGTGTATGTGCAAAAAGTTACACCTGAAATTGCTGAAAGCCTAAAACTTGGGGATGACGATGGAGCTTTAGTTGCGGATGTTACAGATGGTGGTCCAGCAGAAAAAGCCGGGATTAAAAGGGGAGATATTATTATAGAGGTAAACGGAAATAAAATTGATCAAATGCCCGATCTACCTAAGCTGGTGGCAGGCTATTCTCCCGGGACAAGAACTAAATTGAAAGTAATACGTGACGGCCAAGAAAAAGTCTTAAAAATTAAAATAGGCGAACTTCCCGAACAAGGAAATCAAGCATCTAGTAAAAATACAGAAAATAATATTGAAAATAGCTTAGGTTTAATTGTCCAAGAGATAACTCCACAAGTGAAGAGTAAATTAGGTATTGAGTCTTCAAACGGAGTTGTTATTACCGATGTGAGAGCCAATGGTATTGGTTCTGAAGGCGGTTTGCTCAGGGGTGATGTTATACTTGAAATAAACAAAAAGCAGATCGCAAACTTAGAGAACTATCGAAAGGCTGTAGACTCTATAAAAGAGAACCAGAACTTACTCTTTTTAGTAAAACGCGGACCAAACACAGTATATGTCGCACTAAAACCAGAGGCAGCAGATGACAGAAGTTAACAATAGATTAGATGAACTAGGAATAAAACTACCGGTACCTCCGGATCCATTGGGAGCTTACGTGCCTGCTGTTGTTTCAGGTCATTTACTCTATATATCGGGACAATTGCCTCTAAAGGATGGCAATTTGGCTTATAAGGGTAAAGTAGGGGACAATGTAACCGAGGAAGAGGCCTATGAAGCTGCCAGGATCGCATCTATAAATGCTCTAGCTGTAATATCAAAAGAGCTTGGTGGATTCGACAGTTTAAAGAGAATCGTCAAATTAACTGGTTATATAGCAAGCGCTTCGGGTTTTAATGCACAAGCTGCAGTGGTAAATGGTGCTTCTGACTTTTTCTTTGAGGTGCTTGGAGAGGCAGGGAAACATGCCAGAGTTGCAGTTGGTGTCTCAGAGCTTCCGGCCGACTCTCCTGTGGAGATTGAGATAATTGCTGAAATCGAATCTTAACAATAACAAAATTTTTTGTTCTGAGATATTTCTTTATTGCTATCCCAAATGAATAAAGACATCCGAGTTTGTATCTACTCAGATTACCCTTCCACATCACTCGATACTGATTTGGTAATAGAGAATCTTAAACAATATGACTTTCATATTGAGAATCGGGGTAATCTTCTAGATTTCCTTTCGCTTACAGAACAAAATCTATACAAGTTGTCGCGTAGTTTTTCTTCTATACAAATTCAGGATATATCAATTCCACTTGATTCCACTAATCCACCAGATAGTTCTGAAATTGAGATAGAAATGAACAAACTACTAGGTCGTGAGAGTGTCATAGGGAAGTTCTATGACGGATACTGGGTTCAAAGGATTCTACACAACTTGCTTAGTGAAAAAGTGCATAATGAGATGAATAGCCGTTATATGCATTTAATCTTTACTGGCAGGCTGTTTGGTAGTTTTGAGGACAGAAGATATCATGCAAGAGTTGTACTTATGGGCAGTCCTGCTTTGGTTTCGACCTCAGGTTTGGTAGAAGCACCTGCAAAACCTAAAGAATACTACTATGTTAAAGGCAGGCTCATCCAAAGCGGCATGGGTACAAGTGAGCTTGATAATATGTATAGAGGACGATTTGTAGAGTATGATGATCCAAAGATCTCTTCAATACTTCCTTCATATGCTCTTCAGGCGATTTTTTATGAATTAACCGCAAATCCTTTCTGTGATAATCCAATATGCTGTTTGTCTAATTCTCATTGGCAGGAAGAGGTATTGAAAGTTCAGTTTGAAGGTGTTCCTTGTGAAAGATGCAAAGGATTATTAAGCAAGAAATAAAAAAAGGGAAGGAGCTTACTTTAACCCCTTCCCTTTATGATTTTAAAAGTTGATTGTGATTAAGATACGATTTTTTCAGCGCCACCGTCAAGAATATCTATTGCTACCTGAGCAGCTTTTTTCCCTGAAAGTAACATTCCGCCAAATGTAGGCCCCATTCTAGGAAGTCCATATGTTGTGTTAACGGACATCCCGCAAGCAATCAGGCCAGGGTGGACCAGACCGGTATACTCAACTAGTGCTTCTTCAGATTTCTCAACCCACATGGAGCCGTGTCCTGGGAGCTTCTTATAAAGTCCCTGCTGAGACAGTCTGTTAACACAGTAAGCATCATGTCCTGTAGCGTCAATTACGAGCTTAGATTCAATAGCAATAGGATCTAAACAAGTTATTTCTTTTGGCATATTAGCAATTGGAGTCCAGTTGATAACAATTCCTGCTACACGTCCATTTTCTCTGTATACAAGATCATCAAACATTGTCATGTTGCGTATTCTAGCCCCTGCTTCACAGGTCATAGCAATTAACTTTGAACATGCATAAGGTCCGTCGGCAACACATAAACCAGGCTCAACTTCCTCGTAAGGCACTTCGATTTCATCTAAGACTTCGTTACCAGGCGTTCTTACGGTAACTTTGTTCATTAAGTAGCCACCAATCCAAAATCCGCCACCTAGGTAATTCATCCTTTCCACTAGAAGCACTTTATATTTTGCTTTTGCTATATCCTTAGCAGCAACAAGACCGCTTGGTCCTGCTCCAACAACTATCACATCACTATCGATATATTCAATAAATTCGTTTGAAAACCCCTCAACTATCGCTTTGGTTACTTCTTTTTCACCAATTGGGGCAAATTTAGTTGTTTCAGCCATGAAAAAACCTCCGTAAAATCTCTAAATTAGTCCGTGTTAATCTATCACATATTGTGATTGCGTCAATAGAGATATGGGCGATCTCACTCACTATCATATTAAATCCTTTACTTATAGCTAATATACATTTTATGAGTTATTTTATTACCCATCCTTAAATAGATTTAATATTCTCTAATGGACTACGGAGGTAAAAATATGCCGCTTTCTAGAACAACTATATTTATTGTGTTTGGATTTCTGTTTTTTAGTACATTTCAATCTTATGCTGGTCTTGTTTTGGAGCGGAATCGATATGAAGAAGGCGCTAGTCAGAAAATGAGGGGCTCGATTTATATGCAAGATAATAAGATTAAATCTTTTGATGAAGAAGGGCAGTTTTCTGCGATATTTGATTTGGATACAGGAGAGATGATACAGGTTGATAATCTATCAAAGAGATATTCATCTACACAGGCAGTGGATTATTTTGCATATTACAAACAATATGCGCTGAAGATGAAAGCTGCTATGATTCAACAGCTTTCAGAACTGCCTCCTAATCAAAGAGCGCAGGCGGAGGGAATGATGAAACAACAGGGAATTGAGCTTCCCGGTAATAATGCCAGAGCTGTGCGTATTACTCTTAAAAATACAGGTGATAAAAAGAAAATTGCAGGATATGAAGCGGCAAAATATGAAATATATAGAGATGGCACACTTGATCAAGAAATTTGGACAAGCAATGATGTTCGTTTTCAAGAAGAAATTGATATGAATAAATTGGTGGATTATCTAGGGGAGCTTAGAAAGATTGAAGATAGCATGCGGGGAAGTAATTCATTGTCTCAAAAGTTGGAGGAAGTTTATACAAAAGTGTTTAGCTCAGGTTTTCCAATGAAAACAATTGATTATCCTCTTTCAGGAAATTCGATTGTTGAAGAAACTATTAAAGTCTCCAATAGACAAATAGATAGTAGCGAGTTTCAAGCTCCGAAGGGTTATACAAAGGTACCTCTTGAGCAGATGTTGCAGTTAGGATCACAGTAGTATTTAGAAACCAACTATATCACTAAATGATTCTAAAATTTTTTGATAACTATACCTTACTCGGTATCTTTTGTTTCCTCTGCTTCTTCTACTACCTCAACCTCAACTGATTCTTCAACTTCTGTCTCAGCTTCTGGTTCAGCTGCCTCTATCTCTTCAGCCTCAGGTGCTGCTTCAGTTGCTTCTACTGGTTCTGGCTCTGGTTCTTCTATTATTTCTACTATATTTCCGTCTGCATCTTCCCCTTCAACTTCAACTATGATGCCAGCTGTTACTTCGTGGAAAAGTTTTACGTTAATATTGTGAGTTCCGATTTCTTTAATAGGGCTATTGAGGTCAATAATTTTTCTTGATACCTCAAAACCAATTTCCTTTAAGGCATCTGAAATGTTTTGTGAAGTAACAGATCCAAACAGCCTGTTTTCTTCCCCAACTTTAACCCTTAGAGTTACGCTTGCCCCGTCAAGCTTAGAGGCATAGCCCTGAGCTTCTGCTTTTAAGCCCTCTTCACGTTTTTGTATAATATGACTTTTCTGCTCCCAAATTTTAATGTTTCCAGGAGTTGCTCTTATTGCCATTTTTTGTGGGATTAGATAATTTCTAGCTAATCCATTTTTAACTTCTTTTATTTCGCCCATTCTACCAACTGAGTCGACATCGGTTGTAAGTATAACCCTCATATTATGAAAACCTCCCAGTATATCTAGTTCAAACCTTGTATCTAAATTATTCTCTCTTTGCTAAATTTAATGAAGTACTGTGTATGGAAGAAGAGCCATAAATCTTGTTCTTTTGATAGTGGTAGCAAGCTGCCTCTGGTGATAAGCGCAAAGTCCCGAATTTCTTCTTGGAACTATTTTCTTCCTATCAGTTATAAATCTTGATAGCAAATCGACATTTTTGTAATCCATTTCTATAGGTTCTGTGCAGAATCTGCAAACTTTCTTTTTTGAAAAATATCTTTTATCTCTACGTGAATCCATTATTGATTCCCCCCTTCTTCTGATGTGGTTGTTGCCTCTTGTGCAGTTTCCACATTAGCTTCAGTTTCTACTATTACTTCTTCGGTTGTAGCTTCTTTAGTAATTTCTGGTTTTACAGTTTCAGGTTCTTCAGCTTTCGGTGCAGGAGTGGTTTCCGCTTTTGGAGCCTTCTCCTCCTGAGAAGCCTTACTCTTATTTGCTGCTTCTTCGGTAATTTTTAGAGTCATGAATCTTAGTATATCAGTGTTGTAGAACTGAAGATGTTTTTCTATTTCTTTACTAGCATCAGGCAAGGCTTTAAATACTAAAATGTAATAAATGCCTCTTTTGTGATCTTGTATCTCATATGCCAGAGGTCTTTCGGCCCATTTCTCGGCCTTGATAATTTCACCCTGATTTGTGGAAATTGAATCTTGGAGTTTGTTTTGGATTGTAGCCAAGGCTTCTTCTTGAAGATCAGGCCTTGTTACATAAAGCGTTTCGTAATAGTTTGGCGTAATAGCCATTTTTACTACCTCCTGTCTCGGTCATTTGGGCCCTGATGGTAGTTTGCCATTTTATCAGAGCGACAGATTATTTTAATATCTGTATATTTTACCTGTAAATACTAAATTGTTAAGATTATTTAGGGATGCGGCTTTTATACCGCACCCCAGTTTGTTTTCTTTCGTCAAATTAATAATGGTGCAATTACAAGAGATACAATTGACATTAGCTTAATCAGAATGTTCATTGCAGGTCCTGAAGTATCTTTAAACGGATCACCAATTGTGTCTCCCACAACTGCTGCATGATGAGCTTCAGATCCTTTTCCACCAAGGTTGCCTTCTTCAATATATTTCTTAGCGTTATCCCAAGCTCCCCCGGAGTTGGCCATCATAAGTGCTAACATCACACCTGATACAATTGCTCCGGCTAGAAAGCCACCCAGTCCCTCTGGTCCTAGGATAAGCCCAATAACGATAGGAGCTAAGACAGCAATGATTCCAGGAACTATCATTTCTCTAAGTGAAGCATCAGTGCTAATGGAAACACATGTTGTGTAATCAGGTTTTGCCTCGCCTTCGAGAAGCCCTGGGATATCTCTGAACTGTCTTCTAACCTCTTCTACCATTTTCTGTGCAGATCTTCCCACGGCTCCCATTGTAAGAGCGCCAAGTAAAAATGGCAGTGTTCCGCCTAAGAGCAGCCCTGTAACAACATTGCTATGAGTTAGGTCGATGGAAGTCAAACCAACTGCCTTGGTATAGGCTGCAAAAAGCGCAAGAGCTGCAAGTGCAGCAGAACCGATTGCAAATCCTTTCCCTATAGCTGCTGTTGTGTTTCCAAGTGAGTCAAGTTTGTCAGTGATTTTTCTTACGTCTTCTCCAAGCTCAGACATCTCAGCAATACCACCTGCGTTATCAGCAACTGGACCATAAGCGTCCACTGACATTGTTATACCGATAGTTGCAAGCATACTGACCGCTGCGATTCCTATCCCGTATAGTCCTGCAAATGCATAGGAAACTCCAATTGCGATAGCAATTACTATCACTGGAGCTGTAGTGCTCACCATGCCCACTGAAAGTCCTTCAATGATGTTTGTGGCAACACCTGTTTGAGATGCTTCTGCAATTTTTCTAACAGGAGGTCCTGAGGTGTAGTATTCAGTTAATAACCCGATTGATATACCTGCTAATAATCCCAGAACGGCTGATAGCCATATCCAGATTATATATCCGCCTATTCCATCTACGAGACCTACTACTAAGAGCACTATAAGAGAAACTGCCAGGTAAATTCCACCAGCATAGAAAGTGGCTCTTCTTAGTACGAGTTGAGGTTCTAAGTCCTTCATCCACTCAACACTTTTAGATCCGATAATGGAGGAGAAGCTTCCAACAGCTATTAGTATTATTGGAATTGACATTAATGCTATTTCATTTACGCCCATTCCAGCAGCGATAACCATGGTTGCGATAACAGCGCCGACATATGATTCAAATAGGTCAGCACCCATACCTGCAACGTCTCCAACGTTATCTCCTACGTTATCTGCGATTGTGGCGGGGTTTCTAGGGTCATCTTCAGGAATACCAGCTTCTACTTTACCAACCAAGTCGGCTCCAACATCTGCAGCCTTGGTAAAGATACCACCTCCGATTCTTGCAAATAGTGCCACTGTACTTGCACCCATTGCAAATCCACCAATTACCTCTCCAAAGTGCTGAGCAAAAAGAGCGAGCGCTGTTGGATCAGATGGATTTTCTGGAAGGCCAATACCAAAAACAAAGGCTACTGAAAGCCCAAGTAGACCTAAACCAGCTACCGATAATCCCATTACGTTTCCGCCTTTAAATGCTACCGCAAGGGCTCTACCTTGTCCTTCTGTAGCTGCGGCCTGTGCAGTTCTAACATTTGCTTTTGTTGCTGATTTCATTCCAAAGAATCCGGCAAGGATTGAACAAACAGCACCACCTAAGTATGCGATTGCCGCTTTCCAACCAATAAAAATTCCAAGAAGGATAAAGACTACTACAACAAAAATTCCTATTATCCTATATTCTCTATTTAAGAAAACCATCGCTCCCTCATGTATTGAAGCTGAGATCTCCTTCATCCTGTCATTGCCCTCTGGCATAGACTTTAACTCACGATATACTAAAAAAGCATATCCCAAGACAATTACACCTAAGATGAGCCCAAACAGGGCTGCTATTACTTCTCCCATTGGATTAAACCTCCTTTAATTAATGAGAACTTGTTGGTTCTGTGTTTTCTTGATTTTTAGATTTAACATTGTACTTATTCATAGCTTTTTCAAGACCGTTATTGATAACTTCTAATACAGCGTCCGCCGCAGTTTGGATTGAATCTTCTACCATTGCTCCCTCACTTTTACTGAAGCTGGAAAGTACATGGTTTGCGCCATCAGACTTTGCTCTAGGCTTCCCAATTCCAATCCTTAATCTTATAAAGTCTTTAGTGCCCAAATGAGATATTATTGATTTAATCCCATTGTTTCCTGCACTGCCGCCGCCCGGCTTTATCATAATTCTGCCAAGCGAAATATCCATTTCATCGTGTATTACTATAATATTCTCAGGGGGTATCTTATAAAAATCCGAAGCACTTGAAACCGCACCCCCGCTACGGTTCATATAAGTTTGCGGTTTTAAAAGAAGAATTTTGTTACCTTCTAAAAAACCTTCGCCGCATAAACTTTGGAATTTATCCTTTTTTATATCTATTCCAATCCTTTTTCCCAATTCGTCTATAACTAAAAAACCGACGTTATGTTTAGTCAGCGTGTATTCCTTCCCAGGATTTCCAAGACCTACAACTAATATCATTAGGGTTAATTACCCTCTTCGCTTCCTTCTTCTTCACTTTGTTCGGTATCAACTTCCTCGCTGCCTTCTTCTCCCTCTTCACCTTCAACTTCTTCTTCGACAGGTTCAACCTCTACTTTAGGTGCTACGACTGTAACAATTGTGTCTTCGGGCTCATGGAGTATCTCCACTCCTTCTTCTATTTCTAGAGAGTCAACATGAATTGAATCACCTATTTCAAGCTCCGTAACATCAATAATATATGAGTTAGGAATATTTGTAGGTAAACAGTCAACACTAATCTCTCTTAATATTTCATCAAGTATGCCGCCTTCTTTGACTCCCTTTGCCCTGCCTTCAATGTGAACAGGCACATCAACTGTAATTTTCTCTTTCATATCCAAAGCCTGGAAGTCTAGATGAATAGGCTTGTTTGTTAGATAGTCATATTGAACTTCTCTTAGTAGTGATAATTTCGGGATATCAGCCTCCCCTTCCTTAACACGAATCTCAAGTAAAGTATTTTCCCCTGCTTCAGTGGACAGCGCTTGTTTTAATTCAGCCGGGTTAACCACAAGAGAGATAGATTCTGTTCCCTTGCCATATAGTACTGCTGGAACATTACCTTCTCTTCTGATTTCCCTAGCTCCGCTTTTACCCATTCTTACTCTTTTTAGTACATTTAATGTGCTCTGTGCCATTTTTATGCTCCTTCCATAAACTCTAATTCTTAATTAGTTAAAAAGACTACTTATGGATTCTCCTGTTGTTATTCTTTTTATTGATTCACCAAGAAGATCGGCGATTGTAAGAATCTTAAACTTGTCACAATCTAACATCTCTAGCGACGGTGGTATAGTATCTGTAATTATAACTTCCTCAAGTACTGAATCTTTAATCCTATCAATTGCCTTTCCTGAGAACACTCCATGAGTACAACAAAGAGATGCGCTTTTTGCCCCATTTCGAATCAGTGCTTCAGCCGCTTGTATGGCTGTTCCAGCTGTGTCCACTAAATCATCAAATAGAATTACTGATTTACCCTCGACATCACCTATCACATTCATTATTTGAGCTTGATTCGGGTTAGGGCGTCTCTTGTCTGTCATTGCAAGTCCGGCATCTAGTCCCTTTGCAAATGTTCTGGCCCTTTCCATGCCTCCTGCATCAGGAGAAACAATAACGAGATCACCGTTGTTTCTATTTTCTTTGATATATTTTAATAATACTGGGGCAGCATATATATGATCTACTGGTATATTAAAAAATCCTTGAATCTGTCCCGCGTGAAGATCTACAGTAACTACACGGCTTATCCCAGAAGTAGTAATAAGGTCTGCAACAAGCTTTGCTGATATTGGCGCTCTTGGTTTAACCTTTCTATCTTGCCTTGCATAACCATAATAAGGTATAACTGCGGTAACCGATGTTGCAGAAGCCCTCTTCAAAGCATCTGTAAGAATTAGGAGTTCCATTATATGTTCGTTAGTTGGAGGGCAGGTGGACTGTAGAACAAACACGTGACACCTTCTTACGCTTTCCGATATCTCTGTTGAAAGCTCGCCGTCACTAAACCTTCTAATTTCAGCCACACCCAATGGTACGTCTAAGTACCTACACACTGCCTCCGCTAGGGGCGCGTTTGAAGTCCCACAAAAGATCTTAAAATTATCCATTTGGTTTTATATCAATTTAAATTTTTCATCACCCTAAATAAAAACAAGGTATTATAAAAGACATTAATGATAATTCAAGACATAATAAGGAGTCATTGAAAAATTAGCTTGACAAAAAGTTTCACAAAAAAACAAAGAGATATAATTAATTTACACAGAATTGCGCGTATGGCGACTGTGGA
>BQJP01000066.1 GCA_021604765.1 Thermodesulfobacteriota bacterium
AACAAGAGAAAGTATTCCATAAAAAGTTGTATGAAGTTACTGAGGCAGTAAACAACCAATACAACAGAATACAAGAAGATCACGCGGGTAACATTCAAATAATGGCAAAAGAGCTATTACAAAACAAGGCAGAAGCCATGATGTGCCAGAAGCAAATAGCCTTTTTGAGTGAGCAACTCCAAGACAACATGGTTGATATGAAGGAAGCTGAGAAGGTCAAGGCAAGAGAACAGCTGATTGTACTAAAAACGACCGATGACAGAGCAAAGCAAAATGTGGAGACCATGCAAGAGTACATACGAAAACAGGAGTTGAAATTGATGGAAATAAAGAGGAAGTCAGAAGAAGAAGCGGAGGCAGCCCAAAACGCAGTCCTGAACCTTGACAACAGGACAGGAGAAGCTTTCCATGATGTTAGGCACATGCTAGTGGCCAACAACAAGCTGCAAGATGCAAACATTTTGGTAGTATCAAATCGAGTAGACAGTTCAATAGGCGAACTGAAGACATCCATCACTGAGGCAATAGCAATGGTAATGGAACAGACAATGAAAAATCAAGCGGAAATGACAAGGAACATCCATCTTGATAGAAAAAACGATTTGATGGAAATACAGAAGCAGCAAAGAGAAAGCCAACTGGAACTTACAAGGAGTATCCACCAAGATAGAAGGGAGGAATTACAAAGAGCACAAAGCATCCAAATGCAAAGAGACATACAACAAGAAAGAAGAGATACTGAACAAAAAAGATTGTATGAAGAATTGTTAACTAGAAACCATGATGTGCATAGAGAGATGCAACACTTTGAAGGTAAATTGGAAGAAAGACTAAGAAAGGATAACAATGCGGTCAACAAGCAGTTAGAAGATAAGCTGAACACACTAACTGATGTTGTGCAAGAGCTACAACAACTACGAAAAGCGGACAAAATGGCCATGAACGTTGAAGATAAACAACACAAACCCACAACACCAACAATATCAACTTCCCCCCTTAGTAATATACCTATTAACGTTACCACAACAAAGGCACCCTCACCAACACCAATGAGTGGCGCAACACAACCAGGGACTACAGCAGCAGCTGGAGCGCCACCACCACCACCACCACAGGGCAATAGTACAACAGAACAGGATAGTGAACCACCGCCACCGCCACCACCACCAGTGGCCTCACCAACGACTACACCACCAACACCACCAGGGAATATCCCACAACAACATGTAGCAACATCATCACCACATCCACAACAAGATGTGCTACTGGTAGCGGCGGCAGGAGCACCACCACCACCACCCCCACCACAAGGTGGCAGTACAGCCCTAGTAACTGATGATCCACCACCACCAGCGCCCAGGAACGTGGATCACAGCACAATACCAACAACAACAACACCACCACCACACTCAACCATTCCAGCAGTGGACTTTAATAGTGAAAGTCCAATAATGGGACCTACAACAACACCACCTGTGCAAGGTACAACCCCAAATACTACAACCACCTCAAACCCAGAAACAACTCTGCAAACTACGTCCAACTTGGACTACACCATACCACCAACAAATGAGTATTCAATGCCACCACCGTATTCTACTTATAAAGAAGCAAGAATACCCGACATATCTGCTACAGGTTATTCATCTGGAGGAATGGACAGTGGACCACCACCCAGCATGACGTCAAACATGATGTTGCTGGCGAGGCCAGAAACATGTGCAAACGTGTTACAACATTTTGGCTTCACTCCAATAGGTTCAGAAGTCTGGAACCAGAAGAAGCAATTACCTGGAGTGTCCTTCAGGTACCACATAAGATACGATATCAGGAAACTGATACAGAAGTATCGAGATGCATACAATGAATCACGAGAGGATGATGTCAACAAGGAACACACAAACAGGTACGTAAGTAAACGAAGAGAACCAGTGCTGATATGGGATGGCACTGCTGATACATTCGCGGCCTGGCAAAAGAGAATTGTGAGACATTATATGGAACAAAATATGGGTCCTGAAAGACAAGCGGTGAGGTTAGCAAAACAGGAAGGTTTAACAGAGACGGTTAAGGAGACATGGATAGCTGATAAAAAGCTAGAGAGTTTTCAAGAGTTGTTTGAGTGCCTAGGAGACAAAGTAGTGGATCCCGAAACAGGATCCAAAGCACTCAGGAAATTAGCCAAGGCTAATTTCACGGAACATGGCACAGCCATGGGATACAACACCTGGTTTGTGGGGCAACTACATGAAGTTGCAGATTCCCTCACAGTGTCCGAAGACACAGCACGAACCTGGTGGAAGGAAGGCCTAACCCCACAATTAAGAGTAATATACACCCAAGCACATGTGTGGTTAGGAGGTTGCTTCGTGACAATCAACCAAGATTTTGGCTGGTTATTTCAGCATGAGAAGATGCAAAAGTTGATGCCCGATGCAACAGTTGGATTAAACAGTATATTGGATGACAAGTACCCTAAGAAAGATGAGTCACGTGGCAGAGAACGAGAACGATCAACCTCTAGAGGTCATGAGAGAGAAAGATCAAGGTCACAGGGATACACACCACGTGATAACACCAGAGGTAGGCCATATGAAAGAAGTGGATATGATAAGAACAAAACATATGACAGGAGTAGGTCATATGATAGAAATAAAACACAGGGTTCATATGATAAAAATAGGTCATTTGATAGGAGTAGATCTGGTGACAGACAGAAATCCAACTATGGAAATAAACGTGATAATGGAGCCTATAATAATAACAGGGACAGAAGTAACAGTGGATCACGTTATGGGACTGACAGGCGTAGAGACAACAGCAGAGATAAGTATAATAATAATGACAGACATAGAAGCTCTAGCCGTGACGGTCAAGGTAGTAGGGGTAGGTACGAAAATCGTGACAGATATGGTAGTCAAGGAAGACACCGTGATAATAGTAGAGACAGGCAATCACAGTCACGAAGAAACAGTAATGATGGCCATTATAGAAGTGGTAGTAGGGATTATAAACCTAGAGATAATAGAGATGTGACACCCTATAATGAAGGTGGCAATACTGGCAGATCCAGCATAGAGGATGCAGTGAAAAAGGGCACTATGTGGAGATGCGTGGAGTGCAAGTATGCCAACTATTATAGGCTGGAATTCTGCAAGAAATGCAAAAAAGAAAGAAAGCATTGGCAGAAACCAACACAATGAGGGGCGCCGGAGCTTTTTCACATTGTGAGAAAGGGGCCCGGCGTGGTAAGTCACTCATTACAATGCACGATATCACCCATCACCTTAAGAGTAAGAATATCCAATAGAATCTTCGGCGCCATTGTGGATACAGGCGCAGTAGCTTCCATTGTATCATCTAAGCTAGTACAAATGATTAAACCAGCTATTGTTAAGACTGTGGAGTCTCAACAACAGTTTAGAGTAGCAAACGGGGCAGCAACAACAGCAATAGCCTGCCACTTGATTAGGTTCACACCTTTAGCACACAACAGTGATGTAGCACCCATCCTTAGACAACAAATCACATGTAGCTTCTATGAGTTACCTGTGACTACATATGATTTGTTACTAGGTAGAGACCTTATCCAATATCTGGGCCTCATCCAAGACTATGGAATACCAGGGTTAAACAAATCAGTTATGCAAATGGCTGAGAACTTGGAGTTTAATGTACAGGAAAGGAAATGGGCACCAGTGTCAACACACAAAGAAGTCTACAACATTGACAGTGTGTTTCCAACAACACTGGATGCAAGTGGTCTACCCACATCATATATGGTAAATAGAGTGGCCCAACGACGCTTGGCAATGCACTTCCACATGAACCCATCAGTGGATTGTTGTGCATCACATGGAAACGCGCAATGTACTAAGTATATTTCGGCAGTACCAGATATCCACTCTATTGGTACTGATTTTTTCTCCTTTCCTAAAACAAAGCTACAACACGAAACATTATGGATCAATCCACTTTGGACCGATGCAGACCGTGTGGTCGATTGGTTACTGAAGGACATGGATACACCTTGTGAGTGTCTTGTTTTCCTCCCACTGTGGGATGATAAACCTTGGTTTCACACCCTGAACGCAATAAGTAATAATATCATGTGTGTACCTAGGAGTAAAGGACTGTTTGTTGCCCCCATGGGTCTGCCCATGCCGGCAACAAAGTACGACTTGATCTGTTTTCATATTACACACCATTCAATCAAGAGAGCAGTAAGAGCAAGTGACAAGTTAGAACAAGATTTCAGCACAGCTGCGAGGCACACACGTGCAGGACTACGGAAAGGTCACAAGACCACATTTGTTAAAGAACTAGAGTACATAAGCCATAAAAATAAACAGCCTGAGACATTGATGGACGAGAGATGTGATGATACCGAAAGGGAAATCCATTGTCCAGAGTCTCATAGTGCACCTCCAATATACGACAGTTGTTCCAACGAAGAAGTTATGGACACTGTTGAAACCAGGAAGGACACACTGAGCAGTTGTTGTGCAACTCCAACATATGTGAGAAGCACTGGCTCGGATAAGTGTGAACACCCTTCGAAATTTTTAGATTATAAGCGCCACCTTATGACTGGCATCCCAAACAGTTTTAAAATTCAAGATGCATTGCTTAAGTATTATACACTTTTAACAAGCAATTGCGGTTCTGGTTTCAAAAAACTTAGACAACTTACCAAGTATTATAATAACCACACCCCACTGGCAGAAATGCAACGCTTTTGCATGGAATGGCAAGAACATGACCAAAGAACCATCTTGGCAGCTATAGAATTCGATACCATTGGACCAATAGCTACATGGATAGTGACTCTTCGAGCACTACACAGAAATGTACCTACATTTGAGGAAATTGAGGAAGTACACTGGAAAGACAGTAGTGTGATCATTGGTCGAGTGAAAGCACTATTGAAAGAAGTGCAAGAAATTGCAAGTGTGACTCCGGAATTAGACTTTGAAAATGAGGTACATCCAATGGTAAAGGATGTTGATAAAAGAGTATTCGAGTTCTTCAATAATAAGAAAGAACTACCATTAGATGAGGAAGTACGAACAGCAACTGGTACTGAGTTGAGAGTAAAAGTATTACAAATGGTAGATCAGGAATACTCAGGTGGACGGATAGACGAACTGCACAAGATGATTAAACTATGCATAAAGCAGCGTGATAATAAGGATAATGAACCTAAACTAACAGCCATGTGGACTAACCCAGATATTGACAGAAATGGTGATGTGGAACTTGGTATTTCGTTTATGGAACTTAATACTTCTGACGTTTTAGAAGAAGCGTACAGTGACCCAGAAGGTGATATTATGGATATCTATGCAATTAATACAGAGTTTGAACCATGGTTAAAGGATACACTAAAGAAATTTCCTAAAATAGAGGATGAAGTGGCATATTCTGAAGAGATAGCTAGAGCATACGGCTTTGAGCACGATGTGATCTATAAAGGTAAACCAATACCATTTAGAGCAAGACCTTTCAGATTAGCACCAGCAGAACTTGACTACCTAGATAAACTGCTGGATAAATACATACGGCTTAAATGGGTTAAGCAGTCAGACTCACCATGGGCAGCACCAACCTTCCTAGTCCCTAAAAAGACAGTGGACCCGGTGACAGGTGCACCAGAGTTTCGGTTGGTCATTGACTACCGTAAACTCAATGAACAAACCGTAAAATTAGGATATCCATTACCAAAGATTGATGAAATCTTTGATCTTTTAGCTGGCTCGAAATATTTCACATGCCTAGACCTACAATCAGGGTATCATCATGTAAAAATGAGTGACGAAGCACGAAAAGCATCAGCTTTTGTATGTGCAAGGGGACACTATGAATTTAATGTATTGCCATTTGGAATACATTCAGCACCACCATCCTTCCAAAGACTAATGAAGCGTATCTTAGAAGTACCAATTAGAGAAGGTTGGTGTCAAGTCTACCTAGACGACATACTCATTTTTAGTAAATCCGATGAAATACATAAAGGGCACGTGGAAAGAGTTTTAGAACTACTGAATGAGGCAAACATGCGGATTCGTGTGGACAAATGTAGTTGGTTCCAACAATCAGTCCCATATCTTGGCCATATCATCACTCCTGAGGGTGTCAAGATGGATCCAGCAAAAACAGAGAAAATCAGTCAGTTTGAAAAGCCAGTAACTATAAAGAAACTTATGTCGTTTATGGGAATTGTCAATTATTATGGAAAATTCCTTAAAAAGGTTAATAATGTGGCAGCACCACTATATGAGTTATACAAAGCCAAGCCTATCATTAAAGGAAAAATAGTCAAAAACCCTACCATATGTACAGACGAAAATGACCCAAAGGTGAAAGAAGGTTTCCCACTTTGGACCGAGGTACATGATAAAGCCTTCAATAGCTTGAAGAAACTGGTAGTGGACTCGGTAGTAAATTCCTTAGCATATCCAAATAGAGACCTACCCTATACAATTTTTACTGATTCGAGTGACAAAGCAATTGGTGGTTCACTGGAACAGGAGGGTAAACCGGTAGCTTTTTATTCACAAAAGCTATCTGACGTGCAACAAAGATGGTCAATATATGAAAAGGAAGCCTTTGCATTACACCAATGCCTCAAAAAGTGGAGACATTTGGTGTATAACAGGTTACCAATCACTTGTAAGGTTGACAACCACGGGGTAAGCTGCTTATTGAAGCAAAACTTTACCAACAACAAACAAGCGAGATGGGCTAGTTTCCTCCAACAATTCGACATAAAGTTGGAATTTGTAAAAGGGGCAGATAACGTAGTAGCAGACGCACTGAGTAGACAGTGGCCAGATATCGACTCACTAGCCATGAGGGATAGGTACCTGGTTGAGGAATGTAACACGTTATTTTTGGCAGATCTAAACTCTTATAAGGCAATCTCTATAAATGCCATTAGCGAAAACGATAACAATAACGGTGACTCAACCGATAGAGATGTGAAACTATCAGCACCAGAACTGAAATGGAACACGGAGGAAAGAGAGGCATGGTTAGATGCATATAAAGAAGATCCTGACTGGGGACCGACAGTGAGACACTTAACGGAAGGGGTAACACTGGTCCGTAAACCTATACTTAGATACAGTCAAGTAGTGTGGTCAGGAGGACTTCTATTGTACGCAGATAGAGTGATTGTACCTTTATCTATGAGACCTACCTTTTTGAGAAACGCACATGACCCTTATATGCATATAGGAGCAGTAAAAATGCTGTACAGGTTAGCCAGCTTTTGGTGGCCTGACATGGTTAAGGATGTTAACTCTTATTGTAGACATTGCCTAAGGTGCATAAGAGCTAAGAAAACAGGAGCACAGTTAATTACGTTACCTACTCCGTACGACCCACCAACAGAACCATTTGAAAGACTACATTTTGACTTTGTGGGCCCATTACCTAATACCATTGTAAACGGCATTAAGTATGACTATGTGTTTAGCGTGATAGATGCTTACTCAAAATATGTATGGTCTATACCATGTAGAAATGCACCTACGGCGGAAGAGACAGTATTTATGTTTATGACTCACGTAGTGCCATTTACGGGAATACCAAAACTAGTTATTGCTGACGGTGGAAAGCAATTTACGTCAATCCTTACTAGAGAATTTGCTAGACTAATGAGCATTGAGCTATCCTTTACAGCGGCATACCACCCTAACGGAAACGGAGTGGTAGAAAGGTGGCACAAAGACCTAGGGGCCTCACTGAGAGTAGCCATATTGGCCTTAGCGGGAACTAAGGACTGGCTACATGCCTTACCAGGAGCGGTGTTAGCACATAACACTACGTTCCATACGTCACTAGGAATGTCACCACATAAATGTTTATTTGGAAAGGAGGCTCGAAATCCCATTATGGACATGGCTACTACTCAAAACTTGTCAGAGGTAGCAAGTAAGAAAGCTGTAGATAGAGCAATAGTGATACGAAAAGCACATGAGACTTGCTCCAAGGCGTTGAAAAAGGCACAACAGCACTATGACAAAACAATGAGAAAAAGGATGAGAGTAGTAGACAAATATGGTGAGCTATGTGAACAAAAGGTACATACACCTAAAGAAGGTGACTATGTACTAGTAGATACCAGTAGATGGGAAAATAAAACATCAAGCAAATTGCAACCTAGAGTACTTGGACCATTTATGGTAGAGGAAGTAAGAGGTAGAAACGTAGTTTTGGATATACCACCAGAATCAACCTTTGACCCATTAGTGAATACTGACCATTGTATAATATATGAGTCTGCATTTTACGATGACTACCCTGAGGAGGCAGTATTACCTAGATTAATTAAAATGCATGAACATGCACCTATGCCAGCAGTGGAAACAGCAGAAGAGACTTGGCATCAGGATATTGATATTAGTATAGGTACCAAGGGTACAGGATCATTTATGATGGTGAGACCACATAAGGTTGACCATGCAATATGGGAAAAGGATAAAGATAAGCATATTAAACTAATGTGTCAAACCAGAACAGATCAGGATAACGAAATACATGACGAGTTAGTACCATTAACGTTTAGAAAATTGGTTTTAGGGAACACAAATGCAAATAATCGTAGACTACACAAGATACTATTTGAGTATCTAGTGCTGAATCCTTGTTTTATACCACCTAAAGAACTACAGAAGAAGTTGAATATTGAAAAAGCTATCAGAGCGGTGTATGATACCATTGAAAGTATAAATGACGAAAGCATAAATATGCAACCAGAAGATAGTATTAACGACAAAGCAAAGGAACTGATTGAATATATGAAAGATAATCAACCACCTTTAGAGTTAGTAAAAAAGTTGGACAAAGCTCTAAGAAGAGACAAGGATTACCCAAAGTCAACGGTGAAACCATCCATTGAGGAGAGCAACAAAGTTGAGGAGAGCAACAAAGTTGAGGAGAGCAATAATAATAATAAAAACTCAAGTACAGGAGCTACTTTTGGTGATGAAATTTCAGATGATGAAGGGGATGATTTTGATGTGGAAAATGCCCCTCCTAGTTTTAAAACTAAAACTTCAATGACTAGGCCTATTTCAACGGCGACCTTAAGTAAACACCATAATCCTAAGGATAAGTTCCTAGAGGTGGTTAAGGGGTACGCCAATAAGGCAGCAGAATTTAAAACTAAGTGGCATGAGGTGATAAAGCCTGTACAAAAGAAAGTCTTTACTAGGCTAACCACGAGATCAACAGCTAAAAAGTCACCAATTAAAGCAGTTAGAATTAAGAATGAAAAGCAGCTCATTGAACCCATAAACTATGACCTTAGTGAACCAACGACAAGAAGAGCTTGCACAAGTAAGGTTAAAAGTTACAAGGTGTAACAAGAGGAAGTGTAAGTTGAGCAGCCTAAGTTACGTGAACTTTGGTTGAGGGGAGCAGGTAGTAAACCAGCAGGACCTGCGCTGCCAACTAACACTAGGGAAATAATAGCCAGAATAAAGTGAATTTTAACCCTAACACTAAGGAAAGAATATCCAAAATAAAGCTGTAAAGTGAGAAAAAACAGGGACCATAGCAGTATCTGCAATTGTGAGGTAGGAGAGTAGCTATGTCAATTGAGCTACTCCCCATCCCAGAAGCGCCAACAGCGGTAGAAGTAGGCCAGCACAAGGGCGGCCAAACCCTTAGCTGCCGGCGTAGGAGTGAGTCAGAACACACAAGGGGGTTTACCAACCCTGCCCAAGTGTGGGATCTCGACTAGTGCCACAACAGGGACCACTAGCCGGCCTCTCCCAGATTATGGTGCTGAGGCCCAGCACCCTTCAGCGAAGCCTGTTTACTCCTAAAGAGTAAACACACCGGGCCGAAGAGGGTCCTTGTATACTATCAGTATATGGGTAGGGAGGCAAGCCACTTGCTCTATGGAGCAGCGACCCTACCTCCCTACATAGGGAATACCTGAACCCTCTATACCTATATACGAGTGAGTGTTACTTTATAATACAAAATACAGTACATGTGTGTATACCTTGAGAAACCGGGAAGTTTCTCGGCAGCAGTTATTTTAGTGTGTGTAGTAAAACATGTGAGTTTTACTACACAAACTAAGGAGATTTCACAAACAAACCGAGTAGGAAATTCGAAAAGCTTGTTTGTGGAATCACCAGAATTTGGGGACGATGAGAATATCCAAAGTGAATTTCAAAAAAACTTTTAAGAGGAGACAAATACGATAAAACCAGTTCTCAGTTTTATGGTATGTGTCACGTAGGAAATCAGAGTAGTGAACTGCGCATTTCACAAATCAGAAAAGATGGAGGCAAAATTTGCTCAAAATTTGAGGGGAAACACAAATTTGAGGCAAAAGTGAGCAGAATCTTACACAAGAACTAACTCAGCTGAGCGAAAAAGTGTGGTTTATACTGTGGTATAAACTGAGAGCGCGAGCGGAGATAGTTTTTGT
>BQJP01000067.1 GCA_021604765.1 Thermodesulfobacteriota bacterium
CCCCAAACCCCAAACCCCAAACCCCAAACCCCAAACCCCAATCCCCAAAAATAATAAAAATCAAAAAAAATAAAATAATTAAGTAATTAAAAATCTTAATTTCATCTGAAATTTTTTCCAAAAAGTCAGAAAATGAAAAAATCTCAAAAAATTTAAATTTCATTGATACTTTGTAAAATGATCTTTAATGGTCTTTTCTCACAAAGTGGATACTTTTTACTACCCAGATAATAATTATCAAAAGATTTTTTTCAGAAAAATCTTTAATCTCTCATTTTCACTAAAATAATAGAATTCAAATACGGAATTTATTCGTTAAAACACGTTAAAATAGCTCGAAAAACGAATATTTTAGTCACATAAAAAAAATTTTTTCTCAATTTTCAATTATTAGACTTCCCCTCTTCTACTTTTATAGAGAACTAATCGTTAGAGACCATTTAAGACACTCCTCATAACCATAAAGACCATTATTACCTCACTATTATACAAAACTTTAGGATTTTTTAATTTCAATAAAAATCTAAAATGTAGACCAAAAATTCACTACCAGGCGGGTTGCGATTTTCCTTCGAAACAACCCTCAATGAATCTTACACCAAAGCGCTACAAAAAGACCCTAAAAGCACCACCACTTTCAGGTAAAAAGAAAGGACCTTTTTTGAAAAACATTTTTTTGGCCATTTTCGGCCCAAATTTGTTGTAGTTTACACTGGGAATTTTCAAAAAGTATTGGTCCTAAAAAAATAATCGTTTTAAAACGACCGAATTTTTCGGTTTTTCGCCGTTTTTCACTCTTTTTAGCCCATTTTTAACAATTTTTTTCAAAAAACGTATTTTTATTTTAAATTTTAACATTCGTCTACCGACCCCGAACCCCATATTGCGACTTTTGAAAGTAGGTTGCGCAAATGTCCCTATACCCCAAAAAAGAATATATAGGGGAACAAGTTTTTTTTAATTTCCTAAAATCTGAAGATTGAAAAATCTTGGAGATTTTGGGAATCCTGAAAGGTCGATTCATTTTAGACCGACAAGGGGCTATGTTTTCCGAGAAAGTCTAATCAGTTCAAACAAGAGACTTCTGATCTGTAAGATTGGCGGTTGAATGTACTTCTGACTAGAAAGAGTTATTGTATGTATATCCCAGTGATATAGTTATACGGTAATAGAAGAGTAGGTATCAATTCACTTGGGTTGTAAAGGCCTTTGGGAACGGACCTACACCAACGATTTCAATGAGAAAACTGATCTTTTACTTAAGAGAGGTGGATCGTTGAGATTGAGTTGGTTGCAAGTAATACTGGTCAGGCTGTCTCTGCTCTAGTAGCGGAAGAACAGCTCTTGAAATTGGAAGCACCTAATTTTCTTAGCTTTTGAGTTTGGGCCTAGAGCCCGAACAAAGAAGGTAGTAATCTGGTTGATCCTGCCAGTAGCATATGCTTGACTTGGAGATTAACCCATGCATGTCTAGGTATAAGTTATATACGGCGAAACTGCGAATGGCTCATTAAAACAGTTATAATTTACAAGATGATTAATTTAAATGGATAACCATTGGAAACTATGGCTAATACATGCGAAAAGGCCCTTGGGCTGTATTTATTAGTTTTAAATCAATGTAACTTAGTTATTTTATGAGGAATCATAATAACTTATCGAAGCGCAGCAATGTGCTACATCTTTCAAGTTTCTGCCCTATCAGCTTTCGATGGTAGTGTATTGGACTACCATGGCTATAACGGGTAACGGGGAATTGGGGTTCGATTCCGGAGAAGGAGCCTGAGAAACGGCTACTATTTCTAAGGAAGGCAGCAGGGGCGTAAATTACCCAATCCTAACTCAGGGAGGTAGTTAATAGAAATAACACAACCGGCTCTATGAGACTTGGTTATGTAATGAAATTAATTTAGAACACTTTTCGAATCCTATTGGAGGGCAAGTCTGGTGCCAGCAGCCGCGGTAATTCCAGCTCCAATAGCGTATATTAAAGTTGTTGCAGTTAAAAAGCTCGTAGTTGAAACTCCGGCCTTATGGCCTGTCTGGAATCTCTGGGGGGAGGGTCATACTTCTCTCTTTAGTGAACAGACTTTTACTGTGAACAAATTAAAGTGCTTAAAGCAGGCTTGTGCCTAAATACTTTAGCATGGAATAATAAAATACGACTTTATTCATTTTATTGGTTATTGAGTAAAGTAATGATTAACAGAAACAGTTGGGGGCATTCGTATTTGTTTGGTTAGAGGTAAAATTCTTAGATCCAATAAAGACGAACTAATGCGAAAGCATTTGCCAAGGATGTTTTCATTAATCAAGAACGAAAGTTAGGGGATCCAAGACGATCAGATACCGTCGTAGTCCTAACTATAAACTATACCGACTAGGGATTGGTGGGGAATCCCCCATCAGCACCTAATGAGAAATCAAAGTCTTTGGGTTCTGGGGGGAGTTAACTAACTCTCAGCCTTGAGTTTTGGAAGGCCCCGGAAAGAACAACCCAAAATACCCTTCCAGTTGACCAGCTCCGAACAGTCTCGCAGCAATGCGCGGCTAGTCACTTTCGTGGCGACATGATCAAATTGCGGGGAACTCCTAAAGCTTAAACAACCGCGGCTTTCTGCGAAGAAAGTGCAGCAGCAGGTCTAACAGCCTGCGGATGGTAAAATCGTTTAAGATGAACAATGGACGATCCGCAGCCAAGCTCTCTTTTCAGAGAAGAAGGTTCAGAGACTAGACGGTCGTGGGCAGCAATGCTTAAGATATAGTCCATTCACACTGAGAAATCTTTGTGCTGCATTTTAATATATAAAATTTGTTTACATCTAGAGCAAATACTAATCTTTTTAGTTAAACATTATGGATCATGATGGCATATGGATATTTGCGATTTACATATTTTACATTTAACAATGTTAATGCAATATATTTATCTGCTATTATTTTCTATTTATGTTTCTAAATAAAGATGTTATGTGTTTACGCACTATGTATTATGGCAAAGATGCGAAACAGAGTACTATTTTGAATCCCATAGTTTTTTTTCAAATTGCCCAATTTTTTTTTTTAATCATAATTATATGATGTGCGTAGAATCTTCTGTTTTTGGAATCTTTGCATTTTATCTTTATGACAGGGTAATTAGTAATAGACTTTTTGGGAGCAGATTAACCACCTGCTTTAGCATATAAACAAATAGTACAATAAGGCCAAGTCTATTAAGTACGACATTTTGCAATTATTCAATTGTATAACTAGTCAAGCTGAATAGGTTTGTCCCATATATATTAATTTGCTGTTTTATAATCTTTCATTCTTGAATTATAAATTTTAAGATGGTCGCAAGGCTGAAACTTAAAGGAATTGACGGAAGGGCACTACCAGGAATGGAGTCTGCGGCTTAATTTGATTCAACACGGGAAAACTTACCAGGGTAACATATTGATAGGATTGACAGCTTGACAGCGCTTTCTTGATTCAATAGCTAGTGGTGCATGGCCGTTCTTAGTTGGTGGAGTGATTTGTCAGGTTAATTCCCTTAACGAACGAGACCTTAACCTGCTAAATAGGAGGTCCTACATACTAGGGCTATCCTTCTTAGAGGGACTACCGATCATCAAGACGGTGGAAGTTTGAGGCAATAACAGGTCCGTGATGCCCTTAGACATTCTGGGCCGCACGCGTACTACACTGATGCATGCAACGAGTCAACCTAATCCGAAAGGAGCTGGGTAATCTTTTTAAAGTGCATCGTGCTTGGGATAGATCTTTGTAATTATGGATCTTGAACGAGGAATTCCTAGTAAGCATGTGTCATCAGCGCATGTTGATTACGTCCCTGCCCTTAACATAGTAGTTAGATCGCTTAATAAATCTTAATTGGACGTAGGATTTGATCTAATTACTTGCAATACACTTGGTGTTTGTACAGGGGGCAAAATGCAGTCAGAGATGATATGCAAGTTGCGAAGGTATTTCGTGGCTACACCGTCAAATTGCGGGGACTTCCTAAAGCTTTGTCTACCAAGTCAACATGGAAACATAGTTGATGGCTGGGGTAATGACCTAAGGTATGGTAAAAACGACAAAGATGAGCACTCTGTGCGAAGTGGATGATCCGCAGCCAAGTCCTACGTCTCTCTAAGAGATAGGGATGCAGTTCACAGACTAGACGTCGGTGGGTGGCTTAGTGCTGCTTAAGATATAGTCGAACCGCCTCGAAAGAGGTCTTTTTGGAGGAGAGCACTGATTCTATAATACCATCCTGGATCTTGCTCAGAGCCAAAAAAACATGGATTTTTAAATGTTGTACACACCGCCCGTCGCTCCTACCGATTCGAGTGATTCGGCGAATTCTCCGGACCGGCTCTCACGAGCTCGGGAAGTTGTGTAAGCCATATCACTTAGAGGAAGGATAAGGCGTAACAAGGTTTCCGTAGGTGAACCTGCGGAAGGATCATTCTCGCCAATTTAAACACCCAGTTTTCTCTTTCGGGAGAGAACTGCTTACTAATCTATATTAGTAAAACTATATAAAAAAAAAGAAAAATTTTCAACGGTGGATATCTAGGTTCTCATATCGAGGAAGAACGCAGCGAACTGCGAAAAGCAATGCGAATTGCAGGATCCGCGAGCCATCAGATTTTCGAACGCAATAAGCGTCAGTGGATAATTCCCACTGGCATGTCTGCTTCAGTGTAGAATCCATTACAATCTAAATGCTTTTGGAAGTCTTAGGACTTGCTTGAGTTAAAAATTGGCGGTCTCTGGCCCGTCCAGCGAAGTAGACTCACTTCGGTGAGGTTCGTTGGGCAGCGGGTTTTAGGGTCTGCTGAGCAAAGAGTCTTTGGAAATATTTTACTACCTGAAGTTGGCAAGATGACCTGCCGAATTTAAGCATATTATTAAGCAGAGGAAAAGAAATCAACAGAGATTGCCTTAGTAATGGCGAATGAACAGGCAAAAGCCCAGAGTTAAAATCCGCTTCTGTGCAAGAAGTGGAGTTGTAATCTCTAGATGTCAGCAAGTCGGAGTTCTATCGCATAATTTACTAGAAATAGTAAGACAAAGAGGGTGAAATCCCCGTATTGGGCGAACGAACGAGGACAACTGCGGCACTCACAGAGTCGAGCTCCTTGGGATTGGAGTTCAAATTAGGAGATAGCTTCTTCTAAGGCTAAATATCGATGAGAAACCGATAGCAAACAAGTACTGTGAAGGAAAGATGAAAAGTATTTTGAAAAGAAGGTTAAAAGACTTGAAACCGTTGAGAAGGAAGCGATAGAATCTGGCTACTTTCGAAGAAGAAGGTCTCTTTGGGGAGAAAGCGTGGCGTAAAAGCGCGGTGACTCTCTGTATGGAGGTACTTACCTTCGAAAAAGGCAAAATGAACTTCGAGGCTCTTAATAGCTCCGGCGAAAGACCCTCGGGGTTCAGGAATGATTTTGCCAAAACGGATTTTACCGACCCGTCTTGAAACACGGACCAAGGAGTCTAACAAGCGTGCGAGTCTGCGGGTGTCAAACCCATAGGCGCAATGAAAGTAAGAATAAGATGCACAGGAATTTATCTGTCAGCATCGGCTGCTCCTGATCTTTTGAGAAGGACGTACGCAAGAGCACGGTTGCTAGGACCCGAAAGATGGTGAACTATGCTTGAGTAGGGTGAAGTCAGGAGAAATTCTGATGGAGGCTCGAAGCGGTACTGACGTGCAAATCGTTCGTCGAACTTGAGTATAGGGGCGAAAAACCAATCGAACCATCTAGTAGCTGGTTCCCTCTGAAATTTCTCTCAGGATAGCAAGAACTAGAAGTAGTTTTATCAGGTAAAGCAAATGATTAGAGGATTGGGGACTCAAGTAGTCTCCACCTATTCTCAAACTTTAAATAGGTAAGAACCAGCTGTTTGCTTAATTGAACAGCTGGATAGAATACTTGTTCTTAGTGGGCCAATTTTGGTAAGCAGAACTGGCGATGAGGGATGCTCCTAAAGCTGAGTTAAGGTGCCTAAATCACAATCATCAGATACCATAAAAGGCGTTGATTTATTAAGACAGCAGGACGGTGACCCTAGGAGCAGGTATCCGCTAAGAAGTGCTCCCCGCATACCTGCCAAATGAGTCAGCCCTGAAAATGGATGGCGCTATATTGTGATACCGACACTCGGCCAACATGGCTAGAAGAGGCCTTGTTGAGTAAGAGGGCGTGGGCATAGTGCCGAAGCTGAGGTGTGAACCGAGGTGGAACTGTGCCTAGTGCAGATCTTGGTGGTAGTAGCAATTATTCAAATGAGAATTTTGAAGGCCGAAGTGGAGAAGGGTTCCATGAGAACAGTATTTGGTCATGGGTTACTCGATCCTAAGACAGAGCGGAAGCGCTTTCAACGAGAAGTTTTTTCTCGAAGTCGAAAGGGAATGAGGTTAACATTCCTCAAGCTGGTCGCGGGCAGAGTGTGGCAACACAAGCAAGCTCAGAGACATCAGCGCGAACTCCTGGAAGAGTTTTCTTTTCTTCTTAACTGTCTCAAGCCATGGAATTGGATTATCCAGAGAGATGGCTGTAAGGCAGGTAGAGCAGTCCCTTTGGACTGTCAGGTGCGTTCGCGATGATCCTTGAAAATCTGAGGGAGAGTCTTAAACTCGCGCCAGATCGTACCAACAACCGCATCAGGTCTCCAAGGTTAGCAGCCTCTGGTCAACTAGAAGAATGTAGGTAAGGGAATTCGGCAAAATAGATCCGTACCTTCGGAAAAAGGATTGGCTCTGAGGAACGAGCGGACCGGCGAAAGAAGTAGCCTTAGAATAACTTCCAACAAGGGATTCGCAAGAGTCTTGAGTTGGAGGTTTGAATTCGGAAACTCCTGGAGTCCCCGCAATAAACGTTTAACTCAGAACTGAAGCGGACAAGGGGAATCTAACTGTTTAATAAAAACATAGCATTGTGATGTCCCGAAAGGGAGTTGACACAATGTGATTTCTGCCCAGTGCTCTGTACGTTAATGTGGAGAAATTTGTCTATGCCCGGGTAAACGGCGGGAGTAACTATAACTCTCTTGAACTGCTACCTTGAGAGAGCAATGTGAAGCAGTGATGCTGAGCAAGTCGAAAAGCGATTTTCGGCAACACGATCAAATTGCGGGGAAGTCCTGGAAAGGAAACAGTACCGTCTGGCTGTGGCAACACCGCCCAGACACGAAGTGTAATGGCTTCGGTATGGTAATAAGCTGTTTTCAATGGGATAATCCGCAGCCAACGACCTACACGGTTAGAGGTTCATCGACTTGATGGTTGTGGGCTCTTCGGAGCTTAAGATAAAGTCAGTGACAGGGAAACCTGGTTGGAAAGACATGGCTATAATCATGTTCTCGTTATTTGCTGAAGTCGCCGAATTGGTCTCGGCGGCGAAGGGGTCGAAGTTGTTAAATTGTTTAAAACGGTAAGAATGACAATTCTGTAATTACCCGTCCTAACGGCTACAGACTGCACGGACAAGCCTTTTTAGGTCAACTTTGATGGACAGTCGACTTTGTAAGTGTATCCCTTATGAATAAAACAGCAAAAATTTCAGTAAAATGATCAGCGAGAAGAACTGTCGCAGAAATGCGCAGTGAGATGTTGGAGAATGGAGGTGTTTTCTTAGAGTGGTCCTACAAGATCCAGTAAGAAGGCAACAATACTCCCGAGAATAGAAATGCCTTTTGAACTATCAGTGAAAAAGGATTTTTTGTATTCGAAAACGGGTGCATTCTCCCCCATCCTTATTATAGTAAGAAAGGAAGTGAAGGTCCTGCGTGATTTCGTGGCCATTGAGTTTCAATGGACATTTTTCACTAAAAACAAGAATCGAGTGCAAAACGAAATGAAGATGGATGGCCAATGGAAGTTGAGATTTCTCATCTCTGCCACTGGTCAGACTGCTTAAACCCAGAACATCTCATTTACGAGCCTCGATGGAAACACTGGAAATGACTCTACTGTATGGGATGCGATTGTAACGTAAAACCGAAATGTTTGTCCAAGTTCCACCCCTCTTGCTTCTGGTAAGATGAGTAGAACTGGCCAAAGAAATTGGGTTACGATCAAATGTCCTTGCTGAAAGAGAAGTTGCCGGCTCTTGTTAAAATTCTGCCTAAAGACTTCTACTGAAAAGTGGACCTGAAGGCTTAGAATAAATTCAAGTGAATAAAGAAGAAGCGAAAACACGATAAACAGGCGAGATGAAAAAAGAGGTCTAAAAAGACTAATTAAATTATCTATGTAAAAATTTCTTTCGAACATGTGTATCTATTTATTGATAAATGAAGGTAGCCAAATGCCTCGCCAAGTAATTTTTGGCGCGCATGAATGGATCAATGAGATTCCTACTGTCCCTACCTACTATCTAGCGAACCCACAGCCAAGGGAACGGGCTTGGCACAATCAGCGGGGAAAGAAGACCCTGTTGAGCTTGACTCTAGTCTGACTTTGTGACATGGCAATTAAGGTATAGTGTAGGTGGGAGATTTTTCGTCAATGTAACACCACTACTCATTTAGTCATTTTACTAACTCCGTGAAATAGAATCTTCGGAAATTCAAGATCTAAGGGCCTCTGGCCTGATCTACGCGGAAGACATAGTTAGATGGGGAGTTTGGCTGGGGCGGTACTTCTGTTAAATGATAACGCAGGTGTCCTAAGGTGAGCTCAAAGAGAACAGAAATCTCTTGTCGACCAAAAGGGGAAAAGCTCACTTGATTTTGATTTTCAGTAAAAATACAAACTGTGAAAGCATGGCCTATTGATCCTTTATCTTTATAAGTATTAAGCTAGAGGTGTCAGAAAAGTTACCACAGGGATAAACACACATTAGTCCCAGACCATCCGGTTTCAGGGATGGTCTAGTCTCCGCTCTTCGGGGCGGAAGGCGACACGCCTGGATGCTGGGAAGTCTTGAGAGGCTCGAGGTACCAACTGGGAGAGTAGTGCTCTTCCAGAGAGTGTATGAAAGCACGGGTAACAATCCTCAGAGATAGAGATGATCAGCAGCTGACTCGGCTGTAACAGGCCGAGCAGTTCAACGCTCGGTAAGGTGTGGGTCTGTTCTGAACAGGCTTAAGGTACGGGCTACTCCCACTAGAAATAGTGCAGAGCAGTGACTGTCTTCGGACAAAGCTCTCTGAGTCCATGGTCTGAGGGAGAAATCTCTCCGACCGACTGGTAGAAAGGAACTGACTTGTGGCAGCCAAGCGCACATAGCGACGTTGCTTTTTGATCCTTCGATGTCGGCTCTTCCTATCATTGTGTTGCACAAGGCACAACGTGTCGGATTGTTCACCCGCCAATAGGGAACGTGAGCTGGGTTTAGACCGTCGTGAGACAGGTTAGTTTTACCCTACTGATGAATTGATACTGCGACAGTAAGTCAGTTTAGTACGAAAGGAACAGTTGATTCAGATAATTGGTTAATACGGTTGCCTGAGAAGGCAGTGCCGTGAAGCTATCATCTGTCAGATTATGACTGATTGCCTCTAAGTCAGAATCTGTGCTGGAAAGCAGTGTCCCAACAACAATAAAAGCAAACAAATAAGCTTCGGCTGATTTCTTGCAACGGTGTGTGGAGAGAGTGTCTAAGTCACTCTCTCTTCCACCGGAAGAATAATTTCGAATTATTGTTGACTCAAATCACATGTAAACGACTTGAATAAGATGGAGTATTGTAAGTAGAGAAGTAAATCTTTTACGACTCATTAAGATTCATCTCCTATCTTCTGATTTGTTCATCCCTGTTCGGAATAATGGGCTGGGGTAAAAAAGTGGAGTTGAAAGAACCTCTTTAATTAAGTTTATAGTTTTTATTATAGTTTATTTATTTTTAATATTTTTAATTTTTTTATTTTATTAATTTTTTTTGATGGGATTGGGGTTTGGGGTTTGGGGTTTGGGGTTTGGGGTTTGGGGTTTGGGGTTTGGGGTTT
>BQJP01000068.1 GCA_021604765.1 Thermodesulfobacteriota bacterium
CGCCACTCACTGCCCTCCCCACTTCCCCAGTCACCGGAAAGTGCAACACGTGCTTTTGGCTGGAAACTATGAGATCATCTGGCAACATCTGCTTTGAAGATAGAGAGACATTCAACAAGTACAAGCTACTTCACACCAATACATGGGTCCTGGAGAAGGATCTAGCTAATGCCGACATCGCTAATGCGGTGACATCACCCAGTGTGTACAGTTGTTTGGAGGTAACTGGCCACCACCCATGAAGTGTGCTTGCATGTTCCACTACAAATGTCTTCTTCAATTGATGATGTTTGTTTATTTTTGTTGTGCACCACCAGATCGATGCCGCGGGCAATCACGAGCACTATATACCCCATCCTGGAACGAAGGACCCCCCCAAGTATTTAAAAGGCAGCACCCTCTTCCAGCAAAAACTTACGGGAATTTACGTGCATGGACCAGCAATAAACCACCATTCTGAGGTCGACAAGAAGGATACACCGGCCTCGCCCTCAGCGCACAGGGAGGTCAGTTTCATTTTTCTAGATAACGGACGCAAGCCTCTTGTGCTAATTTTCTTTGTTGTGATGCGTATTCTTAGGAGCATCTCCTCGGCAAATCCAACAGCGTATTGTTTTCAAGATCCTTTAGAGACGGCTCAACCCAATCTGGAAGGCAGGGGAAGAGGACACAGAGAGTGACAAGACATGCCCGTGAGCTGGGAGAGAGCCTGAGGCTGGGATTAGGGTGCGGGTCAGTCCTCTTTGGCGAGCTCTCCGACTTCCGATTTAAAGCTGATGCAGACCTCCTCATAAGTAATCTGAATAAAGCAATACAGCGATCCGGAGGACTGACAAGACACAATACATGGATCGTGGATGGTGGATCAGATGCCACAAACAAAACGGTCATAGCCTTCGCGGCCGACTGCGTTGAGAGAAATGAAGAAGTCCACTCAATAACAATCAAAAGGTGATGCCCTTTCGCGATATTTTTATCCGTATTCCCTCCAAATCCCCCACTCGACTAATCTCCCTTTCATTTCAGGCTCTTGGTAGGCCACACCCACATACTCAACATCGATCGCGTATTCGGCCGAGTTACAACAACAATACAAGGCCCTAAGGGCACCAGAAACGGAATGCCTTCGCTCACACCAAAAGCATTCACAAGGCTAATCGAAAAGGCGTGGGACGGAGAAACGGACCACACTATCGTAGAGCGAGTCCAAGCGTCGTACAGCTGGACAGAGTACTACAGACCTCATATCATACGAAACTTTGCAGGCTTCAAAACTGAGAGAACGGACATTTGGAATGACGACGTCGCACTGGAACACGAACTGGCAGGCACCCTTGGCATCAAGGCGGACGATCCCCTGCTCGAGAAGCGAAGGTTCGTGCCTTACGCGTGTCCACGTGCTCGTCGTGCACACTGTAAAATCCGGTGGTGGCGTGTGGGTGTGGCGTGGCGACATGTACGTGCGCATTGCATTGTATCACGTCCCTCTAACTAACCCCGCACCTCCTCACCAGGAGGACTGCTCCTCATGTATTCAAACTAACGCGCTCCCCTCATAACCAACGAAAAGCGGTCCTCCACTACAAAATCCACGCGCAGTCGAAAGAATGGCTTCCTCGAATGGGGGGGATTCGGTATCTCACAACCAGCCCCCAGGTGAGCGACCACAGCATGGACGGCCCTATGCCAAAAGCGTATGAGGAGCTTCCCAACAGGGATGCCATGTTTCGGAAGTGCATTGAAACCGTGGAGAGATTACACAGAGAATACAAATACACTGATTTACCGATCGGAGATTGGGCAAGTTGCAAGAAGGAGTGGGACACATTCATTGCGTCGTACACGGCACGCCGCCCTCGTAGTGTTGCGACCACACTCCCTACAATGAGACGCTCCAAACAGATCGAAGAGGTCACAGTCCACATCACCACCATGTACATTGCTTCACATTTGTTTACCGATGCCATTGTAGAAACTGAGTTCCAGCACCACCCTCCCCCACCCCTCCCAGGATAGGAAAGCCATGCTGAGGTCTGGTCGATTCCTGAGGGACATGGACCCCGTGGTTGAACCTATCCTTTATGGTGGTTACACAAAGGCGGTCAGGGCAAAGGCAAGGCAGAAGGGTAAGCTCCAACACACTGAACTGGACCAATTCAACTGTTTGAACTAACAGTAAAACAATATTGTGATGTGCCAGGCCACATGCCATACCACTTAAAACAGGCTAATAATAAGAACAAGGAGCAGCAGCACTGTTCTGACTCTGATACTGATACCGAGGATCCACCTAGTCAGGTCGTCAAATCACATCATCACACTACTTCACGCGACCACACCCTAATAAACCCCACAACCACAACAGAAGGCCCCCGCCGGTTCTGAACAGAAGGCCCCCGCCGGTTCTGACTCTGATACTGAGGGTCATCCACCTATTCGTCAGCCTAAACGCAGGTCTAAACGCAAGCGCCACAACTCGAGAGTAATAACATCCGACAGTGACCATGAAAAAGTTGACCAGCAAGAAGCAATACAGGTCATATCACCCCACTTTGAAGCTATTGTCCCTTCCTTTTGAAGTTAATGTTCTTTCCTTTATTTTCTAATTCAGGTTTCCCACATTAAGATTGGGGAGTTTGTATTATTCGCGATGGAGCCGCAGAAATTGAACCCCATGCCCCTTTACCTGGGTGAGGTCACAGAACTACTGGCAGATAATAAGCGCGTACAGGTCGGGTTATACTTCCCAGCAAAGAGATTGTACAACAGGGAGTATCGACAATGGAATCCCAGTGGAGACAAAAACATAAAGTGGTGGAAAATAGAAATAGACATTTCATCCATCGCCATCAGCGACGTCGAAGTTTCAACACCCAAAGGGCGTAACGGTTTCAAGACATTGAAAGTGGATAGGGACAGCCTTATTGGTGTTGCCACCTACAAAGGCTCCCAGTATCATAGGTATAGTTCTCGAGTTCAGGCCATTGATAAGTATCTGTGATGAGTAGCAGCAGCGCAGCAGCTTATAAAAATAAAAGCGTACAGCAATAATTATTGGCGTATATATATATAATGCATCATGTCGATATAGCATATAATACTACTACGCCTATTAATATAAGCAAGCAGCAGCCAGATTGCTATAGTAGATGATGATGCTATAGAATTGATCGAAAAAAAATCCAAAAAAAATCTTATCATTCGGGAGAATTTTTTATCATTTCAAAAAATTTTGCTTTGTAACTAAGCAGCAGCAATCGCAGTGACAGGAGCTAGCGAACGAGTGCGCAGATGGATAACGATGCTAACGATTTAACGATGCTTTGCCGTATTTATAGTAGCCGCCAATATGCGAAATATTTAGGTTCCGAGCCGAATAAATCAGATCAAAGCAACTCCAATCGATCTCACCAGTCAACCACACCTCACAGCAGTAGTAGATAGGGGAGTCCTTCCGGATCGGGTCTAACAAGGGTTATGAGCAGTGAAAAGGGTCCCGAGTCCATGAAAGGATTCAAAAAATTTGATGGTACACACAAAAATTGGAAATTTTACAAAATGACTTTTACAGCACTGTGTTTTCAATTTCGAGATGTTATCGCGCTAATGACCGCTGGTCTCCGCCCTAAAGCGGAGGAAAATAGCCGCATGTCTAAAATAGAGCGCAAAAATTTTGCTAAAAACAACATCACGACAACTACCGACACAAAACATGCCGTCAAACCCCCTTCTGGGGCAAAAGATGAAAAGGTTCAGGAGGTAACCACCATAGATACAACAACCGAGGTTATTTATGACGATAAGAGATATGTAGAAGCTAACGAGTTACTTTATACTAGAATTACACAAAGTCTCAACAAGAGCACACTTGCTCTTGTGATGACATCTCCTGTAGGTAATGGACTTGCCATGTGGAATAAATTAACGGTACTTTTTGAGAGAGAGACTACTAGCTCTAAATTAACGACTTTTAACGATTTATTAGCCCTAAAACAAGGCGACATGTCCATTTCAAAATATGTATCGACTTTAGAAAATTTAATTACCGATTTAGTAACGAATGGGGAAATTATCAGCGAAACAATGAAAGTTGGTATTTTATTGAGAGGGGTAGACCAGAAAACGTATGAAACTCAAATAGATTTAGCTAGAGCTAACGGGTACTCTTTTGAGAAGGCGTGTTCCACCTTCTTAGATAAAGAGGCTAGTAATTTAAGTAAATATAAAAATAACGACAGTATTGCGCATGAAAATAAGCTTGCACAAGCTGTACGTGACTCGATTAGAGCACGTAGTCAAACGTTTAACCGCAATAATAATTTTTACCGAAATAATAATAATTTTTCGCGCAATAATAATAACAATTCCAACAACCCAGCGGGTTGCCACCGCTGCGGAAAATTAGGCCATAGGCGCGCGCAGTGCCTGACTAATTTAGCTAATCTTACATGTCCTCATTGTAATAAACGAGGACATATTTTGAGAAATTGTTGGCAGCTGAATAATTTTAACCCTTCTTCCTCTAGCAATTTTCAAGCAGGTCGTGGACGTGGAGGACGTGGCCGAGGGAGGGGAAGGGGCAGGGGGAGAAACACACAATCTAACCCTGCATATAACGCTAATACCGCATTTAACGCAAATAACGCATTTAATTCTAACGCTGCATTAACGTATAATCCATGGTTCCGTAACGCAAATAATAATTTTAATCCGTTCATTACCGCACCACAATTCATGCAGGGCCAATTTAACGCAAATTCCGCGGCCCAAACCCGTCAGAACTATAATTCCCTTCTCCAATCCCAGATTTCAGCGTTGCAGAGGCAGTTGGCTGCATCGCGTAATTCTGGAGGAGGAGGAGGAGGAGGATCTAACGGAAATAATTCTGGCGGAAATAACGGTATTCGGTACAAAAACGGATGTATAAGATTGAACGGCGGAAATTTTGGTGACAAAAATTCAGCGAAATATCGGAAATTATTTTTTACGAACAAAATAATTGATAATATTTCGTATAAAATTTCGGCTTTTCGTAACCGTAAATCGAAGAATATTATGTGGATTATAGATTCCGGTGCTAACGCTCATTATTGTAAGAGCGCTAGTCTTTTGAAAAATATTGTTAAAAACAACGGAATAGTGTTCGTGGCGAATAATAATAAATGTGAGATTATCGCGAGTGGGGACTACCGTATGTTGAAAAACATTAAGGTGGTTCCGACATTTCAAAATAATCTTATTTCCGTTTCCGCGCTAACAAATAACGATAAAACGGTAGTTTTCACAAAGAATCTTGTTTCCGTGATCGACAATAAAACTAATAAAACGGTTTTACAAGGTCACAAAAATAAAGATAATTTGTATCAGATTAAGATAGGTGATAACGTTTACGAAAATCCCGAATATTTACGTGTTCCGGTTTCAAAATGTAATTTTTCGGCTACCCGAAATAATAAAAGTAAATTAAAAACTCACGAAAATAAAGCGATACTGTGGCATAATCGTTTAGGTCACGTGAGTGTTAAGACGTTAAAAAGAGCCATACGGAACAAAATTACACGCGGAATTAAAATTCCGGTGACTCATTTTCGCAGCTTAGATGATAAGTGCGAAACGTGTAGTTTAAACAAATCAACCGTTAAAAAGTACATTAAGAAATCGATGTTTAGAGCTAAAGCTTGTTTAAATTATGTTCATAGCGATGTTTGTGGACCGTTTAAACAGTCGTATAACGGCTTTAGATATTTTGTGACGTTTATTGATGATAAGAGTCGATTTGCTTTCGTTTATTTCATGAAAAACAAATCCGACACTTTAGACATGTTTAAATTATTCTTAAAACATGCACGTTCCGAGTTAGGCCGAAATATTCAAAAAGTTAATATCGAAAATATTGACGTTAACGAGATTAGAACAGATAACGGTGGTGAATACACGTCTAGTGAATTTAAGACTTTTTGCATGGAAAACAACATTACGCATAATCTTACCGCTCCGTATAGTCCGCAATCGAACGGCGTATGTGAGAGGTATAATCGTACGTTGTTAACATTAGCTAGACCTATGTTAAATAATTCTAACGTTCCGTTGAGATTTTGGCCACACGCAATCTCTACGGCTAATTATACTAAAAATAGATTACCACACACGAGTAATAAAAACTATAAAACCCCGTTTCAGGAGTTTTACGGTAGAAAACCTAATTTAAGCTATTTTAAAATTTGGGGATGCCGAGCTTACGTACATAAAAATAAAAGGGAAAGAAGGAACAAACTTTTACCGACGTCTTTTCCCGGTTATTTTTTAGGATACGCACCCCATTGCAAAGGATATTATGTTTTAATTCCCGAGCGGAATTTTAAAATTTTTGTACGACGTAACGTCATTTTTCATGAAACCGTTCCCCATACTGAATTAGTACATGTACCTGTTAGTAACGATGATAAAGACGAATATTTTATGTTTCCCGAATTAAACGAAAATTATAAGCGAAATGTTGAAATTAAAGTTGACCAAAAATCGCCGATGCAAGATGATTATAAAAATAATGATTTAGTCGCCGGTTTGGATTCCGATAATACCGATAGTGATGTTTCCGATAACGATGATGCCAAAAGGCAGATTAATTTCAATAATCCCGTTTCACGATTTACACCTACTAAACGAAGCTTTTACAATCCTAACCGTACTCGTGCATCAACACGTAGTAATTTAGGTTTACCGCCGGCTAGACATGGCGATTATCGCTCGCATATTGCTGATCGTCATGGTACTAGACCTAGATATAATGAAGATGTCCCGTCTTCATCTTCCGATAAGAAATTTAATTTTAACGATTTTGATCCGGACACGTTTCCGGAGCATAAAGACAGAAATATTAACCAAAAATTAATGGAGTTTTCGTACAAGCAGTTTTGTAACACCGTTATGCCCGACGACGCGATTAAAAACCCGAAAAGCTATAAAGAGGCAGTTAACGGTCCTCAAGCAGTTTTTTGGATTAACGGAATAAAATATGAATTTAGTAAGTTGAAGGAGTTAGAATGTTTCTTAGTTGTTGACATTCCGACTGATCCTAAAATTAATATTTTGACGTCGACCTGGGTTTTTAAAGTTAAACGTAACCAAAATAACGAGATTACCGAGTTTAGAGCACGTTTGTGTGCACGTGGTGATAGACAAAAATACGGTATTGACTATAAACAAACATTTTCACCGGTAGCACGGTTGGAGAGTTTCCGTATTTTACTGTCATTATGTGCGTCGTATAAGCTAATAATGCATTCAGTTGATATCCGTAGTGCTTATATTTACACCCCACTTAAGGAAACGGTGTACATGCACATACCGAAAGGAATTACTGGTATACCGAAAGGAAAATGTATGAAATTACTTAAATGTTTATACGGATTGAAACAATCTGGTAGGAGATTTAATTTAAAGTTAGATAAGTTCCTAAAAGTTAAAATGAAATGTGTAGCAAGTACCGCCGATTACTGTGTTTACAGGTTGGAGGTAGATGGTACTATTGCATTTATTTTAATTTGGGTAGATGATTTGCTAATTGCCGCAAGAAACGAAATTATAATGTCTAAAATAAAGAAACTGTTACTTACCGAATTTAAGTTGAAAGACCAAGGTATTTTAAAAGAATATTTAGGTATGAGAGTTGGTTACGACTTGTACCAAAATATTATTTTAAATCAAGAGAAATACATTAACGATATTCTTAAACGATTTAACATGACGAATTGTAAGTCTTTGAAGATACCGGTTAGCGAATCCGTTAAATATTGCAAAGCTGGTATTTTTAACGGCAAAAACAGAGCACCGCTCAAAACTTTTAACGACATTAAGGTAGATCAAAATAACGAAAACTCTTACGACATGATTTCCGTAGCTGATGATGATGATACCGATAAAAAGATGGATAATATCCCGTACCGTGAGTTAATTGGTAGTTTATTGTACTTAGCTATATGTACTCGACCGGATATTTTGTACGCTGTGATTACTTTTAGTAAATACATGGCGAATCCAAAATATGTCCATTGGGTTCATGCTAAGAAGATTTTACGTTACGTTAAATATACTAAACAAAAATCAATTTTATACCGTTATAACGTAGCTAAATGTGACGTAAAGTTTATGTTGACGCAAGTCATAAACATGATCCTGACACGTCTGCAGGAGTTTACGGTTTAGTTATTTTAATTAACGATTCTCCGGTTTGTTGGAGATCAATTTACGCTAAACATATTAGTCAGAGTAGTACCGAAAGTGAGTATGTTAGTTTGTCCGAAGCTTGTAAGAAAGTTGTTTGGGTGAATCAGCTTCTCAGATTCATGTTACCGCATATTTTAAAAACAAAACATAATAACGTACAGATAAAATATAACGCACCATCAGTTTTTGTCGATAACGAGGGAGCTATTAAACTTTCCGAAAATCCCGTATTTCATCAACGTTCCGCACACATTTATCCACGATACCATTTTTCCCGACAGTGCGTGAAATTGGGTGAATTATTGTTAAAACGAGTTGACACGAATGAAAATATTGCCGATTTCTTAACGAAACCATTAGGTCCCACTAAATTTAACCGTTTCAGGGACAAACTTTTAAAGGACGTAACGATTGCAAGATAACGATGACGATAACGATGACGATGACGATAACGATAACGATAACGATGACACTGACGACCATCTCGCATTTTTTAACGAAAGGAGCAATAACGGGAGTAATTAACGAAGCTTAGAAAATAACGAATGACGGGAAGATTATGTTTTTACACTTGTTTAACGTTGAATGATAAATATGTTATATGATACATGTAGTGATTACCGTATGCACCAACACATCATCACCAAGCGATTAAGTCTTTTGAGGGGGGGACTTCTATTGTTTTAACGATCCGTACCGGTGTATGCACATGTAATCGATATCGTGTTTTCATCTTAACGTATTATGATTGTTCTCAACACTTGTAAAGCATTTCCATTCTTCACACCTCACCGTCACTAACATACCATTAGTTGTTTTGGTATCTTACCAGCAAGTGGGGGATTAGACCTGGCGATAATTTGGAGACAATGTGTGGGTGATAAACCGATTGATTCCGTACAAGTCTGTCGGTGGAAACTCATGTAATCAAAGAGGAGTCTGTCGGTCATGTAATCTTCAAATAGTTGCGACCACAGCGTTTCTACGTATGAACGTACTCAGCAATACTATCGATGTCAACGTGCAAGCAACCATGTTAACATCGAGTGGGGGATTTGTTACGCCTGCTAACGAGCAGTTTGGCAGAGCGTACGTGTAGGCAACGCAACGATCACTATGACTGAATCTGCACCGTGAGTGCAGCGATGTAACTAAGCAGCAGCAATCGCAGTGACAGGAGCTAGCGAACGAGTGCGCAGATGGATAACGATGCTAACGATGTAACGATGCTTTGCCCTATTTATAGTAGCCGCCAATATGCGAAATATTTAGGTTCCGGGCCGAATAAATCAGATCAAAGCAACCTCGATCAACCTCACCAGTCAACCACACCAACACAGCAGTAGTAGATAGGGGAGTCCTTCCGGATCGGGTCTAACAGCTAGCAGAAAAGGCACAAGATAATAAAATACGATAACATCAGGGCACATGTTGATGTGCAAGTTAACACCACCCGTACCAGACAGGTGGATGGTATTCACCTCCAGATGGCCCAGGGAAACAACCGGTAGGGTGTGTGTGTGCAAGTTTCAAAACCGGATAGCTGAAGAAACA
>BQJP01000069.1 GCA_021604765.1 Thermodesulfobacteriota bacterium
CAAATAATGATCTCTATAAAAACCATCATCATTCAGTTCGATAGCATTTATTTCTTCATTCGCATATTTTAAAAATATTGATTGCGGCAACAGTGTAATAAAACTCGAATGTTTTATTACACTAACTAATTCTTCAAATGAATCTACTTCCAACATTAATTTTATTTTTAGATTCTTTTCTTTTAAATAATCATCCAGATACTTCCTGATCATTATTTTTTTTGATGGCAAAACTAACGGCTCAGACAGAATAGAAGCCAAATCAAGAGGTTGCAGAGTATTTAAATGTACCTCCTTCGAAGCTACAAGATAAATCTTTTCACGAACTATAGGACTTTGTCCTATATTTTTAATATTTGAAACATCGGTAGTAATGCCTGCATCGACCATTCCTTTGCGCAATTCATACTGCAGTTGGTCATTACCCATCCGTTTAATTTTTATACTAGAAGCTATTGTCTTATTAGCCACTTTTGATTTTGTGTATTCAAATAGACCTGGATCCACGCCTAGCATTAATTGCTTATTACTCTTGTCTGAATTAATAAACTCTTGCTTTATTGCTTCTACTTTTCTTATTAATTTACTGGCATGTCGGCTTAGCTTCTCACCTTCTTCAGATAAGACTATTCCGCGGCCGCATTTGATTAAAAGCGACGTGTTTAATTCTGCCTCAAGCTTTTTAATCTGTTGCGTTAAAGCGGGTTGTGTAACAAAACATAACTTGGCAGCTCTATTTACATTTTGTTCTTCTGAAATTGCAAGCAGATAACGTAATTGTCTGAGTTCCATAGTACAAGTGATTCTATACAGTAACTGGAGTGGGTAAAGCACCACTTATTGAATATGTTATGGTGCCAATAGCACCGAAACGTAAATCAATAAGTGGTCCAGTAGAAAATACGCAGACGCGTTTGAATAAACTCAAATGGACACTTTCGATTGTAAAAATTCGGCATGGACTAATCAGTCCATGCCGAGATCATTTACGAGATTATGAGGAGTAGGTCATGAATAAATTTAATTATTTCAAGATCAACTGTATTCGCGAATGATGCTCTAGCAACAAAGAACCTATTGCTATTAGGAATTATTTTATCCTTCTCAAGATAAAATATTCCAATAGGGAATTATTTATATTAAATGATAAGTATTTCTTATTATTTAAATAGAAAAATTAATAGAAAACCAATTTCAAGAAGAACAGTAATTAATTAATCCACTGTTTTATGATTTAGACATCATATAAAAGTCTAATTCTTTTAAAACTAGTCTCTATCCTCTCTTCTGTAATACAACAAAATATTTATTTACCTTGCTCATTTACAACAATATTTTAATCTAACTCACTGTTAAACAACATGTTTTTAATCTTTATGGCATTGCATGGCAACACGCTAACGGGCATGAATCATTTAGGCTATACTTTGCAGCGCATTATTTAAAGAGACCATCTATCACATAAAATAGCATTAGCATTTTATTTGCAAGCTATCCTCATGAACAAGGACAACATCATCAAACAATCATTAGGAAACGACGCTAAGCCCAAATCGAAAGTACCAAGAGTAACTATCACTCTATTGTTCTTTCTATTACCTGTCTTTGCCATAAGTTTTTATCAATATTTAGAAAAAGAAGCTCACATAGAGCGCACCGCACTTATTGAGGCATTTAATAGCGCAAAAACGGAAGAAGAAAAATCCATTGTTACCGAAGAAATGCTAGCCCATTCAGAAAAATTACAGGCAAGCAATCCCGATGATGCAGATGGCTGGTTAATGTTAACTAATTCATACGTCGCTATTGAACGATACCCTGATGCATTAAGAGCGGTCGAAAACCTGTATCGTCTCAAAAGCAATGATCCTTCAGTCATAGTGCGTTATGCAGACATCTTATCGATGATAAACAATGGCCGATTTAAGGGTAAGCCAACTGAGTTGATTGATGAAGCGCTGCGTCTTGACCCAACAAATAAAAATGGTCTTTGGTTAGCGGGCCTTGCGGCGATACAACGTGCTGATATTAAAAAGGCACTACAACATTGGCAAGAACTTCATAGTCAGTTTGACGAAGGTTCAGAGTCACAATTAAAGATAAAACACTATATTGATCTGGCGCGTAAGCAAATCATTCAACCCGACAAAGAAGCTGTTAGTGATATAGCATTAAAAATAAATATTGTGTTGTCAGAAGATCTGCTAAAGAAAGCCAATGATAATGACGATGTCTATGTCTATGCTCATGCTGTCGATGGTTCACTCATGCCATTGGCCATCTCGCGTATAAAAGTAAGCGAGCTGCCCACACAAGTTACACTTGATGATTCGATGGCTCTCGTACCTTCAAATAAACTCTCTGACCATAAACTGATACAGATCATTGCCCGAGTATCGAAAAATGCTAATACCAAATCTACACCAGGAGATCTAATTGGCGTTCTCAACTCCGTACCAACTAATATATATCTACCCGTCAAACTTATAATCGACGATATAATCCAATAAGGCCTCCAAAATGAAAGATGTTGAATTGACAAAAGAACCTGTTGAACTCTATAAGATCCTGAAATTCGAAGGCATGGTGACTAGTGGAGGAGAAGCAAAGGCAGTTATTGCTGATGGACAGGTATTTGTTAATGGCATAATAGAAACACAAAAACGTAAAAAAATTATTTCAGGTGATATTATTAAATATGGTTCCGAGGAGATAAGACTACAACTAAAGTAGCGTTGATTTATGATTAAAGTCCATTAGCAACGAATTATTTCTACTCGTTTGGTATGATATGTGCCAATTACCCTTAACAACTCCCAAATCAGAACATGACAACAAAAGATAGTAACGGCGCCGAACTCATTGATGGTGACTCTGTACAAGTTATAAAAGACCTTAAGGTCAAAGGCACATCAAACACATTAAAACGAGGCACACTTTACAAGAACATAAGACTCACCAGCAAAGAAGAGGAAATCGAGTGCGGCAAGGGAAAATCAACTATCGTACTTAAAACCTGTTTTTTGAAGAAAATATAGATATCATTTTCACATGCCCTTTTAAAAACAAACTAAAGAATTACTAATGAATAACAATGATGTATTACGTCGACTTCGTTTTGTTTTTGACTTCAACGACTCCAGAATGATATCTATCTTCAAGCAGGCAGAACACGACGTCTCTCGTGCGCAAATTAGTGATTGCTTGAAAAAAGATGACGACCCTGCCTACCAAGAATGCACCGATACATTGTTAGCGATATTTTTGAATGGCTTAATTAATGATAAACGCGGTAAAAAAGATGGCCCACAAGCTATTCCAGAAGCCAAACTAACGAATAATATTATTTTTAATAAGATAAAAATAGCTCTAAACCTTAAAGCAGAAGATGTCTTGGCTATCCTCGAGTTAGCTGAGTTTCGTATTAGTAAACACGAGCTAAGTGCTTTTTTTCGTAAACCCGGTCATAAACATTATCGCGAATGTAAAGATCAAATATTACGAAACTTTCTTAATGGTTTGCAGCATAAATACCGAGCGGATTCTGAATCTGCACCAGCTTTTGAATGGAAACAATCTTCTGATGGCGAGTGAAACCTGTATGAACGACAATATTCTGGAAGAATCAATTACTCCCGGTTTTTATGAGACAGACGCATTAGGCCACATCAATAATACCGTCGTTCCTATGTGGTTTGAAAAAGCCCGAACGCCATTATTTAAGATTTTCACACCGGATCTTGACCCAAAAAAATGGGAATTAATTCTAGCTAAAATAGAAGTCGAATATGTGCGTGAAATTGATTACCGCATAAGCGTGAGCATCAGAACGGGTATACAACACATCGGTAATAGTTCTTTTTCGATTCGACAGGAATTATTTCAAAATAAAGCACTCGCAGCTCGCGGCCATACTACTTTGGTACGGTTTGATCATGACAAAAAGAAATCCCAGGCACTCACAGACGGCTTACGCAGTGAACTAGAAAAATATTATTGGCCCGCCGACTAAGAACTTCATTGACGCTCAATCAGTATTAATATTATTGCTTAGTTAATTCGTATTTACGATAATCTCTAATTCTTTAAATTTTACTCACATAATCAAGCAGGTAGTTCATAGTCCTATGGCTCAATACGTATACACCATGAATGGCGTGGGCAAAATCGTGCCACCAAAACGTCAAATACTCAAAGATATCTATCTTTCATTTTTTCCGGGCGCCAAGATCGGCGTATTAGGTTTAAATGGCGCTGGTAAATCAACCCTGTTAAAAATAATGGCAGGTATCGACACCGAAATTATCGGTGAGGCTCGCCCTATGCCGGATATTAACGTTGGTTATTTACCGCAAGAACCACAGCTTGATCCGGCAAAAAATGTGCGCGGCAATGTAGAAGAAGGTCTGCGCGAACCATTGGATGCCTTGGCCGGTTTAACTGAAGTCTATACTGCCTATGCAGATCCTGATGCTGATTTTGATGCCTTGGCTAAAAAACAAGAACAATTAGAAAGTATTGTTGCCGCATGGGATGCAGAAAACCTTGAAAATACGCTGGAAATTGCCGCCGATGCCTTACGTCTTCCTCCTTGGGATACCGCTATTGATACTCTTTCAGGTGGTGAAAAACGCCGTGTGGCACTTTGTAGACTTTTACTCTCACGCCCGGATATGTTGCTATTAGATGAACCCACCAACCACCTCGATGCTGAATCTGTATATTGGTTAGAAAGATTCCTTGCCGACTTTAACGGAACAGTTGTAGCTGTGACACATGATCGTTACTTCCTTGATAATGTTGCCGGATGGATATTAGAGCTAGATCGTGGTGAAGGTATCCCTTTTGAAGGTAATTATTCACAATGGCTGGAAAACAAAGAATCCCGACTTGAACAGGAAGACCGTGCTGAATCAGCAAGACAAAAAGCGATTAAACAGGAACTAGAATGGGTACGCACAGCACCTAAAGGCCGCCATGCCAAGAGCAAGGCTCGCCTTGCCCGTTTTGAAGAAATGAATTCTCAAGACTTTCAAAAACGTAGCGAAACAAATGAGATTTATATCCCGCCTGGCGCGCGATTAGGTGATGTCGTTATTGAGCTAAATAATGTCAGTAAAAAATTTGATGACCATGTCTTGTATGAAAATCTAAACCTCAACATACCCAAGGGATCGGTTGTCGGCATCATAGGCGGCAACGGTGTCGGTAAATCTACCCTCTTTCGCATGATCGCAGGAGCTGAACAGCCTGATAGTGGAGAGATTAAATTGGGAGAGACCGTTCAAGTTGCCTATGTCGAACAAAGTCGTGAAAGCCTGGAAGATAGTAAAACAGTCTGGGAGGCTGTGTCAGATGGTCTCGACAATATAACGATTGGTAGTTATGAAATAAACTCACGTGCCTATGTTGGACGTTTTAATTTTAAAGGCACAGATCAACAAAAACATGTTGGTGATTTATCAGGTGGTGAACGTGGTCGATTACATTTAGCTCACACACTAAAACAAGGCGCGAATGTATTACTTCTCGATGAACCCTCAAATGATCTTGATATTGAAACCTTGCGCGCACTCGAGGAAGCAATACTCGCATTCCCCGGTTGTGTGCTCGTCATTTCACATGATCGTTGGTTTCTGGATCGAATAGCCAGCCACATTCTTGCATTTGAAGATGATGGCGACGTTGTCTTTTTAGAAGGTGACTTTACCGAATATCATCAGGATTTTCTAAACCGTAAAGGTAACGATTCACAACCAAAACGAATGAAGTACAAACGTTTAAAGACTTAAATCAGTTTAACAAAACGATATAAAAGAGCGGCAAATGTCTACAACTGATATCAATTCATTTAATTTTCACCCAGGACGTGTAATAGCCCGCAAATACATCATAGAACGGTTACTCGGGTCTGGGTGGGAAGCAGAGGTTTATCTCGTTAGAGAATGTACAACGGGGATTGAACGTACTGCAAAATTCTTCTTCCCACAACGTAACATTAAAGATAAATCATTAAAGTTTTATGCGCGTAAACTACATAAACTTCGTAAATGTCCCATCGTCATACAATACTCGACACAAGATAGTATTATTTATAAAAAAACACCCATTTCTTTTTTGGTTTCAGAGTACGTGGAAGGCGAATTATTAACTGAATATTTAATGCGACAAACAGGTAAACGACTGCATCCATTTCAAGCAATACATTTACTTTATGCGTTGGCAAAAGGAATTGAATGTATTCATTCAGTAGGTGAATATCATGGCGACTTACATTCGGACAATATTATCGTGCAAAATGTTGGTCTAAATTATAATTTAAAAATTATTGATATGTTTCAATGGGTTGATACACCTGGGGCAAACATCAAGAGTGATGTTATGGATTTGATTCGAATCTTTTATGATTCCTTGGGAGGACAAAAATACTACTCGAAACATCCAGCAGAAATAAAAGCCATTTGTTGCGGCTTAAAACATTCTCTGGCACTTAAAAAATTTAATAGTGCGGGAAAACTACGCCGCTATATTGAAAACATGCAATGGGATACAATGTAAACATGGATGATAATAACAAAATAATTACTCGATTCAATGCTACGGACAGCGAGCCTCTTAATATATCTACAAGCCATGGTGAGATTGCCTGTTATTCGAACAGATCACCGATGAAAGATACTCCAAATGAAGATGCCTTGGCAGTTATTCCTGTCGATGATGAATCAACTATATTAGTCGTTGCTGATGGCCTCGGTGGGATGCCTGCTGGCGAGCAAGCCTCACAAATTGTCGTCGAATGTTTAATAGCATCAGCAAGCAACATTAAGTTTTCTGTGCGCGAAGCTATATTAACGGGTATTGATGATGCTAATAAAACAATTTTAGACATGAAAACCGGGGCAGGCAGCACTGTTTCTATAGCTGAATTATCAGAAAATAAATTGAGAACATATCACGCAGGTGATTCACTTATATTACTCACCACTAACCATGGCAATGTTAAATACCAGACGCTCTCTCATTCCCCAATTGGTTACGCACAAATCTGCGGTGCTCTTGATCAGGAACAGGCTATGCGACATCCAGAACGTAATTTAATATCTAATTATGTCGGCTGCAGTGATATGCATATCAATATTGGCCCCATAATTGAACTCGCACCAAATGACACGATTATACTTTCTAGTGATGCTTTGTCAGACAATCTGTATGAAGAAGAAATTAGTGAGTTTATTCGTAAAGGACCATTGCTTGATGGTATTAAAGAATTGATTGCACAATGTAATCTAAATATGAAAGATCCACTCCCCGACCGTCGGTGTCACCCCGACGATTTCACGCTGATAAGCTTTAGGCAAAACACCTGATCACCCACCGCACTTTTTAAACTTACACTAAACCCCTAATTTAGGTTTATACAGTGATATAAGAAGTTTAGGGGTTTCCATAGGAATTTTTAATTAAAAATACAACGTAATAACCCCCCGTGACTGATTCACACGGGAGGTTGTGTCACTGATAGTGACATTACAGGAGTGATGACACCCTTAACTAAAGTATAGAACAAATTTGTAAATTATCAGGAATAATTTTATTTCAGACAGTTGGTTTCTTAAGTGATATTCCAAGAGGTTTATTAAACTGTTGAAATATTTAGTCTCGTGAATAGATAAAACAAATTAGCTACGATTCTATTATTAGAAAATTCAATTTAATCGAATCTGATTAAACATATATTAAAAATATGGTACTCAAAAGGTAGCAGTAAATTTATTCTATACTAAATTAAACGAAACAGGCAGGTGCGTTATCCCTCCGCACCTGCCTGCTTATATTCTTACAATTGATCCATCAAAAATGAAATTAATTATACATTAGTATTTATTTTTATATGCCAAGGCTCATAACGAACGCCTAATTTATTATCTGCTGGATAACGCAACTGGAGATATCCCATTTCAGAAAGTCGTTTATACACCTCTGTCTCAGTAAAAGTCCCCGTGAAATTTAGCTTTCCGTAACCTTTTTGTCCTACATCAAAATCACCATTACCATGAAATGAGTAGCCAGGAGGGGCAAGAGATCGGGAGGCAAGAGAGAGATTACCTTCGCTACTTTGTACTTTGTTTAGAAAAAGTAAAAACTGTTTCATCACGCTGCGAATTCCGGAAGTCAGAATAACTTGCTCACCTAGTTCTTTTTTTATTTCATCATATATTTCAATAGATCTTTCCTTGTAAAGATAATTTCCGCTATGCGGTATTTTGATAACATCTTTCTTTTTTACCTGATCAGTAATTTCTTTTATAGGTTTCTGTCCCAAAAAACCGTACCGTTGCCCATCTTCATAAAAAGTTAACTCCATAAACTGGAGCTCCTGTTTCGTGAATTCACCAACCCTTGAATAATTACGTGCAAGGGAAAGGCCATCAGTAAAATTTAATATATTAAAATTACCATGCCCGACCAGCTTTTGTAGACGTCTCAGTCGAAGCACTGTCGAATCGAATGTCTCAAGTAACTCATGCTCAAGCAGTACGTCATCATCGTGTGGCTTATTAAAATTATGAATCTTTTGCAGATAATCTTTGAGTCCATCTTCTGGATATGCCTGTTTACCAGCAAAATACCCCCGAATAGTCTTCGATGATATTTCCGGGGCAATACCAAATACGGCAAAGCTCAACCCCAGAGTTTTTAATAAATCCCTTCTTTTCATACGCTTAATTATTAAGATCTGTTGTTCTTATTAGTACCTTCAGCATAGCAGTTTTTTTCTCTTATTAAACGAAGAAAAATTGATAAAAAATAAATCATTCTCTAAATGTTATAGACTGCCCTAAACATCAAAATAATCGATTTTTAATAGTCCATTTTCATATTTATGATCGCCAATCGTATCGCTCAACATAATCTAATGCTTAGTTATCCGGACGAGGATAATTGATCGAAACTTATAATAAGATTTTAGAAATCTATGCCCGTTGAATCATGTTAACATTGTGACTCAAATGCTTTCGCATAGCTAAAATACACTTAATTTTGTCGCATAATCAGTTTATTTTCGGTAAATACGCAAAGCTATTTTATTCCATAATTTATCTGAGAAACAAATCAAAACTTCATTAATTACCATATAATACAATCACTTAACGAAATACCATCAATTTTGATGTTCTCGGATACTTCGTTTAGTATTTCATTGTTGGTGACTTAATATACGCTCAGTTATTGTGCACTGCACAATTTCATTTATACTGCGTGACTGAATTTTAAAGGAAAGGGGCATATATGTTTTCTGGTGAGACCGTAGAACTACTCAAAAAAATATCAGACTCTCATATCGAGATGACGAGTAAATTTCTTAACGCTAGTTTGGATACCCTGAACAAGACTAACCCTGCCCTATTCAAGCCTGATGTTATTGATGAGTTAAAAGATAAGATCAATAAATCGACATCAGTGAGTCAGGACAATATTCAATTGTTTAACGATCACTTAAAGCTCTTTCAATATGCTCTGTCTAGGTCCATGGGGATGGAGGCCGATAAAGTAATTTCCCCCGAGAAGTCAGACAGGCGTTTTTCTGATGACTCATGGAATGAGAACATTGCGTTTGATTATATAAAAC
>BQJP01000070.1 GCA_021604765.1 Thermodesulfobacteriota bacterium
ACTATTTTGAACTCTTTGATGCCAAGGAGTGAGTCTCAACAGCCCAGCTATAGAAGATTTTAATTGGCTCCTTTCTGTTACTAAATGTATTCCACCATGTTTGGAAAAGAACTCTGAGGTCATTGTATCAGGAGCAACACCTCTTCCCCCACTGGCAAGCTTTACTACACGATCTCCCGCGAAAGAAACTGTAGCTTTTCTTTCAGCTATCATAAAATCTCCTTGTACAACATAGCTTGCTAAAGCCCCTCCTGTAGTTGGATGCCCTAGCAATGATACGTATGGAAGTCCGGCGTCTTTAAGATTAACAATAGCAGAAATTGTTTTTGCCATTTGATATAAAGCTACAGTACCCTCCTGCATTCTTGCTCCACCTGATGCAGTTACAGATACGAGAGGGAGATTTTGCTCAATTGCGTATTGGACTATGAGCTTCATTTTTTCCCCAAAAACGGCTCCCATAGAGCCACCCATGAAGCGGAAGTCAGAGACTGCGATTGCCACCGGGATATCAAACATATCACCGTATCCTACTATCAATGAATCTTTGGAATCTGTACGTTTTGAAGCTTTTTTTCTGGTGTCGTAATAATCAAAAAAATTAAAACGAGCATCTATGTTTTCTGTACTTAAATTTGAATGTAATTCATGAAAGGAATCGGTGTTTAAAAGTAAATAAAGATAGTCATCTGATCCCAAAGGAGATGGTTTTTCACAGTAAGGACATGAAAAGTAATTCTTTTGAAAATCTTCTTTGGCAAAGTGCTTTCTACATCCTGGTCTGGTGATATTACCCTCAGCATCTTTTTCATCATTGCAAAAATGAGGCTCAGCACCATAAAGAGCTATCTGCATATGAGATACTTCAGGAGTTGTATCTTTGCCGAATGCACGGGGAAGCCAATTTTTTATCTTTTTAGCTATTGCCTGATATCGATGTTCGCCTTGTTCGATTTCACCTACTTTTTGAATTTTTTCTATTAGGACTTTTTTGAGGTAATTAGTATCAGATTTCTCAAGCTCTTCTGAAGTGGTGACTAAAGTTTTGTCAATTAGTTCCAAAGTTTTCGGTAAATAGTTTGCACTATCAAGAGCAGGTTCTTTTATTACCTTATCAACCATTCCATACTTAAGCATGTACTCAGCAGTTGGTTGTAATACCTCAAGAGCTTCTTCTATTTTATCACCGCTTCTAAATAGTATTGCCGAACAACCCTCTGCCGTAATAACAGAGTACTCTGCACGTGAGAGCATAAATCTTCTATGTGCTAGCTGAAATGCAATAGCTCCACCGCTGCCACCGCTGCCAAGCACTATAGATATAGACTTGGTTTTTAGAGAAATCATCTTTGACTGGCAGAATGAAATTAGCCATGATTGCAATTTCTCCGCCGAATATTCAAAGGGGTCGCCACCTATTGTATCTACGTAGCTATGAAGCATAAGGCCATGTTCTTCGGCATATTCCATCATATTGTAAGCCAGCCCATATCCATCAGCTTTTACGAGACCAAAGTTATACTTCATGCGGTCATCGTCACTTGTGGGCATTTGCTGTGCAATAATAGCAACTTTCTTATCATTGCTTTTTAATACAGCAGTTCCAACAATCACAGCAGGGTCATCTGCTAATTCAATGATCTTGCCAGAAGGGGCTTTTAATTCTAGTGAGAAATCTTCTAATTCGTTATAAGGTACAAAATCTTTGTATAATGAATCAATAATATCTTTTGATTTTATTTTATTGTATGATCTTGCCTGTTCATGAACCAACATTAATTTTGAAGGTTTGCTCATCTCTAATCTTCTCCAGTACTCTTAATAAGTTCTTTCAAATCCACAGTAACAAAAAATTAACTAAAACTTTACCATATTTCACCTATGAAACATTAGGCAGTACTTTTTCGACAAATAGCCTCATTGACCTCATGGATTCTTCATGAGTAATGCCAGGGAATTTAAAGCGGCATATAAGATTGTCTATCGGTAATTCGTCCTGATATTGCTTTATAGTCTCAATACACTCTTCAGGAGTTCCAATAATTGATTGGTCTCTAGCTATATCATAGAGTATCGGATCATCTGGGTCAGACAATAGATTCCCTTCTCTGTCGACCATAGAACCCCACGAAGCATATCCTTTTGCAGTATATGTCACATGCTCTTTTATCTTTTCCCATGCATCATCGGCTTTAATATCTGAGATATACATTTCTCTTACCAAAGGTTTTTCATATTCATCAGGGTTCCTGCCATATTCCTTTAGAAGTTCACTATGCATATCAAATAGATATTTAACAATAGGTATCACGCCGATTGCGGGAATAAATAGAGGTGCGCCTATTCTTGCAGCTCTTCTTATTGCAGGTTCTGTAAAAGCTCCCACCCATATAGGTATTGGTTTTTGAACTGGTTTAGGGGTTACATTTACATTTTCAAGTTTGTAGTATGTTCCATCAAGACTGAAAGACTCATCTGACCAGCTTTTAGTTAGAATTTCTATCCCCTCTTCCATACGTCCTCTTCTTTGTTTTAAAGTTCTTCCAAATCCATCGAACTCTTCCTGTCTATACCCTAAACCAATTCCTAATATCATACGGCCTTCAGATATCAGATCTGCTACAGCAGCGTCTTCGGCTACTCTGATTGGGTCGTGCAGAGGCAGTAGCAGTACGCCTGTGCCAATACGAATGTTTTTTGTTTTGGCAGCGATGGCAGCGGCCGTTAGTAACAGTGAAGGACAATACCCATCAGCTAGGAAATGGTGTTCTGACAACCACGCAGAATCAAATCCCATCTGGTCAGCCATTGTGACTTCTTCTAACATCTCAGCATATAGTTCTTTATGTGATCTTGGCTTATGAGGCGGGGACTGCATTGTGTAGTAACCTACACCGAATTTCATTATGTATCTCCTGTATATATTCTTGCGCGTTTTAATATTAAACGGGTATATGAAAACTATTTTAAATTTGGATTATTATAACCTGAAAGGCTTATAGTTGTTAAGTTCAGCAAAAAAAATGGCTGATTTGAACAATTGCTCAAATCAGCCATTAATAAATTTTGATTGTTAAAATTTACGCGTTAAAAGACTGACCACAACCACAAGAGCCTGTGGCATTAGGGTTGCTAATAGCAAAACCAGTGCCGTTAAGACCATCATTAAAGTCCAAAACGCCACCTTTAAGATAAGGATAACTTAGCTCATCAATAGCTACTCTTACACCGTCTGTTTCAACGATTTCATCTGACTTCTCAATTTCGTCATCAAAACCCATTTCATATGAAAATCCTGAACATCCACCTGGCACAACTCTTACTCTTAATACTGCCTCTGGAATGTTTTCCTCAGCCAGCAACTTTTTAATTTCACTAGCCGCTTTAGTAGTTACGCTGAACATTAATAACTACCTCCCTTTGTTAATTATTCTCTATTAGTATATGCACTAAGGAACACTAAGGCAATGCCTAAAATAAAAATTGTCCCGTTTGTTATGGCTGAGATTCTGTGTAACCGCCTGAATTCCTTGTGTATTTCTTTGTACTCTTGGCTGCCTTCCTGGAAACTTCTCATTTCCGTTCTAACTTTATGAGCCTCAGGCCTATTAATTTCTCCTGCATATACAGCTAACCCCATCATAATGAACAAGGCAGCTATTTTTATGATGCTGTTTGTAGAGGAAAAGGTGCTCCAAAAATAAATTAGCAATATAGAGCTAATAAGAGCTACTGCCCCGCATATATAGGAAACTAAATAGTATTTAGGAAATATATTAGAAACCACATTCCCAGCCTGCTCTCTTGTTAGAACTTTAAAAATACTAGGGGCCGCAAACATAGAAAAGAAGAATATGCTTCCAATCCAGAATGTTAGCGATAGTGAATATAGAAACTTCAGCGCTGTTTGAATCATCAGTTAAAAGTACAATTCTGAATTGTTACAGTGCATTGTTTGGATTCACTTTCAAAAAACGATGCGGTCATAGATTTGAAAGTTCCCTCGATATTAACGGTGCTGCCTTTTGGAGTATCTAAAATACTTTGCTGATCGGGTGCATTGCAAAAGCATTGAACCACTCTTTCACTTTTTGTTACAAATTCCACAGTAAAGGTTCCCTCTGGGGCATCAGAGCAAAGTGAGTGAATTTTGTGAACCATGGTCGGCTTTATGCTAGTTTGAACAGTTTTATCTTTATATAGACTGTCCCCACCCATGGGCTCGTCCATATTAGACTCGCAAACCTCATCCACAGATATCTTTTTAACATCTTGTGCATGTCCCAGCTTAGATGCTGCAATAATTGTAAAAGTGATAGCAATCAAGAATATGATAAAGTATGAAGATTTATTAGTCATAGAGCCCTCTTTGATGATATTGGTTTATGGATTTTTAGCATGTTAATTATAACATGGGTCTAGAATAAAATTAGAAAAATATTTTGAGCTTTTTTATAAAATCGAGTCTCCCTTGATATTTAGATCAGTCCTTGTGTATATTTTTTCTAATGAGGAAGGATACTTTACTAATCATAGACACTACTGAGAACAATGCTGATCTCCTGTATAGAACCAACTTTTTTGTTCCTGATCCGGTTATTTATATTGAGCACAAAGGCAAAAAGATACTTGTTTTAAGTGATCTCGAGATAGACAGAGGGAAAGAGGGGGCTAGTGTTGATACAATTTTATCGCTCTCAGAATACCAACAAAAACTGATGTCTAGAAAACGCAAGCGACTAAGGTTTGTGGATATAGTTGATGAGGTGCTTAAAGATCTAAATATTAAACGGGTATCAGTTCCAGGAATGTTCTCAATTAAATATGCTGATGAATTAAGAAAGCGCGGCTATAAAATAAAGGTCAGCGAAGAAGAGCCTTTTTTTAAAGAGCGTCTTATAAAAACCCCTAAAGAGATAAATTCACTTAAAGATGCTGTAAGAAAGACAGCAAGGGCAATGGACTTGGCTATAAGGATAGTGGCTTCTTCGGAGATAAAAAGGAACAAGCTATATATAGATGGTCAGATACTCACTTCTGAAAAGATAAAAGGTGAAATTAGCGCTGAACTCTCTAGAATGGGTTACAACGCTTCACATACGATTGTAGCCTCGGGTGTTCATTCTTCCATGCCTCATCACAGTGGCTCGGGTCCGATATTTGCAGATAAGCCCCTAGTTATTGATATTTTCCCAAGATCTCAAGATACAGGATATTTTGGTGATATGACCAGGACTGTTATTAGGGGGGAACCTTCTGAAAAGTTGGTCAAGATGTACAATACTGTTCTAAATGGGCAAAAACTCGGGATAAGCATGATAAAAGACGGGGTCCGCTCAAAAGACGTTCACAGCGCAATTGTTGAGTATTTTAAGGAACAGGGATTTGAGACCGGGATCTTAAACGGGAAGCAGCAGGGATTCATACATTCCACAGGCCATGGTCTTGGGCTTGAGATTCATGAGCCCCCAAGAATTGGAATGGGCGATGAAGTTCTCAGAGAAGGAAATGTTGTTACAGTAGAGCCTGGTCTTTATTATGAGAAAATCGGCGGAATCAGGATTGAAGACGTTGTAGTAGTCGAAAAGAAAGGCTGTACCAATCTTACAAAGTATCCAAAGAGATTTAGAGTTAAGGTCTAAATAGATGTAGTTTAGTTTTATCTCTCCACTTGAATATGACCGGTTTAAATCGAAACATGAAATACTTTTCTTAAGGTACCACATTATTCGACTTCTTCTTTTTCCCAATCGTCAGTAAATTCTACATTTTCAAGGAACTTTAGGGCTTTTGCCTCAAGCTCAGGGGCTCTATTCCCATTAATTGAGATATGAAAAAAGATAACATTATAGAACATAGCTCCTTTTCCTATCCAACGCTTGTATGGACCTTCGATAACACTTATAACGATATATTCATAAAAGTATTGATCACTTGGACTTAATGTAGATTCCAAGAAGCGTACCGAAGAACCTCCCTTACCGAGCCAAATTGGTTTAGATGAGTAATACTCAGTCTTTGATTTAACACAAATATCTTTAATTCCATTTACTACTTCTAGGTTGTAACGAAAGTCTTCAATACCGAACTCGTTATCGCTAAGTATTCTATTTTGTTCGGATTCAAGTTCTTTTTCTTTTTTATCAAACAAATATTTATCACTGAGCTTATCGTTCCAATCTCCTATATGACTCTCAAAACCAATAAAGTAAATTTCTTCTCTACCACCGCTTGCAAATTTAGCTTCATTTTCACACTTATCATTTAATTCCGGTAAGGAATAAGTTCTCTTATGCCATTCTCCATCCTCTGGGAGTAATATAGAATAACAATTAAGTTTTATCTTGTTAGAAGGGCTATCTATCTCAACATATTTCGCTGAACAACTAATGAATAAATTTACTATGAAGATAAAGGGTAGGAATTTGTTTGATTTTTTAAAAGTAGTCCATGGTTTTGGCCAATTTGGTTATTCTAAATATCTCTAAATTTAGTTTCTATTTAGTCTCTTCTCATTCCAACTATATGATATTTCAGTGAGTGTTGTCAACGAATTTATTGTAAGAGTATTATTAGACTCTTTTTTATATTAATCGGGTTTTTTGCACCCACTAATAATTTATATTTCTGTTCAGTGTATTATTAATATAAAATTTCTACGCTATTACAAACCTCTGAAATGGGAGAAAAGATGAAAAAGAGTTTTGATGATCTTGTTGAACTTGCAAGTTATTTAAGAAGCCCTGAGGGCTGCCCCTGGGATAGAGAACAATCGCTCGATTCTGTTACACCCTATATAATCGAGGAAGCATATGAAGTAGTGCAAGCAATTGAGCTCAAGGATAAAGATGAAATTATCGAAGAGCTGGGAGATCTATTCTTTCAGGTGATATTTGCTTCACAAATGGCTTCAGAAGATAGAGAGTTTGATATCAATGAAGTTATAGACAGGCTCCATAATAAACTTGTTAGAAGGCATCCACATGTGTTTGGAGACGAAAAAGCAAAGAACGCCGAAGAAGCAATAAAGACTTGGCATAGACAAAAACTTAAGGAAAAGTCACGAAAGCGTCGGCTTCTTGAAATACCGCGCACTATGCCTTCACTCCTAAGAGCACACAGGGTTGGCGAAAAAGCCTCACAAGTAGGTTTTGACTGGAAAAGCGCTGAGGAAGTTCTTCCAAAAGTGAAGGAAGAGTTGTCGGAATTAGAAGCGGAGATTAAAAATAATAATAAGCCGGGCATTGAAAAAGAGTTTGGAGATCTGATTTTCTCTTTGGTAAATTTAGGCAGGCATTTGAAACTTGATTTAGAAAAGACTGCTCACAGGGGAATAGATGGTTTTATAAATAGATTCAGCAAAGTTGAAGATAAAGCCGAAGAACTGGGAAAAGAATTATCCGGCCTTACAATAGAAGAGATGGATGAATTGTGGGATTTAGTAAAGAGCGAGGAAGATTAAGATTTTATTCTTCAATTAACATGCTGACCAGTTTGTAACCTTCACTTACATATTCATCAGAAGTGCTCGCAGAATTTTCTGTATAAACAAAATCATCATTTTTTACACTCTCATTAGCTGAGCTATAGATTGCAAATGGTACAGGCTCATTTATATGGGTTCTTATATCTATTGGCGTTGGATGATCAGACATGACCAAGATTTTATAATCACCAAATCTCTTAATCCCATCAAGCACACGTCCTACAACTCTGCCGTCAAAATCTTCGATAGCCTGGATTTTTAGCTTTGCATCACCCATATGTCCGGTTTCATCTGTAGACTCAATATGAATCATAGTCAAATCCAGCTCTTCAAGAGAATTTAGTGCATAGTCGACTTTGCCTTCATAGTTAGTATCCAAGTAACCTGTTGCTCCTGGAACGTCTATCACTTCGAGTCCTGCATACTTTCCAATTCCCTTAACCAGATCAACAGCTGATATAACAGATCCTGTTAAACCGTAAAGGTCTTTAAATGTAGGCATTGTTGGTGCCACGCCCTGACCCCAGAGCCATATGCTTGTAGCCGGGTTTTTACCTTCCTGCATCCTTTTTTTATTTACAGGGTGCTCACTTAAAATGTCTTTAGATTTCTCGATAAGTTCATTTAATTTTTGAGAACCTTCACCGCTAGGAAAATGTGTCGCTATATCTTTTCCAGATATATCGTGAGGCGGGGTAGTGTCAATATCCTTATTGCCGTCTGACCAAACAAGAAGATGTCTGTAGCTTACACCTGGGTGGAGTTTGAAATTCTCTTCTTCCAGCTCATTTTTTAGAGCTAAGATTAGTTCAGTTGCTTCTTCTGTGCTTATATGGCCAGCGCTGTAATCTTCCATGATAGTGTTTCCATTTTGGTCAGCTAATGTCACAAGGTTGCACCTAAGGGTTACATCGCTCTGTCCTAATTGGACCCCCATACTGGCAGCTTCAAGAGGCGATCTCCCTGTGTAATAGACCATAGGGTCATATCCAAGAACTGTTAGATTTCCAACGTCGCTTCCAGGCGGAAGAGGGTCAGGAATGGTTTTAACCATGCCAAACTTCATTGCGCGCTTAGCAATTTTGTCCAAATTAGGAGTGTTAGCAACTTCTAGAGGGGTCTTACCACCAAGCTCTGGAAGCAAATGGTCGGGCATTCCATCGCCTTGCAAGATTACATATTTCATAGTGAAAAGATGTTAAATGCTTTTAGGAATTTATCAAGGAGTTTTTTGTTCTAACAGGGGTGATTCAGAAAAACTTTGCTCTTCATTATTGTTCGTGTCGTTTGAAAGCTTGAGAACCTGTTTTTCTGCATGATAAGAGCTTCTGACAAGCGGGCCCGCTTCTATGTGTGGGATTCCTATTACTTTTTCGCCAAACGCTTTCAATGAATCGAATTCTAGTGGATGATAAAATTTAGATACTGGCAAATGATCGATCGTAGGCTGTAAGTATTGCCCAATTGTTACAATATCGCATCCTACTTCTTTTAAATCTCTTAATGTTTGTAAAACCTCGTCCATTTCCTCACTTAAACCAACCATAATGCCAGATTTGGTAAGCATGGATTCACTACCTCTTAGTTTGCTCTCAGAAAGAACCTTTAAAGACCAGGCATAGTTTGCTTGAGGTCGGACGGATCTTTTTCTTCCGCTAGTTGTGGTTTGCTGTAAGCGGTAGAGTCTTGGTACAGTCTCAACATTATGGTTAAGTACGTCAGGTCCAGCTTCTAGTATCTGACTAAGCGCTTGTGAATCGCCCTTGAAGTCCGGTATTAAAACTTCAATTTTTACTTCTGGGCAGCTCTGTCTAACAGTTTTGATAGTGTCTGCGAAAATGAGTGCGCTATCAAAGTTCTTATCATCT
>BQJP01000071.1 GCA_021604765.1 Thermodesulfobacteriota bacterium
GGGTTGGCTTGATGCCAAAGCATCAAAAAGCACTTGAAGTATTAGCGTTCGCTTTTGCCAGTGGCAAAAAGAGCAAAATAAAAGGTACGGACGAAAAAAGTAACGAAGTATCATCAGAAAAGTGATCCTTTGCAGCCCAAAGGTTGGCCTCCAAACATGCTCTAAGGGGCAAATGTATTTATCAAAAAGGTGTAATAAACCATATCTTTGTTTGTGCCTTTCGCCGTCTTGAGATCGGTATCTCGCTTGCATCTTTCAGTATAAAGTTATCCTTTTGCATCTTGTCAATGTGGTGGCGATTTACAATAAAAGAACGGTGACACCTAAAAAAAATCTTTCCCTGAAGAATATCTTCAAAGTGCCCCAATGTTTTGGAAGATATTTTTGTTTTACCATTTGCTAAATGAAAAGTGCTATAATTCCGATCGCCTTCGATTTTGACAATATTCTTTAGTCTCATTTTTATACCACCTTCCTGTGTCGGTAAAAACAAGACCTGATCTTGTACGTTTTCCTGTTTTAAATTTTCCAGGGCTAGTTTTATTTGTTGCTTTTGAACTTGCTCTTGACCTTTGGATCGAAACCGTTTTAAAGATTGATTGAGCTCTTCGGGGTTAATAGGTTTAACGATGTAATCCAAAGCATTAAATCGAATTGCCTGAATGGCATATTGACTAAAAGCCGTGACAAAAATAACCTGAAAATCAATGCGCTTTAAAGAAGCCAATACTTCAAATCCATTCATGTCCGGCATTTCTACATCCAAAAAAATGAGATCCGGTTTTAACGATTGAATTTTTTCAATAGCAGTCTGGCCATTTTGAGCAGTCCCAGAAACTACAATATCCAGATGGTTTTCTTTTAAGAGGTCACCTAGAATTTCTATATTTAAAGGGTTGTCATCTATGATTAAGCTTTTTATACTCATGGATGGATGATTCTTTAGTTCATGTTTGGAGGCCAAGCATTGGCTGCAAAAGGATCACTTTTTCGCTACAAAGTCCGGCCTCCAAACATGATGCTCTTAGGTTTAGGTATTTACTTTTAGAATTTAAATATCGACAAAATCTATTAGATTTCACCATTTGATCATTAAAAGCACCACTAGATAATCGAAAAATGGCATTACTTTTTATTCTTCGTTAATTGCAATCATGTTACTAAAATCAATTTACACATTTCGAGAAATAGAAAGATGTTGCAAAACAGATAGGACCGATTTTATTGGGAAACCTTTTGGGGTGGACCGCCTAATTCATAAAATCTATAATCTTAGTGCTTGTTTAGAGGTCGAATTTGCATCGCCATCGTCGAAGCCTTACGCTTGCGCCGAAGCTTTCTCCGGCGGCCGTAGCCTTTGGCGAAGGACTCAGCGAAGGAGCATGGCGCAGACGCCCGGAGAAAGCTTCAGCGCAAGCGTAAGTTTGACCTCCAAACATGCACTAAGTAAAACAAAAAAGTATGAATAAATATATAACTGTAGTGTTAACAATTGTACTTATTCCACTTCTTGTGAGCGGCCAAGAGCTCGACAAAGACGCGCTCTTGAATCAATGGCGAGATACCACCTTGTCCCAAACAGAGCGATTGGAGGCCATGTACGATCTCATTATTCCCGAGATCGCTTCCCAACCCCAAATCGATGACTTTTTATCTGATGTACACGAGGCTTTGTCATTGGCCCAAGAGCTGGAAGCAGATAGTCTTTATACAAGATTTATGCATGTACTCGGTACTCATTATTTTATGGAATTGGATATTGAGCGCGCCTTGCCATATATCATAGATGCTCCGAAATATAAGTTTCAGGCGAAAGAACCACTGGACGTATTTCAGGCTTTCCTTGGATTACAATTGTTAGACTTGATACCCGAAAAGCCCATATCCATCGACTCTATTGTACATGCGGAGATGGCTGAATTTGAAAGCGGGTTTTCAGGTACGAAACTCGCAGTAATGTATGCCTTGAAGGGCTATTTTCATACCAACATAAAATCGGACTTTCCGACTGCTATGGGGTGGTTTCAAAAAGCTACAGAAATCACTCGTCAAACAAAGAATCGCAGTGAAGATAAATTTGCCCTTTTAGCTGATGCTGGTGTCAACTATGGTATGGGTATCATTCTTAAGAGACTCAAGCAACTTGATGAATCATACGAATATTTTTTGAAAAGTATGGAGCAAGCCAAAAAGTATGGTAACGCGAACATTATTTATGATACCTATATTGGCATTAGTTTTGTCTTACGTGATCAAGAAAAATACGATGATGCGCTGTTATATGCGGATTCGGCCAGAGCAATTAGTCCGGATTGTGGCTGTAAGAATCTAACAGAACTCAACCTAACGCTAAGAGCAAGTATTCTAAATAAAATGGGCCGCTACGAGCAAGCTTTGGAGATATTGACTCCTTTAGCGGCTATCTATGAGCAAGCTCCAATACAAGCCAGCGATATTGGTTACTATTACCACTTAGGCTATGCTAACCTACAATTGAAAAAATATGATGAGGCGATTCAAGCCGCTCAAAAGGGACTCTCCCTACCCATGAGTACCTATCCGACCGTCGATATAGAAGACTACTATTTGATTATCTCGCAGGTGTACGAAGCCAGAGGTGATTATAAACGATCCCTGGAATATCATAAAAAGTATGCCCACATCGGAGATTCTCTGGCGAAAAGCCGGAACCTCCTGGAGGTTACTCGACGTGAAATAGATCATACCTACCAAGAGCAGCGACTAGCGGATAGTTTACAAGTTGCTCAACGGGAATTTGTCTACCAAACGCAATTGAGCCAACAGAAAAATACACGAAATATACTCTTTGTCCTGGGAATCGCTGCTCTGGCTGCTGCCATTTTACTGTACTCTCGCCTGCGGTTTGTTCGCAAAACTAAAACCATTCTTGAAGAGAAAAACAAAATCATCGAAGCGGAGAAAGAAAAAGCCAAAGCATCCGAAAAAGCCAAACATCAGTTCCTCGCCAACATGAGCCACGAAATCCGAACGCCCATGAATGCGATTAAAGGTATGACGGATATTTTACTCCGTCGGGAGCCACAATCCCAACAACTTTCTTACTTAAATGCGATCAAAGAATCCTCCAATTCCCTCCTGGTTATCATCAATGACATTTTGGATATGTCCAAAATAGAAGCGGGTAAGGTAGACCTGGAAAATATTCCTTTTTCCTTGCCGGATGTCATTCAGAATGTCAGCATGATCACTCAGTTCAAAGCGGAAGAAAAAGGCTTGCAATTGCAAACGAATATAGAAGAGAGCAACCTTACTTCGGTTCAAGGAGATCCAACCCGCTTGCATCAGGTCCTTTTAAACCTGGTGGGCAATGCCATTAAGTTTACGGAAAAAGGCGTAGTGACCATTCAACTGAAAACAGAAATTTTGGAAAATGGAAATAAAGCACTGGCTCATTTTTGTGTATCGGATACAGGGGTAGGAATAGGGGAGGATCGGTTTGAAAAAATATTTGACTCCTTCGAACAAGCCTACTCTGATACCACTCGAAAATTTGGAGGAACCGGATTAGGGTTGAGCATTTCCAAAAAACTAGTAGAGCTACAAGGAGGAAAAATTTGGGCAGAGAGCCAAAAAGGGAAAGGAAGCCAGTTCTATTTTACGATCCCTTATGATTTGGCTCAAGAAACTGCTGGAGTTGAGACGACCCCTTTCGTTGAAAATAATGCTTCCAATTTAAAAGGCATCAAAATCCTATTAGTCGAAGACAATAATTTTAATGCTATCGTAGCACAGGAAGAATTAGAAGACGCTATTGAAGACGTAGTAGTTGAAGTGGCTGAACATGGAGTTGTTGCGGTGGAAAAAGTAAACCATAATGATTTTGATATCATCCTGATGGATGTTCAGATGCCGGTGATGAATGGTTATGAGGCAACGAATGCTATTCGGAATCTTTCCAATGGAAAATCAAGTATTCCGATCATCGCGATGACCGCTAATGTGATGAAGGAAGAGGTGGAGCGCTGTTATGACGCGGGGATGGATGACTTTATTGGGAAGCCTTTTGATACGGATGAATTGCTTTCCAAAATCCTAAAACTCTTGCAATAATTATTCATTTAAACAAATCGAATTATGTCTAAATCACCATCCAAAATTTTTATAGTCGATGACGAACCTTTGTTAACGGAGATGCTTTCTGATTATTTAAAAGAGCAAGATTCGACGCTCTCTATAAAATCGTTTTCTACCGGTGAAGCTTGTTTACAGTGTTTGGATGAAAATCCGGATTTGGTTGTGTTGGATTATTTCCTTAACTCAAAAGAAAGTGATGCGGCAAATGGAGTTGACATCCTCAAAGCCATCAAAGATAAAAACAAGACGCTACCTGTTATCATGCTTTCCAGTCAGAAAAAATATTCTACCGCTGCACAGACTATTAAGTATGGAGCAATACACTACACCATAAAAGGTAAAGATGCCTTTGATGAAATTTACCAACTTATAAAAGCGAATATATAAATGGTTGATTTATCATTTTTAGAAACATTTACAAAAGGCAATAAAGATAAGATGAAGCGCTATATCAACATCTATCTTAAAATCGCCCCTGAAACTTTCCAAAATATGGAGCAGCATGTCATCGATAAGGATTGGGAACAACTGCGGATTAAAGCGCATTCGTTAAAACCTCAAGCTGATTATATGGGCATTGCAAGTTTGAAAGCTGTTCTTGTAGAAATGGAGCAAAGTGTTCATGAGGAAAAATTTGAACGACTGCGGGAACTTTATGAAAAAGCAGCAAAAATACATGCAGAATCTATTCCTCATCTGAAAAACATCATTGCCTCTTCTTGATATGCTGCTAAGGTCATGTTTGGAGGCCACCAAAACTCAGCATCCGCACGCTGTCGCGCAGGCACGAATCTAAGCCATTACAGCAATCATATCGAATATTTTTTCGCCAAGTTTTTTATCACCGATTATTTCTGAAGTTGCAATTGCTTCTTCTCTTTTTACCCCTTTCGTAAATATTTTCCAAGCGTAATCATCTCTTATTTTGACTTCACTAATGGGTTCTTGATTTGTAGAGGCAAGTAACTCCCAACCATTGTCATAGTACAAATACCAACTTTTTTCTGTTTCCCCCAAAAAAGTAAATTTGACTAAATCTGTAGCTTTTCCCTCTACATCTCGATAATGATAAGGAAGTGCTCTGACGGAAGTGTCCAAATAAGGCAAGTACCATTTTTCTTTTAGCAATTTATGTTCGTCACCAACTGCAAGTCTAATCTGTTGTTGATGATGCCATTTTTCGGTGTATTCCCTTGCTATGTGAAACCAATTTTTTGATTCATTTTCACCTGCCCAAGCCACTGGAAATTCGGCTTTATCGTCAGGATCTAAAGTTGCCAAGAAATCGCAGTATTCTTTTCCTGATATTTTTAATAAACCAATGATAACTTTTGGGCTAAGTCTTTTGGTCGCTTTGACCCAATCCGCATTTAGCCTATTTAAGAAGTCTATTAAATCTTCATAAGCATTTAATTTTCCCGCTTTCTCACCATAATATCCATCCCGCAACATTGAAAGCGTTCTCAAATTGCCGTCCAATAAGTGTACGGCTACATCTTTCACTTTCCATTTAGGAGCTAACGTTTGTTTTTCCCAATCTTCGCCTGATAATCCGTCCAATAACTTGAAAAGCATCTTATCAAGTTCTGGTATTAGGGCAACTACATCTATTTGTTCTGGTTTCTTCATTTTATTTTAAGGATGCAATTTGAGGGGTGTTTGTTGTGCACAGTGTTAAATTCAGCTCCACCACCCTTTATCTACATTAAATGTATGTCTATTTTGGGCATATTTTGCTATGCCTTGCAATTCATTATACGGTTTCAATAGTCTTTCTATAATTATTGAACAGATTTGTTTCCCTTTATTTGATTTTAAAGCTTCAAATTTTTCACGCACCATAAGGAAGCGAGGATACCAACTTGAATTTGGTTTGTTCTTCATCTTTTTTAGTGTTGGATTTTTATTTTTCTCTTTTTTATAGGTATTAAAATCAGGGAAATCATTACCATAGATTTCATATCCTAACTGATTAATGTCATTTTTTAGTTCAATAAAAAAGTTATTGAGCCAATCCTTACCAACAGTGTCTTTGATAAAGGAATCATCTGATATAGATATACACCCAAAGACAAGTCTCCAATATAAAGGAGATTCCTTTTTATGATCTAACAACTCTTCTATATATTCAAAATTTTCTCTTTCGAAAGATATTCCATACGATACTGAGAGGTAGTTCAAAGTCTCAAAAAAACTACCCCAGGTTGAATTTCCTTCTTCTAAATGATAGTCATAGAAGTCCCTAGTGGATGTATATTTTGTTAATTTATTCAATATTTCCCTGAGCCTACGATAAGATGGCGGATCGTTAACTTTTAAATTCAATGTATTTGAATCATGTTTAAACCAAGTTAGGGTTTCAATAATTTTAGCAAATGATGTAAACGAGTTATTTGAAAGCCGGTTCAATCCAATAGAAATAGCAGCAAGATCATTTCTGTATAAATCTATTACATGGCCATCTTCTGATAACTTGATGTTTTCTTTTTCACTTCTCATTCTAGCAACAGATAATAACGAAATATTAATGTTTTTCAACACGGTTTCGCGTATCCTACTAGTAGGATTCTTAGTTAATTCTCGAATCAAGAACTCTTCCATAGAAGGGTGATAATACTTTACCTCTTCTATTTTATCAGATCGTCTGATTCTAAGGATGCTATCATCTAATTCTTCGAACTCTAACCCAGAGTTTAGAATTGAATAGATTTGCAAGTCGTCACAAATAGTTTTAAATGAGGAAAATATTGTATCCTCACGATTATCAACAGCACATAGGACAGACAACAAAACAGCCTGTTTCTCTTCAGTCAAATTATAGAATACTGCTTTGAGATATGCATCTGGCTCGCGAAGATGGGCAACTAACTTTTCTAACTGACAATCATTGAAGGTCTTGTCAAGATTTGCAAAAAAGGCTCTAATAGTCTCTGGAGAAAAATTCCTATGCTTAGCTAGTGACTCTTCATTATTTAAGACAGTTTTTTTATCATAGTCCGAAATACTAGATAAAATCACATATCTTTTCAAAATCGCCAACTTCTCCTCTAAGGCATAGTCATGAGATTCAACCAGAATTTTTTCTAATAATTTTTTTTCATCAGCACCTCCATAATTCTGAAAAGCTCTGAAAATATACTCTCTACTAATAAAGACAAATAGATGATTCTTGTCTGATAAACCTATAACTCTTCTAAATTTCCTAAGCCAATTTTCGACTCTCAAAGCGATTAAATGCTTGCCAAAAGCATCGTCACATATAAAAATTTGTTTTCTGTCAGAATGGTAAGTTTTTTCAATATCATCAGGATCGTCAATTAATATTGCTTGAAAACCACGAATAACTCTATAATTAAGAGCCAAGATTTCTGCATTAAATGTCTTTCCACTCTTGGGAGGCCCTGAGAGTATTATTGCTGGATATCGCTCTAGCTTACTTAATGCCCTTTCATAAAATTGAGTATAAACGAATTTACATCTTTGATCTTCAATCTGCCTTAACCAACCTTCATTTCTATTATTGAAAACCTTGAGAGTTTGTGTTTCAAGTAGCACTTTAAAATCAGGGTGGCTTAAAATATTAGGATATATCCACTTTAGATTTTCATTTTGATCTACACACGATTCTATATGTCGATAGCTGATTATTTCAAAATTTGAACATTGAATATCATTTTTTTTTGTCACTTCATCAAAAGTCTTATTCAAAACATCAAACAGATTCCCAGAAATAGGTTTGTTTGTTACAAGTATGTAGTTATCATACCTCAATTGGTTCTTGACAAAGACTTTTTCTAGTTCTGATCTTAAATCTTTGACTAATTCAATTTGTAATTTCTTACTATCAATTTGTTTCGATTTATGTTTACATTGGAAAACCCAATCTCCTGACCAGTTAGTTTTGAAAATTTTTGACACTCCTCTATGAATTACATCTCTTCCTTTATCTCCTCCACCTTCAACGAACTGGACATCATCTGCCACTAATATTTGAATAATTTTAAAGGCTATTACCTCAAATTCCTGCCAATGCAAATCATCTAAGTTATATCTCATTCTTAAGTTACCTATTTATTGATTTTTTCTGACCGTGCCAACTCAATGCAATGTCTGCGCCCCACCACCAAAACCCCGTACCTGCACCCTGTCGCGCATACATTTCAGTCCTCGAGTGCCATAGCCATTGGCGACGGCCTTTGAACACCCTGTCCCAGTTTTACATCGGAAATTCCGATGCCAAAGACTAGCAAACCCAGATGGACAAAGTATTCCTATAAGGTAAGCCTCTTTTCTACTATTAGCTTAACCACAGCTCAATTTAAGTTTTTTCAGATAAAGATGCTGCGGATCTTACGGCAGATACAATGATGAATCAAAAATTCTCCCATACAATCCCACTTTTTTGCCATTTTACAGCCAGATGGGCGACAAAATAAAATTTATTTAACCAGTGAAGGTGTGAAATTGCCAACCTATTAAAAATAATGCTGCTTTGGTATGCTTAACTTAACAGCGTTGAGCAATTATCGTGTGGTGTTATTTCCTGATATTCCATATTTTAACTGTTTTATCACTACTTGGTGTTACTAACCACTTACCGTTCGAACTGACATCGCATCTGATTCCAAGGTCATTTTCATGCTGAGTAATAGTTTGCAAAACCTTCTCATTTTGTATATCCCACAAGTTGGCAACAATATGTTTTACTGAACCTTGGTAATTAAAATGGTATTCTAAAAACTCCCCCAACATCTTTTTATCAGTACCCCCAGCAAATACTTTATTGTTATCAACAAAAACCGCTGAATGAATTGCTTCATTTTCTCCTTTCAGAGTATGAAGCAAATTCCAATTGGCGGTATCCCATATTTTAACTGTTTTGTCGTCCGATCCAGTAGCTAACAACTTTCCATTCGGACTGAAATCTAAGGGGCCAGCGAAGAATAGGTTGTCTGTTTCAGGCGAGCTATTTTGTCACCAGCCTAGGCGTGCGCTGCGCGCTGAAGTGCTACGGCACGCAAGCGCGAAAACCGCGCTTGGCCACTACTAAGCAAGGATTTGAGCAACAACGGCTGGTGACAAAAGAGC
>BQJP01000072.1 GCA_021604765.1 Thermodesulfobacteriota bacterium
CTCTAAATAATAATTCGGATGTTCCACCGGGTCTCAACGTTCCGCCTCCCACATCTACTTGCAAACCAGAGATTCTACCTCTCAACATTTCGTTGACATCGGCAGTAGGTGTAACTACGGCTTTACTCAAATCTGTTTTGGTTACTGCACTTACTAAATCACTTTTTCGTTGCGTACCGTATCCAACTACGACAACTTCGTTGAGCGTTTTACTATCTTCGCCCAGAATGATGGAAAGGCTAGTTCCAGTAACTGGAACCTCCTGAGAAGTAAATCCAATGTAGGAAATGATCAATGTAGCGGCTTCATTCACTCGGAGCGTAAAGCTACCGTCAATTTCGGTGGAAGTACCATTATTAGTTCCTTTTTCTAAAACTGTAGCCCCAATCAGAGGAAGATTATCAGTTGCTGAAAGGACAATTCCACTCACATTCGTTTGAGCAAGGAGTGAAAAAGAAAAACACCATAAAAAACATCCGCCGATAATTTTAAAAGTTGTTTTTGGTAATTTTAATTTCATCGATAAATAATTTTGATAAGAATGATGGTTCAAGCTAATTGACTTACAACTAATTGAATCCTGGATTTAGAATAGGTATTTGTAAAAATAGGTATATCATCATGTTAACCTGCTAAATCTAACCACCACAAAAAACCAACATCTAAATTTTAGAAAAAAATAAATACTTCACCCCCTACCAATGATAGTAAACCAACTTAAGACTAATTTTTTATTATATTACAAATAATTGATAGTCAGATTATTATGACGGAAAAACAAAAAAGAGTTTGGAACTAATGGCGAGTTTTAACTTTACGTTTAGATTTTGTAAAGTCACGTAGGAAAATAATGAAAAAAGTCGTGTGTCGTGGTAATGTAGTGGCGAAAGATGAGACTGTAGGGGGCTTTTAAAACTTCAAGATATAATTGATGAGGTTTTCATCGTGATTTAAATTTAATTTTTTTCTCAATCGGTATCGTTTGGTTTCTACACTTTTAGTAGAAATATTAAGTAAGGGAGCAATCTCCTTAGAAGATAAATTAAGTCGGAGATAAGCACAAAATCGCAAATCGTTAGGAGTCAAATCTGAATGCTCTTTTTTGATTTTATCTAAAAATCCTTTATCGGCATTGTTGAAAGCTTCTTTAAAAAATTTCCAATCATTATTATTGCCCAAATTTTTGTCAATCAGATTTATCGTGCCTTCGATATTGTTGTTTTTGAGTTCCTTTTTAATTTTACCGAGTAGTTCATTTTTTTTAATAATACTCATCGTCGAGATGGCTAGTTCGCTATTCTTACTCTCAATTTCTTGGTTTAGCTTTTCGTTTTGAATTTGCATAATGGCCTTTTCGTTTTGGATTTGCTCATGCTTTAAAATTCTCTCGTAGTAAAATTTGTATGCCTTATGCACTAAAAAAACAATACCTAACAAGCCTAACAGATAAAAGGCAATAGCTAAATTTGAAATGTACCACGGTCTGTTAATTGTGAAATTGTAAACTACCACGTTTTCTGATAACTCATTACCAATCTTTGCCCTCACTTCAAAACTATAATCACCAAACGACAGATTTTCAAATTGTATTTTAGATTGGTCAGACCAGTTGCTCCATCTTTCCATCTGCCCCGCCAACCTGTATTGATATTTTACATCCTCAAATTTGTCATATTCTGGAACAGCATAGTCAAACGATAGAATGCCTTGTTGATATTCGAATTCTCCCGCTTGTCGGAGAGGAAGTTTTGTCAAATTTTCGTTTAAATCTTTTATCGAAACTTCATTCAAATAAATGAGATGTTTTTTTGTAGTTTCCTTTTTGGACAAATCTATCATTAAATAACCATTCGTAATACCCAAAACATATTTATCAGCTTTAACTAATTCAATATTTTCAAACCCTAAAACGCCGCTCCTCAAATCTGGTGGGATTGGAATATGAACAATTTCTAATTGATTAGTCAAGTCATCATTGTCTATATAACTGATATTATCTTTGGAAAAAGTCCATAACTTTCCCTTCTCGTCCACTACCATTTTTCCAGAAGTATAATCTTTATGTGAAAATAAGACATTGAACAAGGAGTCTTTTATAAATCTTCCTTTGGTTGGATTGTACTCAAAAAAACCTGCTTCGGAAGCGTAGAGTATTTTATTTCGATAAAATATTAAGCCAGAAGTTTTTCCCCTAGTCAATTCTGAGTGAGATTTCACCTCCATTGCTTCTGTCAACAGCGAGTCTAGTTGGAAACCAAAAACACCTTTATATTCATGGTTTACCCAAATTTGATTCGCCTCATTAATTTCGAAAAAACGAGAAGAATTATTAAACCCTTCGACCTTGTTTTTTACTTGCCATTTTCCATTTGTTTTTTCTAAAACATAAAGCCCACTATAATTGCCTTGTAAAATTAAGTGCTCTCGCTGTGGAATTTTTTTGAAGTTCCAAGCCCCTAAAATTGAACTGATTCGTTTTGCATTGCTTCCTTCGATAAGAAAAGTTCCAAGATGATGCCCGCACAATAGGTGCTCATTATTTTCATTAAAGAGACTCCAAACTTGACCTGCCGTTCCTTGGATAAATTTAAACTCTTGACTTAATGATTTTAATGGCCGATAAAATAAACCTTGATTGGTGCCTATGTAAAGAAAATCTTGAAAAACACTTGTGGCGTAAACAGTTCCCAAAATCCCATCATAATCAATAAAAGTTTTAATTGGAGAATTTACATTAATACAGTTCACCCCATTATCTAGCCCTGCCCAAACGTGACTATCCATATCTTCAAACAATGTGAGTACTGTATTATTTCCTAACCCTTTTTTCTGATTTATCGAATACTCTATTTCCCCATTTTGATTAATCACGAAAAGTCCATTTGAAATTGTGCCTAAGACAAATTTTCCATTTCTGAGTTGAATACTATTAAAAATATTAAGCTTGGCTAGGGTAGAATTAGCTGGGATATTCCATTTTACCAACTGATTATTTTTGAATTGGTAGAAGCCAGAATTTCTCGTAAGCAGGACAAGTTGGTTGGCCTCGTTTTTAAAAATATTAATTACCCTATCTTGTAGAACTACCGAATCGTCAATCATCAATTGGGGAGCGCCATCTTCAATTTTATAAACGCCTTCATTAGCAACATGATAATAAATTTGATTTTCTACCTTAAAAACTTTGTAGATGATTTTTTCCGAAGCAATCACTTTAAAATCTTCTGTATTTTTATGGTAAAAAAATAATTCGTGTCCAGACTGAAATAATATCCAATCTTTGTATTCCAGAATATTCCAAATTTGGTCATCCTCAAATGAATTTTCTCCCAATTTTGGAATTAGTGAAGTGTACTGTAATGTTCCAAATTCATCCTTTCCCCAATAACCAAATTCAGCATAGCAACCTGTATAAATTTTATTGCCAACCACTTTAACTGCTCTTAAGATGGAATTATTGGGTGATAAATAAGTGTTCCATTCAGCACCATTATATATCAACAGTCCTACATTATTAGCAACGTAAATATACTTCTCCGCATCCTGCGCAATCATCCAATTCTGATTCCCACCACCATAATCTTTAACCGTGAATTTTTTAATAGGCGGTAACTCTTGAGCGAAAATGCTCAAACATAAAAACAAAAATAAGATGGATGATAATGTTCTCCAGTATGTCATAGTGGTGATTAATTTTACTCTTTTGATTTGCTCAACCAATCAAACAGCTAAACCTACCGTGCCAGCAGGGGTGATGTGCGCCCCACTATACGGTCCTGTGATGACAACTGCTACGTAAACGGCCAAAGCCCAACCCGTCGTTATTGCTATCCAGCCACTCTTGTTCCCCACAGTTTTGTCGAGAGCTACGTTGGCACAAACGCCTCCACCTAATAAAATCAATATGGCTGTTCCAATGATTTCTGCTATGAATGGTGTCATAATTAATTTTGTTTTAAATGTGTACAAATTGTTTTAAATGAAACTCACCTTTAAATTACGAAATCTATTTCTATTGCTTTCCATTTATTACATTTGTATTGAATGATAAAAATTCATCAATCACGATTAGAAAACTCTCGAAAAAAACATTTTATCAAATTGACTGATGCAGTTCTAGGAATTTTGCAGTAACGAAATAAAAAATTAAAAAGATGAAACATTCCTTTTTGTTATTCCTCATAGTGATATTATGGTCTTGCAATACCCCAAAAAAAGGCAAGCAGGAAATAGCAGAAAACAAGCGACCCAATATTCTACTCATTGTGGTAGATGATCAAGGATATGCGGATTTTTCTCCTTTTGAAGCACACGATAAGATGGTTTCTACGCCCAATATTTCTAGGTTAGGAAAATCAGGTACGGTGTTTACGCAAGCCTACGTTACTGCACCAGTTTGCAGTCCTTCCCGGGCAGGAATTCTTACTGGTAAAAATCAATTCAGGTGGGATAAGCCTGCGAGTTGGGGACCTGGTTTGCCAGACGATGTAAAGACGATTGCGGAATATTTGAAGGAAGCAGGTTATCAAACTGCCCGTATTGGAAAAAATGATTTGGGACGAAATTTTCATAGGAATGATGTCAGGGAATATCCTTTGCATCACGGCTATGATGAATTTTTAGGATTCTCCGCACACGCACACGATTATTGGTTGAACTCTCAAGCCATAAAAGACCGAACTCCCGACCCTTTTGGAACAAGTGCATTGCTCGGGCCATTGATGCACAACATGGGCGAAAAAAGTTATGAGAAAGGCTACCTTACCAATATTTTTACTGACGAAGCCATTGAATTCCTCCAACGAAAAAGAGACCAACCTTTCTTCTTGACTTTATCTTATAATGCGGTACATCATCTCATTCACGAAGTTCCTAAGAAATATTTAGATAAGTACAATGTCAAAGAAATTCCGAATTATGATCCCGATAGTCTCGTGGCTTATGGGAAACACAAAGCTGGAACTTACTCAGCTTATTATGATAAATATTCGCGAGTGGAAGCGATTCAACCTGACGACCTGAGAAAATATTATCTAGCTAACCTCAACTGTTTGGATGATAATATTGGGCGAGTGCTAGACGCTTTGCAAGAACAAGGTTTGGATAAAAATACCTTGATTGTTTTTATTTCTGATAATGGAGGTTCGCCACTTACTGGTTCTAATAACAGCCCACTTACGGGAGGAAAATATTCTTTATGGGAAGGAGGGATTAGAGTTCCGATGGCGATGAGTTGGCAGGGAAAAGTAGAAGCAGGAAAAGTAGAAACTAGATATGTTTCTGCTACTGATATTTTACCTACTCTTGCAAAAGCAGGTGGCGCAAAAGTGACTGATGAAAATTTGGATGGCATTAATTTATTTACACCTGAAGAAAATCGCCTGTTAGTTTGGAAATGGCAAGAGACTTGGGCTGCTCGAAAAGGAAAATGGAAGGTCACCAACGCCAAAGAGAATCATTGGAAAAGTGAACCGTCTGCACAATACATTGCACCGATCAGAGATGATCTATCTTTAAAACTTTTTGATGTAGAAGCAGACCCAGGAGAACGAAAAGATTTGGCTCAAGAACATCCTGAAAAAATAAAAGAATTAGAAGCTGCTTATAAAAACTGGTGTGCGGAGAATATTGGAAAGTGATGGTGCTGCAAAATGCGATTCATCATACCTATGCTGTTTTCTGTAAAGACTGATACGGTATATGTTTTTTCCATTTTATATTAGTTTAAACGGATTTCTGATACTGATGCTCCAGTTGCCATCATTGGAAAAACATTTTCCTCTTTTGCTACCATGACCTCTAGTAAGTAAGATTCTTTTTTGTTTTATTGTATTGATAATAGCGCGCAGTCATCATTTGATGTTGGCCAACATCTGTCACTATAACTGCCTCTCCATTAGTTATTTCAGAAAGCATTTTGATTACTTCGTCCATTTTTATTTCTTCGGAAAGTAATGAAAGTATCGAAAAAAGTGTGAGGGCCAACAAGGATTTTCTCCATAAAATTACCGAATATTATCAGCTGAAGGGAAACATACCAATCTCCTACAATATAGCACGAAAGGAAGCATTTTTGGAAACCTCCAATCTAAGCTCGGCCTTTCAGCGCATGGCACAGGAACCTAAGTCGAAACAAAGGGGAGCAGATAAAATTTACGAACTGGTCGTTTTGAACCACACGTTTTTAGCTTCACTGGCTTCGTTAAGCACATATATACAGCACTATAAAACCACAGAGGCATCCGAAGAGTTTAAGATTGCAACAGAAAAAATAGAGAAAAACTTGGAGAGATTACTCCAATGCTTAAAAGACAAAAAATGCAACCCTGCGAAGGCATCTTCTGAAAACAATCCTCTTTTTGAGGAACAGCTGCCTACCTTCAATTCTTTAGAAATTAATAATTTGGCATCCAGGGACAAAGAAACCATACGTGATCTCCAAGAGGCCCATTTGGTTTGGGAACAACTGCAGTGGCTGTTTTCCATAAGCAGCAAAATGCTCAAACTGGCTGTATAAATTATAAAAAATATTAGACGTTCCCACTTCAGTTCTGTCATCTGTCTTCAACTTATCAATTAGTGGGCCAAGAAACCGAATTTTAGGACATACACAATTGTAGATTCTCAATCTTCAAACGGTTGTTAATACCTCCAATCTACCCAATCGAAAATAAGCTGAGCGGCTAGGTTGGCGGTGTGCGAATCGATATCGTACGTTGGGTTATATTCTGCCATATCCAAGGAAACTACTTTATTACTGTTTACCAATAGTTTCATTATTTCCCGGAAGGTATGGTCATACAAAATACCGGCAGCAGTGGGAGCACTCACGCCTGGAGCAAGGCTAGGAGAAAACACATCTAAGTCTATGGTTAAGCAAACTGCGTCTGTTTTAGCAAGAAAACGTTGAACCTGCTCCTTCATTTTCTCCAAATTCAGAGAATGAAAATCCTGAGCCAGCACATATTCGGCCTTTAATTCATCTGCTCTATTAAACAGCTCCGTCGTGTTTCCGGAACGTTGTATTCCAAGGGCCAAATACAAGAAATCTTTCCCTTTGTTCTGACAGTCAGTGGCCACTTGGTAAAATCCCGTACCAGAACTGACACCACTGCTTTCTGGTTTTCTAATGTCAAAGTGAGAATCGAAATTAATAAGACCCACTTTCTTTTTTTCATAGTGTTTTGAGGTGCCAGTGTAATGCCCATACAAGACATCTTCATTTTTTACCCGAAAAGCCACATGATGATTAGTGCCCCCTGCATTTACGCCTCTTTGGGCTTGTGGCATTTCCAATAGATCTACTATCGCAGCATTTTCTACCGCATCGGTTTGATAGCGGTATAAATTGTCTTCCCGTTCTATCTGTTTGTAACCGAATACTTCGGTTAGGATCGCAGCAGTGGCTTTGATGTCATTCAGGGTCAATGTAACCGTGTGAAATCCTTTGAGCGCAACATCGGCTTTTATTTCAGCCGTTTCCCAGCCTTTTCGCTTATCTTTTTGTTTCGCTTCGATCAAATGGAGCCACAATCCGTCAGGGTCCTGAAAAGCAATGTATTTTTCTCCGAACCGTTCACTGAGGGCTTCGTGACGGATATTGCCTTTTTCAAAACGAACTTTCCAGAAATCCAAGCTTCCTTTGGGTACGGAATAGCCGATTTCTGTGGCCATACCCGCACCGGTCTTTCCTTGCCTGACATTTGTCCAGGGGAAGAAGGTAAGGATGGTTCCGGGAGTGCCTACCTCGTTTCCAAAGTAGAAATGGTAGGTTTGGGGATCGTCAAAATTAACGGTTTTTTTGACCAGGCGAACTCCGAGGGTTTTGGTATAAAAGTCGTAATTGCGCTGCGCATCGCCTGCAATGGCCGTGATGTGATGCAGCCCTAATATTTTGTTCATAATTTTTTACTTTTTACTTGGCTTCTTGAATCAATAAATTGTTCTTCCGGAAAGGGCTCACCACCAAAATCGGTCAAAAATGGTACTACCTTTCGGAACTGGTAAAATACCGTGGAATTAAATTATTTTTTATTCCTTTGCTAATCATCCCACTCTTTCCGGATTTCGAGCATAAGATCATCATAACGTTTCACTAATTCAGCCGATATTTTTTTAGAAGATCTATGTAATACTCTCAATTGTAGCGAGAAAAATATATTAAATAGTCCCGCAAACAAGAAGTTTAAGGCTACTAATATAATAATACTCATTCCTGCAAAAAGTGGATTCCAAATAAGAATGAATGATACAATTGCACCTATAATACCCAAGACTAAAAGTCGACCCCAATTTCTGCTACCATACTTTTTGACGTCCAACGCAAAACCAATCGTAGAAATAGAACGAAATAGGAGGGTGCAGTTGGGATTTGTCCCCAAAAATTAGGCCCCCTTAGCTAAGTTATTAATCATCAAGTCCCATCGTTTAGCTAGTAAAATAGCTCTGAGAAAATATAAATCCTCTACAACATGCTCCTTCCAAAAAGTACCCGCA
>BQJP01000073.1 GCA_021604765.1 Thermodesulfobacteriota bacterium
CAACGCTTCGTCCAAGGAACTCACCCATATTACTTCGCCTCGTTTAGAAAAAAGTCCAAGAAGGAGAGAATCAAAATCTCCTATAAAAAGATATCGTTTAAGCTCTTTCTGCATATGTTACTTTGCCTTTTCTTTCTGTCTTAATTCTGGCTTGTTACACGCCCCACTTAAACCACCAATAAAACCTGAAAGTTCCTTAAGAAGAATATCTTTATTGCTTCCGTGCTGCTCTATTATTCTTACAATTGCGCTTCCAACGATTACAGCATCCCCATATTCTGCTATTTCTTCGACCTGCTCTGGAGAAGAAACTCCAAATCCTACTCCTACAGGAAGCCCTGTCGTTCTTTTAATTTGATTGGCCAGATCATCTAATGAATAGTTCATATCAGGTCTGACACCCGTTACACCGGTAACTGAAACTAAGTAAACAAATCCGCTGGCATTATCGGCAATTAGCTCCACCCTTTCTGTAGTACTCGTAGGTGCCAAGAGAAAAACAAGATTTAGTCCTGCTTTATCCGTGTGTACTTTAAACTCAGGGGCTTCTTCAGGCGGCAAATCTACAACCAGAATACCATCTGCACCTGCCTCCGCAGCATCTTTTGCCAATTTTTCTAACCCATAGTGGAAAAACGGATTGTAATAACCAAATAAGATAATAGGAACTTGGGAAGTTTTTCTTATATTCTTTACAGTGTTCAATACACCACGCAGAGTGGTCCCTGATTCAAGAGCCCTTTCTGATGCTAACTGTATGGCAGGACCGTCAGCCATAGGATCAGAAAATGGAACTCCAAGCTCTATAATATCTGCCCCGCTTTCCTCGAGCTGAAGAACAATATCTTCGCTCACTTCAAGTGAAGGATCACCTGCTGTAATATATGTAACTAATGCAATTCTATTCTTTTCGTTAAGTTCATTGAACTTATTCGTTATTCTATTCATGAGATTTTTTGTCGTGTTTATTTATAGTGAAAAAGGCCGTCCGTAACATGTATCAAATCGTAGATTTTATCCATTTTAGGCCCTATTTCCAGATAGGTATTACTGTATGAAACTACTGAGTGCTCCAACCCCTGCTATAGACACTTCGGTCAAACTCTAACACCTCTATACCCAATGTCAAGACTGACCATAAGGCGAAGATCAGTCTAAAATTCAGACCATATTACTGTTATTGAGAAGCCTCGCTCTCCATAAGTTCGGCTATTGTGTTTATATCTTTGTCTCCTCTACCTGATAAGCAAATAATCATAGTAGAATCTTTGGACATTGTTGGTGCAATTTTCATAGCATAAGCAACAGCATGAGATGTCTCTAGTGCCGGTATTATCCCCTCTACTTCTGATATGAATTTAAACCCCTCTAGTGCTTCTCCATCAGTAACATTTGTATAGTTAACACGTCCGGAGTCATTCAAAAATGAATGCTCGGGACCCACTCCTGGGTAGTCGAGTCCTGCTGCAATAGAATGAGTGCCCTTAATCTGGCCATCATCGTCTTGGAGAAGATAGGTTTTGCTACCATGCAGTACACCTACGCTACCAGCAGAAATAGTTGCAGCATGAAGGCCTTTATCTACTCCAACCCCTGCTGCTTCAACACCAGTGATTTTAACTCCTTCGTCTTTAAGAAATGGATAGAAGAGCCCCATTGCATTTGAGCCTCCTCCCACACAAGCAATAAGCAAATCTGGAAGGCTGTTTTCTTTTTCTAATATTTGTTCTCTCGCCTCTTTACCTATAACCGATTGAAAATCCCTAACCATCATGGGATATGGGTGAGGACCAGCAACACTACCTATTATATAAAAGGTATCTCTTACATTTGTAATCCAATCCCTCATTGCTTCGTTCATAGCATCTTTGAGGGTCTGAGTACCCTGAGTTACTTCCCTCACTCTGGCGCCAAGGAGCTTCATGCGCAAAACATTCAGTGACTGACGTTTAGTGTCTTCGCTGCCCATGAATATTTCACATTCCATATTTAGTAGTGCCGCCACTGTAGCAGTTGCTACTCCGTGTTGACCTGCTCCTGTTTCAGCGATGATTCTTTTTTTGCCCATTCTTGCAGCTAAAATTGCTTGACCAATTGTATTATTAATCTTATGTGCACCAGTATGGGCCAAATCTTCACGCTTTAGATAAATCTTTGCTCCACCAAGTTTTTCAGTCATTCTTTGAGCAAAATAAAGAGGAGTTGGACGCCCTACATATTCTTTGAGATAGTAGTTCAGCTCTTCATGAAATTTGGGATCATCTTTGATCTCCTTATATGCTTCTTCCAGTTGTAGAATAGCAGGCATAAGGGTTTCGGAAACGTATCTGCCCCCGAATACACCGTAATGTCCCATCTGGTCAGGTAATAATGTCTTAGTGTCCATTTTTTATCGCCTCAATGAATCTTTTTATTTTCATATGATCTTTCTTCCCTGGTTTGTCCTCAACCCCGCTACTCACATCAACAGCATAAGGTCTTACAATTTTAACAGCTTCTGAGACATTATCTGGAGTAAGTCCACCGGAAAGAATAATCTTAGTGGGTAATGATAAGCCTTTTAATATCTCCCAATCAAAACTTCTTCCAGTACCGCCGTATTCTTCATCAGAATAAGTATCAAAAAGGATAGCCTGATCAGTATATTGCGCAACTTCGTTAAGATCAGATTTGTCCTTGACTCTTACTACTTTTATGTTTCTGAACGGGATCGAGCGGCAGAACTCCACAGTTTCATCTCCATGTAACTGAGCTACATCAATACCGGTCTCTTGCCGTATCTTTATAATTTCTTCTAAACTCTGATTTACAAAAACTCCAACTGTCTTAATAAACGGGGGCAATTGGGTAATTATGGTCTTTACAACTTCCGGCTCTACGTATCTTTTGCTTTGGTTATAGAATATAAAACCCAGCGCATCTGCTCCATAGTTGGCAGCTACCTGGGCATCCTCCATATTGGTTATCCCGCATATCTTAATTTTAGTCCCTGATATATTTTCCATAGCGATTGAGAAGGGAAATTATAAAAGTTGATTTCAAGTATGTAAACAGCGCGCAAATATATGATCTATTGAGTAGGCTTAGATTCAAGATATTGATTTATAGTTTCAGCAATGATCCGATATCCATTTTTATTGGAATGACCGCCGAAATTATTGGGATATATTTGCTCACTTCCTGCCGCGTTTCTTAACGGCTCCAAAACTTCAATATATGAAATGCCATGATCCTCAAAATACCTTTTTATCAACTTAGAGACCACTTCTTCATTTTGTATAAGAATGTTTAACTTAACATTAGCAGACAATTCAGAGCTTTTTTTTATTAACTCTGCAAAGACCATTTCCTTGGTTGGAATAATTACAACTAAAAAGCCAACATCTTTTACTTTAGCCAGCTCATTCATGTTATTAAAAAGCTCTAGAGTCAATCTAAGCCCTTCTCTAACTTCAGCATTGCTCAAATCTAAACCTTTAAGTCTTCTATCTGGAGTAAAGCCGGTATTAATTCCATTTTCCGGGACATTGAGCATGGGTATATCTTCGCCCTTACTAAGCCTTCTTTGTTGCCTGAGGTTATCACCTATATAGGAAGAGCTAACAATTCTGTACAACACACTATTGCCTGATAGCCAATCAGTAAATCCAGCAGAATCCAAATCTTTATCATTTTCTTGATCATCAAATGAGTAGCTAATATCCAAGCTTCTCAAATTTTCCCAAATTGGAATAGAATAAACAGCATTAAAAGTATCCTTCAAATCATTTCCAAGATATAGACCAGCAATTATCATTTCCGGATTTAACTGAAGCGCATTTTGTTGCATTATGTAAAAATATTCTGCTGGACCATATCCTCCAAGTCCTAAATTATAAACCTCTTTACCAGAGATACCTTGTAAGCTTATCGGCCAAGAATTGGATGCCGTGGCGCTAATCCCATAGGTGTGAGAGTCGCCAACTGTAACTATTTCAGCTGACTGTGGAACTCTCTTGTTTCTATATCCCCATGAATCATGGGCACCTGAATTGGGCTCGATCTTATATCTCAATACTTCATCAGTGAGTGTTTTTGGCTTGAGAAAATCAATGGGATCAAAAAAGAGTCTTGTCAGCCCCTCTGCAACCAATAATGCAAAAATTAGCGATAAAAATAATAGAAGAATTCTTTTTAGATACTTATTCATACCTTAGCGCCTCAATAGGATCTAGCTGAGAGGCTTTACGGGCTGGGTATATTCCAAAGAATATCCCGATAACTGCTGCAACACTAAATGCCAGAAGTGTGGCACTGAAGGAAATTACAACTGGCCAGCTTGTAAAATGGGAAGCAATTTGTGAACCGATTATACCAATCAAAACCCCAATCGTTCCTCCCGCAAGCGACAGCAGAACTGACTCTATTAGGAACTGTGCAAGAATATCTCTTTGCTTAGCGCCGACTGCCATGCGTATGCCGATCTCCCGAGTTCTTTCACCGACGGAAACAAGCATAATATTCATAATCCCGATTCCTCCTACAATTAGAGAAATAGAGGCCACGCTAGCCAAAAGGATTGTCATGATCTTAGATATTGCAAATATCCTGCTTATTATGCTTAGCTGGCTTTTGATATAAAAGTCATCTTCCTCATCTACCCCATATCGATGACGTTCTCTTAAAAGATTAATGATTTGTGTCTCAGCAATTGGTATATCCTCTGATGATCTCACTGAAACAGAGATGCTTTCCACCTGATCTATGGCTTTTATGTATCTCTGAAATGTAGAGAATGGGATTAAGACAACATCGTCTTGGTCTCTTCCGCCTGACGTTTGCCCAAGAGAACTCATCACTCCAATTACAGTAAATATGTTTTTATTTATTCTAACCGTCTGGCCAATTGGATTTTGAGGGCCAAAGAGATTGGAAGCCACTGTTTTACCTAGAACGCAAACTCTTGCTCTCTCGGATACATCCTGATTATTAAAAAAGTTGCCTTTGTCCGTGTACCAGTCATTTATGTTTATAAAATCAGGGCCTACTCCAATTACCAAAGTGAACCAGTCCTGATTCCCAAAGATAATCTGCTGGCCCAAATCTATCAAGGGGGAGACACTAGTTACCATGTCCAACTCTTTTATTGCTTCAGCATCTTGCGGCGTCAACACATATGCTTTTTGTTGAGAGCCCGAACCTACACCCCTTTTTCCCGTTTTAACCAGAAAAGAACTTCCGCCCAAACTAGTTAATTGATCTTCGATCATTTTCTCTGCGCCCTGAGTGACCGCTACCAGGCTAATTACCGCTGCTACACCAATAATGATTCCCAATGTTGTAAGAATTGAGCGGATTTTGTTGGAAGCTATAGCGCGGTATGCGACTCTGAAGGCTGATAATGGATTCATTTTTTTAGTCTCTAGCTATTAGAGTTTTATCAAAACTCCTGTCGGCAGTTTTTTGAATGTGAACAAATAAAAACTTTTTAGATCTTGATATTAACAATTAGAACCTCTGATGTGACTAAATTATTCAATATATACAATGGGATAATATATCTTATGGGCGTTTAACATTCAAAAGATATAAACTCACATTAAGATTATAAAGATTCAAGATTCTTTAATTCTCTTTTTTTCAGCTTTTAGAGCGTCATTAAAGAACTTCAAAGCCAGGCCAGAGCGAAGCAATGCATATCCTAGAAAAGCGAAAGCGGCTCCGAAATAAGAATAAGGTGGTACAAGAATAAACATCAGAATTAAGTAAAAAGCAGTAGTAATTAAACCTAAAATCGTCCTAAGTCCGGGTCTTCCCATAGCCAATAGAGCCGGGTTTAACCAGAAGGTGAATCTAACAATTAGAACAGCTACAGCAAGGATTCTAAGAGCATTAGTTGCGGGAACGTATTCAGTTCCAAAAATTAGTCTGACAATAGGCTCGGCAAATATTATAATTATGGCAGTAAGAGGAACTATGATTAAGGCTAAACTTTTAGTCGTGCTCTTAATCATTTTCTTAAAATCTTTAATCGCGTTTGAGCTGGTAAATTTCACAAGCTCTGGATAAATAGCTTCATAGAGTGGGTCCACTACTTTGTTTGCAAGTGAGGCAACGGTGCTTGCAATTTTGTAATAAGCTACAGCATCTTTTCCAGCAAAATAACCAAGTATCATTACTCCTAGATATCTTTCATTACCAGTTTTAAGAGTAGCAATAAAGCTCGTATTACCTAAGAACCATAGAATACCTTTCCACTGATTTTTTATGAGGCCGATATCAGCACTCAGCCAACCTTCGAGATGATTATCCTTTAGAGTTTTTACCACAATCCACATTCTGATTATAAAACCAATAAAGCTTGCGAGTATGAAGCCGTACAACACTCCTTTTATTCCGAAACCGGCAAACAATAAACCCACTACTACAAGGAGCCTGAACAACTTTTGAAAAGAATTTATGAATGCAATGTTCTTGAACCTATCAAAAACCCTTAGAATTGCGTCGGATGTAGAATTTGCGGTATCAATAAAAAGGCTTATAGAAAATATCCAAATAAGGACATACGCATCAGGAGTATGAATAATATATGTGCTAATAAGCTTAGCACTGAGGATTGCTATTATAAATGCAATAATGCCACTTCCGATATCTAAAATGTATGAGAGCTTAATCATGGAGCGGGTTTTATCGGTCTCGCCTTGTTCTAAATATGTGCCTATATACTTAGTGGCAGTCTCCCAAACTTTGAGGTCAAAAAACATATTGAGAACTGAAATATAGGCTATAACTAGAGTCAGCAATCCATAGTCGCTAACACCAAGCATTCTTGCAACAATTACGGTTTGGATTGCGGTGAATATGCCCGAAGCGGACTTCCCACCAAAGAGCCAGTATGCGTTCTTAAAGAGTTTCTTTTGTGTTTTATTTGAATCGCTCATTGTAACGAGCCTGTATTATAATCCAATTTTATTGGGCTACCTTATTTATAGCTGAGATATAATTGGCAATCATCCCTTCTTCTGTGTGAAACTTTCTAATATGCTCCCTTCCAGATGCACCCATCTTCATAGCCAAATCATCATCTTTTAAAATCGCGGTAATTGCCTGAGCCACGTCTTCTACACTCTCAGGGTCGACAAGTAATCCTGTTTGGTTATTTCTGACTGCTTCCTTTGAACCACCGTGGTCACCTGCTATAAGAGGTTTGCCACGAGCGCTTGCTTCAATTAGAGCATTAGGGAGACCTTCTATCTTATTATTCCAGTATCTATTGGGCATGATAAAAATATCTGATAGGTCAATAAAATTAACAGCCTCTTCGTGTTTAATACCCCCAGTAAAAATCACGTTCTCACTTACTCCCAGCTCCTGAGCAAGTTCTGCAAACTTATCTTTGTATCTACCTTCGCCAACGATCAAATATTTCAAATTTGAAAATTCTTCAAGAACCAATGGCAATGCTTTGATAACCATGTCCTGCCCCTTTCGTGGTAGAACACGTGCAACTGTTAAAAGGATTTTATCTTCATCCTTAATGTCATATTTTTTTCTTATTTTATTAATAGCGGAGACATCTGGTTCTTTTGAAAGCATATAGTCCTCAACACCGTTATATACAACCTCAATGTGTTCTTCAGGAACTCCAACACTCTCTACTAGATCTTTGGTATTATTGCTTACGGCTATAATCATAGCTGCGTTATCATAAAGTCTCTTCATTGGGTACCGCAATAACCGCTTGAAAAAATTTTTCCCATAAAAACATGTAGTGATACCAGAGCCCGCAATGCGAACAATTGGTTTAAACTTGAAGTTAGGCAAAAGCCCACCGACGACCTCTGCTTCTTCTGTTATATAGAGCACAGAATCAGGATTCTCGTTTTTCAGAGTTTTGAGTAGATATATCCAGCCTACAATTGTTCCAAGAAGCGGAATCTTTTTTATCCACTTTTTTCCAAGTCCAGGAACCCTTATCACTCGGCACCGTAATTTTTTATCAACATCCCCATCGTCTGATGAGTAAGCCGGGGCTAGAACAACAACATCCATTTCAGATTCGGCCATACCATTTGAGAGTTTAAAGCTTGTAGTGGCAAGACCGCCAAGAAATGGTGGAAATTCATGTGTGTATATCAGAATCTTCATAAATACCTATTTGAAACTATATCGCCTAACAGTTTGGCACATAGTATACTGTGTGTAAATGGTTGCTTTGTGTTAATATGGTTCATTATAAAGCAAAATCTGAGGAGATTAA
>BQJP01000074.1 GCA_021604765.1 Thermodesulfobacteriota bacterium
GCAATAAGTAATGGCAAATCAAAATAAAGGATTAATTCGACCTTACAGTAGTTTAATGGCTGCGGTGTTCAGAGGCGCGGATATTTTAATTGTTGGTGGCGGTCTTTGGGCGCTAACATGGCTCTTTATCATTCCATGGAGTGACTTCTATACCATAGCGACATTCGCAGCTATGATCTTATTTATTTTGGCATCTGAAATATCAGGTTTGTATGGTTCATGGCGTTTTTCCTATCTGCGACAAGAGATATCACAAGTCTTTGTCACCTGGTTTTGGGTTGTATTCGGTTTGTTGATCTTGGCTTATGCAACCAAGACATCATCTATCTATTCAAGAAGAATATTGCTGACATGGATCTTTATTACACCAGTTTTATTATCGTTTTTACGAATTACGATACGAAAGATATTACATAAAATTCGAACTAGGGGAAGGAATACCCGAACTGTTGCGATTATAGGTGCGGGCGAACAGGCGATTCAGGTAGCGAAGGAATTAGAAAGGTTATCCTGGCTCGGAATAAATATAGTAGGTTACTTTGACGATGACTTTTCTGATGGATCCCAGCCCCTCTCCGGAAATAAAATCAAAGTCATAGGCAACACAATGGATGTCGTAAATCGTGCAAAAAATAATGAATTCGACATTATCTTTATCGCATTACCGATGTCGTATGAAACTACGATTAGTAGTCTTGTAGGGCAACTTTCAGATACCACAGCGATTACCTATATCGTCCCTGATTTATTTATTTCTGGTCTGTTACATACCCGTTGGGGCTATATGGGTAATATTCCTTTCTTAAGTATTCATGATCGACCTTTTAATGATATTGATGGATGGATAAAACGCGCAGAGGACATCATTCTGGCTAGCCTAATCATGATGTGTATTGCCGTACCCATGCTTATCATAGCAATATTAATAAAACTCACGTCGAAGGGCCCGGTAATTTTTAAACAAAAACGATACGGTCTTTCAGGTAATGAGATTCGCATTTGGAAGTTTCGAACAATGCATGTCAATGAAAACGACAAGGATATAAAGCAAGTAGAAAAGAACGACACACGTCTAACCAAACTCGGAAAGCTCTTACGAAAAACATCACTCGATGAACTACCTCAATTCATAAATGTATTGCAGGGCAAGATGTCAATAGTTGGCCCCAGACCCCATGCCGTTGCACACAACGAACAATATAGAAAGGAGATCTTTGGCTATACACTACGTCACACGATTAAGCCTGGTATTACCGGCTGGGCGCAGATCAATGGTTGGCGTGGTGAGACCGACACCTTGGATAAAATGGAAAAACGGGTCGAACATGACCTTTGGTATATTAATAACTGGTCATTATTGCTCGATATCAAAATAATCTTCTTAACCATAATGTATGGTTTTGTAGGGGAAAATGCTTATTAAAGTGCAGGTTATGTTTATAAATTTATTTTCATAATCGTGTATTATCCAGAGAAACTATTAATAGATTAGATTTGTATTCATGAAAGGAATTATACTCGCTGGCGGCTCAGGTTCTCGTCTCTACCCATTGACACTTTCTGTCAGTAAACAGCTCATGCCTGTCTATGATAAACCGATGATTTACTATCCTCTATCTGTGCTTATGCTGGCAGGGATCAGGGAGATACTCATTATTACAACTCCAAATGATCAAGGTGCATTTAAAACATTATTAGGTGATGGCAGTCAGTGGGGTATTGAACTTAGCTACACTGTTCAAGCAAACCCAGATGGTCTTGCTCAGGCATTCATTCTGGGTGAAAAATTTATTGGGAATGACGCTGTAAGCCTTGTTTTAGGCGATAATATATTTTTTGGTCAGGGCTTGGCTAAACTATTACAGGGAGCCGTTGAAAGAGTAAAAGGTGCAACAATATTTGCTTATTACGTTAAAGATCCTGAACGTTATGGTGTTGTTACATTTGATAAAGATAATAAGGTTGTTGGTTTAGAAGAAAAACCAAAAAAACCTGAAAGTAATTTCGCTGTTACGGGTTTATATTTCTATGATAACAATGTTATCGATATCGCAAAACAGATAAAGCCCTCCTCTCGTGGTGAGTTAGAAATCACTGATGTTAATAAGATATATATGGAAAGATCTGAACTCAGAGCTGAAGTACTAGGAAGAGGTTTTGCATGGCTCGATACGGGTACACATGCTTCTTTGTTGTCAGCTTCGAATTTTATACAAGTGGTAGAAGAGCGCCAAAACTTAAAGATTGCCTGTCCTGAAGAAATTGCCTATAGAATGGCTTATATCGGTGAAGAAGAATTGCTGACACTAGCAAATACATATAACAACAGTGACTACGGGTTATATTTGTTAGAAGTATTAAAATCTGGACATACAAAGTGAAGTTCATAGAAACATCATTGAATAGTGTTGTCGTTTTAGAACCTGAGGTTTTTGGTGATGAAAGAGGTTTTTTTCTCGAAACATTTCGCGAAAAAGAATTTATAGAAGCAGGCATCACCGAAAAATTTGTCCAACATAATCATTCACGATCATCAAAAGGTGTTTTACGTGGTCTCCATTATCAGTTAAATCAACCTCAAGGCAAGTTAGTTCGAGTCACTAGCGGCAAGGTTTTCGATGTTGCTGTTGATATAAGAATGGGTTCGCCGACATTCGGGCAATGGTACGGGACTACGCTTGATGAAAAGAATATGAGAATGATCTATGTGCCTCCGAATTTTGCTCATGGTTATGTTGTCCTTTCAGAGACTGCAGACTTTCTTTACATGTGCACTGACTATTATCACCCTCAATCTGAACAAGGGATTATATGGAACGATCCGGGAATTAGTATTCAATGGCCTATAACGGATGTGACGCTTTCTGATAAAGATAAATATAACCCCACTCTAGCAAAGCAAGATCCAGATAAATTACCCAAATATTAAAGGATTCTGTCAGGGGAGGTTATGAAATCAATTCTAGTCACAGGTTCAAGAGGACAAGTTGGTACTGAAATAAGACGATTGGCACAGCAACGAAATATAATTGTGGTTGCGACAGATAAAAAAGAACTGGATATTACACAACTCGATAATATAGAAAGAGTTATAAAAAAAAATAAATCTTCAATAGTAATTAATGCTGCTGCCTACACAGCAGTCGATAAAGCAGAAGAAGAGACCGACAGAGCATTTTCAGTTAATAGAGAAGGTTCTGCAAATTTAGCTCAAGCTTGCAAGAATGCAGGTATTCCTTTACTACACATTTCTACAGATTATGTTTTCAATGGGGATAAAGACGAGCCATATAAGGAAACTGACAAACCTGCCCCGACGAGTATTTATGGAAAAAGTAAATTGGAAGGTGAAGAAGCAATACGAAAAATACTGCAGCAGTATCTCATTCTACGTACAAGCTGGGTGTTTAGTGCCAGTGGACAGTCTTTTCCGAAAACCATGTTGCGAATGGCAACTGAGCGTGACACATTAGGTGTTGTTGCTGATCAATTTGGAGCACCAACATGGGCAGGTGATATAGCACGTGTTTTACTCGATATCACAAGTGACTACCTACAAGGGAATGCTATCAATTGGGGGTTGTATCATTACACTGGAACACCTAATACAAACTGGTTTGAGTTTGCAAAAATAATATTTGAACAATCAGCACAAGAAAATTTACTAAAACAGACACCAAACTTAAGTACTATATCAACTGAAAATTATCCTACCTCAGCTAAACGGCCGAAAAACTCTGTGTTGAATTGCGATAAAATTCAGAAGGAGTTGGGAATAAAACAACCAAATTGGTATTTTGGGTTAAATAGTATTTTAAATGATTGGAAAAACAGTGAAGCATAATCCAAAAACTATCTTAGTGACCGGCGGCGCTGGTTTTATTGGTAGTAACTTTGTCCATTATTGGCTTGAGAAATACCCTAATGAGAGAATAATTGTGCTTGATGCCTTAACCTATGCAGGTAATCGTGCGAATTTAACTACTGCTGAAAAGAACCCCCAGTTTAAATTTATACATGGTGATATTTTGGATTCTGATTTAGTTGGAAAACTACTAGATGGAGAACAAATCGATACTATTGTGCATTTTGCCGCAGAATCCCATGTTGATCGGTCTATACATGGTCCTGATGCTTTCCTTAAAACTAATATTGAAGGCACCCACTCTTTACTAAAGGCAGCGAAAAAAATATGGTTAGATGGAGGTGAAAAGGATCATCGATTCCACCATGTATCGACTGATGAAGTTTATGGAACCTTGGAACCAGCTGCACCTGCATTTACCGAACAACATCAATACAAACCAAACTCGCCTTACGCTGCGAGCAAAGCATCATCAGATCATATTGTTCGAAGTTATCACCATACCTATGGTCTAAATACAACCATTAGTAATTGCTCAAATAACTACGGTCCTTATCAGTTTCCTGAAAAGTTGATTCCTTTGGTAATAGCCAATTGCATAGATGGAAAATTATTGCCCATCTATGGGGATGGAAAACAGATTCGAGACTGGCTTTATGTTAATGATCATAACCGTGGCATTGATCTTATTATTAGAAATGGAGAGTCTGATAACACATATAATATTGGTGGCAATAACGAGTGGACAAACATTGATATTGTCATTCTAATTTGTGAACTCATGGATCAGCATGATCCAAAAGGTGCACCTCACAATCGATTGGTTAGCTACGTTACAGATCGTCTTGGGCATGATCGAAGATATGCGATTGATGCCAGTAAGATTATGTCAGAATTAGGGTATAAACCAGAAGAGACATTTGAGACAGGTATCAGACAGACAATACAGTGGTATCTTGATAATGAGAGATGGTGGCGTAAAGTCATGGATGGTAGCTATAGAGAATGGTTGAACAAGAATTATAATTAAATACGTTTATGTCTTTTAATCTTGATGATTAACTCTCCCGCTTTGATAAACTTATGCTTGAGCTTATCAATGGGACAGTAGCGCTTTTGCTTTAAAGGTATGTGCCGCAGTCTTGCATTTATTCTGAATGTAGTGCTTGCTAGATTGTTAGGAGCTGAAGGTTCGAGTGTTTTTTACTTGGCCTTTACCATTGTCCTTACTAGTGCTGTTCTTGGCAGGGTTGGAATGGAAAATTCCATGGTGAAATTTATAGCAATCAACATTGCTTTTGATCAGCCCAGTGAAGTATTGGGCGTTTAGCAAGAGGCTACACTGTAGCTTTTCTTTAGAGCAACAATATTTCTGTGCTGCTTTATTTTTTAGTACCTAGGTTGAGTCAAGTTTTATTGGATAATGTAAAATTTATTCAGCCGCTCACTATTTGCTCTGTCGGGTATTTGCGAATTATGTCGGGGAATGAAAAATTGATGCGCAATATTTTTCTTTTTTGTACTATACTCGGAAAAATATTTCACTTACTGCTAATACCTAGCTATTGAATGATTAGTGTTGCAGTTGGCTCTTAAATAGCAGTGTTGTTGCAAAATATAATTGAAGTTATATTAGTATGGAAGACGGTGAAGGTTATGACAATTCCATGGATAAAAGGCATTTAATTTTTTAATAATAAAGAGAGTAATGATGTTCAAGGAATATACCCATGAAATATTGTTGAATGAGGTACTAAAATTACCTTATTACCCAATAAAATATGAAGGGAAACATATTAAAAATGAGGATCATTATTTTACTATTCACAATAGGAGGTATCTATATACTTATAAGTTTTTATGTGAGTATCTAAACTCAAATGACCTCCTTCTTGATGTTGGAGGAGAGCCAGGACATATTACTAGTATTATAAAAAATGAAATTACTCCTAATGTTTCAATAGTTGGGCAATGGCAAAGTGAAACGATTACTTTACGTTTTTCAGAATTAAAAATTGAAGCTGTTGAATGTGATATTGATACTGAGTCATTGCCATACAAAGACAATTCATTTGATGTCATTACGTTATTTGAAGTAGTAGAACATATGACGAATGTTCCTCACTTGTTTGAAGAAATAAGAAGAGTCTTAAGGCCGGGAGGTTATTTCATACTATCTACTCCAAACATTACCAAACTAAAAAATAGAATTAACTTAATGTTAGGCCACGGGATAGGTTGGCCTAGTATAGATAAAGCAGAAAGTGGCTGCGGTTATTTTGATGTGCCCTTCTATATGCGTCACTACAGGGAGTATACTGCAAACGAATTAACCCATTTGCTGGGTGACGCGCTATTTAAAAATGTAACTATAAAATATAAGAATTCATATGGGAAAAGGGTTTCAACCTTCACAAGTAATATCATCCCTTCATTGTCAGATACTATATTTATAATAGCAAAGAAATAATTTATCCTTGCTGAGGCGTTCAAACTGGATAAATTCAATATGGAAAGTGGTATCGACATGAATAATAAAATTGATTTTTTCTTGGTGGGTGCGGCTAAGTCATGCACTACTACTTTACACAAAATTTTATCTGTACATCCAGCTATTTATGTGCCGGATAAAAAGGAGATTAACTATTTTTCCCAAGATATCCTCAGGTCGACTAGAATGTTCGGCGGGTTACCAGAAATGAGTGAAAGCGCTTATTACGATCTCTATGCTGGCTGTTCTACAGATCAGTTAAAAGGAGATTGCTCTATTTCATATTTGCAGCACGAAGTTGTTGCTGAACGTCTTTATGAACATAACTCAAATGCAAAGATAATTATTGCACTTCGCAACCCGGTTGAACGAGCATTGTCACACTATTTTATGGATCGTCGATTAGGATTGGTAGATATAGAAGTTGAAGAATTTATTAGAGACAAAGTTTGGTTCAGCGAATTCTATCACCAGTATATTAAAGTGAGTCAGTATTCAATAAATATTGCGAAGTATAGAAAATATTTTCCAGATGAAAATATTTTGATAATTCGGCAGGAATGGATGAGTGATCAAGGATTTGTGCGTAAGAAACTTGCTGAGTTTCTTAAGATCAATGAAGAAGGCTTTCCAGCCCACGACATTTATTCGAACAAGAGAAAGTTACCTAGAAATGCTATCTTCGCTCTACTCTATAAATCGGAAAAGCTTCGTAGTTTACCTCGAATTTTATTCTCAGATAGACTTTATAATTTTTTTAAAAAGCTAGCATTCAAGGCAGAGGGGTCACCTTATATCAATCCTAAGTCTCTTGACCTTTTAAGAAAGGAGCTGGGCGATGAACTGAAGAAATATGAATCCAATGTGGATTACTTTAAGATTAGTTGAGCTTTATGCAATATAATTTTCTTGTCCTGACCTCACTTAGGCTGGTCGGAGCTTTGCTTTTAGTGCTTTCTATTCTAATGATAAGAAACTTGGAGGACACTGTTTACGCAGGACAGATATTCATCACATTGAGTCTAGTGGCGATTCTCTCCGTATTCTTGCGAATGGGGGCAGACAACCTAATTGTAAAGATTTATGCTGCTCCAGAAAATATTGAGCAAGCCGAAAATTTTAAAAATGTCTTAACTTTAAGCGTCTGGATATTAGGTGCCACTTCTTTCGTTATCGTAAGCGTGTTCGAATCTTTTCTGATTCGCTACATTCCTATTGATGCGTCCATTTTGAACTTGCTCGTTTTCGCCGCAGTCTGCCATGCGATCACCCTTATTTATGGTTTTAGTTTGCTTGCTAAAGGTCTCAAGTATTACTCTTTTGTAGTTATCTATGTAATTGAACCTTTAATAGTCATAGCAACAGCGTATTCTCAAATCAATATAAGCAATTTTATTCAATATTATATTTTTGCATACGCCGCACTTTCGTTACCGCTTACTGTTAAACAATTGGTGCAACTAAAATATTTGAATATTCACGGCTTTTTACGAGATCTTCGTTTGGGTGGACAATATTTTGTAATGGGTATCGCAGGGGTACTGATTGCAAACACTCCAATTTTTCTTGGCGGGATTTTGTTTAGTGGACCGACAGCAGTG
>BQJP01000075.1 GCA_021604765.1 Thermodesulfobacteriota bacterium
CGTTTAACGTTGAAAAAATAGCATTGCTAATTTCACGCCATTCTAGAATCAAAGCAGCGTTAAGATAAGGGAGGTTAATCCTATTATGTATGTGACAATTAAACTAATTTTTTTGTAATGAATTAGGGCATTTGTACTAAATGGGGTACATTTAAACAAACGACACTAGAGCCCCGTAGGTTTTTGCGAGAATCCACAACCGACAAGGTCTTGCGTCAATTATCAACCTCCCATTTTTAGCCCAACTTCCAGCCCGAATTTTTGGGAACTGCCATGCCTAGCTGGATAAACTCGGGTGCCAATTCACCCGACCTGTTGAAGGTTCATTTTTGTAGTTTGTTATCTGCAATTATCTCAACAGCGCCCCAGGGCAACAAAAAAGGGACTAGCATGTTTAGCTAATCCCTTGTCTTATTTGGTAGGCCGTCAGAGATTCGAACCCTGGACCAACGGATTAACAGATCTAATTTAGTACTGTTTTTATTGATTTTATTGCCGCCAATGCTCGCTAAGATACGCTGATTATTGTCAGTTTTGTCACGTTTTGTTTTAGAGAAAGTATTACCCATGACCTACCTCAATTGTCTGGCATAACCAGTCTGTCCTTACCAAATACAAGAACGAAGATTTTGTGCACATTCAATATCTAATAGATTGTAAGTTAAAGTTACAATGACTAATGCCGTAATTTGTTAAAGGTTGTGTAATAGGTAGTGAATGTTGCAGTGTTAAACCTAATACCTGCCCTGTAAAGTTGTTGGTAATGGAAGTTCATTAATACTTAAGAGGGTAATGCATGGAAGGGGATCTATGGGTTCAACGACGATCTGGTCAAGAAAAGCAACGCCAGCAGGATATAAGGGATCCTTTCGAACGGGATCGTGCTCGTATTATTCATTCCTCTTCGTTTCGGCGACTTCAAACAAAAACGCAAGTATTGGGTGTTGGTGAAAGTGATTTTTATCGAACGCGTCTTACTCACTCATTGGAAGTTGCACAAATTGGATCCGGAATAGTGCAGAAACTCATTAAAGATGGAACTTCAGCAACCCCCTGGAAGTGCTATCTTCCTACTTTAGATTTAATTATTACAATATGTTTAGCGCATGATTTAGGACATCCACCTTTTGGTCATGGAGGAGAGATAGCGCTCAACTATATGATGCGTGATCACGGTGGGTTTGAAGGAAATGGCCAGACGCTACGTATATTAGCAAAATTGGACAAATATACGGAATCCTTTGGGATGGATTTAACAAGAAGAGCTATGCTGGGCGTTTTAAAATACCCAGCTATTTATACTGAAGTTCGTTCTAAAAAACATGCGGATAGACATTTTAGAAATAGGCCATTTACTAGTCATAAAGAGATAGTCGCTGATGAGTGGAAACCTCCAAAGTGTTATTTCGATGAAGATAAAAAAATAGTAGATTGGATTTTGTCTCCATTTTCAGATGAAGATAAAGAATGTTTTTGCCAAGTTGATGAGTCTAGTGATAGCGAAAAACACAATAATTCTAAATACAAATCATTTGATACAAGCATAATGGATTTGGCTGATGATATTGCTTACGGCATACACGATCTTGAAGATGCGATTTCCTTGAAATTAGTCAATAAGGATATGTGGAATGATGAAGTTTTACCGAAACTAAAAAGCATCGGTAGTAAATTTAACGGTGAGAATATTGAAGAAATATCAAATAAATTGTTTGCCCCTCATTATTACGATAGAAAAGAGGCGATTGGTGGCCTTGTTAATTGGTTGATTACTTCTGCGGAAGTAGAAGAAAGAAAAGGGTTTGAAAGTCCATTGCTTAAATACAAAGTCAAATTACCAAAAGTAGATGAGAAGGCGTTGGATATAATAAAGAAATTTGTTGTTTCAAAAGTTATAAAAAGTCACCCTGTACAAATACTCGAATTCAAAGGGCAGCAGATGATCATGTCGATATTTGAAGCAATTCATTCAGACCCCAAAAGATTGCTTCCAAAACCTACAATAGAAAAATGGAAAGCCTACAAGAAAGAATATGATTGTGATCATGGTTCAAGGGTGGTTTGTGATTATATATCCGGAATGACCGATGACTATGCAACACGTATTTATAAAATGCTGTTTGTAGCTGGAGATGGGTCTATTTTTCAAAGTTTGTGATTGGATGAATAATTGGGATCAAAAGAAGAGAGTTACATAGAAGAAAAAAAGAATAGTCGTAACATATGAATCGATTCGACTGTAGTGCGTCAAGTTTGGTCTCAAATATACAACGAAGCTGAAGCACCAAGATCACTGATTAGTTGTAATTACTCCGGAAAAATTTCGCTATCCATTTACGAGTTTTTTACATCAAAATCGAAAAAGAAAATCGCTTAGCCAAGATTTCGCTAAGCGATTGTTATAATTGATTTACAATTATTCTTTTAACTAAAATTCTCAAGTGTTCTAACGTCTTATTTTAAGCTAAATGTAAGTCTAAGGGAGTGGAAAAACATTATCACGTTTCGATATAGTTGATTAGCTTTGTTGTTAATCTTAACTGCATTTTTAAGCGTGTTAAATGGAATTCCATAGTAATCTAATACATTAGAACCGCGCTCACGAGCATTCAGGATTGCGATGCCTGCATAGCATCTGTTTTTTAAGCCTACTCCCAATCTCTCTCTATGTGATAAAACATAAAACCCCAATTTAAATATATTTAATCTTTGAATTAGCGTTTTCATCTTTGGCCACCCTTTTTCAGTTGAACAATAAGAGTTATTTTCGTAAATAATATCTTTTCGTCTGGAAAAGTCCAGTATGACTGGTTTAAATTTATGTCTACATACTAATTGAAAACCTTTCTCAGTCATAGGCCTAGTATATATTGGAACTTTGTGGTTATCAATTTTACCTAAAATATTCGCTTTAGTTGACAGTAAAGTATTATATTTGTCCCTAGAATTGTTGTTTGCCGCGACAACTCCAATATAATATCCTGCAGGCGCCTCTGTGGGTTTTGTAACATTCTCAGGCTGGAACTCATTTCCTTTAATGCAATTAGTTGAAAGTTTTTTTGCAGTATCAATTGTTACAGGCAATATACCGAAACACCCCACAATTTTCTCAGAATTGCAGAATCGATGATTTTTCTTTTTTTTAACGAAGTAAAGTATATTTTTGTTCTTTAAATACCAGCTCTGAACTCTTTCTATTGTGGGTAGTTCATTTTCAGAACAACCAATGAAGTACTTACAACACTCGAGGAATTGTGAGATTTCATTATAGCTAACCACACTACAATCATATTCATTATCAGGAAATATATCTCTTAGGTGGGCAAAAAAAGCATGGATTAATATGCTGATAGCAGCTATTAGAAACAGTATTCCACCGATAAATATTACTCTGTAAAAATCATCAGGAATTTTCCCAAAATAAGTCTCAAGAACCTTTTCGTATGCTTCTGGAAAAGCTATACAAAAGCCACTGATGGTCAGAAAAGCTAAAAAAAATTCTATATGTTTTTTCGTCACACTAAGTTACCCCTTTCTTTTATCAAACCCTTCTGGGTTTGTCGAGATATTTAATTGAATATCTCAACTAAGTTTATTTAGCGCAGTCATTTATATATATATTTACATTTTTTTGCCGATATAAAAACACATTTATATGCTATTAGCCTGTATCGTTCGAATTGAAAGCATTATGGGGAAATCTAAAAAAGAATATGGCAATCTTACACTTGAAGAATTCAAGCAGCTTATGATTGAATTACCAGGTATTCGCAACCAGATGAATGAGTTGCCCGATCTTCTAAATTCCGCGTCCGGCAAAAAAGTCAATGAAATATTAGATGAGGGTTTATATTGGGCTGATGCTTATGAATTGTCATTCCAAGAATTGTTGGCACTTCTCATCTGCGCATTGGGGTGTCACCAAGAATTGCAGAATGCCGCCCAATCCGATGATCCTGCTCAAGGCGCGTTTAGCATGCTTCAAAATGTAGAATATGAGAGCTGGAAGGGTGGATTAAATGGCTTGTTTGAAATTGACGATGTCATTGCCTTGTTTACAGCATTGCAACGTAATATTCTATCAATCATGCTGTTTCATCGAACGTTGAATGCATTGGTCGATGAAGTACGAGAAGGAAACGATGATTCATTTTTTGAAGCGGTGCGCATTGATCGTTCTATCATTACCTGTCCAACATTTGCTTTGCGTATTTCAGAAGCAGAAATTAGAAATGACAAAAAATTTTTCATTCACTTGCGCAGCTCTCTGAAAGGCCCCTCAAAGAAACATTGGGAAGCCTACAAGGATTTGCGTTATGCCTTTTTTATCCTTCGAGAATCTGGTTTTAATCAAATGTCAGATGCACAGCTAGAAAAATTGCTCGTGCATCAGCTTAAGCTGTATCCTGATACACCTGGTGCGCGAAAAAATCTCCGAAAACAGTTCACAGAATCCAAGAAATTTACAACCACCTGAAATTGAAATTTGAGGTGGACGACTTTTTGTCGTTAGGCGCATAAATTCCTTAATCGTTGCTGGAAGCAATCGCATGCCAGCCTACGATTAGGAGTTTATAAATGTCTCAGAAAACAAAAGGTTTTAATCAATCCGCTGAGCCACCACGCGGCGCAACGCGCGAGAGCGCGGCCGCGTGGCGTGATGGCGAAGTGGAAAATAATTTGACGGAAGCATTACTTCAGTCTAAATCATCTTCTAAGGGTACGCCGCCTAGTAACACAGTACCCTATAACTGCAATAATACAGAATACTTCAAGCTCTTAAGGTTTGGGGTTGATAGTCTGTATCTATCCTATCAAGGCGAACTGTTTTTCGAAGTACAAGAACGGTTAACACGGCTTAAACTACTGGCGCAACATCCAGAAGCCGATCAACAAGCACTTGCTCAGTACGCTATTGGCGATCACATCTTTGAGGTTAAAGATAAAGGATCGTCAATATTTCCATTTGTCATGGAAGATGGTGCTTTCCGTATCAGTATATCCAGATCGGGCAAGAAAACCCCGATGGCGTATGTGAAATTGTCTTCCCGGTATCTATGCAGTATTACCCCGAGTAATGCAGAAAAACAGTTGCGTAAGATTCTAAATGAACTGGGCACATTGACTGACGTGGCGCATGTTAGCCGTATTGATCTATGTGCTGATTTCGTATCCAGTGAAAACATGGAATCCTGGGATCGCCGGGCTTGGGTGACACGCGCCAAAAAAATGAATGCGCATGCCGTCAGTGAAAAGTTTACCGGCTGGTCGATTGGCATGGGCGGTAATATTTCTTGCCGTTTGTATAACAAATTGCTGGAAATCCAAACCAGTGGCCGTACTGATTTACTGCCATTGTGGAAAGCTGCTGGAAGGACTGAGAATGAACCCGTCTGGCGCGTTGAATTTCAATTCATGCGTGAAGTCCTGGCACAGCATGGCTTAATCAGCTTGGATAGCGTGATGGCCAATCTGAATGGGCTATGGAGTTACGCGGCAACCGAGTGGCTGCGCCTTACGCTACCCAATACAGATGACCAAACACGCGCACGCTGGCCGATTCATCCGTTATGGGGCTATATATCCTCAATTGACTGGGCGGGTGATGGTGGACCGTTATCGCGATCATTCAAGGCAACACGTATACCTGAAGATAACCGTATATTCTCATTGGGTGCCAGTTCCATTGCTTCCTATATGGCCAAGCATAGCCTAACTGATTTTGATGACGGGATCGACCGCTATATGCTGGATATCTTCAAATACTTTCATGAGCGTGGTTTATTCATGGGGCTATCAGCTGAAGCTTATATTCTCGAAAAAGTGCGTTTGCGGGCAAAAGAATTTAACACCTTGTTGAATCAGTCTGAAGCAGAACAAAAACGCCTGGAAACCCTGGAAGCCGCCAAAGAATACCGCAAGGCAAAAGGTCGTTAACAATGGAAAAAGTTAGCCTGCCTTTGCCTGCAATTCGCTGTTTGTCCAAGCAAGAAGCCGCTGCCTATCTCGGTATCGGCGTGACATTATTGGCTGAACTGGATATTCCTTTTATCAAACTGGGCCGCCGTTGTTTATACGACAGGGTTGATTTAGATGCCTGGATAGAGGATTATAAGCAGCGCGAGCATGGGCGGGCTAAGGAGGAACATATATGGCCCAAACACAAGAAGGCGTCTACCGACGACAAGATTCCCGTTACTGGTGGATTGCCACGACGCTCCCAAACGGCAAAAGAATACGCCAAAGCGCTGGGACAGAAAACCGTCAGGATGCCGAAGCACTGCTAGCCAAAATCAGGCTGGAAGCGTTCCGGGAACATCATTTCGGGATTAAGCCCCAACGTTCATGGCAAGAAGCCGTGGTACGGTATCTCGCGGTTAAAGCGAGTTTAAGAAGCTATCGGGATGTGCAACGGATTTGCCGGATGCTTGATCCTTACCTGGGCAACCTGACTTTAAATCAGATAAATGGTGACATGATCTGGTTCATTGTTCAGGAACGGCTCAAGATAGGGAATACACCGGCAACCGTGAACCGTTATCTGGCCTTGATTCGTAATTTGCTGAAAATGGCACGCGATGAATGGCAATGGATCGACAGCATCCCTAAAATCCGCTTAATGCCGGGTGAAGTGGAACGGGATCGCTGGTTAACCCGTGAAGAAGCGGATCGGTTGATTGATGCTGCACCTGAACATCTGGCAGCATTAATTCGTTTTGCGTTGGCTACCGGATGCCGGGCGCGTGAGATTGCCGGATTGGAGTGGAACCGCGTCGATTTAAATCGGCGCACCGCATGGTTGAATAAAACCAAGAATGGCACACCGAGAGGTGTTCCATTGAATAAGGATGCAGTTGCTGTATTAGAAGCGCAAATTGGAAAACATGCACAATACTGTTTTACGTATCGTGGCAACCCTATCCGTTGGGACTTAACCAATACGGCCTGGGGAAACGCAATTAAAAAGGCAGGGATTGACGATTTCCGCTTTCATGATTTACGGCATACCTGGGCGTCATGGCATCGTCAGGCTGGCACGAGCTGTGATGAATTGAAGGATTTAGGTGGCTGGAAGTCGCGCAATATGGTGGATCGTTACGCCAAGTTTGCCACTGAAAATTTGGCGTTTGCTGCATCCAGAATTGAATCGACCCGTGACAGCAAGGTGATTCCGTTGTCACGTATTGGTCACGTTAAGCACGCAGTTGAAACAGATGAGTCAGATAAGGTATTGAATAATATGGCTCCCTGACCAGGGCTCGAACCTGGGACCTGCGGATTAACAGTATTCGATCCATCAATTCTGATTAGTTCCAAAAACTTCTCAACTCTTTGTTATTTATAATTATCCATTGAACATCGTTAGTACCAAACATCTGCAAACTTCCCTTGATTTGTGTAATTATCTGAGCACGATTACACAGGAATTACACAGAATCTCTACACTAATACATTGATTTTGCTATCTCAAATTTAATAGATTTGTCGGACATTTTATGTCTTTTGTTAGTGTTAGTTTCAAAGGTTAATGTATTGCTATCAGGTAAACTCTCAAAAAAATTAATCTGAGCCATGATTTGCAATCAGAAGATCAATAGTTCGATTCTTGTTGTCGGTATCATAAAATCAGTAGCTTGCAGTTATATGATTGAGTAATTCTTATCTAAGGTTACTCCTGGGTTACATTGGAAAATAGTAGGCAACGAAAAACCTGCTCAGAGTGAGTTAAATTTATATTATTCAGGTTGCTAAACAGCAAGTCTCAGGCTATCGCAGGGCAATCGGGCTTAAATCACTCCAATAATCCGTAGCAAATAATCATTATTCCAACCGGCCTTTAAGCGTTTCGTTTTCACGCCAACTTTAGATGTTTTCTCTTTCTTTATCAGGTTTAAAGCGATATGCCTGATAA
>BQJP01000076.1 GCA_021604765.1 Thermodesulfobacteriota bacterium
CCAGAGAAAAGACAATCCCGTTCCTTCTTTACAATCTAAAGAAGAATATCAGTAAATAAGCAATGGCTATGTAGCTCAGATGGTTAGAGCACAGCACTCATAACGCTGGGGTCGGTGGTTCAATTCCACCCATAGCCACCAATAATGCGGCTTTCAGAGCACCTGTTTTTTCATCTCTCCCATAAACAGGTATTTCTCCCATATTTTTACGCTTTTGATCTTTATTAGTTCGCAAAAAGTCTTCTATTTAGATAGTTCAGTTTTATTGGTCGAGTTGGGATCTAGAGATATCTCTTTACCTAAAGCATCAATAGATAACACGCTGCCCTTTAAAGAAAATTTTGTCCAAAACTCCTGTGTCTTTTCTGGAATTTTAATTGCTAAACCGTTTGCTGTTATTATTCCATTTATAAAGTCTTTATAAGGTAAGTATCCGCTGCGCTCATATTGATATGATGGAATATAAACATCCTTACTATCAGTGTAAGTTTTAATATCCATTTTCCTAGAAGTTTCATCAATATCAAACTTAACATATATATCGTCATACTCAGATATTTTAATTCCCGGACAATCAAGACCTGTCAACTCACTACCGTCTACTCTCTTTTGGACAATTAATTCACACAGATCATCATTTGATATTATAGATACGCTGCGCACAATATCTTTATCGCTAGCTGGATCTTTCTTTGTATTAACTGTCCACTCTTTACCTTCTGGTGTTGCATTCTTTTGTGCATTTAATATCTTTTTTCGTAACTCCACAGTTGCTTTTACTTTTTCCTGAGTGCGTTTCTCTCTCTCTGCATTTTGATAAAAATAAATGCCCACTCCTCCAATGCATAATATAACTGCTAAGGGTAAGAATATCCGCCAAAAGATTATTACAATTACAACTGAAACTATCCCTATTAACCACGCCATATTGAAAATTCCTATTTTTTAAAAACAAGTGGCTTAACAACTTTAGGTTTACGCCTGTAATGTCTTTTCGTGACAGCAATAGTAGAGTGGTCTAATAAATCGGTAGCATGTTGTTCTGTTGTATCACTCGCTGTCTTAGCTCTTAGATCACTTTCTACAAACTTACTAATAAGATCGGTTTCTTTAACTGCTTTAGTCTGCCATCGTTTCCATATTGAGTTAAACCCTGATGTTGTTCTGTCTTCTTTGATATACGGTTGTCCTCTGTTGGTATGAAACAACCACATTGAACTAATCTTCTTGCTTATAGACTTGGCATATTCAACCGAGACTCTTAACTCTGGTGTCCACTCAATAATAATACGCTTACCTGTTTTGTTTTGTGTAACATGTATACCATCTTCCTGAAGGTCGGCTAATTTAATAGAAAGCATATCTCCTTTACGTAAACCTGTTTGCTGTTTAATGGGTATGTAAGCCGCAATAAATTTTGGGGCAACTGTTAAAGCCTCTGCAAGTTCCCAATCTTCAAGATATCTATCACGCGGTTTAATTGAATACTTACTAATATTGTTCTTAATAGGGTGGTTATCACATAGCCCCCACTCTAACGCCATTGTATAAGCATGACTAAGGATTGATACGAAACGGTTAGCAGTTGCAGCACCATGTATTTCCATTTCTTTAGTCTTAACTAGATTAACGTCTTTTGGCTTGAGTGCGTTAATATGGAACTGACCTAATGTAGCTGTAATTCTTTTTATTATTCTTCGTTCCCTATCTTGTGTAGTAGGAGACTTATCAGGCATAACCTTTATTAAATACATATCCATGAGTTCAGCTATAGAGTTAACATCGCTCATTAACTCAAGGCGATCAGCCCATACTCTTAATGCTTCGGGCAATGTTTTACCTAGCTTGAAATCTTTCTTACCATCCCAAAGATGCTCATCACCAGGAGGAACACGATAATAATAAGACCCAAAACGATAACGCCACCGCTTAGGCAGTCCATTATTTTCTTTTAGCTGTCGTTTACGTCCCATAAATACTTAAATCAGGCTTAACTTCCCTATGATTATTGTCGTAAACACCCATTAACTTCAAGTAATGCTCTCTTGCCACCAATGGCACTCCGTCCGGCCTGACTTTAACTTCAATCCCTAAGTGCCTGAGTATCTTTACTTGTGATGAGGAGCGTACCTTTCCGGTAATCTCTGTAAGCTCATACTTTGTTAAGTTTAGATTAGACACTTTTTACGAGAATTACTATAGGGCGTTTGGTGTTGTGATTTTTTGCAATTGCTCAGTTTCCCTTTCTGCTGCTTGGCCTGCTGCTGGGATACCAAACGTCTTTAAGGTAAGTATTGGCGCTGCTGCATCGTAACCAAGTATCTTTGCAATAGCTTCTCTACGTCTGCTGGAGTTTTGAATACCCTTAACTGCTTTAAATGCTTTCTCTGCTAACCTAACCTTTAAAGCCTGTTTAGCAATACTATGACCAAACAAATAGACCGCGCCCATTCGTTCTAGTCGCGTGTTAATTTGTGCTGGCGTCAAACTATCTGATGTTTTTGCAAAGTCCCGCAATGCAGAAAGGGATTTTTCTGAATCAGGAAATAATTCTTTAACAAGCGTTTTATTATTCCTGATTAGTAAGTCATGGCGTTTAACAAAGCCCCTAAAGTCAGGAGTATCGCTTAATAGTGGCTCTATAATATCTAGCAACGCATCTTGTCTTAATGCTCTGAACTCAGGACTATTATCACCTATCAATTCTTTTAGTTTCGCAACTGTCCTTCCTGATTCTTTCCTAGCACCAGTAAGAGAAGCGCCAAATATCCACTGTCTCATTTCTTCAGGCGTTGCTTCTTGTTCCGCCATCTTCCTGATAACTTTGTCTTCTTTGAAATTATTACGATATGCAGTATGCGCCGCCCTTGCTTCTTTCCATTTAGTTATCGCGTCAGGACTACCTGAAATCATGTCTGAATTAAATAGATCATCGATATGTGAATCGACCTGCCCTTTAATGATATCTAATGCAAAGGCTTCTGACTCATTCTTCATTGCTGGTCTATTTTTGTTTAAACGTTGTCGATAGCGATCTATTGCATTTAGTTTTACCTTTGCATTACTTGGCAAGGAATTAATCTGATCTAACTCGGTTAATCTCTTATGCACTATTGACATTGTTTCAATATCAAAATCAACTAAGGATGTTCTGATACTCTCATTAAGCCCCTCAAGGCTTCTCACGCTAACGCTTGCACCTGCACCCCTTGCTTGCGTATAAAGATTATCTCTATGCCTCCTGGCTATATCTTTTACATCCTTTATCTTTGCCTGAATATCAGGGAATGGTTCACCCTTTGAAGTTCTATGACCGCTTAAATTTTCCGCAGCTTCTTTTATCTGTAATGTTTTGTCTGCTGGCTTTGCTCCCAGATCAACTCCAAGTTCTTTTGCGTTTGATTCAATTTTTTTTACATCTGCAATTGCTTTAGTTGTTGGTGACTTTAATCCGAGAACGGCAGGAGAATTCTCTATTAATGTTTGAACAGATGCAGCCAAGGCAGGACTTCCTGATTTATCTAGTGTTAATTCTCCTGCTTGTAATGCAGACTCACTAAGATTCTGAAATGGTTTGGCAACAACGCCGAGAACTTCTTGCCCTGTTTCAGTTTTAGGTTCTAAGGTTAACCCACTTCTGACTTCCTCAATTCTTTGCGCGGCTGATTCAAGTACATCATCACCACTTATCGCGGCTGAGATACCTTCGCTGATACCCGCCAATCCTGCGAGAGGCTCAACAATGACGCCACTACCAATTGTAAGGGCAGTTTCTCCAACTCCTAATGCAATATCACCTAATGTTCGATCAGTAGCTTTTTCCAAGTCACCTTCATTAGCGGGTCTGATATTAATATCCCCCAACACACCACCTGTCCTTATTAAGTCTTTATCTGTTGCTTGCCTAATTTCCATGATTATTCCCCTGCCACGACAAAATCATTAATATTGTTTGGATCTCCGCCCTGCTTTAAATAAACTCGTTCACCGCTATTATTCGTGTGTGAAAAAGAAAATCCTTTGGAGGATAATTCTTGATCTAAGTTTTTCTCTTGAGTTTCATTCTCACGGATTTTCTTAAACTCTGGTAAATCCTTAAATTCAAGATCTGATTCTTCAGATAGTATCCGCACGTTATCAACTAACGTTTCTTGAACTGATTGAATACGGGATATAAGTTGGTTTGGATCATTGGTTGAACCTCCTATATTATCTATTGCTCTTTGAACATCCTTGTCGGTCAATGCTCTTCCTTCTCCAAGACCACTAGCAGAAGCGAATAGAAGCGCGACAGAGAATAATTGTGTTTTAAACCCTGCTGATTCTGCTGCAAGATCTCCATAGTCATAGCTATTAATATCCCGTGATACTTCACTCATATCAATCCCGTTAGCATTTGCAAAGTTCTGAACCGTTGACTTAATTTCTCCACCTACTCTTGCTAGCGCACCAACTACCCCTAATTGTTTAGAATTGTTTTTTACAGACGCGAGTACTTTATTGCTTTGTGATAAGAACCTGCGAGTTTTAACTCTCAAGTCTTTCACTTCTTTACGCTCTTTTACTGATTTGTTTTTGTTGCCGCCTGAAGAAAAACTAACGCCACCTTTCCCGTCTGATTCAAAAGAAACACCGTCACCACTGATAAGCTTGTTTAATCTTTGTGTTCTTAGTTTCTGCCTACCCTCTTCGTTCAAGTTAGATGAATTTAATAATCTCTCAAACTCAGAAGTTGTTTGAGATTGGCTTGTTTTCTCTAAGTCAGAAAAACTACCCGTCTCTCTAAACTTGTCTATAGATGCACCAGTGAATTGATTAGGGCTTATGTCTGATATGCCTCTCGATTTATCCACTCTTTTTAAATCAGTAAAATTACCCGTTTGATTAAAGTTCTCAATAGATTCCAAGGTGTAGTTTTCAGGTTTAATATTTCCTACTTCCGCTTTCTTTGGTTGGGACAGTGCAGCACTCATTAATCCAGCATTCCCGTCTAATCTTTTAGAGGCTCCAGGAGCGCTATCTACTTTAGTTAGTCCTGAAAAGTCAAAGCCTTGTAATGAGGCTCGTTCTCTCTGAACTCCTTGCAGGGTTTGTTCTGCTACTTGCCTAACATTTGTATCATTAGGGCGGTTCTTGACTGCGTTAACAGCCATTTGTTCTATCTGATCTAACCTAGCAAGCTTTGCTTTGTTAAGTTCAGCAGTCTGTTTATCTTTCTTCAGTGCTGTTTCTTGATTTAAAGCATCGTTGTATTGAATTTGTTTTAAAGCGTTTTGTTGAGTGTTGGCATCGGTTAGTTGTAACGTTAAGCCTAGTTTTTGCAGGTTGTTAAAATCTGGCATTTTAAAATACTCCTTAGTGTACCGTGTTGAGTTGGTAAATCTGTTTAAATGCATCTGTATATTCTTTTGGTTTACTACAGAGAAGTTTCAGCATGACTAAAAATGATTCATCAACTTTTCTTATTGCTTCTTCTGTTTCTAATGCAAAGAAGTACAGGTCCTCAATAAGCTGTTCTCTGTGAAATACCTCTAATTTATGTTCAATCATTTTTATATTTCATTTAGTTGTGAGTGTGCGGGCGTGTGATATCCCATGCTATTGTATTTACGTAACAAATTTAAGTTAAGTAATTGATTTTGTTGGTGCCAATAAGTATCAACCCACTGCCGATAATTTCTTGTCATTTAGTAGTTCTCCTAGCAGTTTGAACCCTTCTCTTGACTCAGACGGATGCCAATTAACAACATCTTGCATAAAGCCTCTATCAAGCATTGCCTTACTCATGTCTTGAACTATTTCCTTTCTTGTTTTCTTTGGCTCTTCATCTCTTAGGTGTTCAATAGATGTTTGATCTGGCATTACCTTTGAAAGTAATGTTTTTGCTGCTGTTATTTGTGCAGTAGTGGCTTTAACCTCTCCATCTCTTGTTTCATTTAGAAATGTGATCGTTTTCCCAAGGTCTTTTGCAATCTTATCTCTTGCGTTATGTACCTGGCGCTTTGTTAATACTGGATCTGCATCTGGCTTAGGCATCTTTTGCCTCTCTCGAATTCTCTAGTGCGTTAGCTAATTTATTTATGTCTACGTAATCCTCAAACAAAACTTCTCGGCCTGCTTCTTTAACATAGGCTTTCCAGCCTTCACGCCATTCTTTCTTGTCCCAATAATCCAAGTATTCAAATGCGATTCTGGGAACAGCGTTGTTATCTTCACTCATGTATTTCTCCTGGTTAATAATTTGTTTAAGCTACCAATAAAACACCTCTTCCTAATGGAATTAGTATTTAATGGTGTAATAGTGTAACTCTGTGTCCAATATGCGGTCTCAGGGTTACACATGGTTAACAAACCCCCTTGGCAATATGTAAACGTTATTAGCCCACTTTTGGTTGGCACTTGTGTGTTTAGGTATTTCAATTAGCCCTAGTCGTTCTGCTAATTTCAATTTTTTATTAATAGTCTTTCTTGACAGCGCTGTTTTCTCTGCTAGTTGCTCTTGTGTCGGATAACATCTGTTACCTTCCATATCCATCCAGAGAGAAAGTTCTGTAAGGACATGCCTTAAACTTGGATCGTTAGGAACAGCAGCTGATCGAATGTGGTCTCGGTATCTAAACAATGGTGGTTTACCTATATTTATAAATGCTTCAATACTTGCAATGATTTGATTTACTTCAGCATCTGGTAGTGGTCTTTCACAATCATGTCGATTACTACGATGTATCTCTCGCGCCATTTCACTTTGAGCCGTTCCTTTACCTCTTAAAGAGCATCCACGCCGATATAGTTCGTTGTTCCTTTGTCCTTCTGGTATGAAACCAACATTTTTTAAAATAACACCTTTAGTTTTTGTTGGACTATCAATCAGCTCCATCAACCATTCAGGTGGTTCAGCGATCGACTTGCTGTCTATCCATGCGTATTGATTGCCATTAGGATGAATTGATCTTGCAGCAACGATATAACCACCCTCTGCTTTTAAATCGACACCTTGTCCTAGTGTTTTCCCATTACTACTTTTTATTGCTTTATCACACTTAAATAAAACATGACTTCCACCTGAGCCAGTTCTTACCGTTGCTGTTTCAGGAAAGCTATTTTTTTTAAGTAATGCTGCGATTGTTTCATCGCCCCCATTCTTTGGGTCAATATCGACAACGAATATTCCTGTCTCTCTACCTGTCGCGATTCCGATGTTTGCATCAGGCCACTTATCCCACCACTTTTTTATTTGACTGGTATCGTCTGTTGCTTGTATCTGCCATTTATTAATTAATGGTGGTGATTTTGCATTTTCAGTAATGGGTAAAACTCGCCATCCTCTGCTCGCATACAGCAAAGCAGCATCCCTCAAACTCAATTGATCAGCATTATGAACGAGGGATAACTCAGCCATGTTTAGGCAGTCCCTTCACAATTAACCTTGAAACCCCGAGAAGTATCCGTTTTGATACCATGAGAAAGTAAAACTGGTTCAGGTATAGGAGATTTAGACTTAGGGCGCACATCGTACAAAGGGCATGTTTTTGCACTACAGAGAGTGACTTGTTGTCTCCATGTCCCTGAAGCGCAATCATCATAGGTGCAGTCTCTACACTTCTCTTCAACAGCCTTTTTATAACTCATGCTGCTTCCTGCTGTGAATCAATCCATTTAGAAAAAAGCTCAACATCTATAACAACCTTTCTGCCAATACGCTTTATTGCGCCTGACTCTTTAAGGCCATTTTTCTTTGCGTCAAATATTAATCGACGTAATCCACCTTGGGGAAATGCAGGGTTTTCTTTTGAAAATTGCGATACGGTTTTTAGATTCATTTTTTCAATTCTCC
>BQJP01000077.1 GCA_021604765.1 Thermodesulfobacteriota bacterium
AGTCGATATAGAAAGGGGCTGCCAAGAAAATATTATGAATTCAAGTAAAATTACAACAATATTATTAATTGATAATGTCTGTATTTACAATATCATCTTTACCATCAGCTACCGACTCATCAAACTGATCGGCAACACGCACGACAATTATTGAGTCGCGATAAAAATCTGAGTGTATTGGCACACGAACTTTTATAGCAGCACGTTCGCCACCTCTACCATCATTATAAATGACAACTTCATCATCATTAACAAAGCGAGAATTGAATTCCATCCGACCATCCTCATAGACTAACAATGTATTATCTGGCTTGGAAGGTTCAACAACATTTCTTGTCATTGATGTAGATGTACAAGCCGTACTAGACAGAATAATGGCTAAGAATGAAACAAGTGTGTAATATTTTTTCATATACCTTACATATAGTTGTGAGACATATTTAAACTATATAATAAAATTAAAAAAATGATGTGTGCTGTTTCACATTATGAGCCAATCAGATGAGAACCATGTCTCGTTTCATACTAAACGGGCGTGATGAAGATAACATTTAGTATGCTGAGATAACGTCAACATTACTATGTATTCTTTGTTCTCAAATCGTTAATTAATATCACAAATTTCATTGCATATATTAACGTATGTTAGAAACCAGACTCTCGAAGTAATACAGAAGCCACTATTTTATAAGCTCTGTTAATAAAACTTTGAGTTTCTCCATCAACATGTACCACGCCACGTATAACTTGTTCAACAAAAACTTTTTCGACGGGACTAATATTAAACCTAACTCGGTATACTGATTTATCTGGAACCATTTTATTTGATGCATCATATTGAACCGGTACTTTACCGCCAAAAATTGAGGCTAGTACTGGAATATCCAAAGTCTGCAGATTGGCATACTCTATTTCCTGAACATAGGCCCATATTGAATTTAACTGTGGGTTTTCAGGAATAAACTTTGCGCTAGACTGGAGGTGAAGCCGCGCTAAGCCTTCTTCTGAGATAACACCTTCAAGAGTTGGTTTGCCAGAAACAACAATGGTTGCAATTGGAAGTTTCTCATTAACCCATCGTCCATGATGCAGTGACTTTTGCATATCGAAAACTACACCACTTATAGGTGCACGAATAGTCAGCTCATTCTTCTTTTCATACAGGCCATTTAATTTAGATTGCATTTCTTGTAACTGCTGAATAATTATCTGAATATTTGATAATTCTTCTGAACTTGCTGCGATTCGCTTCGCCTGAAGCTTCAATATATCGATTTTTTGCAATGTGGTGTTTATCTCATGTTCAATAATAGGTGATTTTAATATCAGCAAAATTTCATTTTGTTCGACATGCTGGCCTTCTATTAAAAAACTGGAATCAATATAACCTGGTGCAAGTGAAAATAATGTAACTTTTTGCTCACTTTTATAAACCGCTGGGATCTTTATAGTTGAATTCCACGGATATATAAAAAGAACGATTAAACAGGTGAAAATTAGTGCCGTAATGTAAAAACGCCGGGTTTTAATAATCTTGGATCTCATTTCCCACCAACCTCTTATTAAGCTAACCACTGGCAACACAATAAACCAGAGGATTTCTATTGCGAATAATAATATCCCTAATAATTTAAAAAACAAATAATAGACAACTACTGCTATACCGATGAACAGAAAAAAACGATAGGCCCAAACACACCAGGCATAGATATAGAGCTTTCTCAGCATCGACAGTGATAATGCTTCGGGCGGCCTCAGTCTTAAGTCAAATAAAACTTCAGTTAGCTTCCATTTACCAATATCAAATGAACGCTTTTGCAAATTTTGAATACCGAGCAAATCAGAGAATATATAATAGCCATCGAAACGCATTAAAATATTGGTATTAATAGCTAGTGACAACATCCAGCTTGTAGTCGCCATGATAAATGCTGCGCTTTTAAATATGCCATCAGGTAAAAACGCCCAACTAAATGTCGCGATACAAGCAATATAGATTTCCATTATCATGCCTGCAGCGCCAACGTGAGCGCGCTCAATCGCTGATTTAACTTTCCATGTATCTGATGTGTCAGTGTATAGAATTGGAAACATGACTAGCAATGCAACACCCATTGTCGGTATCTGACATCTATATCTGATTGCCGTATACGCGTGTGCAAGTTCATGCAATACTTTTATTGCTGTCAATGATATAAAATAAAATGCAAGTCCTTGCAGATTAAAAAAATAAAGAAAAGTAGACGTAAACTCATCCCATTGACGCCCAACCATGTAGAGTCCAATTAACCCAAGAAATGCGAATAATGCCGCTGTGGTTATTGAAAAAAAAGGTTCGAAATAAGTAAGTGTTTTCTTAAGAAAAGCTGTTGGCTTAACTAAGGGTATTTTTATGAATAAATAATTATGAATCAGCCACATTAAGAAGTTGGGCTTACTTGCTAAGTATTGCTCAAGATAATCATTACTTGTGTTGCTTGCAGAATTAAGCGTAAGACTATTTACGAAAAGAAATGATAACAGACTCTGAATATCTTCATTATGCACATCAAGCGTTGTTTCTTCTTTGATTTTCGCTATCAAAATACTGGCTTTGCCAACAGACCATCTGGAGAGAAGTTGGAACGCGGTCCAGCCGATGTGGAAATATTTATTTCTAAGCGGATCGAGAATTATCCAACTAGGTGACCCATCTAGTGCAACAGGACCTTCAAGCAATTGCAAATCATGCCGTAAAACCGGCAGGGTTATATCTTCGCCTGGTACATTCATATACCAAAAAGTTGACGAACATAAGAGATTGGACGTCTAAATAGATAGAAAAACAAAGATACGCGATCACCATAAACTTTAGCTGTCCCTTGTGATCCGATTCTTAATTTTTTATTATCAATCTCATCAAATTCTGCATAAAGCCTATAAGCAAGCGTATCCTGATTGTACTTTTCTGCCATATAACTAGTACTGACTACCTTTGCCACAACCGGATTTAATGGATCCGTGTCCAGAAACACATCGACATCAGCACCTTCAATCAAAACAATTGCATCATCCACCGATAAATTAATCTTTAACTGAATTTTATCCGGATCAGCAATCTCCATGACCCGCTCACCAACCTGGACAGGCTTGCCAATCCAATCTGATTTATTCGTATAGATAAGCAAGCCGTCTTTCGCTGCATCAACATGAATGTTATCCAGTAGCTCTGCTGCAAAATCCAGTTTGCTGCGATGTAACTCTGTTTGAGATTTCAACAATGCCACTTGTGATTTACTTTTTGAATCTCTGAACGAATCCTGAGACGCCTTACGATACTCTGCTTCTGCTACCGCTAAGGTCTTTCCTGCAATGTTATATTCATTCCGGAGATTTGTATCTTCTAGAAAAAAAACAGTTTCCCCTTTGCTCACATGAGTATTTGGCGGGAAATTAATTTCTGCAATAACACCATCCATAGGAGAACTTATAATAACCGAGTCTTTTGCAACGATCTCTGCTGGAGCCAAAGCAGATATACGTATCGGTTTTACAAAAACAGCTAATAAAAAAAGAAGGATAATCCAAACAGCAAAAGTGACCTTCTTTGGTCGATGATATAACTTGCGCCTGCTGGCAATAGCGACTAAAGCATGCGCGTATGTTTCTCCAAGACGTTTAAATAAAGCAAGTTCATTATCTTTCCATGGAGTTTCCTTAGTGACCCACAGACCACCAATAAATGTACCATCGGGTAATTTTAAAGGCGTCCAAAGAGCAAAGGGTAATGAAAACTCCTTCCATCCCTCTTTTAATTTATCAGGGCATTGCGCCTCATCGATTATTCTTTGCGCCGAAATAGAATCACTGTCAAACAAAGTCGCAACCGTTTTCTCTAACCAGGTAGCAAATGGGGCATGTTCTTCAATCACAGAAACGCTAGAAGCACAGACAAGCTTGCAATCACGTTTTATTGGATGCAAAGAAGTAAACAAATAGGCTTGTCTATAAGGCAATAAGCGACGTGTTTCATTCACAATCATAAATCGTAACGCATCGACTGAAGTTGCAGCACGCGCCATTGATTCTAATTGTAATAATTTTGATACAGCTGCAATATCAGGTGATTGCGGCACTGGTTTCGATACTGAAATCTCAGCTGTTGGTTGATTATCAGTCATAATTAATTTTCACGCTGCTTAAATTGTGCGGTACCACTCATACCGGAAAGCACGCCTTCTAACTGAGTTTCTTTAAATTTTCCGATCAACTTTATAGTTTGGCTTACAGGATCAACAACCGCTCCTGTCTTACTAACTTTACCATCCAATGCCTTTCCTGTTTCATCAATCAGAAAAGAAAATGACTCGCCGATTGATAACCAATTCAACCAATTTGAGGGAACAATTAATTCTATCTCCAATTCACTGTCATTTAATATGGAAAGAATTTCTTTGTCTGCGGGAACTGTTTCGTGCTCATTAACGGCTACTTCAATTATTCTGCCACTATAAGGCGCTTTAATTTTACATTGACTAACACGAATCGCCCGCATAGTTTTCTCCGCCCTAGTCATTTCAACCTCTGCTTTAGAGATCAACACATCAATATCACTCATTGCATTTAAAACCAGTAGCTGCTTATTATTTTCATAAATTTTTTGTTTTGATTGATATGCTGCTTCTGCTGATGCAAGGTCAGCACGATAAAACGAACAATCAAAACTAACTAATTGATCGCCTTTTTTAAAACTATCACCTGCCTTAAAAGGTATATTGTTGATTTTTCCCGCGATTTCACTGGAGATAATTGCTTTTTGAACTGGTTTAATTAAGCCACGAACATTGTTCGCAACAATACCATTTGAAAATAAATCATCATCTGCATTTACGACAGGCAGAATATAAGATGAAAGGGAGATTAGTATAAAGATAAATATTATTTTTAATTTCATCCAACTAATCCTCTTTAATTTTTATTTATTTAACTTTCATTGAAAATAGTTGTTCATGTAAGGACAAACCATCGAAATACTGCATTATAGATTTTGTCAGTATTTCTATACTACTTGTGTCAGTATCAATTGGAAAAGGATCAATTCCCAACGCAGCAAAAATACTCGCATATGCATTCTCAACATCTGAATAAGCAATATCATACTTGATTTCTGCAACCATCATATTCATCTCTTCACGAATTAAAGACTGTTCCGTTACAGTATTTGCAGCTACACCAGACTCTAACTGTTTAAGAATTTTTCTTTGCGTTAGGAAGTAATCTGCCGCAGTCTTATATTCTCTCTGTGAATATCCATATTGAGCCATACTAACATGTACCTGCGTCATAATAGCCATGGTCAAAGCCAAGCGTCTTGCTTCAAGCACCTTACCTTTAGCTTTAATATTCCTATTAGTCGATGGCAATTTAAATATATTTAATAAATTCCAACTCACTTGAGCACCATAGCTCAACCAATTATTGTGGAACAAAAATGTATTTGTGCTATGACTTTTGCCTAAATTCAGATTAAGACCAGGCATTAAACTGAGTATAGCTGCCTTTGCTTCTTGTCGGTTAATGCGCTCTTCATACGATATTGTTCTTATTTCAGGCCTATTTTCTAAAGCCAATTGCTCCATCATTTCTGGAGAGATATCAACCTTATCAACAATATCTGTTCTATCAGGAATCACCAGTGCATAATCTTCGCCTGGGCGTAAATTCATCAATGCCGCCAATTGAATTTTTGCCAAAGACAAATCTTGTTGCAATTCTTCAAGCTCGCGTTTTATACCGATCAACTCTCTTTGGTAGGTTAATGCAGTTAACGGGCGATCAAGACGATCTATCTCTATTTGTTTCGATTCTTCAATCGCTTCGGAAACACGAATCAATAATTCATGAATTCTGTTTATCAAACGATCATTACTTACTGCACGCCAATATGCTGTCCTTACATCTTGAACAATTCGGTTAACAACCTTTCTTTTTTCTTCCTCCGCAATAAGGACATGATCAGCGGATTGTTTAGCGCGGATGTATGACAAACCAAAATCAAGCACATTCCATGTCAAACTTAAATCATTAGTAAAGATATCCCGATCAGACGAAGTAGATGATTGTAATGATTGGTTTCCGGTCAGCAATGAACGGCTAGAAGAACCACTAAACTTATCTCGACTGTTGTAACCTGTCTTTGCCACTAATTGTGGTAATAATTCATATTTGGATAGATCAAATTGAGTTTCTGACAAAATCTTTTCAGAATATTCTAAATGAAAATCCAGGTTATATTTAAGCGCTCGAGCTATAGCTTCATATAAAGTAATAGGACCTTCAACCCCTTCTTGGTTCTGCGTAACTGCAATTCGATCAACTGTTGCCTGTACCTTTAACTCTTCCTGCGTAAAAGAAACAGGGATTAAAGAGCAACCAGACATAAAGAGGCTCAAAATGATAATAAGGAAACGGCGATTCATAACTTAATATTCATTACCCAATAGATAGTTTTCCATTTTTGTTATATATCTCATCAAAATTTATGTGCGAGCCAAAAAAGGCCTAAGCACCTCAACACTTAACTAAACACTTGTGATTATACTGCTAACTAACTAATTAATAAATAAATTTTCTATATCTTTTGACGTATTATCGAATTTAACCGCTTCTTTTTCTATCTGATTTTCGAATAAGCTGGATCCAGCGATAATTTCACTACCTATTTGCTGCAAAGAAGCAATTTCACCGCTATTCACATTCACATCAACGTAACGTACGATTTTAGTATCATCGCTTAGACTCACCTCTATTCTTAACTTGATATCTTCAGTTCCAACAGGTGGTTCACCACTAATCAATCCTCCATTGTCATCTACACGCAACCATTCCGGCAAGGGACTGCCATCAAGCTGCTGAACCGAAACTCGAATTGCAGATAAATTTGGATCAGTTGTTATTGAGTAATCCACTTCGAGAAATAGTGTTCTATCACGTAATATTGATTTAACAATCAACTGATCCTGTGCTTCAGCCTCAATTCCACCGACACGCAAAGGAAACAAACTTAAATCAGCTTCAGTTCCTGGATTCAATTCTGACAGTGAAAAACTAACAGCAAAACCTTTAATACCAGCTATATCCCAAAGTCCTTCGCCTCCAGCAAGCCTCGCCTCATCGATAACATTTTCTTCAATGGCTTCATTAACACTATCAAGAAAATCCAATACAGCACCATCTGCGGCAAGAAAGTTTTCGTAACTTCTATTTTCTTGACTGCTTAATCCATCAGGAATCCTATCCGCGTTAGTGACCTCATCATAAACAAAATCGTCGTCAGAGCTTGGTGGTGGCGTTACTGCATCGACATCGTTAATCGTCACCGTCTCGGTATCAAACGTCGTGCCGTCCACCGTCACCGTACCGTTGGTAATGGTCGCCCCGTTTGCCGTCACCGCAAACGTCTCACCCGAGTCCACGATCGTGTCGTTGGTCGCCGTCAAGGTAAAGTCAAACGAGCCGAGGACATACGTACTGTCAAACGTCAGGGTGTTCGTGCCCGCGTTGTAACTCACCCCCGTCGTCGCCGTCGCCGCCGCCGCAATCGCCGTGTCTAAATCCTGTGTGAAGTCCGTGCCGTCCGTCGCCGTGCCCGCGCTGTTTGCGATCACCACACTCACCGTGTTCGAACCGTTCGGCACCGCGTCCAGATCCACATC
>BQJP01000078.1 GCA_021604765.1 Thermodesulfobacteriota bacterium
CTGTCGCGCTTATAGAGCCATTCAATTACCACTGGAGCATTTTTCATTCAATGCTGTTTGCAGGACTTTCTCCGGTATTATGTGCCGCTTCGTATCGAATACGTTAGCCTTTGATCAACATGACACCGGACACCGTTGATTATAGAGTGAATGTTGAATTTAAAATTGATAATTTTAATCCCAAGTCGTTATTCTCTGAACTGAATTTGTCTTGTTCACCGGATAGCTCTTCACATCAACAATTTGATTTAATTGTGGAGCTTAGGTGTAGCGAAGACATTTTAAGCGATGATGAATATGGTGATGTTTTTTCTGTATCGTTGAAAAGAGGTTTCTTTGAATTGGATTTAAACGGATGCGAAATTATGGCTGGCACTCGATACGGAGAACACGATAAATCAAGCACTATTAGCTTTAAAGTAAGCAAGGAGGAAATAACCAGGCATTCCAAGAAAGGAGAAGGCGGTGGGGCAATATCAACAGGGTTTAGCCTAAAAAAGCTTTTTAGTGTGAATGCATCAATTTCTGGAGGCTGCGATGCGGCAATATCGCATGAATCGGTATGCAGTCGCATCAATGAAAGTGAAGAAGCTGTTAGGAGAGTTACTGCATTAGGAGGAAATACCTGGGAAATATCGGAGCCAGAAGGTGAGGGGGTATTAAGAGGTCGATATCTGGGCGATGAAAATTTGTGCAATATAAAAGCAAAAAAAAAGATATATAAAGTTATTGGCTATTTTAAATGCCTTCCGAAAGATTTATCAGTACAGTTGAAAAAATCATCTACTAATATGCACTTCTTAAGAAGAAAATTTGCTGTGAATTACACTAGAGTTATAAATCTATTGTTAACTAAAGGTTTTGAAAAGAAAGGTGATTATTTAGTAATATCCAAATCTTCGATGCGTCCCATCTATCGGAGGAAGAAAAAATGAAGGATTCGAATTTTGATATGGCAACGGCTATCTCTGTGTTAGAAAATAAGGACGATAGTTTTGAGTCCTTAATTAAAGTTGCTAGCCTGAATCCAGAAAGTGATTTTAGATACACTGATTTGTCATTTGTCAATTTCGGCTGCGCAGATCTTACTGGGTATGATTTTACTGGCGCCAATCTTAGATATGCTAATTTGAGCAGAGCAAAGATTGAGAATACTATGTTTGATTATGCTGACTTGTTGGGTGTCCAATGGCCTCCCGGCGACAAAAGAAAAGTAAGCCAATTACTAGGTTATAGCAATCAAGACTTGTTTGTCCCGGATGTTAAAAAGGACTGGAGGGCTGTGGATAGGGGTGTTTCCAAGTATTTTACTAGTAAGATCGTCAACATCGACGGAGCGTTCGAGATAACTGAAAGAAGCACGCGAATATTTGAAAGGGAATTATCATTTTATCCTGGCGTAAAACTGATTTGCTTGCAAGATTTAGAATGGAATATTATTAATCTTAGGATCTATTTCTTGATTTACGAGAATCAAGAATATCGATTGAGTGGTTCACCAGATCCGATTCATTTAATGAATTCTGTTTTACCAATCAAGATTGATGAAAATAATGTTGTAGACTATTTGAGATTTTTCTGTTTTTTTGTTCGCGGTGAAGGAGGGCCTTTTCTAGTTATTGAGGATGCATATGATTACTATTTGCCAAATGATTTAGATGAGTTAGAAAGATCGGAGATCAATGACGTAGTTCGCCCAGCATCAATAGAAAGTATAGAAAGAGAGGGCATTTGCATTTGTAATGCAATTATACTTTATTCAAATGCGTTATTTTCTGCTATCTTTTCAATTAGTAAATCTGGAAAAGTGGTTATGCTGGACGATGAGCCTATTGTTGCTAATTTGTCTATTAAGGTTGATGCTCCATTGAGCAACAATGTGGGGTCAAATAATAGTCTCGTCTAGTATAAAGTTTAACATCACCTCATTTCATGCCCGACAATTGCATGCAATCGGATTACCATAAGCGTCATATCTTTTACTATAGCAAAGTTGCGTTACTTAATGGCAGTGACTGACACTGCCTTCAGGTTGAAGGTCAGTAAAAATACTAGACTGTTTTCTTCTCCCATTTATTGGGAGTTTTGTTTGGATGAATTTTATCAATATTAACCATTTATTATTTTTACTTGTAGAAGGATGCGGTTATACCATCGCAGCTTCTATTGCAAGCGTTAGCTGTAACTAATCGGAGTGAGCATGAGACAAGGTTATGGAAAAACAAGGATCTTTTCGGAAAGGGAGTTGCGAGATTATCTTGAACAAAAAAAATCATCCATAACTGACTATATTGATAGTGAAAGTGACGATTATTTGCTTAATGTTAATGAAAAAGACTATATCCAACATAAGTCATCTGAAGCATATGTTGAACCATTGGAGATCCATCAGGATAAAATTTACGCGTCGTCCTCAGAACAAATGATTCCAGCGGAATACTTTCCTAGTCAGTTGTTTAATGTCCAGCCTGGAAAGAGCTACAAAAAAGACGTCATTAAGTTTCATGTTCCCTTCACTGGAAATGCTGAGCTACTCGGGTGTATCCCTTGCAGCCGTCTAATGTGGACTATGGATGTTGAGCTATCGAATCAAGAGTTCTGCTTCGAAATCATTAACTTCAGCGACGATGTCGAGAGTATAACCAGAGAAAAGGACACAAATATGAGTAGCATTATGCAGCAACTCGATAATGTTTCTATAGAAGTAGAACGCTATAACGCCAGTATAGAAGCTAAGGTCAAGCAAGCATTTGAGGGACGTAAAAATAGAATATTGGCAAAAAGTGATGTATTGGCATCACTTGGAGTGCCAATTAAAAAAACTGGAAGCGTATCTCCTACATTTTCTGTACCTACGCCACAAACAAGAAAAAAAATTTTTGTAAGAAAACCGGTTGTTCAAGAGATTGGTTATACGCCAGAACCTACACTAGATAAAACAGCCTACCTCGATATTCTCAAATTAATACATGACGTGGGGAAGGAGTTTGAGCGGTTACCCAGCCTTTATGCCGGAAAAGAAGAAGAGCACCTTCGAGATCATTTTTTGATGATGCTGGAGCCTAATTTTCAAGGTTCCGCGACCGGAGAAACATTTAACAATAACGGGAAAACCGACATTCTTCTGCGTCATGAAGGTACAAATGTATTTATTGCGGAATGCAAGTTTTGGCGTGGCAAAAAGGTATTCTTAGATACAATATCTCAGCTATTAGGCTATTTGACTTGGAGGGATTCCAAAGCTGCGGTGATAATGTTTGTTCCAAATAAAGACTTTACTTCCGCGTTAGAAACAGCAAAACAAGTGATTAGTGAACACCAAAACTACCTTGAATTTATAAATTTCAGTGATGAAACTTGGCTAAATTATATGTTTCATCTTAACGATGACCGTAATAGGCAGGTGCAAATTGCTATTATGCTATACCACATACCAAGATAGTCGGCTACAAGAGCGGTAACTAAGACTCTTCTTAAGCTGCGCCTGATAAGCAAGTGTTAGCCTTGATCTTTATCACCATTTCTGTTCGCCAGACTAAGTTGATTAAGGCTATGTCGTAGTTAGCTAGTGAATTTTCAGTTTATATGATAGTAAATGATTTTTTTTGGCCACCATAAAATCATATAGCCACATGATTAACAAGAGATAGAGTAATTTCACCAATCAATCTCAATAATTAATTACGACATGGCTTTGATTTACAGTTTTTTTCTATTTGCCTTGCCTCAATCCTTGTAGTCAATTGAAACTTTCCCAAAGAGGCCTAGTTCTCGCTACTCATTGTCTGCCGACTTACTGCCGACTTACTGTCTACATAGCGTCTACATGGAAACTAATTCATCTTGTAAATTTGTATAACTGATTGATTTTATGGTGCTGTTGCGCAGAATCGAACTGCGGACCTACTGATTACGAATACTAAATTCTGGGTATACCCACTGATTAATGAATGTTAATTATTGTTTATGTATTAACATGATAATGATTATTTGAGATTAATAGGGTTACATGATAATATCCCTAAATACACCTATACTGTAACCCCCGTGTAACCCCGGGAACCAGCATGAAAAACAAATTTAATTTCACTAAAGCAAGTATTGATGCCTTACCGCTACCCGAAACGGGCAAGCGAAACACCTATCACGATGTAAAAACGTCAGGGTTACAGATCCGGGTAACTGCCACTGCTGTAAAAACATTCAGTTTTTTTCGACGTATCAAACGGGGTGATCCTGAGCGTATAACGCTTGGACGCTATCCTGATATGACGATCGAACAAGCAAGACGTGAATCAAAAAGAATTACGCTTGATATCGCAGACGGCAAAAACCCTGCTGAGATCAAGCGCGGCCATAAGGCAGAATTAACTTTTTCAGAATTATTCATTGAATATTTAGAACGTCACGCCAAGCCAAAGAAAAAAACCTGGAAAGAGGATCAAGCGCAATTCCGCCTTTATTTGGAAAAACCGTTAGGTAAAAAGAAGCTATCTGTAATTGATCGAAAAAATATTGCAAACATTCATGGCGATATTACAAAAAAGGGGCATGCGCCGACTGCAAACAGAGTTAAAGCATTGTTGTCCAGCATTTTTGGATGGGCAATATCAGTCGGAATATGGGAATCAAACCCTGCCACCGGCATTAAGTCAAATAGCGAAAATCAGCGTGACAGATTCTTGCAAAGTGATGAGCTGCCACGTTTCTTTAAGTCACTGGCTGAAGAACCCAACGATACGATCCGGGATTATGTACTGATGTCATTGTTGACAGGTGCAAGACGTGCAAATGTTTTATCGATGAAATGGACTGACATTAACTTTGAACGCGCTGAATGGCGTATTATCGAGACAAAAAACGGTACGCCACAAACGGTCGCATTATCACCTGAAGCAATTGAGGTGTTAACCAGTAGAAAGCCCACAGAAGCGGCTGAATTTGTTTTTCCTGGTGTCGGCAAGGCCAAACATCTAATGGAGCCAAAAAAGGGCTGGAAACGCATTCTGGAGCGTGCAGACATTAGCAATCTACGCATTCATGATTTACGACGCACACTTGGAAGCTGGCAGGCCAAAACTGGTGCTTCATTGGCAATTATTGGGAAATCACTCAACCACAAGAATCAGAATACAACCGCGATTTATGCCAGACTTGATCTCGACCCAGTTAGAGATAGTGTTAACACGGCGACCAGTGCAATGCTGGCAGCGGCTGGATTAAAAAATAGTACTAAAATTATCAAATTGAAAAAAGGTTGAAAGCTAAAAATTTACTTGATCCCGGAAAAATGCGCGATACGTGGCATTGGGTTATTGCCTTTGATGCTTGGGATTATTGTGATCCTGAGCCACTTTCGGTACTTATAGCTGAAGAGCAGATTCCGGAAGAATATATACACATTATTGTTGATATTGTTTCCGGAAAAAGAAAGCCAAATAAAAAGGCAGCTTCAAAACTAAAAGTACCCGCCAGAGAAAGAATGAGAATCGCTACTTCTATATCAGTGGAGCTCGGGATGATCGATGTGTCTAAATATGATGCAATTCATCCTGAGGGCAAGGGCGTTGTTGGTATAGGTGCGAAATTAGGTTTGGAGCCTATTGAAGTGCTAAGGAAGCTGGAAAGACATGCGAGAGATATTGTCCAGCACTATTGTAAAGAATTTAATGTAAGTCAGGAAACCATAGAAAATCTACTCAGAGAGTTAAGAAAAAAAATGGAAATATGGCCGTTTGTGTAACACAAGCAGGGGTTGTATTGCACCACTAGGTTTCTGTTTTAATACCGTTTTGTGTAAATTTACCGATGTCGCTGGATTTCTTCCAGTTTTAATATTAGGAAATTTATGCAACCCCAAACCGCAATATCTGCAGTTCTCAAAGATCAACTTACTGATCCCTTATTATCACCACCTAAAGCCGCCGAATATCTTGGTGTAACCGTCCGTACCTTGTCCGTGTGGCGATGCGTCGGACGATACAACATTCCATTCATAAAAGTTGGGCGGCTGGTCAAATATCGTAAATCTGCATTGGATGCTTTTCTTAATCGCCGCACTATTGGTGGCGAGCTTTGATCTTTGGTACTCAAATAAATTTGTATACCAATCCTTCAGAGGAACGTTCTGCATGAGCGGTAGGAAAAACAAAAACTGGCTATCTCCCGAACGCCGGGAATCAGGTGGGTTTGCCGCTTTGCCGCATTGTCTGCTTGAGAGCAAAGTTTATATCGATTTATCAGCACATGCTGTAAAGCTTTTAAATGACTTGCTGGCACAATTCAAAGGATTCAATAACGGCGATTTGTGCCTGGCTTGGTCGATCATGGAAAAACGCGGCTGGAAGTCACGCGATACGCTAAACAAAGCTCGTAAAGAATTACTGGATGTGGAATTGATATTAGTTTCCCGTCATGGTGATCGTAAGCGCCCGCATCTATATGCGTTAACTTTCTTTGCCATTGACGAATGCAATGGAAAACTCGATATCAATGCGACGCAAAGACCCTTGAGTTTATGGCGAAAGCATAAGCCGTTGCTACCCCTCAAAACTAAATCCACTCCCACGCCGGGCGTGTTAAAAGTGGTCAATATAACACGCCCAGCGGGTGACCCTTGCGATGAAACGGTCAAATATGACCCGCCTCACGTGTTAAATGAGCCAATTTCCCGAAACTTATGACCCGCCCACCGTGCACCTTTCTATATAGCCATACTATGGGTTTGAAATTGATCAATGAATGTCAGGAAGGAGATGATTAATGGACCAACGTTTACACAATCGTTAACTGGCCAAAACTCATCGTAATTACACCTTGGCAGAAACGGTTAATCTTTATGGTGTTTATAAGAATTTGACACGCAGCTGCATAAAGCAGAGGGGCTCGATTGAACGCATGTTTAAGGCATTTATTTTGATAATGGTTTCTCAATCAATAGGAAAATTTATGTGAGCATTAAGGTAATGTCACTTGTTTGGAAAAACTTTACACGCGGTGGTAGCGAAAAATTAGCATTGCTTGCGCTTGCTGACTGGTGTAATGACGAGGGCGGAAACTTGTATCCTTCAATATCCCGAATATCCAGAAAAATTAATGTCAGCGAAAAGCAGACGAGACGGATTATTCATAAACTTATTGATGAAGGATACCTCTCTGTCGTAGCTAATCACAAAGGCGGTCATCATCAACAATCTAGACATTATGTGTTGAATGTTCAAAAGTTATTAACCGCTCCCACACAGGGGAGTCCTACCCTTCCCATCCATGGGAGTATACCTCTCCCGCCGATGGGAGATGGTCCCTCCCAACCATGGGAGCCAATACATCATATATCCACCATATATCCATCAGTGAATAATATTGATACTAACGTATCAATGGCCGTTAACGAAAAAATCGTTCACGAACCAGAAACTAAGCACGGGAAATCATGTGCTGGGCTAACAATAGAACAAACACAGCCTGATTGCCCACACGCGGAGATTATCAAGCTTTATAAGAAAAACCTGCCCGAATCAATACATCCGAGAACTTGGAATGGAGCAAGAATGACGGCGTTGAAAGCAAGATGGCGTGAGTCATCGGATAGGCAGAATCTTGATTGGTGGAACAAATTTTTTAACTATATCTCGAAAAGT
>BQJP01000079.1 GCA_021604765.1 Thermodesulfobacteriota bacterium
TCTTGCTTTCAAGTCGCTCAGTCTTATCTTTTGCTACGCTGGATTCCTGTCGATCAGCACTTTTTATCTGAGCCAGATATCGGTCAATACTCTCATCAATCTGTTCCAGGCGGCGTTTTAATTTAGCACGTGTAAAGTTCCAATCGCTGCTGTTTACGGCTTTAAACTTGCTGCCATCAATGGCAACAAATGCGTCACTAAATAAATTCAGTTTGCGACAAACCATCACGAAATCACGGCAGACTAATCGAATCGCTTTGGTATTGTCTTTACGAAAATCAGAAATGGTCTTGAAGTCAGGCGCCAAACGACCAAGTAGCCACATCAGCTCAACATTGCGTCCTGCTTCTCGTTCCAAGCGACGGGTTGACTGTATTCGGTTAAGATAGCCGTAAACATATAGTTTTAGCATGGTTACCGGATGATAAGCTGGTCGCTCGGTTACTTTAGGAGCTGTTTTAAAACCCATGCCAGAAAGATTAATGCCATCAATAAATACATCAATTACTCGAACCGCATTTTCTTCTGTGATGTAATCGTCGAGTATTTCTGGGAGCAAGGTTGCTTGAGTCCTAGCCTCACCCCTGATGAATCCACTCATGGGATACTCCATCTACCCGGAAAATATGATTATATATCCAATTGAGTTTTCACACAGTCTGGACCCATTCCGGACGGTGAGAAAGCTTAATATTTTTTTAACACAGATAACGCTAGCGTTCCCTATTATTGCCAATGGCCTCTGATAAAATACCACGTAGTAAAATAGCAAGCTCAGTATTATCTTTGTAAAAATTCACCAACCGCCTAGATGCGGTTTGATGTATCTCCGTTCCTATAACAGCCACTAGATACACTGGTTTACCTAATGCTTCGGCTAAACCTAGCTCATAATAACAACTAGGCCTTTCTAGTGATAAATCTGCAAACACAAACTCTGACCTACGAAGATCTTGTAATGTTGACTGGAGATTAAACACTGGATCTTCCGTAGTGTAACGTGGGAAATGTGGACTAATTCTGCATTCGCCGGCAACATCCAAGATTACCTTTTGACGCTCTTCTTTATGTGGATTTGAACCTATAGGCATAATTACATGGAAATGCATTAGTTTTGTGCCTTTTGATTTTCAGTATTAGTGATTGGCTCAGAAATAGATTCTAGCTTTGCTATAGAATCGTAGTTTCTCCACCCTTCCAAAGGAACGGCCAAAACTATAAGTATAAATAAAACCCTAAATGCTTTCGGAATTAGATATTCAATATTTGATGACTTAAGCGCAACTATGTCTATGCCCTTAACCTCCTCAGCAATTTTTGCCTTTGTTAATGCATCCCACTCTTTCTCGAAGGGTTTATATGAAACAATATTTTCGTTATTACCATCACCAAATGAAACAAATCTAGCCATATTGTTTAGAACTGTGAACTTAGCGTTATTTAACTCTTTCAAGTCTCGAATTTGACCAATCCAAAGTGAGCAGTAGAGAGCTGCCATTCCCGCTAGCAGTACAACACTTACAATTCCTGTAATAAAAAACTCTGGCTTGCTAAGACTCCAACTTATTATCGCGGCGATAGCTCCCAAAATCGCTATACAAACAGAGTAATTCCATTTATTTGCAGAATTTCTTCTATCGGTAACTTTTTCTGCTGATTTATAGAATAACTTAAACTCATCAAAAGCCACCCTTTTTCCTGACTCAAATTCTTCCACTTAACATTTCCTCGAATTCTTCTTTTATGGCTAACAAGATATTATATATTCCATATTTCTACAACTAATAGCGGCACAGTTGTGTAATTTGTCAGGTTTGCTAACTGTTTATCTTCCTAAGTGAAGCGGTGTACAGATCATGAAGATCACGATAGTCCTGATCGTCTTATATCATGAGACCAGATTATCAGAGATTTATTGAAACAAGTTGACTGGTCGCTTTTGGCCGGAAGCGACCCGAAGCAGCCAGTCGAAATACCAAGAACTACACTTCCGAAAGCTGACATTCCAATTCTAGAGTGGGGCATGTATGAGTCGGTTACAGGCGGTGAATCGAGTGATTGCCACATCCTGAGGGGCAATCCGATTTTAGAGAGGGAAAAGCCGTGTTGGGTTCAATTTCAGCGGGTTAGTGTTCTGGTAAAAAGGTGTTTATACTTCCTATACTCGCGTCGAAGCGGTATTTCAAAATACGGTTAAAAATAAATCATGTCTTATCAAAGTGCCGATCCCGGGCGAATAATCATTTATATTTACAAACAATTATGAAATTTAATGACAAACGCAACGTATAGCAATGATGCATTACCAGAATATCGCACAGGAAGATCTTTTTCGATAAAGAACAAACCCTATGTGACATTCTTATTAGGGGCGGGTGCATCCTATGATGCGGGATTACCTCTGGCAAATGACTTGTTTTCTGAGGTGTATATTTCTGAGGTGCATCGGCTATCAAAAAATGGAGATAAAAACCGATTAAAAGAAGTTATCAACATTATAAACGCTTTTCAGGAAGATGAGTTTGGACTGCAGGCGCAATATGATAAATGGCTCGTCAATGGCGATTCAAACGCCATTGAGATATTCCTTAGTGCTATATCGGATGTCATGTTTTGGGCAGAAACTGCTGCACACTGTACGGATGACGGGAAGCGAGATGTACGGCCACTGGATTACCTATTTGCCTTTAATAGTTTCTTAAATGCATTGAAAGAGAGTGGGCGTGAAGTCGCAGTTATATCAATGAATTATGACCTCAATGTAGAAGCATCGAGGTTTTATGATCATATGAATTATGGGCAAATAAGTGGCCAAATGATCTGGCTAAACCGCTTTCAAAGCGGATTAAAAGAATTTTCAGAGGGCATTACTATTCTAAAACCTCATGGAAGTCTAAATTGGTTGGTTTGCGATCAGTGTAGAAAAATCACTGCCGGAAAGGATAATCTTTGGCAAGCTCAAAAATCAATATCTGTGTTAAAAACATGCTGTGCCTGTAAAGAAGGAAAAATTCATCCACTCTTTGTACCACCGGTAAATTCTGTTCGCGCTAAAGTATTGGAGCCCATTTGGGATGATATTGGGGAAGTCTTAGACAGCACGGAGTTGTTTGTCGTTGCCGGATATTCTTTTCCTGAATATGATCTTTACGTGGGTGACCGAATCCGTAAAGCACTCAGTTCAAAATCTAATGTATTGATTATCGATCCCTTTGTGTTTGAAAATTCGGAGCGGTATCAGGATTTGGGTGATAAGCATCCGGCAGGACTGGCAATGCGTTTTGCTGATATCTTTATGGATATTTTTGAAGAATCTAAATCGGGATATAATGAATCAGGTGATTTTGATAGGCCTGAAAATACAAATTTATTTTCCGTATTTAAGAATGCAAGACAACTCTACCCAAAAAAATATCAATTAGATAAACAATTTCGGTTGCTCTCAAATCCAGATCTTCATTACATCTATATCGCTACTCAAGCCAAAAAGGCTGGGCAATATGAAAAGGCATGTGAATATCTTCTCCAATCGATCAAAATAAGGAAAGAGAAGGGTGTTAATAAACATTCAGAAAAACTCCTTTTACATTTAGGTATAAATTACCAACTATTGGGGGAATATGAAACTGCACTCGATTATTATGATCAGGCTTTAAATGCGATTGATGGCGAATCAAACCCAGCAAACATTCATTATCAAGTCGGACGTATTCATCAGTTGCTTGGTAATAATGATAAGGCTTTGTCTTGCTGGGAAACCGCACTCCAGTTAGCAAAGCAATGCAATAATTCTGAAACACAAGCCAATGCTATTCAGCAATTGGGTTTTATCCATCAGGAACGTGGTGAATATGATGAGGCTACTGAGTTGTATTTGCGTTCCCTGGATATTCGAACAGCACAAAATAGTCATGATGGGATGGGGCACTCCTACCATCAGCTGGGGACCGTCTCACAAATGAAAGGGGAGTATGATAAGGCCCAGAGCTTTTACGAGCGTGCGCTTGAAATACGCCATATTCTAGGCAATCAGCGTGATATTTCCTGCACCCTTGGGCAAATGGGAACAATCGCATTGAAAAAAGAAAAATTGGATACAGCGGAGTCACTTTATAAACAATCTTTGCAAATCAGTACTGCAATCAAGGATCGTGAGAGTATCGCCATAGTATTTCATAACATAGGGCACTTGAAATTACAGCAAAATAAAACACTGGATGCCTTAAAATGGCTCGCGCAATCCGTCAACATGTATCAACAGCTTGGGAACTTGCCGAGCGCGGTCAAAACATTAAAAGAATTGATCGATGTGTTGTGTGAAGCTGAAAATTATCAAGAAGCACTGGAGTGTGCTCGGGAAGCATTAAACTTAAGCAAGCAGATGGATGATCAGGACAATATTGTTCAGCTTACGATTAAAAAGGGATATGTTCATCTTATGTTGAAATCCCCAAAGAAGGCCGTTCGATCTTATCATGAAGCATTGGCTCTTCTTGAGAAAACACAGGATAAAAAATGGCGAGCAGTTTGTCATAATTTTTTGGGCTTCGCGGAATGGGAAAATAATAATAAACCGAAGGCTTATCATCATTTTGAGCAGGTGCTTCAATACAGTCAGACCATCGATGAAAATGATAATATCTATTATGGAAGTCATGTTGACATAGGTTCACTAGCTGAAAATGATAATAACACTTCCGTGGCACGACAACATTATGAACAAGCGTTGCGTATCATTAAAGCCCTGGATGTTAAAGAAGAAGAGGCGTGCGTTCACATGACACTTGGGTTTTTAGCTGATAGCGTGGATGATTATGTGACTTCACTCTTTCACTTCCAGGCTGCCTTAGCTTTTCATGAATCGGTAAAGAATACAGAATTGGTAAATATGATTGGTGATTTGATTGCAAAAACTAAGCAAGAAATGGGGTATGACGCTAGAATACACGGTAAGGTGCACTAAGTAGAACGAAACGAGTAGCGGAAGAAGCGACGGTGTATTCCGGGGCGATTGCCTAACAATTTCTGGATTAAGTTATCACTCCATCCAGGCTACATTAAATGTCCGCTATTGGCCAGCAGCCGCACTAGTTGTTATGCATATTAGCCAAAGATTCTCTACAAAGCATCCTACGATACGCGGCGGTTAACTTTATCCATATGGCCGTTTTAGCTAAGACTATGCGATCACATGTCTTTCGATTCTATGATTCATTCTTTTTTGAGTCGGTAGCAACAGAAGTGTTTTCTATTTTTTCCGCGCCAGATTTCATTGTTCCAAGTACGAAACCAGCGATTCCAGAGAGTATCGCGGCCACTTCTGCTGAGAGTTTATTAACGACTGCAAGCAGGGCGGCTGCTGAAATGATGAAGACCACGGTTAACATACGTAGCAGATTCCCGTTTTTAAAGAGAGACTCCAGTGCACCCTCTTGCTTGCTCACGAAGAATATTAGGCCAAGCCAACTGATAGCTAAGCCAGCTGCCGTCCCCAGCGAGAGAATTAGAAATTGATTGGATGTTAGTTCCATTTTTATACCTCAGACTTATAGGACGCATAACGTCTTAATTAATCAACAAATTTTTGTGTACATATTGAATTACCTTGTTGGACGAAGCGACTTCGTTCAACATGTAATTATATATTTTCCATACTTTTGGGATTATAGATTATCGGAGATCTAGTGAAAAAAATTGACTGGCCGCTTTTGGCCGAATAGCGACCGTTACAAAACGGCCGCGGACGTCCAAATTTATACTTCAGTTTGTTCTGCCATTTCCAATGCATCATCAACTTCAATGCCTAAATACCGAACAGTACTTTCCAGTTTTGTGTGACCTAATAAAAGTTGAACGGCTCTTAGATTCTTGGTTCTTTTATAGATCAATGAAGCTTTGGTTCGTCGCATCGAATGCGTGCCGTAGGAGGCTGACTCAAGTCCAATTTGTTTTATCCAGAGTGGATGATTCTCGCATATTGCCATGTAGATAAGTGTGGTGATGATTTGATTCTACTTGGAAATAGGTAATTCTCATTTTTAAGTCTGGCGTGTTCGATCCAGTCCGACACAGCATCCCTAGTCAGCTTGGTGATCTCAAATTGCACTGGCTGATGAGATTTTTGCTGCTCAACTATAGCTCGACTTAACACCTGACTACCTTGGGAAACGTCTCGAACTTTTAGCCTCACTAGGTCACATGCACGTAGTTTGCTGTCAATGGCTAAATTAAAGAGGGCTAAATCTCTCACTTTTCGCGATAGTTGCAGTCTTATTCGTATTGCCCAAATCTCCCTAAGTTTAAGTGGAGCCTTCTGCCCCACTAGTTTACCTTTATTCCAGGGTTCTCTATGGTTCCGAATTTGTGTAGTATTCATCATGACTTGATTCCTTACTTCAGATTATGGAATCAAGAGTGTAGAGCTTGATGGCAGGTCGCTTACGACCCGAAGCGGTCGGTGAGATAGTGGAAAATTCATTTTTAACAGAGATAACGATCATCTGACTTATCCTATAAGCTTATAAGTAAACGACAAGTAAAACTAAAAACCGATTTCGCTTGTAAATTAGTATTCCGCACAGTACAAGATTAGCAAGAATCGGGAACACATAGCACCAAAACCTTTTGCTATCCAGATTGGAAAGTTGTATCTTTCTGAGTCACTATCCACTGGAAAGTAGTCATGACATTTCTTGCTCGCTTGCGTGCTTTATGGTTTTCAAAGCAGTTTAATAAAAGCACGGCTGCCAGTGAATTGACAAGCGATGCGGACGCGCAAAAAGCACAAGCAGACAAAATAGAGGCCTTGCTGGAATCAGTCAATAGCGCTTCGCAGCATGTGCGTAATTTCTATATCACTTTTCTACTGGCTGGTTTTTATATTGCGATGATTATCTGGTCGACGACTGATCTGATGTTGTTGAAAGATACACCGATTAATCTGCCAATACTGGATGTCGATCTGTCGATCACCGGTTTTTATACCTTTGCGCCATTCTTTTACCTTCTGCTGCATTTCAATCTGTTGCTACAATTGTGCTTGCTGGCTGACAAAATATACCGTTTTGATGATGCCGTTATCAATCTAGCTGATTCGAAAGTTCGGCGTTATTACTACACTCAGTTGTTTGCCTTCGCCTTTACGCACACCTTGAGCGGACGGCAGCACTCAAAGTTTTTAGCTTTGTTACTTATTTTACTGGTATGGATCACCATCATCTGGCTACCGCTCAGTATTTTGGTCGGTTTGCAGGTGGGTTTCTTGGCTTATCACAGCGAAGATATTCTATTCTGGCAGCGGATAGCCATCACGTTGGATCTAGTTATCCTGATGATATTCTGGCCGATTATTCGCGCCACTAATGGCAATGGTTTTGGATGGATTAAACAGGCCACGGGCTTGCTCTGGATCAAACGGCTGATCCAACAGCATCTCACAAAAACATCCGACCAAAACCTAGATGTTAACAAGTCCGGAGAACAATCAAACAAACGGTGTCCGGTCTCCGTTATAGGTACGCCAACAACATGGGCCGTAGTTCAGTATCATAGAGCGTCTGGGAAGCTGGTTTGAGAAAACAGTGCTTGAAGAACCTTAACACCTGGCGACTTACTTTTGAGGTGTAACGG
>BQJP01000080.1 GCA_021604765.1 Thermodesulfobacteriota bacterium
AAAAGAAGCCATTCATTTAACGGAGTGGCTCAGATCAAGCGGATTTAAAGTTATACTAGACTTAAATCTAAGTCCTGAACAAAGGGAGCTCAGAATAAAGGAAAACCACGCTTCAAATTTTTATGGAGTTATACTCTTAGAAACTCCAAGAAGACTAAAACTAATAGAGTCCAGAAAAGGCTCCGGAAAAGAGTTCTCAAACCTTGAAGAACTTCTCAAAGGGGGAATCTAGAATGCCCAATGTCGTAGTCATCGGCGCTCAATGGGGAGATGAGGGCAAAGGAAGGATTGTGGACCTTATATCTGAGAAGGTAGATATAATAGTCAGATATCAGGGTGGCAACAATGCTGGGCACACCATTGTCATTGGCGATGAGAAGATTGTCCTTCACCACTTACCCTCCGGCATTCTTAGAGAAAACAAACTATCGGTCATAGGAAATGGAGTTGTAGTAGATCCAAAAGTCCTACTTGCGGAAATAAAGGAGTTAAGAGCTGCGGGGTATACTGCCGATGAGACTAATCTTAGAATAAGCGACAGGGCTCATGTAATTATGCCCTACCACAGGGCAATAGATCTGGCTCGAGAGTCTATGAACGGCAAAGGGAGAATAGGGACAACTGGCAGAGGAATCGGTCCGGTTTATGAAGACAAAGCTGCTCGTAGAGGAATTAAATTTGCAGATCTCATCGATCCTGATTCACTTTCTTCAAGACTAAAAGAAGTACTTGAAGAAAGAAACCTATATTTAACTAAAGTTTTGGGTGGAGATGCGCTCGATTTTGAAGAAATTTTTGAGGAATATTCTGAATACGGCAAAGAACTGAAGAAACTTTCATGTGATGTTTCCACACTACTTAACAATTCTATTTCAAATGGTCAGAATGTACTTTTTGAAGGAGCTCAGGGAGCTCTTTTGGATATAGACTTCGGCACTTATCCATATGTTACATCTTCAAGCTCAGGCTCAGGCGGCGCGTCGATAGGAACTGGTGTGAGCCCGACGACAATTGATACTGTTTTAGGTATTGCAAAAGCCTATACTACAAGAGTTGGAGAGGGACCTTTTCCAACAGAGATGTCAGGTGAACTAGAAGAAAAATTGCGCCAAGCAGGTGGAGAATTTGGGGCAACAACTGGAAGATCTAGAAGATGCGGCTGGTTCGATGCGTTTGCCATGAAATATGCAGCTCAGATAAATGGGATTTCGTGGATTGCCCTTACCAAACTGGATGTGTTATCAGGTTTTGACAAGATTAATGTTTGTGTAGGATACAAGTACAAAGGTAAGGAACTTTCTTCATTCCCATCTACAAACCATGTATTACAAGAAGTTGAGCCAATATACGAAGAGATGGAAGGATGGAAGGAAGACATTTCAGATGTAAAAGATGTTAGCGATCTTCCGGTACAAGCAAGAAGTTACCTTGAGAATTTAGAGAAACTAACCAGAGTTCCTATCTATACTGTTTCGGTAGGTCCTTCAAGAGAAAAGATCATCTTTCTGCATGAACTATTTTCTTAGCAACTAAAACCAAGAAAATCAATCAAATTCAAATTCCCTAATCCAATAACCCAATCCGGGCTTCCAGTCTTCTATACGGATAGCATTAACTACATTTACGAAATAATCACCTGCAGGTTGAAATTCTTTTCTATAAATGCCCACAACTCTTACAAAATCTCCTTCTTGAATTGGGACTTCACCAGGGGCATATATATCGACCGAAGTGCCCGCTCTATCTGCTAACATGAATGTTGTATATGTCTCATTCACTCCGTCTTCATTTTTACCTGTCGATAAACCAGTCTCCAGATTCCAAACTTTCCCAATGAGAGATACGCCTGCACTGTCATAAGCCTGTCTATTTGATATAAGATTAGCTATGCTGATATTTTGGGTGGCTATGGATGAATCTGGGTCCTGCCAAGTACGGTTACAAGATGCCAGAGTAAATATTAGCGAAAAAAATGTTGCGTATAAAAATAATTCTCTTTTCATTATAGCCTCCCAGCAAAATGCAAACTGCTTAAGAATATTATATCAAAATTAATCCTCTTGTTCATATGCTTCTATTATTTTTCTTACAAGCGGGTGCCGTACAACGTCGTTTTTAGAAAAATATACAAATGAAATCCCCTCTATTTTCTTCATTATTGATTCAGCCTCTAAAAGCCCAGATTTCTCCTCTTTGCCAAGATCTATCTGGGTAGTATCTCCTGTAATTACAGCTTTGGAGTTAAAACCAAGCCGAGTAAGAAACATCTTCATCTGCATTGGGGTTGTGTTCTGTGCTTCGTCAAGTACGACGAAAGCATCATTTAATGTCCTACCCCTCATGAAAGCCAGGGGTGCTACCTCAATCGCATTTTTATCAATCAACCTTGAAGCTTTCTCATAGTCCATCATATCGTATAGTGCATCTAGAAGCGGTCTTAAATATGGGTCCACTTTTTGTGACAGATCTCCAGGTAAAAAGCCAAGCTTCTCACCAGCCTCCACTGCTGGCCTGGTAAGAATTATCCGGTTTACTTCTTTATTTACAAAAGCTGATACAGCCATTGCCATTGCAAGATATGTCTTTCCTGTTCCCGCAGGCCCTACTCCAAAGACTATATCGTTCTTTCTTATTGATTCAATATAAAGTTTCTGAGTTAGACTCTTAGGAGCTATTATTCTCTTTCGCGTCGAAACACAAACTGTATCTAAGAAAATATCTTCAAGTTGGATATTGTTTTCATCTACTATTCTAGCAGCCAACTCAAGATCCCCGGGATCAAGTGAATAGCCTTTTTCCATCAAACTATAAATTTGTTTCAAGAAATTATAAGCAGATTCAACTTCGTTATTATTACCTTCAAGACTTAGTTTGCCGCCCCTTGAGTGAATCCTAATACCATATAGAGTCTCAATCTCCTTGAGGTTCTCATTATGCTGTCCATACAGCTCTCTTACGATATTATTATCTTCAAACTGTAAATCTTTATTAATACCGTTTTCTATTATGATTGTATCCTGCATATATGTATACAGTCTCCTCCTATATTATCTTCATCAATATTGAATTTTCCCAGGCTTTTAAGTCACTGAAAGAAGTATTAGAATAAAAAAATTTCATATGGATCTAAAAGTACAGAATATTAATCTCGCCCGGAAGGCAAAAGAACAAATCAAAGCGTTATTATTGTCTGATTTCATTACGTTTTTTAATTTACCAGTATTAACAAATATTACCATAAAGTATAACAGAAGGGCAATCAAAACCAAATCTTTTCTATTTATATATCATCAAGCATTTCAAATGGATCAGGATATTTGAAAATATAGTTTAATTGCTTCTTCAATTTCTCATTACTAACAATTTTATAGCTGTAATTAGTTGTTTCAACAAATGAGGGTGGAGTCAATCCGAGCTTATTAGCCGCATTTATATAATAATCTTTTCTCGTGGGATGTAAGTCGGCACAAGCATTAAAAGTTTCACTCCACAGCTTTTTCTGTATTATTTGATGAATTATATTTATACAGTCATCTCTATGGATAAGATTTACGGGAGCCTGTCCGTTTATCACCTCTTTTTTGCCAGCGAGAAACCTGCCGGGATTACGTTCATAACCTATCAGGCCAGCAAATCTTAAGATTGTACTATCAAATTGTTTGTAGCTATTTAGTAATTGCTCTACTTTTAATAAAGCTTGCCCTGAGGTTTTAGACGGAGCCTGAGTTTCTGTCTCTCTAACAACACGGTTCACATCGGGATAAACAGAAGTTGAGCTTATGAAAATTACTTTCTCGATTGATGAATTCAATATGCGATCAATCAATGAAATCATCTGAAGTTCGTGGTACTTGACGATATCATCCCGTCTTTCAGGAGGGAAATTGATAACCAGAATATTACTATCAAAAAAACTGTTGAGATCACGGCCCTGAATCTCTGGGTCAAGAATTAAAAGGCTCGCTAAAATGCCTTTTGCCTCTAATTGAGAAACATCGTCTTTAGTTCTGGTAGATCCTTTAACTATGTAACCGGATTTAATAAGATGCTCTGCTAAAGGCAAACCTAACCAACCACAACCTAGTATGCTAATTTTTTCCATAGAATCTTAACTTCTATCTATAAGGATTTGTGCACAACTCTACAAATTCGGATGATCCAAAGTTAGAAACTGGTTTGGAGTCACATTTTGTAGAACTGTAGTATTTCCATCAAGCCAATCAACCCTAACTTCATCTATAAGTTCGGCATCACCTAATCCGAAATGAGCTAAGACCGGGTTCTGGGAAACAAAATTACTACCCGCATTAAGCTCCCTCATTTGAGCTTTATTTCCAATTGCAATAGTTACCCTAGAGCCAACACCCTCTGTGTTAGGCGGTAGACCATTTAGCTTCACATTTAAGAAATTATTATTGTTGCCGCCATCATTACGGAAAAGTTTTGGGGCCTGATTATTATTAGCAATAAACAAATCAACATCACCATCACGATCAAAATCAAAGCAAACAACCCCTCTCCCCTGACCTACATCGTCAAGACCTAACTTAAGTGCTTTCTCTGTTAAAGTACCGTCACCATTAGACATAAACAGCCTGGTCGGATCTTCAAAAAACTCAACCGAATCACCGCCCGGAGCAAATCCAAAACCATTTACATGCACTAAGTCGAGATTGCCGTCATTATCAAAATCAGCAAAGCAGCTTCCCCACCCCCAGAAACCATGTTCTACCCCGGCTTGAATTGTTACATCATCAAAAGTGCCGTCACCTTTATTACGATAGAGTCTGTTCCCTGAGATGCCCCAATTGGCTTCAGCTACCATATTAGGATCATATATGCTGGATACAAACCAATCCAAATCCCCGTCATTATCATAATCCGCTACCGCAGCGCCCATGCCATTTTCATCAGTTATAACATTAGTATCAGTTGTATTAGCAAATGTCCCGTTTTTTTGATTTACAAACACCTGACTTGTGCCGAAATCACCTGACAAGAGAATATCGGGATATCCATCGTTATTTATATCGGCAAAATTGGGAGCAAAGGTAAAATCCTGATCTCCCTGATAAGTGGCCGAGATACCGGATTCAGCGCTTACATCGGTAAACGTCGAGTCCCCGTTATTTCTCCACAGATGTTCGGATGAACCATCAACCGTGCCACTTCCCCAGTGCGTCATGAAAAAATCTAAATCATTATCCAGATCATAATCACCAAAAGCCACAGAAAAGGTGTCCTTATTTGAAAGTCCGTCTTGAGAAGCTGAAGCTGTTATGTCGGAAAAAGTTCCATTTCCATTATTAACGAATAAAGATATTTCAGTAGGGAAAATCCCTCCTAAAAATAGATCTAAAAAGCCGTCACCGCTGAAATCTGCAAATGTGGGCCCTGAGGTTATGATCCCAGACAAATCCACACCGGCTGATTTTCCTACATCTACAAATGTTCCATTTCCAAGATTTCTAAGAAGCAAATTAGGACCTATAGTTCCTCGAGCTACGTAAAGATCTACCCATCCGTCTTTATCATAATCTCCCGCTGCTACACCTCCGGAAATGAGCTGGGACTCCCCGTTAGGTCTGCCTCTAACAAAACTATGATTATAATTTAGTCCTGCTTGTGAAGTAATATCAATGAATTGGATATTATTGGTGGTCTGGTTTAAATTGCTTCCCGAGCTACCACATCCCCCAATCAATCCAAAACTCAAAATAAATATCAGTAAAAAACCAAAAATAAAATTTAATCCCCGTAGATTCTTAACTATATCAAGCCTCCACATAATTGAATTCCCTCCTATTAAACAACTCAATTAAGGACTCACTACATTTGTATGAATCAAGTTTCACACATACGCCATTTCCCTTAAATATTAAATATACCCAAAGATTATTCTTTATACTCAATGCTAAAAATATCTATATTTTGAATCATATAAGAAGCTTAGATAAAGCCTCATTATACTTTTTAGCTGTCCCTGCAATTACTTCGGCAGGAAGATGCGGTGGTGGTGGGTTTTTGTCCCAGTTTGTAGAAGTTAAGTAATCTCTGACGAATTGTTTGTCGAAACTCTTTTGAGACCTTCCGGGTTCATATTCATCTTTAGGCCAAAATCTTGAAGAATCAGGAGTCAGGGCTTCGTCGATTAATATAAGCTCATTAGTATCTTCATCTATTCCAAACTCAAATTTTGTATCTGCAATTATTATTCCTTTTTTATCCGCTATCTCTCTAGCCTTTGAATAAAGCGAAATACTTATATCCCTAACTTTTTCTGCAATTTCGATTCCTATTAATTCTACCGTTTGTTCAAATGTAATATTTTCATCATGATCCCCAACTTCGGCTTTGCTTGCTGGTGTGAAAATAGGTGATTCAAGTTTGCCTGATTCAAGAATTCCAGAGGGCAATTTTATTCCGCATATAGTCTGGTTGTCCTGATATTCTTTCCAACCTGATCCGGCAACATAACCTCTCACTACACACTCAACTGGCAGTGGTTTGGTTTTCCTTACAAGCATGCTCCTTCCCTCGAGAATATCACTATATTTATGAAATAGGTGAGGATAATCACAAACATCAGTTGAAATCACATGATTAGAAACTATGTCTTTAGTCCGCTCAAACCAGTATTTAGAAATCTGGTTTAGAACTACCCCTTTACCTGGTATGCCTTCTTCCATAATTACATCATACGCTGAGATACGGTCTGTAACGACAATTAATAATTTGTCACCTAAATCGTAAACATCCCTCACTTTGCCTCTTTTAGGAGCACCGACACCTTCAAAATTGGTCTGCATTACAATTTCGTTATTACTCATCGGTGCTTGAAGCCTCTTGCTGCTTTTTCTTTCGTGAAGCTTCCATTAAGTCCTTAAGAAGCCACATCACCAGGAATGGAAGATAGTAGAAAAGGAAGCCCTGTAAGGCCAAAGTTGCACCGCCAAAGTAGAAAAATAATCCTATTAAATCAACTGCCGCTACAATAAAAAATACTAAAAAGGCTCTCTTTCTATCCTCAAGATTAGTTCTTTTGAACAAATATTGCAGAACCCTAGTAAGAATAAAAACATTTGTAAACGAACCTATTAACGACCATAATATTTCTGTATCCATATTCTGTATACCCTTTATTGTTTCGTATTTTAAAGTTAAATCTTACTTGAAATTTCGCCCTAGAGCATTATCTTGATTATAGTACTTAAATCAAGAAATATTATCTAATCTAGGAGATAAAATGAACACTTTAAAAAGCTTAATTCTACTTGTGGCTCTATCTGCATTATTAATTGGTATTGGAGCATACTTTGGAGGCCAGGGTGGCGCTACGATAGCTCTAGTTATAGCTCTGGTCATGAACTTTGCTAGCTATTGGTGGAGTGACAAGATCGTCCTTAAAATGTACAAGGCAACAGAGGTCAAGTA
>BQJP01000081.1 GCA_021604765.1 Thermodesulfobacteriota bacterium
TAACTTCACGTTTAGCCTGATCGATGATCCGGCTTCTTTTGATCTTTTCCATGTATTAGGTATTTTTGGTAAATGAATACCTATACATGGAATTTTTTCGCCGGATTTGAAAGTCCGTCGCCTTTGGCGACTTAGTTCAACAATGTGTATGATGTTCATGCCTCCCATTCGGTCGGCACGCCACATACACAAACCATTGGCAACAATTAAAACACACATTGTGAAAAAAAGAAAAACCATTTCGTTAGTGCTTTTGATTATTGCCCTTGTAATAAGCATTGCTTTTCTATTAAAGATAGAGTTTCCGCAAGGTTTTGAAACCTATTTTAAACGAGAATACTATAACCAATTTGGTCCCTTGGCAATAGGTGTTGAATTACTTATCGCAAGCTATTACTTGCTTGTCGGACATAAAAAAACAAATTTTGCTTTAGCTCTTTTTGGCTTTACAGCATTATTAGATCCTTTTTTCGACCAAATTGGTCTTTTCGAAAGCATGGTGCCTTTATATGGAACAATTATTCTTTCTATTTGTGCCTTGTTTTGTCTATGGCTCGCCTTTAAAAATATCTTTAAGTTAAAACGCATCTCATTTATAGCTGCCTTCGCAAGTTTTATTCTTGGTAGTTTTGTCGAGTTATTTTTCAACTATCTTTGATAAAACTTTTGCCAACAAAAGCTATATTGTCCATACTCCGCATGCGCTTCGTAAGGCATATAGCCAGAACGTTAGTGGTCATAACGAATAAAGCAAAATGAGAAGAATAAAAATAATTGGAATTGCATTATTCATTAGCAATCTCTGTTTGGCCCAATTGAGTGTTGATGAAATCGTCGCTAATAGAATCCAAGAAAGAAACATTCCTGGTTTTGCTTATATCGTATCAAAAAATGGAGATATTCTTGAAGAAGGTTACTTTGGCTTATCTAATGTTGAACTAAACACACCAGTCACAGAAAAATCCGTTTTTGCCATTGCTTCAATGAGCAAAGCCTATACAGCAGCAGCCATACTATTACTGGCAGAAGAAAAGAAATTGGATTTAAAAGATTCTGTTAGAAAGTACATTCCAGAGGTTCCAGAATCATGGAATGACATCACCATAAAACAGCTTCTCACTCATTCGTCTGGATTAGTCGATGACTGGGGACTTTATAGTTGGGACAAGTCCAACCAATTATTTTTAAACTCTCAAAGCGATAGTCTAATACTTAACCATCTTTTTGAAACAGAACTTCTATTTGAACCAGGGACAGATGTAAAATATTCATGCGGACCATTTGTCCTGGGAGTAGTGATAGAAAGGATAACAGGTCAATACTATGAGGAATACCTGAAAAAATCCATTTTTGAGTCCCTGAATCTCAAGGAAACATATGTAGACCATCCTTATAAAATCATTCCAAATCGAGTGTCAGGATATTTCAACTATGACACCACAGAGATTAATGCTGGTGTTTCTGGAAGAGGTAATGGAATCTTAATGGCTCCAGTAGCATACGGAAGGGCAGATGTGGGCATCCGGACAACTGCAAGAGATTTGCTTAAATTTTACAATGCGTTATTGACCGGACAGCTATTAAATGAAAATTCCAGAAATGTGATGTTCACTTCACCTACACTTAATAATGGTGATCATGTTTGCACGGCACCAGGTTGGATGATATGGCCAATGGCCGGAAACCTTGTCGCTGAACACAGCGGAGGTTTTAGAACTGGGTTTAATAGCCATGTATTTATGATTCCAAAAGACAACTTCATCATTATCATACTTACCAACTTCCAAAAAGCCCTAAGCTTTTCACTCACCCAGCGAATAGCAGGCAATTTTTATCCTGAATTATCTCCACATTCAACAAGATCATTTGCAAAAGACAACAAACCTAAAGTAACTGCTCAACACTTAGATTTTTTTCAAAATATAGAATCTGATACACTCAATAAAACATTGTTAAATGCAAATTACCCAAAGTCATATTTATCCAAAACGCTTAAGAAATCAATTGCATCTGTAAAATCAATTGCTTTTATAGAAGAATCAGATTTAAGTAGCAAAAATGTTGAGCTATTTGGAGTTAGAATTCATAAAATCAGATACTATAAATTGATTACAAGCAAAGAAATTTATACCGTTGTTTCGTTGGACAAGGATGGAAAGATCGTATTTATTGACCATCCAGAATGAATCGAAGAAAAAACGACCACATACACGAGACCGTTGGGTACAATAAAAAAAAGAAAACAATGAAACAGACAACAATTTTGATATTATCAATTTTAGCAATCACCTTTGGAAGTTGCAATTCGGAAAAATCAAATACTAATTCTGTAAGCGAGAATATTAAACATACCGAAAGTAAAACGGATACTCTGACAAAACATTTAAAACCATTCAAAGCAGAGTTACCAACTATTGGGCTGTTAATGTATAATGGTGTACTTCAAAGCGAAGTTATTGCAGCATCGGATGTTTTTGCAAAACCGAGGGAAGACGGAAAACAATTATTCAATGTTGTAACAATTGCTGAAAACGAAAATCCAATTACAACCGAAGAAGGAATAAGAATGATACCCGATTATTCTTTTGAGAACAGTCCAAAATTAGAAGTTCTTTTTGTACCGAGTGCCTATGATATGTATTCGCAAGTTCACAATAACGAAATAATTGAGTTTATAAAAAAGAAAAATAAAGAAACTAAATATGTAGTGAGCAATTGTGCTGGTGCTCAGTTAATTGGAGAATCGGGAATTGCAGACGGGAAGAAAATAGTTACATGGATTGGAGGAGGAGAACAATTGCAAAAAGATTATCCAAATCTAAAAGTTCAAAATGATAGCTTGATAACTTTTGTAGAAGACGGAAAATTTAGTTCATCAAATGGAAATTTAGCGAGTTATATTTCTGCTTTAAACTTATTGGAAAAAATGACCAGCAATGAACATAGGAATTTTGTAGAATCTTATCTTTATCTCGATAGATTACAAAATTGGGGAAAATAAAAATACTGTTCTCAACAATTCGTATACGGCCACGTTCCTAAACGTCGCACGCCGCATATCGGGACGTTGCACACAAGCAGGAAAAAAAACGTCGGATAAGCTCCAAATCGACTTGAAATTGATTATTTTTGTAAAGGAGGAAACTTTGAAACGTAAATAATTGAAAATGAGCGCATTAAAAGATAAATATATAAACCCTCTTACCGATTTTGGCTTTAAAAAGTTATTTGGAACAGAACCAAATAAAATCTTATTAATAGATTTTCTAAATCAAATTTTACCCGAAAAACATAAAATAAAAGACTTAAATTATTCAAGAAATGAACAATTAGGATTGAAAGAGTTGGATAGAAAAGCAATATTTGATCTATACTGTACTGGCGAATCAGGAGAACGCTTTATAGTAGAAATGCAAAAAGCCAAACAAAACTACTTTAAAGATAGAAGTATTTATTACTCCTCCTTTCCAATACAGGAGCAAGCACAAAAAGGAGATTGGGATTATAAATTAGATCCAGTATACACTGTAGGGATTTTGGATTTTGTGTTTGATGACCATAAATCAGATTCTGAATTATTACATTTCATTGAACTAAAGAATCAGAGATGTGAAGTGTTTTTTGACAAACTGAAATTCATTTACATAGAATTGCCTAAATTCAAGAAAAAAGAAGCTGAATTAGAAACGGATTTTGATAGGTGGTTATATGTATTTAGATATTTATCACAATTGCAAAATCGACCTCCGCAATTACAAAATAAAATATTTAAAAAATTATTTGAAGTTGCAGAAATTGCAAGATTTACACCTGAAGAACGAGAAGCATATGAAGAGAGTTTGAAATTCTATCGAGATATAAAAAATGTGGTGGATACCTCAAGAGAAGAAGGAAAAGAAGAAAGAAATATTGAGATAGCAAGGGTTATGAAAAAGAATGGAGAGCCGATTGAGAAAATCATGAAGTATACAAACTTATCAAAGGAAGAAATCGAAAGTTTATAAAAAAGAAAGCCTGTGTGCAACAATGGCTACCTGTCAATTGGGGCTAAGCGCCCCTACTGTAGGTAGCCTACCGGTTGTAGGGCATTTGAAAATAAGATTCTAATCAGTAACCATTTAAATAATAAATATTTGTAATCAAAAAAAATAATCATTGGAATGAAAACATCATTAGCTTTAATCTTTATATTTTTTTCATTTAACCTCTGTATCTCACAGGAATTTATTTCATCTAGAGAGACTTCAATAATAGATGAAAACGGTAAAAGTATTCAAATGAATGGTGTTTGCTTAGCGAATTGGCTTGTACCTGAAGGATATATGCTACAATTAGCAAATGTTGACTCTCCCAGAAAAATAAATACATTGTTAAACGAATTAATTGGAGAAGAAGCAACTCAAAAATTTTGGGAAGTTTATCTTAATAACTACATAACAAAAAAAGATATTCAGTTCATCAAAAATCAAGGATTCGATCATGTACGCCTATATTTACACTATAAGTTTTTTACTGAAAATGATTACTTAGGACAAAACTATCATGGATTTGAACATATAGACAATATTATAAAATGGTGTAAGGAGTCGGGATTATATGTTTTGCTTGATATGCATTGCGCACCATGTGGACAGAGTGGAGAAAATTATGATGATAGTTTTGGTTACCCTGGGTTATACAAAAGCGAATTTTGCCAAGAACTTATGATCAGTATCTGGAAAAAAATTGCTGAAAGATATAAAGATAATAGTACTGTTATGGGATATGATATTCTAAATGCTCCATTAGCACCTCTCTTTGAAGAAGAAATGAAATCTCTTAACGATTCATTATTGAATCTATATAAAAAAACTATCAGGACAATTCGTAGTATAGATCAGAATCACTTGATATTTGTTCAATTTCCTGAATATCATGAAAACCTCACCATATTGAATGAATTAGAAGGTGAGCATATTGTATTTACATTTCAACGATATTTTGTTGAACCACATCAGAATGCAGTTCAAAAATACTTAGACTTTGGTAAAAAACATCAAGCGCCTATATATGTATGTGAATTTGGTGAAAATAGTCTTCAATGGACAGGTAAAATTCGACAAATCCTTAATGACAATAGAATATCTTGGTGTTATCATCCTTATAAAGAAATTCAACGATCAATTTTCTATATAGATTTAGATGAACCATCTTCAATAGTAGGCATTAAAAAACCTGAGAATTGGAATATTATTACTGACTATGGGATTTCGGATCGCAGTAGCTTTCCTAATATCAGAGACAATAAACCACCTATAAAGGATGTAAAAAGAGTTCTCAACGAATTTTTAGAAAACATCAAATTTGAAAATTGTATTATAAACAATGAGTGTATTAATGAACTGGGCTTAGATTGAAAATATTGATAACGCCCTACAACATTGCATATACGCAATAGGGGCAGAAATTTAGAATTAGAGATAAAAAACCAAAACCGGCCCGGCAAAGAAAAAGAGGCGCTGGATCAAGCTCGCCTCTTTTTCTTTGCCGGGCCTACGATTAATTTGTATTTTGAGAGAAATTTAACCAAACCCCTACTGCGTATACGCGATCCGTTGGCTGTAAGCCGCGGGTGTTGAATTATTCGATAGATAAATTGTAAATAAAAAGAAACTGGAATCTTCGAGAAAATATGGCATGCTCAGCAAGGATTAAAATATGAATTGGCTCCTGCTGGCGTTGAAGCAATTCTTGTAGAACCCGGACCCTTTGCTACAAATTTGGCAGGTTCATTTGTTCCAGAAGCTAGAACAGAAGTGTTAGCTGATTATTCAGAACAACAATCCATTTTTAATGGCATGCTTGAAGGTGTAACAACACTATTACAATCCGCAGATTTCCCAAAGCCTAATTTGGTTGCAGAAGCATATTTAAAACTTGCAGAAATGCCTCAAGGCTCCAGACCGACAAGAACTACGGTAGGATTGCCATTAGGAGCCGATAAGGTAAATGAATTAACTCAACCAATACAAGATGGTTCCTTGCAAGCGTACCAAATGGAATATTTATTAAAAACAAAGATTAAATAAAATGAAAAATAATATAGCAGACAAAGTAGTAGTCATTACGGGAGGAAGTAGCGGATTAGGAGAAGCTATCTCTCGTTATTTGGCAGAAAAAGGAGCAAAAGTAGTATTAGGTGCTCGAAGAGTAGAAAAATTAGAAAAAGTGGCTTCAGAAATTAAAAAAAATGGAGGTGCTGTTGAAATTTTAAGAACAGATGTTACCAATGCGGATGATGTAAAAGCTTTGGTAAAAAAAGCCATTGACAGTTTTGGCAAAATTGATGTTATGATCAATAATGCTGGTATTATGCCTTTAGCACCATTAAGTGCTCTAAAAATTAACGAATGGGACAGTATGATTGATGTTAACATAAAAGGTGTGTTATACGGTATTGCCGCAGCCTTACCGGAATTTGAAAAACAAAAATCGGGTCACTTTATCAATTTAGCATCTGTCGCTGGATTAAAAGTAAGTCCCGGCGGAGCAGTCTATAGCGGTACTAAATATGCAGTACGTGCAATAAGTGAAGGATTGAGGCAAGAGGTTGGTAAGGATATTAGAACAACAATAATAACACCTGGTTTGATAGAATCTGAACTACAATTAGGAAGCTCAGATGAGGCAACTTCACAATTTATACAGCAAGTTTACAAAGATGCTATTCCTGCAATTTCCATTGCAAAAGCTGTGGCCTACGCTATTGATCAACCTGCAGATGTAGATATCAACGAACTAGTAATTCGTCCTACGATACAAGAATTTTAAAAATTAAAACAAAAAAATGACAGAAATTAAAGAATGATTAGTGCAAAAGTTGGACTATAACTAATAATACCGGAAGAGAACAAGAGTTACAGAAATTTATAGCTGATGATTTTAAATATACAGACCCACTTCTTGCAGTAAATGGTCTTGTACAAATATCGGATTATATAGGACAGTTTCAAGAACAATTTCCTGAAACAATATTTGTTCCAACAAAAATAGTTTCTCATCACGACAAACATCTTATAAAATGGGATATGTCAAATGAAAAGAATGAAATTGTTGATGATGGAACTAGTTTTGCATTAGTTGAAAACAATAAATTAAAAGACATTACTGGATTCTTTGATGTAGATAATTATCCTAATCTATAATTCAGCCTTTTAACAAATTAATGTTATTTCGAAAATCACAGTAGTATATTTCATTATTACTGTGATTTTTTATTGACGCAATGATTAAAAGCTAGTTTTCAACAAAGTGTATACGTTCAAGTGTCCCTAGACGGGCCACCGCCGTATATACCAACCGTTAGCTGTCAGAAAGAATAAAACCAAAAATTGAAAAAGAAATTGACAAGCTCGAAACATTAGAGCTTAAGAAAAGCTACTAAA
>BQJP01000082.1 GCA_021604765.1 Thermodesulfobacteriota bacterium
TGAATATTACTCCGAAGGTTATTATTGATAAGAAGAAAAACAGAAAATTGGTCCTCGGAAATGCCTCTTTGGTGGAAAACTAACTGCCTCTGAGCAGCAATATCGATTAAAATGGTGTTTTTAACATAAAATACGCATAAAGTAGTAAAAATGAACTTCTCAACAGAATATCCCCCGGAATAAGAAGCCAATTTGACTAATATCTCTCCAACGAACAGAACTCTTAAGGCCTCTCTCAATACGACAAGTTCAAAAATGGCCAAAAACTAATAGACATAATACAATCTCTAATAAACACAATATCAGAAGAACTAATAAACATGAGCATCAAGAACAATTGATATGTTTCCATATTGGAGAGCAAAATCCAAGAAAAAAAGAGAATTTCTGATTTTGTCAAAAAAAATAAAAATTGAATAAAATTTTTTTATTAAAATTAATTTTCGTTTTTGGCCTTTAGCTTCAAATTCTCGTTTCCGAGAGATGGCTTGAAGTTGACTTCTTTATTTTTCTTACTAGCACTGCTGAGTGTGCAGCAAATGCAGCAGTTCATGAAGAGCATGAGTCCCGAAATCAAAATCACTTCCACAAACAGCATAAACAAGTCCTTTCTGACCGAGTAACAAATCCCCGTCTCCAAATCGATCACTTATTTCCTCATTATTCGACAGTCCAAAATGGAGTTCAAACCAGTAGTAAATGTTGACAGAGTATTTAGAGTCTTTTAAATGGCCTATTCGATGTTAGAGAAGGTCGTAGTGGCCGAAGTCAACTTTTACTTTATTTGCTTGTACTGGTTGTTTGGCCCAGTATTGATGTCTGACTTCATTTAAGTGATCATTGAGCTGTTTTGCTCGTAAGAAGTCCTTAAAGTACTGTAGATGTTATTGGCACTGCTTGGATTGCTCACACAAGAAGGTGCCGCGTAAGTAGGAGTCTGGGAAATGGCTATGCAGTTGCCAGTGCACTCGAAAGTGCCCATTTTAATGGAGTTACCAGAGCAGTCGACTAAATTGTTCAACTTAACCAGCTCTTCCACTACGTTGTCGTGAGAGGGCAGTTCTCCGGTGGTGATTTTGGTCCACATATTCTTGGTCTCTGTAATGGTAGGAGAGTCTTCCGGTGCTTCGGAGAGCTTTTTCTCGAAATTCCTGAAACCCGAAAAACCATCAATCATTTCCTGTATCGGGTCGAAAGAAGGCACTTCGAACAAAGAGACCAAATCTCCCTATCCCACAGTACTCATGCACTCGTTGATCAGTTTCAGCTCCGTCTCTTCCACCGTAATGGAAAATTCCTACAAAAACACTCCGTAGTCTTCCTGGTCCAGTAGTTCTTCCGAAAATTCACAGTAAGAAGAGACCGAAGTAGTACCTACTAGAAGGATAAGAGACAAGAGCGAGAAAATGAATGTCACCACTGATAGTACTATTAGTAGTATCTTTACTATGAAGGCACAAGAGTAGCAGCTGGACTTGTAAGTCTGTTTGTACAGTACGAATATCATGAAGGCGTAGACTATGAAGAAAGCCACTGCTACTGTGAGTACGAAAATGTAAGCTATTGGTAAGTACTGACTGACACTGTCCATATTGTCATTGAGAGAACCCAAAGAACTTTCTATTGGAGTGATGAAAGTGGTCAAAGAGTCCTTTACTTCTGTGATGGTGGTCTTAACAGCAGTCACTTTAGAAGAATTGGTGTAAGTTCTCCCTTCTTAAGCAGCAGTATCCAATTACTCGGCCACAGTAGAGTAAATGTTGAATTCGGCCTTTACAGCGTCGTTCACATCATCGGTGACTGTGGAGGTAAAGTGAGAGACACTCGTACTGCCTGTTCCGTCGATAGTCTGTTTCTGCTTGTACTGCTGAGAAAAGTCCTTCAGAGACTGTCTAGCTGTAGTAGCAGTGGATTTCAGCTGCAAATTGATTATTTCGTCGAAAGAAGAAGTAGCAGAGGAAATCGAGTCCACTTCACTGAGCAAGTTGTCGAGCATGTCTTGGAGCCCGAAAAGCCCGATGAACTGAATAGAACCCGAGTATCCATTGAGAATGTCGTTGGGCAGTTTGGCAGTAACACAGTTGACTTGGTTGTAAGAGCCTTCTATTTTACCTATAGTGACAGAAAGCAGTATAAAAACGACCAAAAAAGCAACCAAAAAACCGACAGTGATCATAAAGTACAATTTGACTCTTCCGCTTTGTCCATTATTTTTATTGCAACAACAAGTCACGATGAAAAAGGGTATGGAAAGGAAAGAAAACACGAAAATCAGAATCACTATTATCAGAGTGGCCACCAAATTCGAGAAAATAGACCCGTAATCGCCACTATCCATGGACTCTTTAAGCACTTTGAAGTCTATGTGCAGAGGAGTAGAATATTGCTCTCTTTTTTTGTCCCTTTATTCTACAGTGAGCTCGAAAATATCGGACTCTACCTTAGAACAGTACTTCTCTTCATTTTTTTTGTATTTTTCTCTGTCGTTGGCAAAAGCCACAGCAACACAAAATAGTAAAATAACCGTTTTCATTAATTAAAATTTGAATACAAAAAAATAAATTAGAAGGAATTCGGTGATATAAAGAGATTTAACCAAAAAACCCTCAAAAACCCTTAAAAACACTCATACACCTTCTAAAACCGCCCAAAACCCCTTCTCCCCGAAACCCTTCATTTTTACACCAAATTTTCAAATTCAATTTTTTTTTAAAAAAAATTAAAAACTTAATTTAAAAAAAGAAAAGTTAAATTTCATTTGAACATCATTAAATCAAATGTTTTTTTTAAAGAGTATAAATGAAATTTAATACCTTGATTTTAGCCCTCTTTTTATCAAGAGAAATAGTGGGACAAGCCCCCTACATCGGAGGAAACGATCCAAACTTTTTGAAAAACAACCCTGCTTTTATTAACAAGTTTTTAGAACACGCTAAAGGAACACTCCACGAAGCCTGCAAGCAGATTCCCGGAGTCGGAAGCGCAGTTCTCTCCATAAACCAAGTGCAGCAGTCGATCAGTCACTTGTTGGACAGCACCAACCCAGAGTCCTACGCCAAGATAATCTTCTTCAAAGAGTTCGCCAACGCAAGAACCAAACAATTGATCTACAAAACAGTAGTGATGATCAAGACTTTCAATGGAAACTCTTACGTCGGTATCGAGTCTCTTTACAAACCACAGGGATATCCTTCTTTCGAGTTGTTGGGGTACGTAGTAGACTCGGACTTGAAGACCATCCAAAAGGTCTTGAAAGACAACTCCATCAATCCAAACGATATTTTCGCCTGCGGAGACATTAAGCAGATCTACTCCAGAAAAGTCCACAGACCGATTCAAATCGAAAGAGTCGGAGGAGAGCAGAGCCAACAAGGACAGTATTACCAAAAGGGAGACAGAAATCTCTTCTACGAAGGACCCATGAGACCCCTCAGACAAGGACAAGACAGAGAAATTCCATTCCAGCCACTGAACCAAGCCAGTACCAGATCCGACGACGTCAACTCCGACGATCCTAAGTACTATGGAATTGATAACTGAATTTTTTTAATTATGAAAAATCGAGTTTTTAAAAAACATTATTATTTTTTATCATTTTTATTATTATTTATTTGAATGGATTATTTATTGAGAGAGAGCAAAGGGAGAGAGTGATTTTTTCGATAGATTAAAAAATCGCTTTCTCACCCCAAAAACCTCTTTTTTCTCAATTAATTTTAATTTTTTATAAATATATTAACAATGAGTGTAATTGTGGCAGTATGAGTAAGACCCTTTAATGAAAGAGAGAAGCAGCTGAAGTCCAAAATGTGCGTTAAAATGAAAGGAAACCAAACCCTTCTCTACGACTCTAATGGGAAAAAGAGGAAATTCGCTTTCGATCACTCTTTTTGGTCCCACGACGGGTTCAAAGAAGATGAGAACGGGCTGTTGGTCTCGACAGACGAGTGATACGCAGACCAACAACACGTATATTCAAAGGTGGGCAAGCAAGTCCTCCAAAACGCCCTCGACGGATACCACTGCTGCTTGTTCGCCTACGGACAGACCGGCAGTGGAAAGAGCTACTCGATGATTGGCTTTGGACCCAACAAAGGAATAGTGCCTATAATTTCGAGTGAGATATTCAAATTGATCGAAAAAGAGACTACTAAGAAAAAGTGGTTCGAAGTGAATTTCAGCATGTTGGAGATATATAATGAGAAAGTGCAGGATTTGCTGATAGACACGAGAAAGAGACCAATTTCGGGGCTGAAAATCAGAGAAAGCAAAACTTTGGGTGTTTACGTGGAAGGACTCTCCAAGCACCCAGTCAACAGTTACGAGTCAATAGAGAACAAAATGGAAGAAGGGAACCACAACAGAACCATCGCCTCGACTTTGATGAATTCCTGCTCTTCGAGAGCCCATACCATAATTACTATAGAATTTAAACAAGTGGAAATCATTCAGGGAAAGAAGGTCCAAAGACACTCTCATATCAATTTGGTGGATTTGGCCGGTTCTGAGAAGTTCTCCAAAACGGGCGCTACCGGAGACAGACTGAAAGAAGGCTGTAATATCAATAAATCTTTGACTGTGTTGGGAAAGGTGATTTCTAACCTGGCCGACAAGGCCATGGGAAAGAAGAAGAATTCGGTTACTCCGTACAGAGAGTCTTCTTTGACTAGGATTCTTTAGAATGCTTTGGGTGGTAATTCTAAGACTTTGATGATTTGTGCCATTTCTCCTTCGGACAACAACTACGACGAGACTCTTTCGACGTTGAGATACGCGGATTAGGCCAAAAAAATTAAATGTCACGCTATAATTAACGAGAGTGAGACTGATAAGAAGATCAGAGAGCTGCAGACGGAGAATGACAAATTGAAGGAATTACTGAAAAAGCTTTAAATTACAGGAGATCTCTCGGATTTATCGAAAATCCAGCAAATTCCCAAACAGCCAAATTAAGAAGAACTCAAGCAGTAGGAAGAAATGCGGAAGAAAATACAGGATTTGGAGGCCACTCTCATGGCCAACAACCTAATGATGAACGAGTATGAGAAGACTTTCGAAGAGAGACTGTAGGAAGAGAAGGAGATGCATAAGAATAGAGAGCTGAAAGACTTCTCGGTGCCTCATTTGACGAATTTGAACGAAGACCCGCAGCTCAGTGGGAAAATATACCACAATTTGAAGGTCAAAAAGAACCTCTTGATCGGAAAAGGAAGCGAATCCGAAGAACCAGACATTATACTGAGAGGAATCGGAGTTCGAGAGAGACATGCTATGATAGAGAGCAGAGGAGAAGAGTACTTTTTGGTGGCTTTGGACGAAGGGGCTTCCGATTACTTGTTCTTAAACGGAGAGAGAGTGTCTAAAGAGGAGAAGTTGCACAATTGGGATAGAGTGGCCATTGGTTTTAATACAATTTTCGTGTTCAGAAATCCTTTAGAAAACACAGGACCTCGAGGCTTCGAGAGCGAAAAGGACATCGAGTGGGAAAAGTGCCACATGGAAGTCTCCAGACACATTCTGAAGGTAGAAGTGACTCCTGAGGAGAACATCAAAACCCAACAAAAGTATATAGAAATCAATAACCACGTTTAGAGAATAGAAGATGAGTATCAGAACAAGATAGAGACCATGCAGAAAGAACACGAGGAGAAAATGAAGTAGTTGTAGGAAGAGATCTCAAATTCCTCTACTATCAATGATGATATCATATAGTATGAGATCGAGCAGTTCGAAGACTATAAGAAAGAGTTCAATGATAAGTATGAGAAGTAGATTGAAATCGAGAAGTAAAGAAAGGAACAGTTCGAAAAGGAGTATTTGAAGAACTTCAGAGAAAGAGATAAAAAAAAGTTGGAGGAGAAAATGTATAAAGTGAATCCTAATGTGATTGAGGCTAATTTGATTGCTTAGGAATTGGGCAGAAATATCTCTTTTAAGCTTAGGATTGGGTTCTGCTATATTGATGTAGAGGATATTTAGTATTTGGAGAAGAAAAAGAAGGTCAGGGCCAAAATAGAGGTCATTAATCATGAGTTGGGATACTCTTACTTTTGGGATATAGACAAATTCACTCTCAGATACATTATGATAAGAGAACTACTGGATTAGTACTACTTGACAGGGCAGATTCCAAGACTACCTTAAGAAGAAGACCCTTTTTGGGACCCAGAAGAGCCAATATCCCTCGGAGAAGGCTTTTTGAAGTTGATGAGTTTGGCTTATTTGGTGGATAATCCTAATGATTTAACTCTTGTGGGAGATTCGGGTAAGTTTGGGTAGTTATCTGTCAACTTACTACCCACAGATTCCGATGGCCAAGAATTAGGAGATGATAATTCGATTTTCGATGACTTTATAGATGATCCTAATGACTTAATAGGCAAAACAATTCACTTTCGAATAGAAATAGGAGAAATTGCCTTAGAAAGTACTGAATACAAAGATCTCTTTATAGAGTACTCTTTAAAATTACTCTAAGAAGACCCTGACAAAGAAGAAATTTTCGTAACTGGCAAAATCAGTGGTGCTTAGAAGAGAGACAATTTCAATTACAAGAAGAATTTCAAATATGAAGAGTTTTCCAATGATATTAAGACATACTTGATGAAGAGTAATATGTGAATATAGATAAAAGGGTTTCCTAAAGAGAAGAAGTAGGTGGTTCCTGTCAGAGAGTCTCTTGCTTAGTAGATTAAACCTAAAGTGGTGGAGTAGAAGTAGATTGATTAATAGTAGTTAAAAGCTATATAAGAACATAATAAGAATTTGATGAATGTTAAGAAGTAGTAAGAGAAACCTAAGAAGAAGAAAAAGAAGGAGAAAAATTGTATTATTTTTTGATTTAATTTAATTTGTATATAAAAGTATTATTTTATTAGAGTAGTAGAGAGTAGAGTATATAAGGTATGTATATTATTAATATATATTCATTGTAATAATTATTAACACTATCCAATATATTCACAATAATATATTTTCATACACTAT
>BQJP01000083.1 GCA_021604765.1 Thermodesulfobacteriota bacterium
CCTCAAGTATTTTAATCATAGAGATTTGTATCCTATCCCATACCGGAAGTTGGGGACATGTTTCGTGTAAGGCACAAATTGAATTGTTATCCATACAATCAATCATTCTGATTTCGCCTTCAATTGCCTCATAAATGTCTCGCAGATTTATTTCATTAGGCAATTTTCTTAGTGTGTAACCACCGTCAGGACCGACTGAGGACCTTACCAAACCTTTTTTGACAAGCCTCCGCATTATTTTCGCTAAGTAATTAAGCGGTATATGCTGCTCCTGAGAAATCTCTTTCATACTGTATTTCCCAACAGGCTGATGACCCATATAAGTTAATGATCTAACTGCGTAGTCTAATGTTTTTGTTACCTGCATCTGGTGATTCCCTTTTAACTAAGCCTTCTTCTGATTAACCACTTTTGATGAAGATTAACTCAATTAACTCTGCAATTTTATATTATGGACTTCATGACTCCATAATATGCAAGTTACTAGATGGTAAAAATTACCAGATAATTATTTTTTGTCAATAAAAATAAGCTGTCTCACATAATGCATATTATTAATTCTCTTACTTCGTGAATTTATAATTGATTGTATGGTACATAAATAATTAAAAAACAATAATAACAGTCTCTTGCAATAGTCAAAAGTTATTTTGAGCACTTGAATTTTAAAACAGAATTTATTAATATTTAAACTAATGGCGGTATTCCAAAGCATTCATAAGATCTACTCTCGAAATTAACTTGTTGCGATATCAGAAGCTGGATTTTGGGAGGATATTGTGTCAAATAGTACAAGCTTAATAGTAAAAGAAATTATGTTAAATAAATTTTCTAGATATTTTGTTGTTCTGTTCAGTTCATTAATCTTCTGCATTTTTATACTCAACGTGAATGGAGTTAATGCTTCTGACCCTAACTTCTTAAAAGAAATTGATGTTATAAATGGAGGCTTTAGGGATCTGAGATGGGGTAGACATATTTCTGATTGTGAAGATATGGTCTATAAAACCCATAAACAGACTTCAGGAGGAAATGTAAAGATATATAATAGGGATAAAGATAGCTTGTTATTAGATAATAGAATCAAGCTGTCAAAAATAGAGTATGGATTCTTAAATAGCAAATTGTTATTTGTAGTTTTCAAAACATCTGGGCCCAATAATACTAAAGCGCTTCAAGAAGTTGTTCTATCAAGATTTGGAGACAACAATAAGAATGAACAGACTGAACATTTTTATTGGGCTATAAATAACACAAATGTGATTCTTAAAAACGATAGTTCCTCTAACCATGCCGTTTTAATGTTAGTATCTAAAGAAGGACTGTCTTCTAATTTTAATAAATAGATAAGAAAAAACAGTATGATGCTTCCTTTTTTATAGGTATGCATAACAGGTTGTAGTATCTTGGCTTGAGCCTCTATTCTAGTTCCGAAACGACCCTATATGCTTTGACAGAAACCATTTTCATAGGTAAAATACAGTAGTTAAGGGAAATAGAACTCTGAAGTCCTTTTTTCCTAAAAGATGTTTTATGCCATATCTGACAATGTTGTATTTCCAATAATCATATCAAAATAATATCGGGAGGATTTATCATGGCCCATGAATTACCTCAACTACCATATGAATATAATGCTTTAGAGCCTCATATTGATGCAAAAACTATGGAGATTCACCATAGTAAGCATCATCAAACTTATGTGAACAACTTAAACAATGCTTTGGGAAATCATCCCGAGCTTGAAAGTAAAAGCATCGAAGAATTAGTAACAGATTTGAATGCTGTTCCGGAAGACATAAGGACCGCGGTTAGAAATAATGGTGGCGGACATGCAAATCATAGCATGTTCTGGCTTTGTATGAGCCCTAACGGTGGCGGAGAGCCTACTGGTGAATTATCAGAAGCTATTAACGGCACATTTGGCAGCTTAGATAGTTTCAAAGAACAGTTTGCAAAAGCTGGAGCCACACGTTTTGGCAGTGGCTGGGCATGGTTATGTGTTGATGGCAGTGGTAATCTAGTCGTAACTTCTACACCAAATCAAGACAATCCTTTATCTGACGGCCTAACTCCTATATTAGGTCTAGATGTCTGGGAACATGCATATTATCTCAATTATCAGAATAGAAGACCCGATTATATTTCGGCATTTTGGAATGTTGTAAACTGGGAACAAGTTGCAGCAAATTATGCCGCATCAAAATAGGTTGAATTAATACAAAGAATTTGATAGAATTGGCGGTAACCGGGAGTTGGAACATTTTTTGCCTGCATATGTCAGGTTCTTTGCTTGGAAATTAGTAGATTTATAGCATGATGGTGCATAAATAGGTTCTGGAGAATTATATAAATAGCATTAATTGTTATATATTTAGGAGGTTGTGCAATTTCCCTCCCCCAAAGGTTCCTAAAATCAACTTAGAGTATATAAGAGAAGTATATGTATATAGCTCTACGTAATTATGTTCCTTCTGGTCTATTTGGTACTAATTTAGATAGCCTTAATAATTTTAGATAATTAAAGGATGTGGACATGGAAACTAAATATAAAGAATTCGACGATTCAATTACAGTAAGTGAATTTGGAGAATTTACAGAAGGAACAGAAGATGTAAGTTCTTTGAAATTTAAAGAAAGTTATGTTCAGAATGATGAATCTGAGAGCCACTTCCAGTCTAGAAGGACAAAGACTAAATCTAAAGCAGACGACACTCCAGATGAACAGCTTAGGTTGCTGTACGTTTATTTTAAAGATATGTCGATCGAACCTCTCTTTACAGCACAAGAAGAAGTGGAGATTTCAGCTAAAATTAAAAAGTGCGAATCAATGTCCAGAGAACTGGGCGTTGTTGTTAACAAACTAAACGGAAAGAATTCCAAAGTTAAATATAATGGCCGTCAAAATGGCCGAGCCGCTACTAGTGTGGTAACAGTCGAAAAGCGAATAAAGAGCCTTAATGCTTTTATTCGCGTTTATTCCGAGAATGCTAAGAAAATGAAGCAGAGATTTGTAAAAGCGAATCTCAGATTGGTTATTACTATATCCAGAAAATACATGGGCAGAGGATTACCTCTTTCTGATCTTATTCAGGAAGGCAATATGGGCCTTATGCGCGCTGTTGAAAGATTTGATCACAGAAAAGGTTTTAAATTCTCAACCTATGCCTCATGGTGGATTCACCAGGCGATATTAAGAGCTCTTCAAGGTCAGACTAGAACTATTAAGGTTCCTGTTTATTTACTGGAGCAGGCGAACCGAGTTTATAAAGTTAATGCAGTTTTAGCTAAGAAGTTGGGCCGAAAGCCTACACCGAAAGAAATATCACGCAAATCAGGAATATCTGTTGAAGTGGTAAAAAGAATCTTGAGATCCACTAAGGACGCTATTAGCTTGGACACTCCAATTCTAGACGGAGAAAAAACAACTCTTCTCGACTCAATTGCAGACAATGAAACAATAATTCCAGACTCTATGGTGGCAAAGGCGGATCTGACTGATAAGTTAAGAGAGGCCTTAACACTGCTTAATCCTAGAGAGGAAGAGATACTAAGGTTAAGGTTTGGAATAGATCAGCATAGTACTTATACATTAGATGAGATTGGCAAAAGATTTAATCTAACGCGTGAAAGAATAAGACAGATTGAAAAGGCCGCTCTTGGGAAATTGGCTAATTCCGATATTAAAGATCATTTAGAGAGCTTTCTGGGTTAAAGATCCTACCAGTTTTATCACTGCTCTAATTTAAGCAACAAACCTACTGGGGGGATTACTTAATTATTGAGACTAATCAAGAATTCCGCCTATAATTGCTCCAATCAGTAGTGGTCCTACATTTGATATAACTAGAATAAAACTTCCTGCCCCAGCGACAAAACCAATAACTGGTGCGCCGCTAAGTACAGATGTGAATAGGAAAAGAAATATTCCAAGCACTATTGCTGGCAAAAAAACTGATATAATTGCATTTAAAATACCGCCTGACTTTTTACCACCGACAATTCCGGCAATTAAAGGCCCAAATCCTGGTAACCAGAATAATAAGATAGATATTAAGAACATCCAGAAAATGCCAGATAGTATGCTTCCTTTTTTTTGATCCGCCATTATATTCTCATTTTAACATTATTTTTATTTTTGCTCATAACCATATCAAATTTTCTTCTAAAGTTATACTTACATAAAAAAAAGACCCAAACTCTTTTGTGAGCAGGGCCTTTTTAACTTGTTATCTCTTCTTTCTTGTGTTAATCACACTTAGAGTATCCACAGCTCCTGCAGGTCATGCAGCCCTGTTCAAATGCTAGAGCGCGGTCCCCGCAGTCTGGGCAACGTTCCAGATTTAAATCCATAGCTCTTTTTGTAGGCTGTTTTTGCGGTGCTTCCTCAGCAATAGCTGCTTCATTATTAATTCCCACAAAATGTCTTTTTAATACCGTAGCTATGGCGTCGGGAATGGACATAACCAGTTTGCCCTCAGAAAAGACTGGAGAGGAGCCCCCAATGCCCTCTAACTGTTCAACTACGTCCTCTACAGCTATTCCTGACCTAAGTGCAAGCGATACCAACCTTCCTGTTGCCTCAGCATCGGCCATTGTTGAATACCCCGATTTGCCGATTTGGACAAATACTTCAATTGGCTTGTCCTCAAATGTATTAACTGTTACGTATAGATTCCCGTACCCTGTTTTAATAACCTCCGTGAAGCCCTGAAGACACATTGGTCTTTTTATGGGTTTAACAACTTCTTCACTAGAGGATGAACGAAGGGATGAGATGGGGTTGGGGTGATGGGTTTTGTTCATCCCTTCGTCCTGGGTCTGGGTCGGAAGATTTTTTGCGTCTTTATCTTGCTGTTGGGTTTTGGCTTCATCTTCGGTAACCAAAATCCCTTCTCTGGATCCTTCTCTATAAACTGTAATGCCCTTACAGCCAAGTTTCCAAGCAAGGAAATAAATTTTTTCTACTTCTTCAAGTGTAATATCTGCAGGTAAATTAACCGTGCTTGAGATACATGAGTCTATATGCTTTTGAATTGCCGCTTGCATGCGGACTCTCATTTCAGGCTCTATTTCATGAGATGTTACAAATGTATCTGGCAGTTTGTCATCGTCTTCTATATCAAACTTCTCCATATACTCGCTTACAAGCGGGTGATACACTTTGAATTCTTCTTTTGAAAGCGATTTGGAACGCCTAAAGTAAGATAATGCAAATGCAGGTTCAACCCCACTGGTTGTCCCAGCAAGAACTGAACCGCTTCCAACAGGCGGAACTGTTAAGATGCAGGCATTTCTAAGGCCCTGGTCTTTAATCTTTTCAACAATGCGCTCATCTATAGTATCTAAAAACGGTCGTGAAAGGTGAGTGTCGAGATCAAACACTGGGAAACTACCTTTTTCAGACGCAAGGTCAGTACTTGCCTCATAAACGGTGTTTTTAATGTGTTCAAACATCTTGTCTGCGAACTCAACACCTTCGTCCGTATCGTATTTAATATTAAGTTTTGTCAACATATCCCCAAATCCGGTAAAACCAACTCCTATACGCCTAGAGCTGGTAGAAGCTTTTGTCTGGAAGCTAAGGGGATGTTTTTTCATATTGTAATCAAGCACATTGTCTAAGAAGCGTACGGAATATTGAAATGCTTTTTCAAGGCTTTCCCAATCTATTGATGCATTTTCAGTAAATGCATTTTTTACAAATGGTGATAGGTTAATGTTGCCAAGACAGCAGTTTCCGTAATCCTCAAGCGCTTGCTCACTGCAAGGATTTACGCCGTTTACTTCCATACCATTGTATTCTGTTGGTGAATACTTCTTGACGGAATCCCAGAAAATGAGCCCTGGCTCAGCGGATGACCATGCTGATTTTACAAGCTCTTCCCAAACATCTCTTGCTCTTATAGTTTTAGCGAATTTAACCTTTTCATTCTCAAATTTAAGCTCGAAATCCGTATCGTTTTCTACTGCTACCATAAAATCATCTGAAATCTTTATTGAAATGTTTGCAAACTGCACCTTCGATCTTGCAGCATCATTTTTAATCTCAATAAATTCTTTTATGTCCGGGTGGCTAACATCTAGAGTAATCATGAGAGCGCCGCGTCTTCCAGCCTGTCCAATTGTTCCAGTAGTAGTTGAAAGCAGCTCCATAAAGGACACTGCACCAGTTGAGTAAATTGCCGAGTTGTTTACAGGCGCACCTTTTGGTCTAAGGATTGAGATGTCTGTCCCAACACCGCCCCCGAATGAATAAGTTCTGGCTGCTTCTTTACACCACTCAAAAATTCCTTCAATGGAATCTTCTTTGATGGGCATATAGTAGCAGTTTAGTAGCGTAGCTCTTCTGTTTTGCCCGGCACCAAACATAATTCTTCCACCGGGGATAAATTTAAAGTTAGATAATAACCAGTAGAAATTTTCTTCCCACTCAGCCTTTAACTCTTTGGATTTTTCTGGTGAAGACATTGCCTGGGCTACTCTGCGCCACATATCTTCAGGTTTGTTCTCTACTATTTTTCCGTTTTTATCGCGAAGCGCATATTTTTCAAAGAAAACTCTAGCTCGTAACTCATCTCCACCAAAAGCATCTATAGTCTTTTGTGGAATATCCATAACTCCCTCAACTTGCTTGACGAATTCTTCTGATTCTTCAGTGCTAGTTCCGCTTTCGTTGGGTGTTCCTTCTAGTTCTACTTTTAAGTTGTTTTCTTCTAGACTCTTACCATTTCCATTCCCGTTAGTCTCAGAAGGGCCAAGTTTATCTGAAGCCATTATTTACCATCCTCCTTCTTAATCATTTCGCTATATGCTATCTTGTGCTACAAATCTATTCCAACACAATATGTTGTGGTTGTCAATACTATATTTTTTATGAAATTTTGTTCAAAGTAGAAAATTGAATAACTTCAATATATTAGAC
>BQJP01000084.1 GCA_021604765.1 Thermodesulfobacteriota bacterium
ATAGTTATTTTCAGAGCAATTTAGAAATTTCACTCTTAAATTTACTAAAAAATGATTTATCGGATATAATAAACATATAAGGATTAAACATTTTTGAACCTCTTTTATAATTATAAGAAGCCATTTAAAACAATTTAATAGAAAAATGGGAAGAAATGGATTATTGTTTTACTGTAGTACTGCCAGATTTCAATAAATTCGATTATTAAAAGGAAAAATATTACCAAGATTCGCTCAGATAATCAATAGTAGACTGAAAAATTGCTAAAAAGGAGTTAAATCCAGGGCTATTAAGAATAACACCATTCAGCATACTGCAATAGACTGGCTTCGACTGCACTGATTTCGTTGAGTATTCCAAAAATGTCTCTTTATTAATGGATTTCGAGAGAGTTGTTTTATACTAAGAGTTGTATTAGGTAAAAAATTTCCATTTCATTGATTTTGATAAATTCGTCATAGCAATGACACCAAATTCCATTAGAAGTACACTAAATTATGAGAACTTCGAATTAATTGGAGATACTATACTAAAAGTGATGGTGTCTATTTATGGTATCATTAAACTTACTGATGAAGGAGAAGGCGAATTGACTGTAATTAAGTCCAAAATGGCTTCTAATTACAATTTAGCCAGATTATGCATATAAAATGACTTTCATTATTACATTAAAGCTAATAAATGAATTTTGAAGTACTTTATTCCTCCTTATTTTAGTATTAAAAATGATGAGAACTAAAAAATTATCGAAAAATACACCAAAAAAGACTCTATTGGTAAAAAAACACTTGCTGATATTATTGAGAGTTTGTTAGGAGCTGCTTATTTTACTAAAAAAAGACTAATAGATAGTTTTAGGGTGCTAAAAATGGTTGGAATTTTCGGAAAATGCGATTTTTAGCCATTTGAAAGAATATTTTATTAAAAAATTGAATGTGATGAAAAATATTTATTTTCTTAAAAATTATAAAAAATTAAATAATTTGATTCTTTTTTGGATTTATTTGAATTTTTCGATGAAAAAATAAAATTTCACGATTTCAAAAACGAAATTTTATTCGAAGTGATCAAAAACGGAGAAGGAAACGACTTTTAAGTTTTCGAATTCGTCGGAGATGCAATTTTGGACTTATATTCACTAACATCTTTATACTTTGTATCAGAAATTTACGGCTTTTAATTAAACCCCGAAAAATTGCATGGTTTAAAGGTCTTTTTGCTCTCTTCTCAAACTCTAACCAGAATAGCAATATTCATACAATTGGATAAATTGCTCTAATTAGACCCTTAAAAGCAAGAACAGTGGAGAAATACTGTTAAAAACATCGAATTGTCTAATTATGTTAAGGATTTATGGACTAAAGACGATCATTATGCTCCGAAATTCATCAGCGATTGTTTCGAAGCATATATTGGAGCTGTGTTCATGGACTCTGGGTTTGCTGGTGTTAAGTCACTATTAGATGCTTTCCTTTCTCCCTTTCTGTTTTTCTACTTAAAGTACTATTAGTATATTAAATTAGACTATAAGTCTCATTTGATTAAAATTTTCGCACAATACGATATATAAATTCAATTCAAAGCCGACGAGTAAAATGTTTACTTAACCGTTAACAACGAAATTAATGATTATATACTAAAAATGCCATTAGTGTAAGATGTGAGTTATAAAATCGCAGAAAGAGATTTGTGCATAAAGTGTTTAAAAGACCCTAAGAGATATATTTTCGAGTATAAGAGTAGATTTTTCAGAAATAGAAATTAAATTTATTTGATATTTATAATAATGAAAGTCATTTTAAATTTGCTCTTTTTATATTCTATTATATATAGAGTGAGAAGTGATGCTATTGTAGGATGCCTTAAACAGACTGGTGGAGATTGTGATCTGTGTGATCATCTCAATTTCTACTACTTAGACGGTACTACTTGTACCAAAGCCACTGTTGGAGCAGAGTGTGCTGGAATAGACTTTGATGGAAACTGTTTGGTGTGCATTGGACAGAAGTTCCCTAATGGAGCCACTTGTAACGATCTCACTCCAGAAGAAGAGATTCATTTATGTGAAGGATATGGTGCAGATAAGAGTTGCTGATTGTGTAGAACTTACTACCACCCATCAGCTAACCGAGATGAGTGTGTTAGAGTAACAAGAGCAGTTGAACACTGCATTTACTACTCAGATAATGAAGAGTGTTCTAAATGTGCCACAGGATACATCGTCTCTGCTAACTATAAGAGATGTATTAAGGAAGATTAGCCAGAATGCTACACTTACACTAACAATTCATGTACAGAGTGCACAGGAAACAATTATTTAACAGATATTTTCTCTTTAAACAACCAAAATACCACTTTCTTTAAAACATACTTATCCAACACTCTCTATAACATTTAGTACTGTTTGCCATTTCCAGCAATAACTGGCTGTATTTCCTTTGACAACGAAGGACAATGTACAGAATGTGATACTCATTACATACTGGAAGTAGTAGCAGATGGTGATAATTTGTGTATTTCCCAATTTGAGTTGCCTTACTGTAGAGTGAGAAAGAAAATAAATGAGTGTTACGAGTGCGACGAGCACTTTATCCCAGTCACTGTGGGAGACAATGTGATTTGTAAGGCCAATTTCTTTAACCCTTACGGATTCGCTGATACAGCAGACGAAATCTCCTAGTGTTTGGAATACAGTGTATTTGCTAATGAGTGTGTGTTGTGTAATAGTCTCTTTTTCGGAGGAGATTGTTCTGCCATTACCATCACTGATTGCGCTGTTAGTGATGGAATAGAGAATAAGTGTACTACTTGCACTGGAACCAAAATATGGAACGAGACTCATTAAATATGCTTAGAACCGATTCCTGGGTGTACAGAGTATGCTGCTAATGGAAATTGTACTGTTTGTGATACAACTACTCATGCTCTTAATGCAAATTCTTGTGAAGCAGGGGCCATAGCTGATTGTATAGAGTATGAGTATGATAGTGGAGTTAAGTGTGCTACTTGCAATTCAGACCACGCTCTGGTAAGTGATTTATGCGAAGACAAATTCCCCAATTGCGAGACTCAGACAAACCCTACTATATGTACACAATGCGATCGTAACTACCATGAACTAGAACTGCATAAACAGTGTGTGGATATCACTCCAGTTGCCAATTGTACTGAATATGATGATAGTGGGGATTGTACTGCTTGTGATGAGGATCACTACTTTGATACTGGGGCATGTGCAGATTTGACCATAATATCTGGGACCTCAGCCAATTGCGAAGTTTTCACTTCTAATACTGATAATGTGTAAGTATGCCAAACTTGTGCTGATGACTACATTCCTATCTTCACTACTGGACTCTGTTACTCCGCCACCGATTTCGAAAATGATATCGGAACTACAGAAGACCATTGTTTGTCTTACTACAAAGGGAGTTTAGAAGATTTCTCTGGTCAGTGTTTGTTATGCGAAGACACTTATGCTCTTAAAAGCGACGGTACTTGCATAAGATACGAAGACTGCGAAGTTAGGTATGCCAATTTCGCCATTGTTGTGGACGATTAGCTAATTAAGGTCAAAGACTACTGTTTGGAGACCAACGCAACAGACTGCTACGTACAATCGATTAAAGTAGACAACAATCCGATGACCGACTTCAGCACTGTAATGGATTTCGATTCTTGTATTGAATGTAAACCGGGCTTTGAAAAAGTGCTCGTTAATATAGCAGATACAGAATCAGTGCTGTTTTTGGACGAGAGAGGTACTTAGGATATCGTCGATCCTTGGTTTTTCAAGTCAGACATAAATTGCCAGGCAGTCGATTTCGGAAATTTCGTATAATTTTGCGAGTACTACTACGAAGACAACGGAGACCATGAGTGTTTTAAGTGCAGAAACGGATATACTCCTGTTTTTGAGTTCGCAGATGGCACTTGTAACTCAGGAAGTGATCAAAATTGTACTAATTGTGTTGAAGGAGAATTTCTCAACCCATACGATGATGGCACAGCCAGATCTCCCTGTCAGAAATTCACAAAAATCACTCAATGCACTCCTCCTCCCGACCCATCAGATGGCTGCGAGTTGCAGAAGTTCTTAATAAACGTTCCAGGTAACATAGAAAGAGTGCTACCTTGCCATGTTTGCAGCAATGGAGATGTGATGCTCGTCGGAGTCACTTAAAATGCAGCAGGAACTTTTTACCCATTCAGACTGCCTTTTAAAGACCAAAACAACCATAGAAATTTCTTGTGCGTCGGAGCGTCGCTTCCCCCAGTCGATGATGATAACGAGTTAATGGACTTGGAGCACACCGATTTGATTGATGATTGTGCTATTCAGTACTTGTCCTATACTGATAATACAACTTAAGTAGTAAATTGTTTGATTTGTTAGTATGGATACTATTTGGACGGCACTACTTGTGAACCCATAGATGATGATGGAAATGCTACCATTTGCGAAGATCCAGCAGACAACTACAACCCAATCAATTTCTGCAATACAAATACTGATATAAATGCCTTCGAATTCTCCAATGTTCCTTTCAATGCCAAAGATAATATCGATTTGAACAAAGATGATGATGGAAATTGCTTGATTTTCGACGACACTGATGGATGTTTCCTTTGTAAGGACGGATTTGAGGTGTCCGAAGACGGAGTCTGCAGAGACTTTTCGGGCTCCAACTGCTCCGACAACTTTCATTCCTACTACAGATCCCCAAAGACATAGGATATTGTGCCAAAACTTAGTCTCGCCTATTTCATGAAATTCGCGGGATACGGGTATGGTTGTTATGAGTGCTCTGAAGGATATGTCAATTACAACCCATCCGACTATGTACCGCTCTGCTTTGCCACCTCTGATCTGGAAATTACCGAAACCCAGACCCTACTGATCGAAGATTGTAATAGATATGAACTCCCAGATACTGATATTCACAGTCTCCCAGTCTGTATTGGTTGCGATAGTAAGGCTCTTAAAGAAGATACTGGTGTTTATACTTGCGAAGACGTTGCTAACTGTTTAACAGTCGATGCTACTGACACGTGCACTGAGTGCGATTCTGGGTATCACTTGCTAGCTGATGATACTTGTAGTGACTTATCTGGTCCTGGATAGTCCGAAATCGACTATTGTACTACTTATGCTGGTGATGGTTTAACCTGTGATACTTGTAATTATGGTTTCGATGGCGATGGCACTGATACTTGCGAATCTCCAGTAGAGCATTGTATTGCTTTCGAAGACGTCGGGGGCGCTGCAAGATGTAGTGCATGCGAAAACGATTTATTGGCCTTTTAAACAGCAGACAATTCCTTCTGCTTAAACCAACTAGAAGACTATACAGACATTACTAAGATAAAAAATGACAATTCCATTGGATGTTCGGGAGATAAGTATTCTGAAGACATCGCTGGGGGTCCTGTTTAGATATGCAATGAGATGATTCTGCCCATTGAGTTCGAAGACAATTATAACGATTAGCCTTGTGGTAGATTCTAATACTCTTAAGCTTCCAATCAGTTCTATTTCTCCACTTGTGTTGAGTGTTAGAACAATGAAACTCACTACTATGATATTATTAACAAAATCTGTGTGGAAAGAGTGCACAATGAAGGATGCAAAATCTCGGCTTTGGACCCTTTTGCTGATGAGTGCTCGATTTGCCAAGGAAATTACTTATTCGCTGAGTCTTTTAATAGATGCACTGAGTCTTCTATAGAAGGATGCGATGTTTATAAAGACCACGCTCAGCCCGATGACTAATTAAGATGCGACGAGTGTCAAGAAGGATACTTAATAAACGATGTGTTTACTTGTGATTCTGTTCCTGTTGTTGAAAATTGCATTCGATACGGATTTGTTGGTGATAGTTTTGAGTGTGTTGAGTGTGATGGTGATCACTATCTTGAATTTGGTAGTTGTAATGATAGAAGCAGTCCTGAACTGTGCTAGGAATACGCAGACACACATTCCGAAGACTGTGCTAAGTGTAATGATGACCATTTCATTGTTAATGATTCCGGGGTCTGCGAAGAACAGCCAGTTTACTTTGAGAACTGCGATTCCTTCGCAGATGTTAATACTTGTGATTAGTGTTTGTCGCATAGTAGACTGACTGCAGGACAGTGTACAGACTTCGCCCCAGACAATGCAGGTAATTAATCGAGATGTCGAACTATTAATGACTCTGAAGAATGTACTAGCTGCTATATAGAGACTGATTATATTGTCGATGGATTGTGTTAGGCCGATGCGCCACCTGCCGTAGAAGAGATACCGTGTGTGGAGTATAGTGAGTAGTTGCAGAAATGCGTTGAATGTGGAGAAAATTTCTTCTTTTCTTTGTTTAATAATGATTGTATTCCCAAATAGAGTTATAGTGATATGTGTACAGAAGGTACATTGCCTTTCTTTAGTTAAATTCATTGTTAGACCATTGATAATTGTACTGATTAAGGACTGTTTAATCAATGTAAAAGATGTGATCCCAATTATTTGCTTCACAATGGGGATTGTGTTGATGTTACTGGAGTTTAGGGGCATTCCAATTGCTCTCATGCTTAGTAAACAGAAACTAGATGTTTATTCGAAGGAGAACATGAAGGAATTTCTGGTTGTTTATATAGTGAAGATGGCACTGATTGTGTTATTTGCGAACCAGGGTACGAAATTGACAGCACTACTTGTGTTATAAACAATGAATCAAATACTTTTATGGATTTGAAGAACAATTTCGAATTTTACTTCTCCTATATTGAATATTTGAGAGATTTTATTGTAGTTGAATAATAGGAAATTGTTGTACATTAATTTTAAATAAGTAATAATAAATTAATTTTTTAAAAGCCTTTATTATTGGCATTTTGTT
>BQJP01000085.1 GCA_021604765.1 Thermodesulfobacteriota bacterium
TGCACAAGATGTTCATTAATGACTGATGTGCAGCTACGTATTGAAGCCAATGATTGCCTGCCATTCAATAACGAGATGGCTTCCCCAGATGTGCTTCAGGATTTTTGCAAGTCACAAACTCCGAACATCTTTAGATTCTCCGCAGATTACAAAGAAGATGAAGAATCGAAATTAGCTGAATATGATTATCGCAGAAATCAATGGGTAGCCGGAAGGTTTGTAGGAGAAGCTGTGTTTAGCTCCAACAACCTTGAGTACAAAATAACAATCAAACCAAGATTCGGTGAAAAGCTCTTGCTCAGAATGTTAGAGCAGATATTCAACATCAGGATTACTTCTTCTGCCAGTCAAACAAGTAAAAGTGAAGACTGGCAACATTACATAAGGAGAATAATAGCATTCATTTGGCTTCAAAAGTTGGCAAACTCGAATCTACATGGTGTTCCAAAAGTTCCAGTAGAAAAGGAATTCATTGGTCACGTTGTTAGAGGACGTCTAAAAGTTCGTGAGTCACTAAAGCCACTATATCAAAGTGACCAGGTGGTTTCTACTTATCGAGAAAAAAGAATTGATTCAACAATTGCCCAGATAATATTTCAAGCATATAAAATTCTTAAAACAGATTTTGACATTGGGCTAGTGAATATTCCCGATTCTGCACAAGAAGCAATCAATCAAATCCACACCTCAGTTCAACGTGAAATTCACATTAGTGAAAGAGATTTCCGGAACATCCGATATCGCGACATCTACTTAAGCTGGAAGCCAGTCGTTGATTTGTCCTGGGACATAGTTAAGAAAAAGCAATTGAGTTTGAAGCAAAAGAATGGAAAACAAGGCTTTGGGTTCTTTATTGATATGGCTGAAGTGTGGGAGCAGTATTTGAGAAGCTTATTAAAAAGAAAACTGCTTCCTTATCGATGGAAATGCACAGCTGAAAAACTAATTGCCTATAAAGGCCACTTTTTCCAACGTGAACTCATCCCAGATTTGGTTTTTCAAAAAGACAATGAAGTGGCCATATGGGATGCAAAATATAAGCGAATGAGGGGCAGAAGCTTTGATGTAGACCGGTCAGATTTTTTTCAAATTCATAGCTATATCCAATACCATCTAAATCATAAAACTGTAAGAGCAGGAGGATTGCTCTATCCAATTTCCATTTCACCCGATTTTGACGACTATAGAAGTCCACACCTTATAAATGATCAAGGTGTGGCTTTAAATTTTTCAATTGATGGAATTGAACTGTCCGAAGAAGAAGAAAACATGGATTATTCAAAGCAGGAGGATGACTTCATTAATAGAATTCTAAAAGACTTGAACACATGAAAGCAACGGATTTCCTTACCATATTAGGGTTAGCATTAGCTGCTTGGTCAATCATTCCAAGAAAGGAGCGGAAGTTCATTCTGTTGTTTTTCTCTAAAAGAGAGGTTGGATTCTTCGTATTTCTACTTATTTACATTCATTGGCTATTTGCATTTCTATGGATATCGAATAATTGGTGGAATGGTCTCTCTATTTTCACGCATCCTAAAGGTATTCCTGCTGCGGCTTGGACGTATATTTTCATACTTTTTACCATCGGCTACCCTGTAATAAAAGTCCTTACTGGCTTCTTCCCAAAATCAAGATTAAAGTCGGTTTTAAGATTGTACAACGAGCTTCTTGATCAAGAGGAAATTCAAATACTTTCTGACTATATCAGAAAATATCATATAAATGATGTGGAGACATATCTGAAAAAGTATTCTGAAATACCAGATAAGGATATTCTTGAAATAAATTTAGGCATTAGAACAGAAGCGGATGAACAAGAAGAAAAACTAGTCAATAAAAATAGAATGGCCTATGCACGGTCAGTATACTACGGCATTATTCATAGAGAAGAATTTATCAAAAAAGCTGCACTGGCATACCCGGAGATGTTCGCTCAAGTAATTCGAGGAATGGCATCAACCAAAGTTTCGGATGAGTATTTTGTGAAGGCCTTTCTAAATACTCTTATTGATGAAAAGTCACCTCAACTTATCGAAGAGCTAAAAATCATGGAAAATTCCTATGATTCACTAGAGCAGCGATTAGAGTACAATGACTTACCGATTTTAGAAGGGGTACTTAATGATCTGCCAGTGGCCGTTGAAAATTCCATCTGGTATCCATTTGGTGAAAAAGGGATTTATGATTTAGAGTATAATGATGAAACCAAGGCTTTTCTTGCTCAGAAGTTTGATGATTCTATTAAAGAACAGCTTTGGAATCATCGAATCTATTTATGTATTGTATTCTTCAATTACATGGTCAGAGAGGCCATTTATAGAGAAGTGAAATGGCACATGTGGCTTTTCTATTATAACCATTTTACCCAATCAATAATTGAAAATATTCCTAATGATAATGAATATGATCAGGATAGTGAGTGGCCATCATTCAACCATTATTTGATATATCAGATGTTCCACAATATGAAAGATTGGCTGGAACTCGCTCTCAAGGAAAAAACTACGAGAAGGATAATAGATAGTATCAGATGTATTGGAAAAATACTCAAGCAGCTCTCAGAGGCTGATGAGGATAAAATATCCCCAAGATTTAAGCAAAGAATATTTGATTCAGCCATCCATATCTACTTCTCCGATATGCATATTGAGAAGGAAAAGGAAGGTAGTGATCTTATAAGGCAATGGATTGGAATCGCATTTCGTGATCCAGAACTTTTCCATGAACCTCAGGTAAATGTAACACCTGAGTTTAGGGCGGTCCTAATTGATGCATGGGATCATTTTGACAAAGTCCCTTATGAGCGACACTCACAAGATTTATTAGACCAGTTTCAGACAAACGTAATAGACAGATTATAATATGGGAAATCTATCAGAATTAAAAGGTGTAGTGAAGCCAGTAACAGAATGGCTAAGCAAGATGGGTTGGACTTTCAAAAACAATGATGATTTGAAAGTGTACAACCGTCCATTCTCCAATCCTGTTTTGGAGGACATTCTGATAGAAAAGACCGCCAGCATCAACGGTATAGATAAGTCAATAGCAAAGTCAGCAGTAGAGCAGCTGTTACAAAACCTGAACAATCCAACTCCAATCTTAGGAAATGAGGCTTTTTTAGAAAAACTGGCTTCTCATGTTACGATTTCAATAGAAGGTGATGATATAGACGTGGCTTTTATTGATTTCGATAACATTTGGAACAATGATTTCATTGTCACCAATCAATATTGGGTTCAGGGCTTTAAAATGGTCAAAACGGACATAGTACTGCTTGTCAATGGTATTCCATTAGTTCCTATTGAAGCGAAGCAAAGAGCGCGGAAAGGAACAAACTGGATGGAAGGAGTTTCTCAATTCTCCACCTATGATCAAAGAGCAGATCGATTATACATGTGTCATGTTTTTGGTGTTGCTTGTAATGGAAGAATTACCAAATACGGAATTCCAGGAGCATCTTCATCATACTTCAATGAATGGAAAAATACACTCCTGGACACCACACATGACAACCCAATCTTAGACCCTAAAAATGACCTATGTAGGACTTACAAAGATGAAAAGGATGGTCTGTGGAATTTTGATGTGGATCGCTTGCCAAATGGAGAAGTGTTGGAGCGGATGAAGCTCGGAATTATCGGGTTACTTCAGCCAGCAAGAGTTTTAGATATCCTTCGGTATTTCTTGGTATTTGAAAGAAGTGAAGGGAAAATCGTCAAGAAAGTGGCTAGATACCAACAGCTTAGGGCCGCAAACAAGATAGCGGATCGAGTAATTAACTCTGATTTAAAGCAAGGAGTGATATGGCATACTCAAGGATCAGGGAAGAGTTTGACTATGCTGTACACGGCTTTTAAACTTAGGCAAAGCAAAGAACTTAAAGACCCAACAGTTTACATAGTAGTTGATCGCAAAGATCTCAGAGAACAAATAGGAGGGACCTTTGATGATTGTGAATTCCCCAATGCCAGGCCCATTAATAATATTGGTGATCTGAAATATGTAATTGACAAGGCTCCAGCTGGAGTTTTTATTACTACCATTCAAAAATTTAGAGAACTCGGAGATCGGCAGGACATTAGGGATAATGTCATCATTCTTATCGATGAAGCTCACAGAACACAATACGGTGATTTTCAAATAGAACTTCAAAACGTTCTACCAAAAGCAAAGCGGTTTGCCTTTACGGGAACACCAATTCCTAAAACACATCAGGAATTCGGTATCGTGAGGACAAAAGGAGAGCATGAATACTATCTTGATACATACAGTATCCAAGATGCGATTGATGACGGAGCAACTAAACCTATACGATACACATTTGGTCCGATAGAGTGGTTTTTGGACAAGGAAAAGCTGAAGCAAGGATACGATGAGATCACTGCTGAATTGAATGAAGATGAACGAAGATTAGTTGAGAAACGAGTTCAAGCTTGGAAGGTCTTCTTAAAGCATCCTGACAGAGTTCAGACATTAGCCAAAGACATTGCAGAAGACTTCAGAGAAATGGTTGAACCACAAGGCTATAAGGCTCAAGTAGTAGCTTGTGATAAAGAGGCTTGTGTTCTGTATTACAACGAATTACTCAAGTATTTCGACCGATCAGAAATCTCAATAATCTTCTCAACTGGAGCATATGACGAAGGTGAGAAATATGAGTTATTCAAAGATCACTACAAAGAAGATGCAGAAAGGAAGAAGCTAATCAAACAGTTCAAAAGAAGGATTACAGAGGAAGAACAGAAACTTGGAAATAATCTAAAAGTATTCATCGTGTGTAACATGCTTCTTACAGGTTTCGATGCTCCAATTGAGCAAACAATGTACTTGGACAGTCCAATTCGAGATCATAATCTTCTTCAGGCAGTTGCAAGAACAAATCGACCATATGATGACAAAATATCAAAACTGTCCAAAGAGTTTGGTCGCATTGTGGATTATGTAGGAGTGTTCCAGAACTACAAGGAAGCTCTAAACTACGATCCAGAAGATATAGGTGAATTCGAAGATGTTGAAAGTCTTGTGGAGACCTTTCCAAAAGTCTTAGATGATGCTTTCAAGCCATTCGAAGAAATCAAATTAGAAGATAGTTATGAGTGTGCAATGGCAATTGTTCGCAAACTTACAGAACTAGATCATGGGAAATTTGAGAATGACTTTAGGGAAGTTGTTCAACTTTGGGAAGCTATTTCGCCTCATCCAAAACTCAGAGAGCACAGAGAAAAATACTTATGGCTAAATGAAATCTATGAAATCTATTTGGAAGAATTCAAGAGGTTGGATTTTGATGCAGAAATCTATGCAGCTAAGACTAGAAAACTAATTCAAGAGACTTCCAAACTGATAAATTTCAAAGGGCATCTACCCGAAATCAAGATTGATTCAGACTACTTAGATAAGCTTAAGGAATCCAAACTAAGTCCTTCTGACAAGGCAGAAAAGATCATCCGAGATATTGAGACTGTCATTAGACAAAATGAAGTCAATAGCGCTATCTATGTTGAATTTCAGAACAGACTTGATGATCTAATTAAGGCGAAACAGGAACAAAGTGTAGCGATTGAGGAACTTCTTCTAAAGCTCACATCCTTATATACTGAATTGGATGATATAGCCTCTTTACCACAAAGAATGGGCTTTTCGGACAAAGGTACATTTGAGATATTCACTTTGATTAAGAATGCGTTAGGAGAGGAGTTCAACGAAGAATTGGCCAGAGATTTTTCAATGACAATGATTGAAAATGTTGTGAAAAAGAAGATTTATATAGGATGGCAAGATGTTCCAAGAGAATTTGAAAGACTGGAATCCGATATCGAATTACTATCTGTCAATCCGAAATTTGAGGAATTGAAGATTGACGAACAAGAAGAATTAGTGAGCAAAATGATGAAAGCTGTATTACAGAACTACAGTATCAATTAATGACGATTCCTGAAAACTATACATTAATTCACAAGAACGTTAAACATGCTCGCTTAAGGGTAAGTGAAGACGGAAAGATTAGAGTGATTATTCCTCCAAATTTTTCTGATGAGGATGTCGAATCTTTAATTAGTAAGAAGCAAAGGTGGATCACTAAAATGCTGAAGTTTTTTGAAGGAATGTCAAAAATTGAACTTAAAAGGAATCAGCTTCTCTTATACGGTAATAGATATACTTATTTCAACGATGCAACATATGCACAAAAGGTGATTATTGATCATGAATACAAGACAGTAAGAGCCAAGCGAGATATTCTTAATGTGGATATCCAGGAAAAATGGTTAAGAAACCTTGCTAAAAAGCATTTAACAAACCGAACATTAGAGCTAGCAAACAAACTTGGTTTTAATTTCAATAAGTTATACATCCGCAACCAGCGCAGTAAGTGGGGGAATTGCTCCAAGGAGAAGAATATCTCATTGAATTGGCGACTGATTAAGGCTCCAGTATTTGTAATTGACTACTTGATTATCCATGAACTGGTACATACGCTAGTAATGGATCATACACATAAGTTCTGGACATTGATGAGATCTTATTATCCAGATTACAAGGACGCAATCAATTGGCTTGATAAGTATGGAAATAGTCTCTAGCTCAATATTATGTTAAATAGATTCTGCGGCTAGGCGGGCTGGCAGGGCAAAATACCGAGGGTGCGGTTGGCTGTGTGTTGGGAGTGATTATTTTGCCTAGATTTTTTGTTTACTTTTTTATCAATGAAAAAAGTAAAAGCCCAGCGGTTTGAGCGGGATCGAGTGTAAATGATTCATCCAGCGAATGAATCTAGCGAGAAGACAGGCTGTAGCGTTAGACGAATACAGAGCCAATCTAAA
>BQJP01000086.1 GCA_021604765.1 Thermodesulfobacteriota bacterium
CCCAAACCCCAAACCCCAAACCCCAAACCCCTATAATATTAAATATATATATAAAAAATAATAAAAAATTAATATTTACATTAATATATAAAAAATAATAAAAATATGTATTTAAAAATTTAATCAAGCATTTACTGTTCCATTCAAACTACAAGTCTTATTAATATTCATAAAGTATCCCGGTAAACAAAGAGCACATTTAGAATCAGCCCCGAGCACTAAACAACCATCAGGATTTCTCTAACTCTAACAAGTACCGTCTTTTTGGAGCGTCTGACCGGCAGCACACTAAACACAGAAAGGATTTTACTGTTTCAAATTAACACAATTCTCAGCATCACCGACGAGTGAGCAGACCTTTTTATTAACACTAAGAGCAAAACCACTATTACACCTAACACAAGTATCAATATTATCATACAAATCACAATTAGCAATAGGAGTGCCCACAGACTCGCACTTATCAGTAGTACTATTGAGATAGAACCCACTTTGACACTATCTGCATTTATAAGGAGAAATTTGTTCAAAGTCAACACAAAGAGCGTCTTTACTAATAGTCTTGCAGACTTTCTTCTCATTTTCAATAAAAATACCTTCTCCGGCGGGACAAAGCGAACAATTCTCACTATTGGCATATACCAAGCAAGAGATCGTCGGAGTGATGCATCTGTTGTTTTCCAATACTAGTCCATTATCGCATTAAGAACACTACTCAGCATTGGAGTAAGTGAAGCATCCGGTGACGACCTTCTTAACGGAATAACAGCTATTTTCGAATAAGTACAGACCAGCAGTACACTAATTGCATACTTTTTCTGCTGAGTATACTCTGCAGCCCGGAACACCAGAAGGAATCACAACGCACTTATTCACCTCTGTGTCCAAGAAATGGGTCAATTTACATCTAATGCATTTGTTCTCTGTTTTCGAGTACTCTAAACAGTCTGATACATTCTTAGTGGTAGGCTAGCAGGTGTTATTAGTCAAATAGAAGTCGGCATTGCATTTAGTACATGTATGAGTGGAATTGCCTATTTTGGTCTATTTATCATATTCTGCGCAATTTTCTATTATTTGTAAAGGATTGCAGACTGTGTTGTTGATATCCAACTACTCAATGACCAGAGAGTTGTCTGTACATCTCTCGCATCTAATTCTCTTATCCTAAAAGTCACTGTCCACATAAGACACACAACCGGAATGTCTATCCACTTTAACACATTTCTACTTCTCTCCTGCTAAATTAATCAATGCATACTGATCAATACATTTTATGCATTTCTCGATATTGTTGTATTTTTTGCAGTTTACTACTGAGCCATCTATGCATGTGTTATTTCGCAGTAATTTGGTATCTACGCATTCTGTACATATTTATTGAGTATTTTGAGGGTTTCTATTATATGTCTTACAGTTGGTAATGTTCTTGTTAGCACACTTGGTGTTTACAACCACTGAATTTTCATTGCATCTTTGACATTTACCAGCTTCAATGGCCAAAATACAGTTAGCCAGACCATTATTCGAAACACACTATCCGTTCAAAGTGACTATAAACCCATTATTGCACACTTTGCACACAATATCCTCTCCATCTAGTCCATATTTCAGACAATTAGTATCATAAACGTCACTATTGTTCAAAAAAGTCTCATTTGTAATGGTAGTACTGACTGTACAGAAGAAAATATCCTACTCGGCATAAAAGGCAGTATGTCCGGCATCGCATTATTTGCATACATTCTGGTCCTTTCTATGGTTCGAGATGTACTCCAAGTCTTCTAAGAATATCTCGTTGTCCAAATTCATTCCACTGTCTTAGCAGTAAGGGGCTTCGATCTGAACACACTAATTATCATAGTTGAGAGTGTGTCCTAGTTTGCAGAAGTGACAGGTTTCGCCATCATGTACTTCGCAATTAGTATCAGTCACGGAAATACACTTGGTATAGTCTACTCCTGTTTTGTTAGAGTATCCCCAAGCATGCTCAGCAGAACACTCTCCACAACCATTAACCATATTAACAGCATTAACAGCGCAATTATCAATAGCAACACAAGCAGTCACTTATAGAGGGAATCTTGGGTTATAAACCGGCTTAAATCCTTACTTACAAGCAGTACACCAGTAGTTAAGAGAGTCTAAGTCAATTTTACCACCAGTAGAAGAGTATCCTTTGGTCTTTTAAGAGTTAATCATCAACATGGCACAATTATCTATTATACTATATGTTATCTGTTCAACATCGTTTCCATTAGAACATATATTGTTATATCCGATCTCTGTCGAAAGATCACTTTCTATTTCGGGAATTTCATTCAACTCCTCTTCCAAGGACATATCGGAATTGGTCTTTAAAGTATTGTGTCTTTAAATACCATCGGGAATACCAGTCTTTTCGGCTTTTTGTCCACTTTTAACAAAAACAACGGGAATTCCTCCACCGCACGAATACAGATTATAGAACTTGTCTAATTGTTTGGGCAAATTCAAAGGCATTTCTTGTGAGTCTTCTCCATCATCGACACACTCCTCTACGTATCCTCTGAAGAATTTCGGAGCGGTTCTTTCTCTCTCATCAGGCTAAGCACACACTATCTCATAAGTATCTCCTTTTTAAACATGCCACAACTTATACCCCGCATCACACACTACACACTCTTCCCCATCATACTAAGCACAATTGTCCTCTTCTATCTGTACACAAAGACCGACCTCGTTCAAATAGTAGTCATCAGCACACTCCCAACAAGTATCGGAATCGTAAGGCAAATCTCCTTCGCAATTGGTATCGTTGACTCTTAGTCTGCAGACACCTTTGGCATCCACATAATAGTCTGCTTTACAAATGGCACAGTTGAGGTGAGTCATTTCGAAAGGACTTCTGAGGTTGTAGTACTCGCAAGAAGAGTCTCCGGGTGGAGAAAGAGTCAGATGTACTTCTCTGTCGGCGTCGTCTAAAGAATGTTCGTCGAAACACTACTTACAACTGAGTGTGTTGTTGGTGTGGTCGAGGTGGGGGTGGAGACAGCTTTCATCTGAGACCACGCAAACTCTCTCTCCATCTTGTAGGGTTAGTAGAACGTGTTCGTCATCGCACTTAACACAATCGTCATCGGATATTTGGTACAATTGACAGAAATCAATGGAACCACTTTAACACTCTTCATCTTCTAAGTTCCAAAAATCTCCATATTCGCAGCAATTGTTGTGATTCAGATAATGACCAGCAGAACACCCTCTGCACACACCATCATCAGAAATCTAATTACAATCTGAAATATCAATACTAACACAAGCAGTATTCCAATAGTCTCCATCAGAACAACAATGTCCGTAAGTGAGATAAGTATCTTTAGTGCATTTGTCGCACTCTTAGGTCTCCGGGTTGAAATGAACACAATCGTCGATGGTATTCTCTACGCATTCCTTGTTGTAGTATACATAGTCGTCATCGCACTACTCGCAGGTTCTATTCTCTATGTTGTATACTCTGCAGTTGTCGGGTACGTCATCGTGAGGTCCGCATCTTCCTTCTGGTTCGAAGTAAACATCTCCATTTTTACAGCAGGAATGGTCTTCTGTGAGGTAAAAGCCTTCTGCGCATCTAAAGCACTCGAAATTGGTCTCGTCGTACTGTAGACAGAAATCAGAGGCTGGGAAACTATCCTCGCAAACAACATCTCCATCTACTAGTCTCACCAACTACTCGTCTGCACAACAACTTCCTCCATTCAGAGACAAGTTAAACCCATCCCCACACAAAGTACAGTGCAAATCCGAGTCGAATTCCAGACACTACAACAAAGCAGTCTTTTTATCCTCGAAAGCAGAGTAGGCTGTACAAGTACCATCAACATTGATCTACTACTGAGCACAGCATTTGCCCAAATGCGAGTAAAAGCCATCATCGCACTCTCTACAAACAGCTTCTCCAGTGTTGTTTTCGTATTTATCGCAATTGTCGATCAAAGTCTCACAGTCTGTGCCATTATAGTGTTCTCCTATTAAACAACAAACATCACTATTGTGATAGTAACCATCAGAACACTCAGTACACACATCATCCACTACAGATTGACAGTCGTCGAAGTCGTCAATGGGCTCAAAAGCAGGAGTATCCCAGTTGTACACTTGAGTCAGATCTGTGCAGAAATCGTCTCCGATATAATGACCAGCAGAACACTGAGAGCATTTTACCATTTTTGTGTTTTCGAAGAATGGGTTGATTTGCTCGCAGTCCGAGAAGTAGTTGGAGAAGGGTTGGCATTTTTAGTGCTCGGTGTTGAAGTACTCGTCGTTTCCGCAGCAAAAGTCTTCTTCATTTACGTAGTAACCAGTCTCGCACTTAGTGCAATCGTCTCCATCAAACTCTATACAGTGATCCAGAGTAGCAACACAAGCATCGGTTACCCATTTTTCACCAATTTCACAACAATTTTGATCTCCATTGACCAAGTAGTGATCTGCAATGCATTTTTCGCATCCACTTTCTCCTTATATCTCACAATCAGTAATAGTAACAGCAATATCAGCACACTCATCGGCCACTACATTCTGACCAGGATCGCAACAGAAATTAAAATGCCCTTCATCCAACAGCACTTTCCCGTCACTGCACTTTCTACAAAGTCCATTATCGCCTATCTCATCACAATCGTCGAATAAGGTCCTATCCAGACAATCACTATCATTAATACTAAATTGATGTCTTTCGCAGCACTTATTTTCCACAAGGACTTTGAAAATTTCTCCTTCTTTGCCGCAACTAGAGCAGTGGTTCTCTGCTTGGTCTTCGTCGAGGACTTATTAGCAGTCAGAGGCTATATCAGTATTAGTAGTAATATCAACACATAAAGTGCCCACGGTCAAATCAGTCAAATCTCGCATTTTTCCCTCATCGCAACATACCAATCCAGTCGAATACCCAGTATCGCACTCACAAACCTCAGTCTCGAAATTGAAAGTCACACAAAGAGTAGGCTAAACCAAGCACCTCTTATTGTAGTACACCATATTATCAGCATCTTTACAACACTTAGAAGAAGAAACAGTATCATCTCCAAGAGCCCCTGTCTTACAGACAGTACAAACACCATTTACCACTCTTTCGCAATTAGGGAAAAACGAGTCAGCATCGTCTTCGGCTACTATACTGCCGTCTTCTGCGATGTAACTGTCTTCGGGAACGCATCTATTTTGGTCGAGGTAGAAATCGGCCGAGCAGCTCTAGCACTCTCCTTCGTCATTGATTTGTTGGCACTCATCAATGGAGATATCTTAACAGCTCCAAGTATCATCGTCGAAATATTCTCCTTCTGGACAGCATTTGTGATTATTCAGATTCTCACCATCAACGCATCCTTGTGAGCAGAAAAGACCAGTTTCGAAAAATACGCATTTTTCCTCTTGTGGATTAATACAATGGTCTCCGTGTAAGAATTTGTTCTCGGAACAACACTTATTTTAGTATAAATTGAAATTTTCAGCACATTTCGAGCATTATCCGTTTTCATACTATAAGCAATTTTCAGTCTTTAGAGTATAAAAGAAAGATTAGCACTCTTCTCCGTTGTAGAACTCGAGTTCTGTAGCACAACAGGCTTGTCCGTCTTCATTAAGAGTATAATTACTAATACATTGGGTGCATACTTTATCACTATCATCATTAATATAAGATTTGGCACAATATGCAATAGTAGCCATAGTATCCAAAACACAATTTTCTTTGTTCTGACTAAGCACATACGACCTATCACACTCCAAACACTTATATTCAAACCCAGCATTAAATTCCACCAGTCCATTATCACAATCCGAGGGAAATAGGTTTTTGTTTCTGCCGAACTTAAAGCACTCAGTGTCTTGCAAGTAGTATCCGCTGTTGCATTGTATGCATTCTTTGGTTTCTTCGTCGGCCAGCTGACAATTATCAGGCAGTTCAGTACAGACTATATCACTGGGATTACTATAGTCTACAAAGTAACCATCTTCGCAAACGGAGCATCTATCAGAGACTATATTATACTATACACAATTTGGCTCAGTAAAGTCACAAGGAGAAGCAACATTATGCTCACAAACAATACAATCACCTTCTACATCGTATAATTGACATCCTGCATGTTCGTCTCCATTCAAGTCCTCGCAGTATGTATATAGAGTGTCATTTATATTGGCTTATATTAGTTCGTAGTCTGTTTCGCATTCCGTACAAACACCATCTACTGACTTTTTGCAGTGATTGAAGTCCTTTTCGATGTCGTTGGAGTATATTATGTTCTCTGAAACGCACTCTTCTCTGTCAGAGTCCCAGATTGTTTGGTCTGGACAGCAGATATTAGCATTCTATACCAAATAATGGTCATCAGAGCAATCAATGCACTCTCCAGTGACCTCATCCAATTTCTCTTAAACAGTCAATTACTCATATTTAGAGCAATTTTCATCAAAATTGACTATTGGGTCACATCTGTCGAAATTCCACAAGTGCCCGAAAGGACAACATCTCTAATCATACTAGAAATGCTCTTCTCCTTCATCGCACAGTATACAATCATGCTTATCATTCACTTTCAAACAGTGATTATAACCCGAGAAATCGTCTCCATCTCCCAAGACCCCCAAAATGTCCTAACACTCCTCATTCTCCAGAGACCAAAACTAACCCTCTGCGCAGCACCTCCCTTTCATCAGGTACTACTCATCATCGCACTCATAACACTCTCCTAAAGCATTAATGAACTTACAAGCAGTCAATCCGTTCTCTGAAAAAGACTCGCATTCCGTACC
>BQJP01000087.1 GCA_021604765.1 Thermodesulfobacteriota bacterium
AATAAACAAAATCAACAGTTAATGTTCAATGATGTTTTAGTATTTTTAGTTGATGATCCAAACTGGCATGAACTGCTAATAGGTAGACCAACTTTAAATGCACATAACTTATTGCCTGAACAAAACTTTAGACAAAATACAAATACTAAAGTACCAAGAATACCAGATATCCATTCATCTTTTCAACAAGCTCAAAATAACTGAAATGTCGGCAGCGTGAAAAAGGAAGAATATGTTTCACGTGAGCCATTTAACAGACCTGGAACGTCTCAAGTAACTTCTGATGGACTAGACGGGAGTGTTAATGTAACTCAATCACTAAATGATTTATCTTTATTGAAACAAGAAACAAAAACTAATGAAGTATTTGATCATATTGATCACGATGATAATGAAGAAGAACCTAAAGAGGATATAATCTTTTTAGTTGTTTGGAGTAATGTTTATATTTCACTTAACCTTTTCTCACACTTAGAAGAGACCGTTCAGTTTGTGGCAGTGTCAATTTTAAAGAGAAATAATATTTTAAGCTTAATTGAGAGTGCTAAAGAATATAATTTCTATTTTGTAGAAAGATGTTGTATAGTAAACTCATCTGATGAGAAAGCTTCTATACCTTGGACAAGTTATATGATATTCAGACGTGGAGAAAAGCTATCTTCAAGTGTTGATTATCCAAGATTCAACTGGTCTTATTCGTTGTTAAGTCATCAAAAGAATGGAGATATTATTATAGCATCAGACGCTTCAAATGCTATTGAAAAGATGTTTAAGGTAATGCAAGATCTGTTGCCTAAAGCTTCTGGAAAAACTATTCAAATGGAAGACATCAATAGAATTAAGAGTAACAACTTTGAAGATCAAGTTAAATTTAACTTCAACTCTTTAAAAATAGAAACTTCAAAAGTATCTTCAATAAAATCTATCAACATTTCAAGAAAATCCGACAAATTAACAGATGATGAAGTAAAAGATATTTATGAAGGAAAAACTAATGATGCTCTACCAATCTCGTTTGATGTGGGTGATCCAAACTATGAATATATTCATGATTCAGAAGTAGGATATGGAGAAAACGTCGTTCTTGAAACTGAGGCTGAAATTCAATATGAAAGAGATAAGAAAGAAATATGTGGTATCATTAATGATAAGATTAATGTTATTAAAAATAAGTTTAAAGATGATTCTAGAGTTACTTCTAAGAATATAGAAAAACTTAGAACTTTATTACTCCTTCATTGGGAAGCTTTTGGAACCAAAAATAGTGCAACTCAACTTAGTTCACTTGACCCTATTGAAGCCACTTTAAAGAAAGATGCACCAAAAGCAATCTATGCTAATCCTATTTATCCTCGTGGTTTAGATCAGAAAGAATTCATGGTGAAAAAAGTTAAAAGATTACTTGACAGAGGACTTATTATTCCTTGTAGAAATCCTAGATTTACTTCAGCTGCTTTTCCTGTACCAAAACCGAATCAAAAGAAAGGTCAACCTGTCGAATACCGTATGGTCATTGACATGAGAAAGTTTAATGAAGCATGTGTGAAGACAGTTTTAATTCTTCCACATTTAGAAGAACAGTTTCTACATCTTCAAAATCCAATATTTTTAGCCTGTTTAGATGTCCTGAGTGGTTTTGACTATTTACCAACAGCAAAAGCTTGTTGGGATCTCTTTACTTTTATAACCACGTTTGGAACTTATTCTTTCGTTGGCTCACCTCAAGGATGGGTAAATACTCCTGGGTTTTTCAGTAATAGAATGATGGGTGATGTCATGATGCCTGCTGGTCTTCTCGGCAATGAAAATAATAATTTTAAAAGAGAAATCTTACAGTGGATTGATGATACTTTATTATTTGCAACAACATTTGATGAATTTTTAAATAGTTACGAACGCCTTCTTATATCTTTTAAGAAAAATAAAGTTAGAATGAACATCAATAAATGTAAATTATTAAGATTCAAAGTCGAATGGTGTGGAAGACTAATAACATCTAATGGTGGTTGGAAGTTTTCGGATAAGTTCTTTGATAAAATACTAAAAGCTCCAAGACCGATATATTATCATGAAGTTGCACAAGCAATGTATATTGCCAACTGGTTGTCTACTTCAATACCAGGTTTATCTGAATTTAGACAGTATTTTTCTGAGTTTTCAAATCTTAAAGGCAAGAAGCTAAAACATTTGATAAAGTTGAAGAAATTAGTGAATTGGACGCCTACTTTAGCTTTACAATGGACGAAATTTACTAAAACTTTAGCTGATTCTTCTCAACGATGTCTAAAATATTATGATCGAAACTCTAAACTTGGAATCTTTACTGATGCAAGTGACAGATGTTGGTCCTTGGTTTTAGGACAGATAGAATTTGATGATACTTTACCATTTTCTATTGAATCAAGTAAATTTGCTCCAATGATCTTTTTAAGTGGTAGCTTCACTGAATCTCAATTACTTTGGGGTATTTCCCATAAAGAAATGTTTCCAATTGTAAAAGCATTTGACAGGATCAAGTTCTTATTAGAAGGGCATCTTGGTAGGATACATTTATTTACTGACCATAAAAGTTTAACTTATATTCTTCGTCCTAACTGGTCTGAAAAAGTATCTTATCACGCCAGACTTAGAAGATGGTCTTTAGTATTCCAACATATCCGTTTGCTTGTTCATCACATTACAAGTCAACAGAATTGTTTAGCAGATGTTTTAACAAGATGGGCTAACGACAATCCAATTCAAGATGTACAAAAAGTAAGGATCTCAAAGATTAGTCGACCAAAAGTTCAAAAAACTATTAGATTTGTTGATGAAAGTGAAGAAAAACAATATAAAAAACAAAAACGTATTCTTAATAGTCCTGAGTTTATTAAACTTTTAGAAAAACTAAATAGTTTAAGACTTAGCTTTGTTCATCCATATTTCAAGGATCATACTTGGCAAATACCAAGTGAGCAAGTTTTATTAGAAGAACAAGTGAAATGGTATTCTTCTTTAAATGCAGATGCTAAATTAAAGTTACAATTATGTTGTTCTTTAGATAAATGTATATTTCAAGTGAATAATGAAGGTGTTTTATTGAAGTTAGTACCTCCAACCTTTGTTGCAAATATGTTATTTTGGATTCATGTTTCTAAAGGTCATGATTCGTTATCATCAGAAACAGATTTGGTTAACTTATATCACTGGGAAATGATTGAAGACTTAGATGTTTTTGATTTACTAAAACAGGTTAGAAGCAACTGTTTTCATTGTAGAAGAATACCTGGTATTATCCCAAGACCTTATTCAACTACAGATATAGCAAAATATCCGAGACATGTGTTACACAGTGACTTTTTATATATAGAAAAAAGACTTGGATTTATTTTAGTCTTGATGGATAATTATTCAAGAAAAGTGGTTTTAAAACATTGCACTAATGCAAAAGCCTTTTCAGTAGTTCAAATGTTATTAGATTTTAGAGCTAAGTTTAACTTCAGTGATAACTTTTTATTAGTCACTGATAATGGATCTCATTACTCGAATGAATTGTTAAAATTATGTAGGAAAGCCTTCAAGTTTTCACAGAAGTTTTCTATTGCAAATGCTCCTTTCACAAATGGGCAAATAGAAACAGTCAACTCTAACGTTCTTACACAACTTAAACAATTAACATCTGAATATAAATTACCAGATTATGAATGGCCTTTATTGTTGCCGATAATAGAATTTATAATCAATAACAAAAAGATGTCAAGTCGAAAAGGATTTACTCCTAATCAATTGTTTTTAGGTGTTGAAGATGACAATAGAATATTATTAGAAGAAAACTCTGATGTATCTAAGTTTAGTGTTGCTTCAGAGGTTCATGGAATAAAATCACCATTTAGTTATCAGAATTTAAATAAATTTGCAACTTTGTTAAGAGAAACTATTGACGAAAAGGTAGACAAAATATATGATTATAGAGAATTAAGACGTAAGAAAGAAAATGAGCGAGTTAATGTTAGTTCTTATCAGTTCCAATTTCATTTAGGTGATTGGGTTTTATATAGCCGAAAGAATACTCCTAAACAAGGTAGTAAGCTGAATCTAATGTGGATAGGACCTTATCAAATTACAGATGTTATTTCAGAAAATGTTTACATGATAAGAAGTCCTTTAGATAAGTTTTATCAAGTTCATAGTTCCAGACTATGGTATTATTCTAATGATAAAGAGTTTCAGATGACAGATGAAATACAAATGTTTTTTGAAGATAGTATTAAGTACTTAGATGTGAAACAAGTATTAGATCATAAGATTGAACAAGGTGAAATCATGATGTTGATATGGTGGAAAGGTTTCTTAAAGAAGGAAGCTACGTGGGAAAGATATTTGGATCTCACAGATGATGTTCCACAGTTATTAGATGCTTACTTTAGTAATGTCAATGTTACTTCTAGAGTGCAAAAATTATTAGATGCTTATCATGCTTTGGAAAAAGAAGTTAATTTAGAAAATGAAGAGGAAGTGAAGGATGCTAAATATTCATATTTAAATTCTGTTGAAGTCTTGTCAAAGAATATTGATAAGTTTGAACCAAAACAGTTAGATGTAGATAAAGATGATGATGATTATCGAGAATTAATGATGAAATTATATGAATTTGATTTAAAAGATGAAGAATTTAACTCACACAGAAAAAGAAAATATAAAGAAAATATAAAAAAAGATAGTAAAATATTAAAAGAAAATAGTAAAAAATATAAAATACAAAAACAAAATAAACATGAACAATATGCTGGGACTTTACCGTCCAAAGATTTACCTCAAACTGAACATACTATTTATGATAGTTCTAGTAAGTTTGGGATAATAAATCTTATGAATCACTATAATGATTATAATAAAAGTAAGATGAGAGAGTTAGATGTTAAAGTCAACTTATCAACTACTGGTTTAGGTTATGAGGAACTTACTCCTTTACGTAGTTTATTCAATATGAACTCATTAAAAGTCAAACCTTTGATTACAAATGGTTGGACTAAGGAAGAGGATGAAATAATGAAATTATGTATACTTAAGTACGGATGTGGTCGTTATAAGCCTATTTTACAAGAACGACATATCTTAGGCAAGAACAAACAACAAATGTATACAAGGATTCAAACTTATTTAGGTTTGCAATCAATAAAACCTTGGAGTGGACTTCATATAGATTTAGATTCTCTGAAGTTAACTGTACAAGATATAAAAATATATAAGGCTTTAACATTTGATGAACAAGTAGAATTTGCTTGTAAGTTTGAAGTTAAAGATATGGACTTTTCTAAAATTATTATTCCGTATTTTAGAAGATGGATTGAACCTAGTCATAGGTTAATTATGAAAGAGGAATTAAAAGATGGTAACTTTATAGATCCAGTCATGAAAGCAAAGTTCATAGCTGAAGATAAGGATTACAAATTAAGAATAAAAAGAGTGAAGAAACTATGTTATTCTGGTGTTCAATATTTTACATCATTGAAAGACATAGATAGAAAAAGATTTCTAATGAAGGTTGATACTATTAATTATATTATACCAGATGAAATTGAAAGTGGATGGTTAGATACTTCAACCGTATTAAATACTTATGAGTTAGTTTCAAAAGAATATAAAGTTATATTAAGAGAAACAAATAACAATTTATTTAATACTTATTGTGATTTGGATACAGAGATTACTTTTGATGTTTTCATTCAACCTAAAAATAGTTTGTGGATGAAACAAGATGTCTTTAACTTTGTTCCAGATAAGAAGTTTAATGTTTTAGTACTTGATCCACCGTGGATGTTAAATGGATCTAATCCAATAAGAGGACCTGCTTTACAATATACTTGTCCTAAATTATCTAAAATTATAAGTTTGGATTTAAATTTATTTCAAACTCAAGGTTTGATTGCTATTTGGACAATAAATAGATCTTATCAACAAGTGTTAAAGTGGTTACAATATAATGATTATGAGTTAATTCACGAATTATTTTGGTGTAAGATAACGAAGAGAGGTAAGATACATAAATCTGTTGGTCATTATCTGCAACATGGAATGGAAATCTGTCTCATTGCTGTTAAGAATGATAAACAAGTATGTACTACTATTCGAAAGACACTGAAATGTAAAGTAAATAATCATATTTTATGGAGTGCTAGAAGATTACAAAGTCAGAAACCAGATAAATTATATGAAATTGTAGAAGATTGGTATAGATCGAGCTTAATTAATGATGATAATCAAAATATAAATAATAATGATGAAAAGCTTAAAAACTACAACTTCTTGGAATTATTTGGAAGAAGTATAAATGTAAGAAGAAACTGGATGACAGTTGGATATCAAGTGCTTCCATCAGAAGATGATTGTTGGATATTTCTCAATCCTGAAGGTGAAGACGGACTATCTGGGAGTATCGTGTTGTAACACAAGGATGCTTATTAACGGATAGTTCACTATTAAATAGTTTATAACTAGTACCACTAATAATAAGAAATCACAAAGGAGAACAAGAAAATTACTTACATTTTTATTTATAGCATTACACATTATCAAAGACCTAATAAAGATTAACCAAGTGCGCGCTAAAACGATTCTCCACATGAAGATGATCAGCATGAAGTATTTGTCTTGGTTTACTAGCAATATCAG
>BQJP01000088.1 GCA_021604765.1 Thermodesulfobacteriota bacterium
GATAGAATTTACTAAAATATTGAATAAGCATTCCATATTATGTAAACAGCTTAATATTTCACCTGACTTTTCAAGACGTCCATATCAAACATTGAAAGCCCTTTTTAAATTTCGAAATACTATTGCTCATGGAAAATCAAAAATAATGACGTCTTCGAAAGAAGTGAGCGCAGACTCTGATCCTTTCGAATTAGGGAAAGATATAAAAACAGAATGGGAAGAATATTGCACTCTTGAAAATGCAAAAAAAGCTAAAGAAGACATAGAAGAAATAATTATAGAATTGAATGATGAAGCAGGCTTAGGCAAACATCCATTTATACATGGAATGACTATCGGCTCATTATCCATAAAAACTTCTAAGGAATAAGGCTATTTCTTACATCGTCACCAAAAATACGGCATCCCATAAAACTTCCTTATAACTACACGAAACAAGCATTTAATTCTGTGCTACTAAGGAATATATGGGAGAGATGGAAATACTAACTGATTAATATTTAAAGGGAATGAGTAATTCGATATACTCACTCATAACGCTGGGGTCGGTGGTTCAATTCCACCCATAGCCACCATTTCAATAAAATTGGCTTATAAAAATAGATCAAAGCACAATCTGATCAAATATATTTTTAATATGAGACACCCACCTTTCAAATATAATAATCCAAAATATTAAAAAAATTGCACTAACTATCAGGCTTATTCTAGAGCTATGAAACACTGTCTCAGGCAAATATCGTTGAGTTTCTGATGAAATTATTAAAGGCTCTTTTGAAAAGGCGTAATCACCAGCGAATTTTAGAACATGAATTTTATATTTTACCTCTTTGTATCTGGAATATTCTTTTCTGGCAAGATTTAAGGCCGATTCATGAATTGTTTCACATTCATCTTTAGAAAGTATTCCATCTTTATTTTTATCAAATACAGTTATTAAAGGTGCTGTTTTTCCTTTCCATTTTTTTAAAATTTCGGCATGTTCTCCTTTAATTAAATAGTTACTAAACATTTCAGGAATATCGTTGGCATGTATCGTCTCAAAATGACCGAGCGCATAGATATGTTCATTTATATTGATAATTTTTTCTCTAAATATATACCTGTGATCTTTTCCTGCATTGGATTCATGTTTAATTTGTTCTGGTTCACTACTACTCCAATTCATTGACTCAGAGAATATTGATTCAGTTAGCGTACCTGATTCCTCGGGCAGAATATTACGAGCATTCCCTGTCCATAATAAATTGTTTGTATGAATGACTGTATTCTCATTATTATGAAATATAAAACATGTCCCTGTCTCATCACTGATTGGAATATACGGGATATATGCTTCATCTTTAAAAATATTTTCAAAGCCATCACTTGTTAATTTACTGATTGAACTCTGATACCAGAGGCACTTACGTTGACTCAGTGGCGCCGTATGAATCAACGCATCAATAGGTTCTATATTACCCTCTATTGCCGTATAACCTTGTGCTGCTGAATGTATTTTTGATATAGGTATATCTTCGATCTTTCTTTTAAGTCGAACCTCTAGCAGAAACTTATACAAACTGGCAATTCCTAAAAAAGGAACAAATATGAATCCAGAAACATGGATAATGAGATCTAATACTAAATCGTACAATATTCATTCTCAAACATTAGAGTGGCTTCAATATTGTATCAGTATGAAATTCAATTCAACCCCCGTGTGAACAAGGTACTAACGCAGAATATGTGTCGTAAGAGACTATTTTAGTTAATAGTAAAAGATTATAGTTCTGTCTCAGAAAACCAAGGTCGGACTGTATTTATGAAGAATTTCCTGTATTTTGAAAACAATTATAATTAAATGATTTTCTACCCTCTGATACGACTCAATAAACATCGATAACAAGGAACATTAAAATGCTAAAAAATAATACACATATTCAAACACGGACATTCATCAATCGATTGAAGAATCATGAAGATATTGTTCATAAGTGCCTATTATCATTTTCATTATTTGTTTTATGTCTAGTTAATATAGCGTCAGCTTTAGCACATAATGAATCAGAAGATCATTCTCTTAATCCAAATAATAATGTGATTAAGTATGAGGCCAAAAGTACTGGCACTCAGTATCTAGATAACAAAAAAAGTGATGTCATTATTAAAGTGCTGGTTGAAGCGAGTAACCTGAGGAGTTCGGAATTGGAGATAGGGGAAATAACACTCCCAGCTGGACTAAACTCAGCGGTTCACTCGCATGGCGCTATCGAAATATTCTATGTCTTATCAGGTCAACTAGAACATGTCGTGAATGGAAATAGTCATATTCTTAAACCCGGCATGGTCGGAATTGTTAGACCAGAAGATACTGTTTCACATAGGGTAACGGGAGAGGAAGACTGTCGCGCATTAGTTATCTGGACACCAGGCGGTGAGATAGACCGTATAAAGAAAAATTATAATTCACGTCCAGCTGAGTAAATAAGTAGTGGAAAGACAATACTGTTTACAAGTTTATAATTAATCGAACTCTAATTATTTTGAATATAGCATGATGAAATAAATGTGCTCATCTATAACGCTTGCTAAATATGACGCCGTGTCAGATGAAACAGCGATCCATGTTCTCATATGGTAGTGACAACTTAACTTTCAATTCCGTAAGAGTTCCTTTTGCACCGCTGATATTCGGAAAAATTTAAATTAGACCTAATAATGATTAGTTATCTATAATTTTTTATTCCTCAACTTTTATGCAGTTCCTTCCATCTTCTTTAGCCTTATACAAGGCCACATCGGCTCTATGTAACAAAGTCTTTTCACTTTCACCAATATCTTCGATATTGAATGTAGCAATTCCAATACTAATAGTAATCTTCGGTTCTTCACTAAAGAGATGTTCTTCAACGGCGCTTCGTAAATTTTCACCTAAAATAGCGGTATCATGTATTGATGTTTCAGGACAAATCACAACGAACTCTTCACCGCCCCAACGGCCAATAAAGTCCGTGCTGCGTTTTCTATGATTCAAGAACTCCGCAAACTGAGATAGCACTTCATCTCCTTTTTGGTGACCAAAGACATCATTTACCTGCTTAAATTCATCTATATCACTAAGCATAATTGAAAAACAACGTTTATAACGTCTTGCCCGTTCTATTTCATCTATTAAAGCCTTATCGATTGCGAACCGATTAGGTAATTTCGTTAGGTAATCAGTAGCAGACGCTTCTTTCAGACTTATCTCATTCGTTATATCTCTTACAACCGCCATCGTAAAAATATTTTTTTCTAAACCAAACGTTGTAATAGTTATCGATGTTTGAAAAGCACTACCATCTTTACGTAGTGCAGGAAAAGGAGGTCGCACTCCCATCTGTCTTGATTGTATTGTTTGACTAAATTTTTTTCGATACTGGCAATGTCTTTCTCTATATTGTTCTGGCAGAAGTTCTTCAATGGTCAATTCTTTAAATTCTTTTTCTGAATAACCGAACATTAGCTGAGCACTTAAATTTGTTTTTATAATCTTTCCTGAAGGGAAACAAACTATCAAGGCATCGGGAGAAGATAAAAAAATACTTTCATTCTCTATAAAAGATGCTGTCATTTTTCGCAAATAAATAATAATAATCAGAGCAGCGATAAGGTTTAGGGGAATAAAAATTAATACAGATGTATTTAATATAAACTGTGTTTCAGCCAATGCCTTATTGACACTTTGTTCGACTATTTTACTTGTTTTAGCTAACAAACTTGATAATGAAGCTAATGCTTCAAATGCAGGCGCATCATCTACTTTAACAAGCTCGTCCATATCAATCTGCATGATGCCACTCTTAAAATGTTGTTTTGCAACCTGAAACTTCTCATTATATTTATTTACCACCGTTTCAAGCTTTTGAAGAGCAATCAATTCTTGTTGATCGTTAACTAATGATTTGTAGATTTCAATGGAATTGAGAGTTTGAACAATGGCTTTTTCACTAAGCTTGATATACCTTTCATCAGATCGTAAAACCAGATTTTTAAAATGATGTATGAAGCCGCCATAACCAAAATGTTTGTGAATATTATGCAATGCTTTCGTTTTTTGAAAAACATGGTCATTATGTATCTGCCAAGTCGTATTAATTTCCTTGATCTTGTTATCAACCGCCAGACTTTTCCATAATATACTGCTCATGCTTATTATGAGCAGAGAGACTACAAGAGTAGTTTTGACCTTTAGCGACATAATATTTTGTTGTTATCTTTAATCATGAATACCGTTTAATTCAATTCGACTATAAAGATCATCACAGAGTGTGTCCTGTAAGCAATTATTTTAGCTAATAGATAATAATTTTATTTCAGGCTCATAATGCTGGGGGCGGTGGTTCATTTATTCGGCAATTGCTCCTGCATTACTCTAACACCTACACCCATGTAGGCGACCCATAACTACCATTTAAACTCATAACCTTATTTTCAGTTGTTTCAAGGCATAAACTTATTCATCAGACATGTTTTATTTTTTACTTAGCACTTCATCAAAGGGTGTGGGTTTATCAATACCATAACCCTGCGCATAATTAACTCCAATCTCTCGCAACATGGCCTTGATCTCATCATTCTCAACAAATTCTGCAATAGTTTGCATGCCCATAACTTGACCAATCTCGTTAATGGATTTTACCATCGCATAATCTATCGGATCATTAATAATATCTTTGACAAATACCCCATCGATTTTTAGGTAATCCACAGGGAGGTTCTTCAAATAACCAAACGAAGAAAGACCACTACCAAAATCATCCAAGGCAAACTTACAACCTAATTCTTTAAGGACTGAAATAAAGCTGATTGCCGTACTCAAGTTTGAAATGGCCGCCGTCTCTGTGATTTCAAAACAAATCTTTTCACTGTCAATACCAGTATCATGGATAAGTTTAATAACAAAGCTCTGAAAGGAGTCGTCCGCCAAAGAATGGCCTGAAAGATTAATAGAGATGAAATGAATTTGCTTAAGAAAAGCAGGATGTTCTTCCAATAAAATAAAAGCGTTCTTGACTACCCACCGATCAATTTGTGACATCAGATTATAACGCTCGGCGGCCGGTAGAAAGGCGGCCGGCGGGATAATTTCTCCGTCATCATCTTTCATTCTTATCAGCAGTTCATAATGCGTGCCATCGCTACCATCCAACGGTATAATTGACTGAGCATAAAGACAAAAGCGATTGTCTTCTATAGCACGATTGATACGTACCACCCATTGCATCTCACCATGGCGCTGCGCCAGATTTGCATCTTTAGATTCATACACATGAATTCGGTTACGACCTAAATCTTTGGCTATGTAACAAGTTGCATCAGCTTGTTTTAATAACTCGGTAAGGTTAGTCGTCATTTTAGTAATAGCAACTAAACCGATACTCACACCCACGTTGAAACTATGTCCTTCCCAAGTAAACCGAATATTCTGAATGGATTTTTGTAATGACGTTGCCACTCGATAGGCATGTTTCAGTGAACAATGTTCCATTAATACGCCAAACTCATCACCACCAAGACGGGCCAGGGTGTCTCGCTTACGTACTTCATGTTGCAACACCTTCGATAATTCACGCAACAGTTCATCACCTGCCGTATGACCACAAGTGTCATTCACTATCTTGAATTGATCTAGATCCAGATAACACAACGCATGTTCATCTTCATCTTCAGCTTCATCTTGTCTTCTACTAGAGAGTAGTCGCTCAGCTCGGCGCTCAAATTCATAGCGATTGATTAGACCGGTCAGGGAGTCATGACTAGCCTGATAGCTAAGTTGCTCAGATAGTTCATGCTCATGTGTTACATCCTCCTGAATACAAATGAAATGAGTGATCTCATCTTTTGCGTCCTTGACGCCTGAAATAGAGTTACGAGACCAATAAGTACAGCCGTTCTTTTTTCGGTTGCTTACTTCACCTCTCCATTCTCCACCAGAGGTAATCGTCGCAAACATTTCAGCGTAAACCTCCTTGGGGGTCTCTCCGGATTGCAAGAACTGCGGATTTTGTCCAAGAACCTCTTCTTTTGCATAACCTGTTATTTCTGTAAATTTATTATTGACGTATTCGATGTTACTTTCACAGTCGGTAATAATCACGGATGATGAACTATGTTCCACAGCTCGAGAGAGTTTCTGCAATTCAACTTCAATTCTCTCGCGTTCATTGATTTCTTGCAGAAGTTCAAGTGTTCTTGATGAAAAGTCGTTATACATTTTGAGTAACTGCTCAATCAAACCATGAGGATAATTTTTCATTTCCTCATTTGCTTTATCTTTTGCCTCTTCCAAAGTATCGCCCTCTTGCATATAGAGTACGACGCTTGCCATGTGTTTGTCGTTATTGAGGATATGATATGTAAGCCACCTGATGAGAAATTTAATAACATGTCCAGTCATCTCTATCTGAGGCTTGGAAGAATATTTCTTTTGAATCTCAAGTGCTTTTGGTAAAAACGATAAATGTGAAGATTTATGAGACGACAGCAACTCGTCACCCGCTAAACATGAAGTCCAGATAGCCTCCT
>BQJP01000089.1 GCA_021604765.1 Thermodesulfobacteriota bacterium
TTGCTACCAGCCTCCTCCTTGCGACATTCTTATAATCCATTTCACCATTCGCAATTTTAATGGTATCTTCACCGAGCATTGTTTCAGACAACCGAATATCAGTTACAATTTTTTCCATTTGGTCTATATTCATCGAGAACCAGTGATCAGGGCCTGGAAGATTATGATCAAGCGTAAAATGCTTCTCTATCACCTTAGCACCCAAACAAGTTGCTAGAACAGGTGCTAATGTTCCTTCGCTGTGGTCTGAAAAACCCCACAGTACATTTGGATATAACTCTTTCAATTTTGCTATTTGATTTAAATTTAAATCGCTAGGGTCTGTTGGATACAATGAAACACAATGAAGTACAGCAAGCTTATTAGTATATTTACCAAGTTCAGAAATTACTCTATCAATTTCACCTAGATTCGCCATCCCTCTAGAAAGGATTATAGGTAATCCTGTCTGTGCGTATATTCTTAAATTAACTAAGTGATCGAAATCATCGGAACCTACTTTTATTGAATCAATACCAATTTCCAATAACATTTCCAGGTTACTTGGATCCTGAACAGTTGTCATAAAATGAATACCAATCTCATTACAATAACTAATCAATTCATTCCATTCATTTTTTTTAAGTTCAAGGCGTTTAAAAAGATCGAGCATAGACTCTGTCACTTCTTTACCCTGACTTTTATAACTAAACAACTGCTCCGGATCTGCGCAAAATTCCTCTGCTGTGAAAGTTTGATATTTTATGCAGTCACAACCAATTTCTTTTGCTTGGAAGGCAAGCTCTTTAGCCAATTTCAGATCGCCATTATGATTTGCACCAGCCTCTGCAATAATAAAAACAGGGTTATCACCACCCACTTTTTTTGTTCCTATTTTAAACTCATTACTCATAAGTATGTTTTATATTAAAGATTCCAGTTTCTTCCAATCATCAATAGTATCGATATCAATTGCCCATTCCTCATTAATCAAATAAGGAACTAACTTATCAACTACTTTATGACTATCGTAATCAAGCATTCCATCAAGATTAAAATAATAAAAAAGTCCTGCATCCGTATATGCTTTTGGCAAATCTTGAGAATTTATATATACCATTTCTTTAAATAATGGTTTTAAAAAACCATTTGAATCTGGGGCTAATGCCCAATAAGGAGATTTTTCATATTCTTTACAACTCATAAGAATATCAGGACTTATCTTATTCCATTTTTCATAAGCATCATTGTATGTTTGAGCAGGAACCAATGCTGCTGTTGCCAATACGAACAAAACATCTTTACTTTCATTTTTAGTGAAATATTGTGGTATATCCTTTTTTATTAGATCCATAAAACCTGTTTTATCATCAGCTAATGATTTAGTTCTTATATTAGGAACTTTTGCACCTGCTTTTTCAGCTATATCTTTTATTTTGGGTGAATCAGTCGAAACATAAATATCTGATATAAATTCGAGTTGTTTTAGTGTCTCAATAGCATATGTGATGATAGGCCGTCCATTCAAGAGCTTGATATTCTTGTTTGGAATGCGTTTAGACCCTGATCTAGCTGGTATATAGGCAATCACAATATTACTTTTCTAGCAAAAATATTTTATCCACATTATCCTGTTCATCAAGACAAGGCATTATCTTTGAATTGATAAGTTTTAATTCCGGATATCTCGCCTGGAACAATTTACAATAATTCGCTTTCCATAATAATTGTTCATTCCCTCGGTAATTTATTTCCACATATTCATCACTATAATATTCAAACCCCCAGATATATTTTTTTGACACCCGATAAATTTCATCAATGACAGAATTTATATCTTCTGGAGAAATATGGATAAGCACATTGTTCGTAAAAACAAGATCAAAAAAATTATCTTTATAAGGAATATCCTGCGCGAAAGCACGAATCACTTGTAATTGAGGGTGCGTTTGCCTTACATGCTTGACAACATTCTCTTGTGCTTCAATTCCGTATAGGTTGTCATAACCCATATGTTCAAGACACTTTAGTTGATTCGCCAGGTTTGTTCCTACTTCTAGAATTTTTGAATCTTTAGATATATGTCCAATCCACTCATTATTCAAATCAGTGCGTTTTATTCCATATCTATTAACATATAAGTTTTCAAATTCTTGAAAATCTTTAAACGTATTACGACTAGTATAGTCTTCTCCAAAAGCTCCACACCACTTATCCAATTGTTCAGTATCAGTCTTCATAATTTATTTAATGTAATTGTTTTATTCGATTTATTATCTTTTCAGCGCCACACATTCTAAAATATTTTTTACAAATATATTGATGTTCCGTCGAAGCATCTTGCTGACTAAGAAAAGCCTTTAACTTTCCCCTAAATATATCCATATCTCTATCACCAGAAAAACATAACGCCGAAGCTAAACCTTCGTTAACCAAATTCATCATTAATTTATCTTGATGTTCTTCTAGAGAAATACATGCCAGATGTGTTTGCCCTGCTAAAACTTCATACGTAGTTGTACCACCTGCTGATATTACCAAGCTGGAACAGCTTATATATTCAGATAAATCAGGGGGGGAAGATATTATTTCTGCATTACTCAGATATTTTTTAGCTACAGTAGCTACCCTTTCCGAATCTGGATGTGCGGGACCTACAATGATCGTCACTAAATTTTCAGACAAATATTCATGAAAATTTTCAATAAGCCAGCTTGTATCGTCATTTGGATCTTCTCCACCAAGAGTTATTAATAAAGAGTTCATAACTTTATCTTTATTGGTAAAAAAATATTTCTTATCAATCAAATTATATTCTGTGCCTAAAAGTAGTTTTCTTTCATCTACATTTTTGTAGCATGACTGTTTTGCATATATATTGTTATTTATAATAAGATCACAATCGTATTGCCGGAATAACTCATCATCAATGAGTACTATCAGTTGATTATATCTTTTTAATGATTCGCAATAACCCCTGTTTATTCTTTTCGAATCAAGAATCCAGGTCGATGTGTCACTTAACAGATTATCGTTCTTTTTAAAGAACTCCAGTTCATTAATATCCCCAGCATTACATGGTGATTGAATATGTTTAAAATCGTAATTCGAAAGAATATCTCTACTAACATCAGAGATATTTGTAACAAATATTATCGAAAAACCAGTATCTTTTTTAAACTCTTCAGCCAATACCAGCATACGCTTTATATGCCCAAGGCCATCTTCTAAACCTGCATCGCAGCGAAATATGATATTTTTTTTTATTTGATTAATTATTAATGCTTCTAATTAGTGTAAACGCTTCAGCGTACCTCAATCCCGACTGACACCCTCTATAACTGGCTAATGCTTTTATAGCTTCCTCTGATCTGGGGTGAGGCATTTCTCTCATTTCATCTTCATAAGCTTGCATGGCTAATATCTTTTTATCTATATAGTCTGAAATATCTATGAAATGATTTGCCAGAAAAGGATTAGGATAGTTCCACTCTGTACTCGATAAAACCTCATACGAATATATTGCTTTTATAGTTTTATCAAATATGGGTCTTGTCGCTGCAAGTGATACTTGAAAAGTAATTCTATGATCAATATTCGTATCGTTTTTAGAATGCGTAAATACAATATCAGGTTTAAAATCTTTAATGTGATGCTCGATTAGCTTAACCAAGTTTATCTGAGGCACTGTGTCTAATCGACAACAATAGTTGTCATTTAAATAAATATTTTTTTCATCTAAAGACAAACAAGACAAGGCTTTTATCGCATTACTATTTCTTATGTGACTTATTTTCTTTACCTTCTCTGTTTGCAATTCCGCATCATCAAATCGCGCAGTTATTCCTTCAGCCATAAATATAACTCTGACATCTGCTCCCTCGTGGAGGTATCGCGCAATAGTACCACCACACCCAAGGGTCTCATCGTCAGGATGTGCTGAAACAACTAATATTTTTTTATTGTTGAGATTATTCATTTATATTAAGACAACAACAATCTTGTATAACCTGGATGTAATATATTTGGCCATTCATTTTCCAGATTCAACGGTTTAAATATTTGCAGATAAAACTCGCGATTCAAGCCAGGTCTTTCATGATTGTCATTTTTTCCATTATCAATAAATATATTTTTAACACCAATACTTTTAATCTTAGTAGCATAATTTTCTACAACGTCCTTTGTCATTTCTTGAAATGATGCCTGATTCACAAACAAATCAATTGGACCCACTACATCCTCTATTTGCCAAGGCGCTAATATTATCACCCTCTTATCAATGGAATTAATATCAATTTTTTCCATTTTACGCGATTCATCATAACTCAATACTTCGCCTGTAAAATGTTGGTTTAAATACCATTGAGAAAAAGCAAGTACAGGGGGTATATCAACAATTATATATTTTAATAATTTATTTTTTCTTAAAAATATTTCGGCCAACCCTCCGAATCCAGCACCAATCTCCAATATGCTTTGAATATTGTAGTTTTTTGTTGTATGTCTAACAATATCTAAATAATCAATGCATTTCAGTAAAAATGTTTCTGTATATAATTTATCATTGATTAAAATACTTTCAGCCCCACCAACTAAACGGTCTTCTATATCATCAAAAAACTCTGGAACATTACTTTTAATTAATTCATATCCTAATCTCATTTTATAGTTGGCTTGGCTTTCAGCAATTCTATAGCCCTTTTCAACCTCGCTTTGCACGATCGAAGCTAATCTATTAAAGCAAGGCGTTGAATGCAAAAGACGAAAATACCTCCAAAACCTCGGCCTGTAACTATATAAAGGTCTATACGAATAAGCACCAAAGGCCTGAATACCTTTAGAAGAAGAACTTCTAAAGTCATCTATACCTTTACTGTTAATTTCAGAAATTATTTCATTAACATGATTCGACCAATATTTTGTAGGAATATAAAGATTGCTTGCCTTACTCATATCAGCAATCATTAATTGTAATGTATTAGAAATAGATTCTTTCAAAACTTAATTTTTAGTCTTTGCTATGTTTATCTAGGTACGTTTCAAGTGCATTTTTAAAATACTACTTTCGATGTCCGGAATCTCATAATCAAGAAGTTTTTGTATTGCGGAGATATTCATTCGCATGTCTTTAGGCCTCCTAGCTTTCATAAAGCTTACATCTGTTGAATTACAATGTTTGAACAATTTATTTGATAAATTAAAAGCTGAGGCAACCCTTTCTATAAACTCGGCTTTAGTTATACCTAAACCTGACGACCCCAAATTATAAGTACCAGATATATCTTTTTCCACTAACTCAACTAAAACATCAGTCAATGTCGCTAAATGTAAAGGATTGAAATATATATCATCAAAAAGAAATATCTCTTTATTGTTTTTGGCAGATTCAATTACCCAATTAACAATTCCATTTATTTTTAAGCCAAAAAAATTTGTTCTAACAATGAGATGTTTATCATGCCCACTAACTATGTCTTCCCCCCATAATTTAGTTAGAGCATATACATTAATTGGGTTCACATCATTCTCAGCACTTAAACCTTCATTGCTATATATATGATCCGTAGATATATAAATAATTTTTGTGGTTTCTGATTTTTCTGATATCCATTTGACGATGTTTTTTGTGGCCAAGACGTTAAGACTATATGCTTTTTCTGGGTACTCTTCACAAAAGTCAACATCAGTCAAAGCAGCTGTATGTATAATAATATCTGGCTGCACTTGATCAAATAATCTATCTACTGCAAGTTCCTCAGTTAAATCCAGATTGAATCCATTCTCGGTGGAATTAGTATAACTAAGCGGAATACATTCATTTATCGTTGAAAACCGGGTAAAAAGTGCAAAGCCTAGCTTTCCGGTTGCTCCTGTTATAAGAATTTTATTTTGATTAGAAATAGAATCTGCCAAACGTTATAATAGTCCATTTAATATTTCTTTGAATTCAGCATCGCTAAGCCACGAGTGATTAGTATTACTCGAATAGGAAAACCCATCTTCAACTTTAACACCTCCGTCTTCCAGGAAACTTTTTCTTGCTTTGTCCCAAAGGTAGGTATCGGGCTCGATAACATATCTATCGTCAAGCTCTACACAATCTTTCGCATCGTCTGATGTAATCATCGTCTCGTGAAGTTTTTCACCCGGCCTGATTCCAACTATTTTAATAGGTATATCTGGTGCCATAATTTTCGCCATATCAGTTATTTTCATGCTTGGGATTTTAGGTATAAATATTTCTCCACCATGCATTAAAGAAAAACTAGAATAAACAAAATCAATACCCTGGCTTAGTGTTATCCAAAACCGCGTCATGCGTTCATCAGTAATAGGTATAACGTCTGATTTTTCACTTATTAATTTATTAAAAAACGGAATGACACTTCCCCTTGAGCCCATAACATTTCCATATCTAACTACAGAAAAACGACATCCATCAGCCCCAGACAAATGATTAGCTGCCACAAATATCTTATCTGAAGCAAGCTTGCTCGCTCCATATAAATTAATAGGACTTGCAGCTTTGTC
>BQJP01000090.1 GCA_021604765.1 Thermodesulfobacteriota bacterium
TACTATAGAGTCTTATTGTATTAAGAAAGTCGATGAAGGAGTCGATTTCGTGACTTGTTCGGAAAACACTCACTGTACTTCGCAAAAGACATGCGATCGAAAAATATGCGAATTATAAGAGACATATACAAAAACCTGTAAAACTGACTTTACCATTTTGGATACTTTAGTAGACTATTGTGGCATAGTACACGGTGACACTACTGATGGAGACGATATATTGAAGTGCGGATAAGATGATCATGAGTGTACAGAAGATGAGTGTAAGGTGTAGGAGTGTCTATCTGAGTAATATTTTATTGGTTGCTCTCCAATAGAGATTTTATAGAACCAAGAAGTACTCTCTTCTACTCTTACTAAGCAGCAGTATTGTGATAGAGCTCCTTTGGATGAATAATTTAAAAATGGAGTTGATTTCTGCGGAGCAAATACTGATTGTACTCAAACAGACTGTGATGTCATTAACTGCAATCATTAACTGACAACATACACACAAGTTTGCTATTATGACGATTAGTAGTATTAGTATGTTACGAGACAAAATTTCTGCAATACAAAAAATGGAGACATTTCTTCTAAAGAAGACTGTTCTGTGAATGATCCTCCTACTACCGATGGAGATAAGCAAATTTGCATTGACGAATAAGACTGTTGTGTGAATCACTGTCTGACCACTACTAAGTACTAGTCGTTGGAAGACGAGGATATTGTTTGTGATCAAGATGTTATTGACTATTTCTAAAAAGATCAATATTGTGAGAATATTTGCAATGGAGAATTGCAGCCTTTAATGTGTGATGATAGAATGTGCAAGAATAATGAGTGTAGAGTGGCCAAGTGCTTGTTTGATGGCCCTTTTAGAGTCTGTGACAATGTTAACAATTTCTTCGCTTTCTTGACAACAGAAGAATATTGCTAGAAATTCGTTGCCAATAACGAGTATTCTTTTAATTCTTGTGGAGAGAGAGATTGCGAAGAGCTGGATTGTAAGCAGTTTTTGTGTAAAGAGAATAATAAAGAGTATAGTAGTAGTACTATTTGTTTGAAAGATCCTTTATAGTAAGATTAAGAGGATTTCTTTGGTTCTATGGATGACTATTGTTTGTAAGCTGCTACTAATGACCAAACAGATGCCATTACTAATAACTTATTCTGCCCTTAAGTTTGTGATATTCTAACTTGTTGCATAGAATAGTGCTTGGATGACAATCAAGGTCTACAAACAGTATGTAAAAGTGATCTCTCTGGTCTATATACTAATAGAGAGTAGTGTCAGTTCTTTTGTGAAAACAACACTTTTCCTACCTAGAGAGATTGTGATGGTGATTGTACTTAAAATGACTGTGACTATTATCAATGCCTAGACTCTACTACTACCTTAGGAGATGACAAAGTATGCATAAACACTGACTAATTGAATGTACAGTATATACTGAAAGAGACTTATTGTAATGAGAAACACTTACAATCACTAAATATTACCATCAAAGAGTGCGAATAAAACGTAGATTGCAATGAAGAGAATTGTTGCATTGCTAATTGTTTGGATAATGATTTCTAAGGAGGCTGTTTTACTACTGACTTCATTTTCATTACCACTCACAATACATTCTGCAATAAATTGTGTACTGAAGGTCTGACTATACATACAGTAGATGGTAATTATGGTAACATCGACTAATGTGAAGAGCAACAATGCCTAAAAGGAGACGAATATGCATTTATGTACTGTTCTAAAGTAGACTATACTTTATTAGACGAAGCAATGATTTGTAAAGACCTCTCTTTGGACCAATTAGAAGAGATAGAAGGGTGTTTTGAGAAAGTCGACGAGTAATGCTAAGTGGATTGTGCCTTGATACAAAAAGACTGTACATAAACAGACTGTGATATTAAGAAATGTGTACTGGATATGGCCAATTACTAAAATGCCAAAGTCTGCGCAGACAATTATCTCTTATACAACTCAATAGAAGAGTACTGCAACGCCAAAGAAGCAGACCAATCAACGATAACCACTTTTATCTCCTGTGCAAACGACGCTTGTAACAATTCGGACGATTGTTGCGAGTAAAACTGCATATTGGCAGAATAAGAGAATTTCTCATAAACATGTTAAAATGGAGATGGAGATTTCCAATCAATATAAACAGTATAAGAGTATTGTAGGTAGAAGTGTTTGGTCGATTTCACCACTTGGACTTCTTGTCTCAATGATCAACAACAAAGATGTACTTAAAATTACTGTTGTAACAAAAGATGCAATTTATAAGAGTATATAAAAGTATGTTCATCTGAAAACGATTTTTCACTTTTAAGTCAATCTGATTACTGCAGTAGTTTTTGTCTCGACTAAACGACTTATTTCTCGTGTCCTTTGGACTGCGAAGGAGATTGTTAGAAAGAAGACTGTCCGGATAATTGCCAATTTTTGAATTGTCAGAGAATTGTCGATATAAAAGTGACTACTGTTACCGAAGTGTGCGACAAAGAGGGTGTTTATCATGCGGATTCTAGTGCCTTTTGTACTGTCAACGAAAATAACTATGATTTGGTGCAATTGTGCAGTGATGGATAAGACAACATTGACTGTCCTTCGGAGACTGTGTGTTGCGAGTAGGCTTGTATGTCTAAGTTCAAAGACGATTTTACCTCTGGGTGCGACTCCAATGACAATTTGCACTCTTCTCTGACCGACTTCTGCACAGAGTACTGTGTATAAGGGTAATAAATTACCATTAAAAAATGCGACGATGTCAATTGTACTCTGAAACAGTGTTGTTCTCTTAACTGTGAGAAAGAGGAGTATACCTCGAAGTGCTCTACTGACTTCGCTCTACAATCCGAGAGTGATTATTGCACTTCTTCTTGTTCTGACTAAGGAGTGTTTAGTGCAGTGACACAGATAAACTGTTTTGATATTAACAATTAAGAGAAACTCTGCGAGACCCAAAGAGACTGCGACGTAGAGAAGTGCGTTGATAATACCAATAGACCCGATGATCACAAATTCTGCTATGCTGATAAAGTGGGAGAGAAAATTTATTATATTTCTAGAAGATTCGCTTGTACTGAGGTAGAGACCAATCTACACAATCAATTGGATGATGGCTTGATGTGCGCTGACGAAGGTAGTTGTGATACTGAGCATGATTGTTGCTATGATTAGTGTATTGTTAGAGAGTAGTACGAGGATTAGTGCTATCCAGATGATAATTACGATTTATTAGTATAGACAGAGTACTGTAGACTAATTTGTCCAACACAGAATTTGGGTGTTAATTTGCCAATTGAAGACCCACAGACCGAGAAGTGCGAAAATGGTTGTTTGGAAACAGACTGCACTTAAATGAGGTGTCTGAGTGCCTATGGATAGACAGAAACCGACAATATATGCACTGTACAAGAAGTGGGTGCTATTGGGTACTTTTATACATACACTCAACTGTGCACTCATAAAGTGTAAGACCAAGATACAGACTATACTTTTGATAGTCTTACTGTTGTTACTTGTAAAGATGAGTAAAATTAAGATTTGCCTCAATGTCCCGATTCGGATCAGTGTTGCTACTATAAATGTTTTACAGAAAATGAGCCTTATTTGGTCTCTTGTGTATAGGATGCATTAGAAGAGACTAAAGAAGACTATTGCACTGCTCTATGCGGGTAGTAAGATACTAAATAATGCTTCGATTTCAATACAAACGAGTAAATAGCCTGTTAGAGCTGCTTTTAGTCTTGTGATTCGATTTTTGAGAGTCAATAGTATACTTTCGCCACTCTATGCTTCAATAACTAGTACTTCGATTAGTACTTTTTCGGTACATAATTCGAATTCTGCTAAAAATTAGAAGAAAATAACGTCTCCGACTTCAGTATGATTCCTAATGCTTTACTATGCAACAATTAATAGTGCAATAATGAAGATGAATGTTCTGAAAGAAGATGTCTAGAAGAAGACTATATCGACAAATGTCTCAACAATACTTACACAATACTCACTCAACAATAATATTGCTAAAAAACTCATATTGATAAAGAGCAAATCGACTTCTCTACTTGTGATGGTGATTGCGATGCCAGTACTTGTTGTAAGAGGAATTTGACTTAATTTACAGACAATGACAAAATATGCACTAACAAAGGACTGAATAAGAGCAAGGATGAATTTTGTACTTAACTAAACAACCAATAACAAGTATCTGTTGTAGAGTGTTCTTAGGACTCTCTGACTTGCAATGACTACGAGTGCTGCAGACTGCATTGCATGGACTTGAACCTCACTTTCCCAATTTGCGGCACTAATTTCATCCACTATTCCAATCAAGTCGATTTTTGCGAAGAAAAATGCATCAACAATTTCGAGCACAAAGAAAACGAAGTTTTGGACTGTGAGACTGATGCCGAGTGCAAAGTGGACTGTTGTTTGTAGTAATGCGGAGATCATTTAGAACCAGTGATTCAAGTGGCCAATGGAGAGTATGTGGTGTATTAGAATTTATGCGTAGCCAAGTGCAACAACCCTACCAGTACAGTAGTAGGAGAGTGCGCTTCGGACACTGCCAAAGCAGACTGTCTGTAGAACTTCCTTGACAATTTCTGCTAAGAATGCGAAAATCTCTCGACTACTAATAAGTATTGTTCAGAAGGAGACCAATCTTTTTTATCTGAAAAGGAGAAATGCATACTATATGACTGTTAAGAGGGACTGAAATTCGGTCAGACCATCGAACTCACTCAAAACTGTTAAAATAATGACTGTTCTTAGGAGTAGTGCGAAAAGGACCTTTGTGTGTTCGACTGTTCTTTGGGTCAGTACTCGAAAGTGTGTACGGTGAGAAATCTACTCTCGGATACTTGTCTCATTGATTGCTATGGATATACTCTTAAAAAGTCTTGTGCTGAATTTGGGTTCGAAAACGACGAAACGGCTTGTTTCAAAGAGTGTGCCAAAGAGACCTGCGAAGAGACCCAAGAAAACAACACCCCAGTCTGTGCTAATGATGGAAATGTATACGATGATAGATGCGCTGCTCTACAAATACAAGAAGTAACAGCAACTAGAAATTGCATTAGAAACTGTGAAGGAGATTTTAGACTGAATTTCTGCAAATTCGAGTGTCAATTGGACTTCGGGGCTTAATTTTAATTATTTTTACATACTAATTGATTCATTATTCTCAATGCCTTGAAAATGGTGTTTTTTCAATTTCTGCATTTTTTGGCTTTTGTCTTTTTTGGGTTATTTTCTTTGCTATCTAAGAGTTTGAAGTACTCTTTCATTGCTTGTGGATAGAGGTCTTCTAGTTGGTACCACAAATTGGGGTTGTATTGTTTCTTTTCTGCTGGGTCTTTGAAGAGTTCTTTCCAAACTTCATTTTTCGATTTTTGTATTGAAATCGAGTATGTGCCAACAGACTCTTTTTTAATAGTAGGATTCTTACTATCTTTATATAGTTCGAAATCCAACTCGAAAATTAAGGGCTATTGAGCCTGTATGCACTGAACACTGAAATTTAATCGATTTTCTATTATTGTTAAGTGAGGCTCTTGTTTAACATCCAAACAACCCGGAGATCCGAATCGATGAGAGAGTTTTAAAAACAGCACTATTTTGTCGTAGCTCTATCCCCACTTAAACACAGGGTGAATTACTTATTTTTCTTTCTATTCTGCTATTAGTTTTTTGATCTGTTCGAACTGAAAGAGAATTTTGCTCTTTTGGGTGTTGAAGTGGTTTCGCAAATTGTCGTCGATGAGGTATTTGTCTTGTTTTAAGTCACTTATTAGGGTTTTTAGGTCTAATTATTCAAGAGAGTCTTTGAAATCCTCTAATTCTAGCAAGTAGTGGCAGTGTAGTAGTAGTATTATAAAGAGGTTCTCGAATTTCATTATAAAAATTAATATTTTTTTATATTAAAAAATGAAAAATTTGTTAGTTTGTGTTACTGGGGTTTGGGGTTTGGGGTTTGGGGTTTGGGGTTTG
>BQJP01000091.1 GCA_021604765.1 Thermodesulfobacteriota bacterium
CCCCTATTCAGAATCTTTATTTCGAACGCTGAAATACAGACCGGAGTATCCTGAACAACCATTTGCCGACTTACATGCAGCGCGTAACTGGGTACAGGGGTTTGTTGATTGGTACAACCATGAGCATTTGCATAGCTCAATCAACTTCGTCACACCTGGACAGCGGCATATGGGTGAAGACATGCGAATATTGGCTAAACGCCAACAGGTGTACAAACAGGCGAAACTAAAAAATCCTAACCGTTGGAGTGGCGAAATAAGAAACTGGGAACCGATAAGAATTGTTCATCTTAATCCGGAAAAACAAAAAACAAAGATTGTAGAAAACGAGGCGGCATAAATTTAACTTTAGGCGACAACTACCTTGACATCTATCGCTCTTGCGGATTTTTATAGTTACACTCTTCTTGATTCTCTAACATTTCAATCCTCCTTTATCCCAATCACATCAAACAATATGAAAAATTTCATCATGGAAACTGAATACTTTCCATGATAAACGTATCGCCCTCATGAACGCCCTCATCAGCAGTATTTCCTTCTATCAGTACAGTTTTCTCAATTGTCTCAAAGCTTACTGTTATTTCTATATCTTTAATAATTAACGGTTTTTTTTTGTTCTTAAATTCAATCCGCTTCAAAGCCAGAACGAATTCTCCCTGTTGATCGCTGCGAGTTTCTGCCAGGATTTCTGTTTCGGCTCCGTTATTATTCTGCACAGCAACATAAACAGCCTTGAACGAAGCATCTTCGATCCCTTCATTGTTAATATTAACAACTCGTCCTCGAATCAAAGTGGCTTGCTTGGGAAAAAGATAATTGGGTTTTGGAATCAAAAGAATTTCTCTGGACGGGTCCTTTGGGTCCAGGGTAGACAAATCTATTGATTGCTCATGCTTAAAAAAAACACCTGAACTACCCAGATTTGGTTCCACGACAATAGTCACTGTGCCATCCCCCAATTGCATAAAACAATAATAACCACTGACATTTAGGATTGGCTTTAGCCTGTTTTCGCCTTTCAAAAAAACCTGGATACCTGATGTGATAACTCTTCCACTATAGTCATCCTTAATCAGTATCGCGAGAGAAAGTGTTGACAGCAGCGTATCGCCGGGATAAAGCGTAAATTTATTCGTTATTAAAGGGTTCGTAAGCTTAGGTTGCAGCATTTGTTTATTTTCCTATATTCCGGTTTGGAATCATCCGGCCTTGTTCTATCTGTTTGGAAATAACCCGCTGATGACTTGTGATTCGTTTCGAAGCAAGCCTAACCGGAGTAACTAAATAGCTGACTGAAGGGCGAAATGGCGTATCTGGGAAGACACTCCAAATCCGTGTGATATCTTCAACAGTAATGGTGTTTAACGTAATTCTTAATTCCTCATCAGTACCTGCCAGATCACCTTGCAGCAAGGAGCCGCCTATGATTCCAAAATCGTAAAGAACGCGCATCGCTTGGCCTAACAATTCTCTTGCCTGCAGGGTACGCTGAGACAGATCACTGATGCGTTCAGACCCATAACAAGTAAGCATGTAATACAAATCTAGTGACAAAGGGGGGATTTGGGATTCGCTCACTTTCGAATTAACGGGAGGCTCATTCCTGAGAGAAGGTGTTTCAACGATAGAATATAGAAATACTGTAATGCTAATTTCCTGGTCACCGACATCGATGGGAGACATTAAAGCTATCTGTCCTGGCGCAGACTCTCCCATTTCGCTCCTTAACAAGGATATTATTGTTTCCCCAACATCTGCTATTGATGAATCACTTGGCATTTTCTATATCCCTAACATTCTGCTTTGTCAGATTCTCTCAGGGCACTTGATCCGACCCTTAAATGGTTACCAAAATAATGCAGAATCCCATCATGCAAAACCAACGCTCTTTGCTCTGTCATTTTTCAAATTTTTTTTATAGGAAGAAATGTTCTTTATAAAAGATTGGTAAATTACAGTTATTACTATGCACAAAACGTGCCAATTTAAATAATAATATAACTTATTGATTATATTATGATATACTATACCGCATGAAACAAATTCTGGGTCAGAATCTACCCACTATAAAGAATTAAGAATTACTAATATGCTTTAATATCCTATAGATAAATGGAATGCTTTAGATTGACCCACTTTTGGGTCATATTTGACCCGGTCATATAAAACTAGAAAAAGGAAGAAGGTTTTATTGGGAAATAAAATACTCAGCGGATTGAATACAAGCTGAAAATAATGCATTGATTCCATTGCTTTCAGCTTATTTCAGGGGTCAACTAGAGGATGCTTTGGTTTTTGAAGCATTTGGTGTCGCTCGCTCATGGCTGTCGGATCTTCAGTCTTTAACTATCGGCGCGACAGCAAATGAGCCAGCGCTTTCACGAAAGCACTAATTTCACGAAAAACCTGGGCTTATGGAAAATTCGGGATGAAGTAAATCTAGTTTTCAAGCAACTGTATTAATTATTCTTATTATGAGGACGATACCTTTTCCTGAAGGAAATCAATATATTTTTCAAAAAGAATCTATGCCACGTCTATCCTGGATCTCTCATAAACTGAAATAAATTGTAATTATCAGCTTCATCCACCAATCATTAAAGAGATTCAAAAAATTCCGTTTTGGAGAAAATCACCCCTATTTTCTGCAGTTCCCGTTTGGCGGCCAGCACGATATGTTTCATCGAAATTGCGGTCCCTTCATGTGCAGCCAAATAGGCAGATCTTACTGCTATATTTTTTATATTCCCGCCAGTAATTTTGAATTTATCAGCCAATAAAGGAAAATTTACGTCCGTATCGAGGGGGGCTTGTGGTGGAAATATTTGCCGCCATATTTTTTCTCTTTGCTCTTCATCCGGCGCTGGAAAATCGACAATAAACTGCAATCTTCTCACAAATGCAGTGTCTAAATTTTTCTTAAAATTCGTCGACAAAATGGTAACACCTTCGTATTCTTCCATTTTTTGCAATAGATAAGCCACTTCAATATTTGCGAAACGATCATGCGCATCTTTCACTTCAGAACGTTTTCCAAAAATCGCATCTGCTTCGTCGAAAAAAAGTATTGAATTGCTATGTTCAGCTTCTATAAACAAACGGTTAAGGTTTTTTTCCGTTTCCCCTATGTACTTGCTAACTACAGTGGAAAGATCAATTTTATAAAGATCCAGATTTAATTCATGCCCAATGACTTCTGCCGCCATGGTTTTTCCCGTGCCACTGGGTCCAGAAAACAGTGCGCTTATTCCTAGCCCTAAAGAAATTTTGCAAGCAAAACCCCATTCATCCAAAACCTTATGTCGATGTTTGACCTGGTTCGCCATTTCCTGCAACTGGGCTATTTGATCTTCCGGCAGCACCAAATCCTGCCATCGATATCGAGGCTCAATCTTCTTTGCTAAAGACATCATCTTTGGCTGTGAATGCAAGCGGCAGCATTTAACCAAATCGTTGTATGTTAAGCGTGAGTTATCGGGATTGCGGATGTAGGCTATTTTTTCTGCCTCCTGAATCGCATGCACAATCTGACCGCCGCTCAGATCAAATCTTGCTGCAATTCTTTGAATTTCAATCAAATCACAATCGACACTTGATTTATCAAGATATAGTTTCCATAGAGATATTTGTTCTTCATAAACCGGCCGCTTGATTTCTACTGGATAAATTCTTGCCATTTCAAGAAACGCGGCAGGTAACGGGCTTTCACTACATAAAAACGTTACCCAGTTCGTCTCCTGCAAAAACTGAATAAACTTTTTTATAATACCCGGCATTTCAATTTCCAGGCTATGCAAAGCTTCTACATGATCAAAACATATAGCACACGGCTGTAAAATTCCTTCTCTCAAAATTCTTTTGACTGTTGGTTGAAAACTTTCCTTGTCATGCAACAGTTCCCTGAAATCAACTACTGCAAACAATACATTAAGATCGCTGCATAGTGCCCGGGCAATCGTTTTCTTGCCTAACCCTGAATTACCATGTAAATAAAGACATACATTTGTATGATTTGAAAATTCATAATTGATAAATTCTCGCAAACGAATTTTAAATTGTTTTTCAACAACGACCTGTTCCCACTGTAGCGGCTGGAACAAACGAAGTTTGCCGGTTAACTGTTCATCTACCGCTTGCTCGTATAAGATATATTTTACAATTCTGGGGTCTGCCTGAAACTGGACATTATCAAATTGTGTTTCGGTTTCACTCCTATTATCGATTAATAAATTGTAATTAATCAGCGGCGACGCTTTATCAAAAGCAGATATATAATCAGTTTTTGATTCATCTTCTACCAAAAGTAACGCAATGATTAAATTTCTACTGGGCAGTTTTTTATTGATATCGTTTTGTAAGTATGCGTATAACCTTTCATAACGCGCATCAATATACGGAGCGATACAAATAATCAGTACTTGTATATCGAAATTTGATAAATGAAACAAATTTCTGAGTTGTACAATTGGTAATACGTGATTTTGCTGAATAGATTCTTGCAAACGTCTGTCAATATAATTACGCATATTCTGCGCTAATTGTTGCAATTTGATGATTTTATGATTTTATGATTTTATGATTTTATGATTTTTGCCTTCATCATGCTGATGCTCCCCCCTAATATCACCTTCTGAGAGCAATTCATCGACTTCTTTATCAGTAATAAATAAATGCCCAAAGTCTTTGATTTCTTCATAAAAATTAGCAGCGCGTAATTGCATGACAGTTACTGCTATTTTGCGATTCAGCCAGCGTAGCTCGTCTTGCAGATGTTCAAGGGGTGTTTGATACGACTGGCCTTCATCTAATATTCCTTTCATCATTTAGCCTAACTCAATACAATGAATTTTATAAACATTTCTTGCTCCATAATGAATATGGATTATTGCCTAACAAAGAAACTAATTGTTTTATTAAATAAATATATACAAAATTTGAATAAGATTCATTTGCTCACTCAGAAATTCTATATACCAGCACACTCAGCAGTTATATCGTTTCAATATTCGTCAACCAGTCATGATTCTCCTGCCGTATATTGGTTTAATAACCAATGACTTACTGCATCGGCACACTTCTTAGTTTTATGGCTACCCCTGCCTAAAAAGAATCGATTTATCCGCCAGAATTATCTTCCTGACCTGACCCTCATCAATCAATTGTTCGAGAACCTGCTCAATTTTTGCTCTATCAATTTTTTGATACGCCTGTGGTAACCAGTAATTCATAATCCCTTCCAGAGAGTCGGCTGCATTTGGGTTGTTCTCCAAATAATCAACAATCACATCATGCAATTCAGCTAAATCTGATTTTTCATATTCCACATTGCGCATTTCCTTTGACAGGAAAAGTTAACCAACTTTCTCATGCCAAAATTTATCTATAGTATTTGCTATGCACAGATCATGCCAGATTCAAATAAGAAGATAAATGTTTGATTACAGGAGGATAATAATTCTTCATGAAATAACTGGTGGGTCACGTTGGACCCAGTGAATTGCCTATCGGAGAAAATTGTAATAAGGTAAAAGCCTTTACAGCAAATGGAATGCTCTTAATTGACCCACTTTTGGGTCATATCTGCCCCGGATAGGAATTTGTATAAGATTGAGACAAAAAAACAAGTGAACTTAGATATAGCGCAGAAAATACGATTACTGACAGTAAAGACTCTTATCCAGGCCGTATTTCTTTATCAACTTGCCAAACGCGCGCCGTTCCTTGCCCGCCAACTGTGCAGCTTTGGTGATATTACCGTGCGCTTTCGTTAGCGCTTCGGTGAGATAGTTTTGTTCAAATTTTTCAATCTCACGATTTTTAGCCTCACTAAAACTGGTG
>BQJP01000092.1 GCA_021604765.1 Thermodesulfobacteriota bacterium
TTAGTTACCTTAGCTACTCTTCTTATGTCTACAACTTTTTCCTTGAGTTCGAAGTCGTTTGGATCAATTTTTTCTTTTTGCAAGGATGCCTCCTAAAATAAACTTATCCGATTTCTTTAAAATTCCAGTCCTGCCTCTCTAGCTCCGTCAGCGAGAGATTTAACTCTACCGTGAAAAGGGTAACCCCCGCGATCAAAAGATACCTTCTTAATACCTTTTGCTACCGCAAGCTCTCCCAAGAGCTTACCAACAGCACTGGCTACATCTATTTTGCCACTACTATCTTTTCCCAAAGAATCAATAACCTTAGGAGTTAAAGATGAAGCCGATACAAGCGTGTTCATATTTACATCATCTATAATCTGCGCATAGATATGTTTGGAAGACTTGAAAACGGAAAGCCTCGGCCTATCTGTGCTTCCGTTAATCTGTTTTCTTACTCGCTTATGTCTTAAATTCTTTCTGCTTTTTCTACTTGCTATTTTCATTATGCTTTACCACCTGCCTTTCCAGCCTTTAGCCTTAATATTTCACCTGAGTATCTAACTCCCTTTCCTTTATAAGCATCGGGTGGTCTTAACTTTCTAATTCTGGCAGCGGTTTCACCTACCAATTGCTTATCTATACCCTCAAGTATTAAACGGGTCCCTCTCTCTTCTATTTTGGAGGAAACTCCTTGTGGAAGAGAATAGTCAATAGGATTAGAGTAGCCTAAACTAAAAACAAGGTCCTTCCCTTTAGCTTCAACTCTATAACCGACGCCAACAATCTCCAAAGTAATACTGAATCCTGCGCTAACTCCGGTAACCATGTTTGACAATAGGGATCGTGTAAGCCCATGTAAGGCTTTTAGTCTTTTCTCATCGTTGTCTCTTTCAACGAAGATATTATCTTCTTCTATTTTTGCATCAATACCAGGAGGAATGTTCCAAGACAGTTTTCCCTTTCCGCCTTCCACTAAAACAAGACCGTCTTTGAAATTAATTTTTACACCCTCTGGTACAGGTATCGGTTTTCTACCAATTCGTGACATTATAATATCCTTATAATATTGAACAAATAAGCTCACCGCCCAAACCTTGATTACGAGCTTCTGAGCCGGTCATTATTCCCTTAGAAGTAGACAGCACACAAATTCCTAAGCCACCCTTAATTCGTGGTATCTCGGTTTTGTTTACATAAATCCTTCTACTTGGCTTACTTATTCTCTTGATTTCTTTAATTACGCTTTCTTTATCAGGTGTGTATGCAAGATTTATTTTAATTGCCTTCCAACCATCAACCTCAGTCATTTTCCAATCAGACACATATCCCTGCTCTTTAAGTATCCTTGCCAGTTCAACTTTAAACTTTGACGAAGGAATAGTTACAGTTTTATGGTTTGCAATTAAAGCGTTTCTAATTCTTGCCAACATATCAGCAATTGGATCTGTCATTTATAGTCGCCTCTTACCGGTAAATTATTTCAAACAATCAAACAAAAAAATTATTAAATCTCTACCAACTAGATTTTCTCACTCCGGGAATTCTTCCATTACTAGCCAACTTCCTGAAGCAAAGTCTGCACATATCAAACCTGCGCATATAACCCCTGGGACGTCCGCATAGCTTGCACCTATTTCCCTTTCTAACTTTAAACTTAGGGTCTTTATTTGATTTTATAACTAATGCCTTACGAGCCATAGCGCCCCTCTCCTAATTTTTTATAAACGGCATACCGAATTCTTCAAGTAAGCCTTTAGCTTCTTCATCTGTCTTTGCTGTAGTTACAATCGTAACATTCATACCTTTTATTGTTTGCACCTTGCTATAATCTATCTCCGGAAAAATCACTTGGTCCTTAAGACCAAGAGTATAATTACCACGTCCGTCAAACGCTTTTGGAGATACTCCTCTAAAATCTCTAACTTGAGGAAGTGCAAAGCTAATTAACCTGTCTAAAAATTCATACATTATAGCGGAACGCAGAGTAACGGAACACCCAATAGGTACCCCTTCTCTTAATTTAAATCCCGCAATAGAGTTCTTTGCATTTCTAATAACAGGGTTCTGACCTGTAATTTTTCTTAGTTCCTCAACAGCTTCATCTATTACTTTGTTATCCTTGCCGGAATCACTTAGCCTTCCAAGCCCCATGTTGATTACTACTTTTTCCACTTTAGGAATCTCCATAGAATTTGCGTATGAAAACTTTTCCTTTAAGGATGGAGCAACATTTTCTTTATATAATTCTTTTAATCTGGGTGCCATTATTACTTAATCTCCTCACCGCTCCGTTTACTGTACCTAACTCTTTCCCCTGTACTTAGGGTTTTGTGCCCTATTCTTGAAGGCTTATTCTCGGCCTGATCATAAATCATCAGATTAGAGATATGAATTGACGCCTCTTTTTCTATTATTCCTCCAGTAGGGTTAGCCTGAGTAGGACGTTGATGGCGTTTTATTATGTTAAGCTTTTCGACTAATGCACGGTCCTTGGAGCGAAGAACTTTTAGTACTTTTCCAGTTTTCCCTTTATCTTTGCCGGACACCACATAAACCGTATCGCCTTTCTTAATATGCATTTTTCTTCTATTGTCTGTACCGTTATTTGTTTGAGTACCCATGTTTACACAACCTCCGGCGCTAGGGAAATTATTTTCATAAAGCCCTTTGTTCTTAACTCACGGGCTATAGGACCGAACACACGGGTTCCCATTGGTTCGTTTTCTTTTGTTATTAGAACTGCTGCGTTGTTATCGAATCTCACATAAGAACCATCATTTCTTCTTTGTTCTTTTCTTACGCGCACAATGACAGCCTGGTGCACAGATCCTTTATCCACCTTTGCATTTGGAATTGCTTCCTTTACTGAAACCACAACAACATCTCCAAGTCTCGCATATTTTCTGCCGGATCCACCCAGCACTTTAATACAGAACAAACGTTTAGCTCCCGTATTATCGGCTGAATCCAAATAAGTGGTTGATTGAATCACTGTAAATACTCCTCCTAAATTATTACTACTCTGTTATTTCAGCCTCTGTTATTTGAGCTTCCGCTATTTCTGCTTCTGCCACTAATGGACTATTTTGCTCTAAAATCTTGCTTACTTTCCATCTTTTAGTTTTGCTATACGGCTTTCCTTCAAGTATGAGAACCTTGTCCCCAATTTTACATTGACCGCTTTCATCATGTGCTACGAATTTACTATTTCTTTTAATTGATTTCTGATATCTCTTATGCTTCTTAATCTGAATCACATCTACAATAACCGTCTTATCCATCTTGTCGCTGATTACTGTTCCTACTCTGGATTGAAATTTTCCTCTAGACATAGTCCAAACTGCTCCTTAATTAATGCCCTTTTCTTTTTTAATCGTTAATACCCTTGCAAGATCTCTTTTGAGAGTTCTGATCCTCGCAACATTAGTCGTTTGCTGAGTTACTATTTGAACTCTGAGATTAAAAATCTCTTCTTTTAACTCCGTCTCTCTTTTGCCTAATTCGTCTTGTGTTAAGTCTCTTATTTCTTGTGCTTTCATCCTAGTATATCCCCCTGAACCCTGGTAACCATACGTGTTTTAACAGGAAGTTTATGAGACGCCAGTCTGAAGGCCTCTTTTGCCAATTCTTCTGATAGTCCAGCAATTTCGTAGATCATAGTACCTCTTTTTAAAGGTGCTACGTAACCCTCAACATCTCCTTTCCCCTTACCCATTCTGGTCTCTGCTGGTTTCTTGGTTATCGCTTTATGAGGAAAGACTCTGATCCAAAGCTTCGCTCCACGTTTTACATGACGAGTGATAGCAATACGGGCTGCTTCGATTTGTCTTGAAGTAAGCTTGCCGCACTCCACAGACTGGAGACCGAAATCTCCAAATGCCATTGAAGCTCCCTTTGTAGCTTTTCCTCTAATCCTGCCTTTAAATACTTTTCTATATTTAGTTCTTGAAGGTTGTAACATCTTTAGTCACCGTTATACAGCTTGTTTACTTTTCCTCTCTAATACTTCGCCTTTAAAAATCCACACTTTAACGCCTATAATTCCATAAGTAGTTTTTGCCTCGGCAAAACCATAATCAATATCTGCTCTTAAAGTAGTAAGAGGAACCCTTCCCTCTCTATACCATTCTTTTCTAGCGATCTCAGCTCCACCCAATCTGCCAGATACCATAACCTTGATACCTAAAGCGCCTAATCTTAGGGCTGAAGCAATTACTCTTTTCATTGCTCGTCTGTAAGCAACTCTTCTTTCTAACTGTAGTGCCGCATTTTCAGCTACTAGCTGAGCATCAATTTCAGGTCTTTTTACCTCTCTTATATCAAGGTAAATATCTTTACCTGTCATATCCGCAAGGCGGCGTCTCAAAGATTCTATCTCTTGACCTTTTCTTCCAATTATCATTCCCGGTCTGGCGGAGTTAATAATAATTCTTACTCTTTCAGAAGCCGCTCTTTCAAGTTCTATCTTTGAAATGGCCGCTTGATAGAATTCGGTTTTTATAAGGTTTCTAATTTCTAAATCTTCATGAAGAAGGTCGGTATATTTCCTCTTTTCCGCAAACCATTTAGAATCCCATGATTTTGTAATTCCAAGCCTAAGCCCAATAGGGCATACTTTTTGACCCAATTTATAGCCCCCTTTCTTCAAGCACAATAGTTATATGACTCATTCTTTTCTTCCTTGCTGAAGCTCTACCCTGCGCTCTAGCTCTTATCCTTTTTAGCGTAGGACCCTTTCCCGAGTAAACTTCCTTTATATATAAACTTTCCGTATCCGAGTGTCCCTTCTCAGCAGCATTAGCAACAGCTGACTTTAACAATTTGGCTATATCGGGGGCTGAGCGTTTTCTAACTGACGACAGTATCGAGAAAGCGTCCTCGACACCTGTACCCCTAATAAGTTCTAATACTACCGAAAGTTTTTTCGGCGATGCTCTATAAAATTTCTTTACAGCTTGAGAAACCATTATTCACCTTTTATATATGTTTTCTATCTCTTGCCCATCTTTGACTTCTTATCACCACCGGCGTGGCCATGAAATGTTCGGGTTGGGGAGAACTCCCCCAACTTATGACCCACCATGTATTCAGTAACATAAACCGGTATAAACTTCTTTCCATTATGCACCGCAAAAGTAAGGCCGATCATATCAGGCGTAACCATCGATCCTCTAGCCCATGTTTTTATAAGGCGGGGATTGCCTGAAGCCTTTTCCGCTTGTATTTTTTTAACCAACTTTTCATTTACATATGGACCTTTTTTGTTCGACCTCGGCATAATCTCTCCTTAATCCATTCCGTAGCCAATTCTTCTACGCTTAACTATATATTTATTAGTTCTTTTATTATTTCTAGTTTTGTAACCTATGGTTATCCAACCCCATGGGGAAACAGGATGCGGATTACCTTTACCAGCTTTACCTTCTCCACCACCATGCGGATGATCAACCGGGTTCATTGCAACACCTCTAACTACTGGACGTTTACCCAGATGACGCTTTCTGCCAGCTTTTCCAAGAACAACCAATTCATGTTCTGTATTTCCGACTCTTCCGATTGTCGCCATGCATTCTATATGAATAAGACGAGTTTCACCGGAACTCAATTTGACCTGAGCGTAAGTACCTTCCTTAGCTGTTATTTGAGCCGATGTTCCAGCAGCTCTACAAAGCTTAGCACCGCCCTTTGCTTTTAACTCTATGTTATGAACGATAGTACCTACAGGGATGCTCTTAATTGGCAAAGCATTGCCAACTGAAATTTCAACATTTGTTCCTGATACTATTGTATCTCCAACTTTAAGTCCATCAGGAGCTATAATATAGCTTTTAAGACCGTCAGCATAATTTAATAGT
>BQJP01000093.1 GCA_021604765.1 Thermodesulfobacteriota bacterium
TTTTCCTTTTATTGAAGCTATCATAAAGGCGTTTAAAATACCTGTAGTTACATTGCAAGGGTACGAAGCAGATGATGTGATTGGTACTTTGGCCAAGCAAGCTGAAAAAGAAGGTTATAATGTATATATGGTAACCCCGGATAAAGACTTTGGTCAATTGGTTTCGGATAAAGTATTCCTTTACCGTCCTTCTCGACAAGGCAATGGTATTGAAATTATGGGGGCAAAAGAAGTGTGTGAAAAGTGGGGAATACAAAGAGTAGAGCAGGTAATAGATATGCTGGCCTTGCAGGGAGATGCAGTAGATAATATTCCTGGTGTACCTGGTATTGGTGTGAAAACAGCAGCTAAATTGCTGGATAAATTTGATTCAGTAGAAGGGCTGCTGGAAAATACAGATCAGCTAAAAGGCAAGCAAAAAGAGAAAGTAGAAAACAACAAGGAAATAGCTATCCTTTCCAAAAAGCTAGCTACCATAGATATAGAAGTACCTGTAAAATTTGATGCAGATCAGTTTATTATAGAAAGCCCTGACAAAGAAAGCCTGGCGGAGTTATTTAAGGAACTAGAATTCCGCACATTGGCCCGTCAAATTCTAGGTGTGGAAGAAGAAACTTCCCAACAAGGGCAACAAGGAAGCCTTTTTGGAAATGAGGAAGGTAAAGCACCTGCTACAAAAGCAAAAGCACCTCCTGCACATTCAATAGCAGACAAGAATATTACCAATACAGAGCATACTTATCATCTGGTGGATACACCAGAAAAGCGTAGTGAACTTGTAAAGGAGTTGCTACAGCAAGAGAGTATTTGCTTTGATACAGAAACAACTAGTATCGATGCAACCCAGGCCGAGATGGTAGGTATGTCATTTGCCTATAAGGCGAGTGAAGCATATTATGTGCCTGTACCAGCTGATGAAGCAGAAGCTCGACAAATAGTGCAGGAATTCAAGGAGCTATTTGAAAATGAGTCGATCCAAAAGATAGGGCAAAATATTAAATATGATGCCTTGGTATTACGCTGGTATGATGTAGAAGTAAAAGGGCATTATTTTGATACGATGATTGCCCACTATTTACTGGAACCTGAGTTGAGGCATAATATGGATTATATGGCTGAAACCTATCTAAAATATCAGCCAGTATCTATTACAACACTTATTGGCAAAAAGGGAAAAAACCAGCTCAGTATGCGTGATGTGGAGCCTGAAAAGGTGAAAGATTATGCTGCAGAAGATGCTGATATTACCTTGCAACTAAAAGAGCATCTTGCGCCGTGGTTGAATGAAGAAGGCCTGGAGCCACTATATAATGAGATTGAAGAACCATTAGTCAAAGCACTGGTTAATCTGGAGTATGAAGGTATACGCCTTGATGCTGACTATCTCAATGAGTATTCTAAAGAGTTAGAATTGCAGATTGCAGCATTGGAAAAGAGTATTTATGATCAGGCAGAAGTTCGTTTCAATATTGCTTCTCCCAAGCAGGTAGGTGAGGTATTATTTGATAAGTTAGGCCTCCCCTATCGCTGGCGTAAAACTAAATCTGGTCAGTATTCTACTAATGAAGAAAAGCTGTCTGAATTGGCTAAGGATTTTCCAATTGTCAATGATATCCTTTCTCATAGAGGTTTGACAAAACTAAAATCTACCTATGTAGATGCTTTGCCCAGGATGATTAATCCTCGTACAGGCCGGATTCATAGTTCTTTCAACCAGGCACTTGCTGCAACGGGGCGTTTGAGTTCTAATAATCCAAACCTTCAGAACATTCCGATTCGCACACAGGAAGGTGCAAAAGTACGGGAGGCATTTGTGCCCAGAGATGAAAATCATGTGCTACTAGCAGCTGATTACTCTCAGGTGGAATTGCGCTTGATAGCAGAAATCAGTGGAGATGAAGCGATGATGGAAGCTTTTCAGTCGGGCAAGGATATTCACCGTGCTACTGCAGCTCGTGTTTTTGAGGTGCCTTATGAAGAGGTTACTAAAGAGCAGCGATATCGTGCCAAGACTGTTAACTTCTCTATTGTATATGGTGCAGGAGCTACCAATCTTTCTCAGCAATTGGACATTAAACGTGCTGAAGCTAAGGAACTGATTGAACAATACTTCAGCCGTTATCCTGGCCTAAAAGGTTATATGGATAGAGCGGTTGCTGAGGCAAGAGAAAATGGATATGTGAAAACCTTGATGGGGCGTCGTCGTTACCTCCGTGATATTGACTCTCGTAATGGAGTGATTCGCAGTCATGCAGAGCGCAACGCCATCAATACGCCCGTGCAAGGAAGTGCTGCTGACTTGATCAAAATCGCTATGATCAATATCAACCGCATTTTCCAGGAAAAGCAATTCAAATCCAAGATGATTCTTCAGGTACATGATGAATTGGTATTTGATGCGCATAAGGATGAACTGGAAACCATCAAGCCAATCATAGAAGAGGAAATGAAAAATGCAATGCCATCATTGCAAGTGCCACTAGTAGTGGAAATGGGAATTGGTGAGAATTGGCGGGAGGCGCATTAGATCAGGAAAGTTCTATGCCCTTTGATAAACAATATTTTTGACCTTATTTTTTTCTTGTTGTTTTGCTTTATTGTCAGAAAGAATTTCTTGCTCAATTTCTTTTTGTGCTAATTTCCACCACATGATAGCTGGAATTTGGTCACCGGAATGAGCTTCTAACCTGTATGCAATAGCTAAGCTTAAATTTTCTTTTCCATTTAATATTCTGCTTAATCTTGTGACATGAATGCCTATATCTTTAGCAAGATCCTTTTGTTTCTTGTTAATTACTTTCAGATATTCATTCAAGAAATAAATAGTTGATTTTTCTTCATCAAATTGACTTTGGTTTATATAATCTTTCATTTGGTATTTTATTCTCAATAAGCCTGATAGCATTTTTTCTTCAGGAGTCCTATTGGTTAACCTACGCATTCTATCTGCCATTAATTGACGATTAGCCTCTTTCTCTTCTTCTTCGGTCATCTCTGAAGGAAAAACGAATGCTTCTACCAATTCTTCTTTTGTATATTCTTTGGATAATTTTTCGTAGAGCTTCTTATAATATGCCTTTTGTTTGTCATCCATTTTTTAAGTATTTGTGGATTAATTTTTCTGAATCGTTCAGTTCAATGAACAAATTCTTTCCTAGTTGATGGAACCCATATTTAGCTATATAATGCCCTATTAAATCTGTTTTGGGTTGTAATGAAACATATCCTTCATAATCTTTTTGAAAAGCTAATTGACAAACAAAAGCAAGTAAGCATCCTGCTATATTGTCGTATCGTTTAGACTTACCAACATCCTTAGAATTTAGCTCAATTAGTCTGACGTGAATTCTAAATTCTCTCGGTATGTCTTCTATAGAAATTAGTCCAAGAATTTCTTCTTCTAAATTTAATCGTATTTTGTATACTATCTGCTCTTTTTCAAAGTTCCAGTTAAAAGAGAAAGAATTATCATTATGAATAGCTGGCCAATCTCTATCTTCAACAAGCTCAATGACAGCTTCAAATAATTCACCAAGCTTATTACTGATTACCTTCATTAAGTAAAGATAAGGTAGTTTATGTTTTTTGTCAAGTTACTTGGTGTTTGATGTCAATTTTAAAGCTATCTCCACTTCTCAAACAAAGTCACCACTCCAAATATCAGCAAAAAGCCATATACAGCATCGTCTAATGGTACGGAAGTGATGCGAATGCCAAGATACTCCTCTGGGTTGTATAAAACTACGGGCTGTTGGGTATAGCCTCCGGTGAGTACGCCATTTACAATTAAAAATGGGATAAGAGCAACTAAGTAAGAAAGGTAAAAACGACTGCGATAACTTCCATCTACAAATAGGAAATGATAGAGCAGAAAACCGCCAGTGAGTAAAAAGGTAGTACTAGTATAAAGGTGGCCCCAATAAAGCATACCAATAGTCAAAAAAAGTAAAATCATAGCGATGGTAAGGGGACGTTCTATAGGAGCAAGCAGGTCTTTTTTTATATAAAAATTAAGGCATTCGTAAATAAAGACGCACGCAAAGGGAACGGTGAGAAAAAACAACCATTCCTCTATAGGTAAATGAAGCAGATGTACTCCCAAAAAGTATTTCTCGTTGAAACCCCATACTTGTTGGGTAGTAAAAAATACATCCCAACCAATGAATAATAAACCTACGATGAGAATAGCAGGTAGCAGCGCGTTCCACTTCTTGTAGTAATGCACGTTTTTATCAAAAGAAAGTGCGAATACAGGCAAAAATGTAAAGAGGTGAAGATAAAAGTAGGCCCAATGTGTTTCTAACCAATCCAACTGACTTACCTTAGGTACTTCTATCAGCAAGTTTTCGGGTGAAACCGTATCCGTAAACCATTGTATACCTACTACTAGAAGCAGCAAAAAGGAAACAATGACTTTTAGTAAAATAGAAGGTTGTTTAATCAACTTCAAAGCAAATTCAAACTATTGCGTAAAGCAGAGCTAAATAATAAAGCTACTTTCCTACGATTAGGTACTCGGATGCGTTCTTGTGTGACACGAGTAGCAGGCGCATTTTTGATTTTTTGGAATAGCTTTGTATAATAAATGTATGCCAGATATACACCAAATCGTGCACCATTAGGCAATTGAACAATACCTAGATAAGCATCATCAAAATCTTTTTTGATATCTGCCTCTATTTGCAACTTGTCTTCATTGGTAAATTGAGTGAAATCTACACCGGGAAAATAAACTCTGCCTCTTTCATCAAAATCACTTTTCATATCACGGAGAAAGTTAATTTTCTGAAAAGCAGCACCCAGACTACAAGCAGATGCCTTTAATCTTTGATAAAGTTCTTCATTCCCTTCACAGAAAACCCTTAGGCACATTAAGCCTACTACTTCAGCAGAACCATAAATATATTTTTTGTAAAGCTTATCTTCATAGCGATCAAAATGAAGATCCATCTCCATACTATCCATGAAGGCATCTATTAGCTCGTTTTCAATGCCATATTGATGCACCGTTTGCTGGAAAGCGTGAAGAACAGGGTTCATACTTATTTTTTCTTCAATAGCTCTATAAGCATCTTCGCGGAAGCGTTTCAATAACGTTGCCTTTGGAGCATCATGGAAAGTATCTACAATTTCATCAGCAAAACGAACAAAACCATACACCGCATAGATAGGGTCTCGAAAGCGCTTATCAAATACTTTAATGCCCATCGAAAAGGATGTACTATAACGATTAGTAATCAGCTTACTACACTCAAAACAAACATCATTGAATAGCTGCATCATAGGTCAATTAGGTTTTATGTGCTTAAAAATTTCTTTGGCTACTACCTGTCCCGAAATAAGCGATGGTGGTACTCCTGGCCCAGGACTAGTTAGTTGGCCGGTATAGTAAAGATTGCTTACTTTTTTACTTCTTATTTTAGGTTTGAGGAAAGCAGTTTGAAAAAGGGTATTAGCCAGGCCATAGGCATTGCCTTTATAAGCATGATAGTCTTTTTCAAAATCCTTATGAGCAAAGGATCGCTTATATACTATATGATTACGTATGTTTTCCCCCATATGGTTTTCCAATCTGTCGAGAACAATATCAAAATATTTCTCGCGCATACTTTCATTGTCTTCTAATCCGGGAGCTAAAGGAATAAGGATAAACAGATTTTCATGCCCATCAGGTGCTACGCTCTTATCTGTTACTGAAGGAGCGCAAACATAAAAAAGAGGCTCAGAAGGCCATTGAGGGCTATCATATATTTCTATAGCGTGC
>BQJP01000094.1 GCA_021604765.1 Thermodesulfobacteriota bacterium
TTCACTTTCCCAGGCAATAGTAAGGGTTACTCAACATCAGGACATGGAGAAGATGCCGGCTATCTTTGAACTCCCTGTTTCCATCAATATTTATACAAAAGCAGGCAAAGCGCCTATTCGGAAGAGAGTACATGTTAATCAACGTACACAAACATTCACTTTTGATGTTGAATCCGCACCAGAATTAATCCAATTCGATGCAGATCGCACATTGTTAGCACAAATACAGGACAATAAAACTCAAGATCAGTATATATTCCAATATTATAATGCACCCCGTTTTCTAGATAGATATGAGGCAATACAGCTTTTGGGAGGTAATAATTCACCTGCCGTCAAGCAACTGTTTGCAGATGCTCTTAATGATCCTTTTTGGGCTATCCGCGGCGGTGCTATAATGGAGTTAGGAGAGCAACAAGACGAGGCTACTCTAGCACGATTAAAAGACTTAACTCAGTCGGATCCCCATTCTCAGGTTAGAGCTGCTGCTTTTGATAAATTGATGATACTTGAAAGTAATATTGCCCTGCAAGAAGCTAAGACAGCCTTAAAAAAGGACTCTGCCTATGTAGTAATTGGAGCTGCATTGCAATACCTAAACCAGTTTGATAAAGAAGCCGCTATTCAAAGTGCTAAAGAATTAGAAAATACAGAAGCCGAAGATCTCCTTTTGGCAGTTGGAGAACTATATGCTGAAAGTGGTGATGCTAGTTATTTAGACTTCTTTGAACAGAATCTTACTAAACTAGATGGATTTTCTTCCATCTATTTTATGGATGCTTACCAACAACTGGCAATTACTACAGGTCAGGAAGCTAGCAAAAAAGCAGCTGATAGATTAACAACTATGGCTCAAGATATTACCTATTCTGGCTGGCAACGCTATGGAGCTACACGTGCCATGAATCAGATGCGTAAATCTTTGGCAACTGGTGAAAGCGATGAAAGTAAAGCATTAGCTGCCAAACTGTTAGAAAATTTAAAAGTAATTAAGGAGAGCGAATCGAATGAACAACTGAAATCTTTTTACGAGCAGTTGCTTCAGGATGTTCGTCCATAATAGGATCATCATGAGGAAGTACATTTATCTTATAGGCCTTCTTTCAACATTAGTAGTTTCTACCGGGCTATATGCTCAGGGCAAACAAGAACTAAAGTGGTTTCATTGGGCACAGATGGAAAATGTACTTCCCCATTCTATTTTACTATCCAAAGAAGAAATTCCTTCATTGACTCTTACCAATGATCATCTGTTAGTGGCAGAAAGGTATGATGGATGGAATTCTTTTGAAATGGATTGGATTTTCAAAGATTCTTTAGAGTATTCTTATGATGAAAATGAACAACTGACCGTCACTAATTTTCGTGATTACACTTCCAATACCTGGCCTTATACCCGCAGAATTGAAAACTCCTATAACAATTTAGGCCAACCAGATACTTCTCTAGAGTTTTCCCGAATCAATAATAGCTGGCAAATAGATACTTTAGATCAACGTGTTTTATGGGAATATGATAGTGAAAATCGATTAACAGTAGAAGAGATTCAAGCCTGGGATGGTACGGAGTGGAAAGGTAATACTCAGTATCTCAGTACTTACGAAAATATTAATAGTCATGTTTCTTCCTACACGACCAAAAACTGGATGGATGAAACATGGATAAATATCAATCGGCGTTTATATGAATCTTACGATGTTTCGGGAAATCTCCTTTCGGAAATCCAGGAATGGTGGGAATCAGAATCATGGCAGCCCCAGTTTCGAATTACGCGCACTTATAATAATGATAACAACCTCCTTACATATGGGGTAGAAACATACATAGATGAAAACTGGCAAACGGCTTATCGACGAACATTCTCCTATGATAATAATGGGCATCAAACTGGATGGCTCCAAGAAAGTTGGTCAGAAGAAAATCAGAGCTGGAGTCCTTTTTATCAAGAACAATATATAGTAAATGCTGATGGGTTAAGAACTCTACTTTTCTCTCAAAGCTGGGCTCCACAATCTGAAAGCTGGAGAAACCTCATTACCGTAGATTATACATACAATAACAATGATCAGCTTGCTATAGAACATGCACAACGCTGGAACTCCTCACAGGAAGTATGGGAAAATCTTGATAGGCGCTTTTACTACTATGGAAATGGTATAAATGCGAACCATCATATTCAATATTCCAAAGGATGGCAAATTTTTCCAGTTCCTACTTCTGGTCAAATCTTTCTCAAACGCACATCATCTCAAAAGGGATTGATAAATCCTATTGAAGTAAGGATTTTTTCCCTTCAGGGACAACTTTTAAAAGTTTTTTCCCTTTCAAATGGAGGAAATAGCCAAATATTTTTAGATCTAAGCAACTTTCCTCCATCTCATTATGTCTTTCAATTGATAGAGGGGTCCCGAAGTAGTATTCAAATCATAGTAATAGCGAGATAATAAATGCTTGACATTTCCCTTTATCTTGCTTAATTTAGTGCCTCTTCTGAGACGAACAACCACCTCGAAAATCCAGCTTAACAATCAAGCGCCTTTTTGTAAAGAATTGAACTCTTTCACAGTTCAAAATTGAATTATGGCAACTCACAATAACTATCAATTATTGATCAATAAACTGGATCAGTTTATTCGTAAATTTTACATTAACAAACTGATCCGTGGAACATTGTACAGTATTGGCCTCATCTTGTTTTTATTCTTGATGGTGAGCTTACTGGAATATTACTATTATTTCAGTACTGATGTTCGCAAGCTTATGTTTTTCTCTTTTATCGGGGTCAGCCTGATAGCACTTACAGCTTGGGTATTCATACCTTTATCTAAATACTTCCGCTTAGGCAGTGTTATTTCTCATGAACAGGCTGCTCAAATTATCGGCGAACATTTTGCAGATGTAAAGGATAAACTGTTGAATGTTTTACAGTTGAAAAAACAATCGGATCATTCTGAAAATCGTGAATTAATCCTAGCTAGTATTAATCAAAAATCAGATGAAATAAAGGTTGTTCCTTTCAGAAATGCTATTGATCTGAGTAAAAATAGAAAATACTTGCGCTATGCATTGCCTCCAATGATGTTATTAGTATTGATTCTCTTCATCAATGCTAATTTAATTACAGATAGTACTACTCGCCTCATCAATAACAATACGGATTTTGAAAAACCTGCACCATTTTCCTTTGTATTAGGCGAGAATGATCCATCTGTTGTACAGTTTGAAGATTATCCTCTCACTGTAAAAGTGGAAGGAGAACAGTTGCCAAATGAGGTGTTTATCAATATCGATAATGCCCAATACCGCTTAGCTAAGGAAGCTGCTAATGAATTTAGCTATACTTTCAATAATGTACAAAAAGCCCTCGATTTCAACCTATATTCTTCAGGGGTAAGCTCTAAAGAATATAAGCTGGATGTATTGATGAAGCCTAATATTGCTGCTTTTGATGTAAAACTCGATTATCCAGCCTATACCCAACGTAAAGACGAAGAACTTTCTAATATTGGTGACCTTACGGTACCTACTGGTACTAATGTAGATTGGGTTTTGGATGCAGAAAATACCGATGCGATCAAAGTGCAATTTTCCGGGGAAGAAGCTGTTGCGATCAAGCGCTTTTCAGATGACTTATTTACGTTCAAAAAGCGCATGATGTCAGATGCAGGCTATAAATTATATGTATCTAATAAAGCTTTACCCAATGCAGATTCTATCAGCTATTCTATTTCGGTTATTCCCGATTTATATCCAGCTATTAAAGCTGAGAAATTTCAAGACAGCCTTGATAGGAAATTAATGTATTTCGTTGGTGAAGCATCTGATGATTATGGCCTGCTTAATCTCAATTTCAACTACCGTATTAAAGATGAAGAAGGCAGACAAGGTAAGCTAAATACTACATCAATCAATAAGCCTTCTGGTAAGACAATACGTTATGATCATGTTTTTGATCTGAATGAATTGGCTCTAAAACCTGGTGAAGAAGTAACTTACTATTTTGAAATTTTTGATAATGATGCTGTAAATGGAAGCAAGTCTGCACGTACTAATTTAATGGTCTTTGCAATGCCAACTGTAGATGAATTTAAAGCCATTGAAGAACAAAACGACAAAGAAATAAAAGAAGATTTAAAGAAAGCATTGGAGGAATCCCGTAAGATTCAGGAAGAAATGAAAAAGATGCGGGAAAAGCTGCTTCAGGAAAAAGAGATGGATTGGCAGACAAGAAAGGAGCTTGAAAAAATGCTTGAACGCCAGAAAGAACTCGAAAATAAAATTGAAGAAGCCAATAAGAATTTCAAAGAAAATCAAGAGAATAGAAAAGAGTTTTCGGAGCAGGATGAGCAGATAATGGAAAAGCAAGAGAAGCTTCAAGAAATGATGGAGGAAGTAATGAGTGATGAGATGAAAGAGTTAATGAAGCAAATCGAAGAGCTTTTGCAAGAAATGAATAAAGAAGAAGCTCTGGAGAAGATGGAAGAGATGGAGTTATCTGATGAGCAGTTGGAGATGGAGTTAGATCGCATGCTTGAAATGTTTAAGCAATTGGAGCTAGAACAAGAAATGCAGGAAACCATTAGTGAGCTGGAAAAACTAGCTGAAGAACAAAAGGAGCTTTCTGAAAAGACGGAAGAAGGAAAAGAATCTGAAGAAGATTTAAAGAAAGAACAGGAAGAAATAGACGAGAAGTTCCAGGATATCAAGGAGAAGATGGACGAGATGCAGGAGAAAAATAAAGAATTGGAGCAACCAAAGGAGATGCCGGATCGAAGTGAGCAAATGGAAGATATCCAGCAAGATATTGATCAAAGCCAGGAGCAACTAGATCAGCAACAAAATAAAAAGGCTTCAGAATCTCAAAAGGATGCATCAGAAAAAATGCAGGATATGGCACAAGCCATGCAAATGATGATGGAATCTGGAGAAATGGAACAGATGGAGGAAGATATGAAGGCACTCCGACAGCTATTGGAAAACCTGGTAGGCCTTTCATTTGACCAGGAGGATTTGATTGATGAATTTGGTACCACGCAAACTAATACACCGCGATATGTAGAATTAGTACAGGGGCAATTCAAGCTAAAAGACGATTTCCGGTTAGTAGAAGATAGCCTTCAGGCCCTTAGTAAACGAGTTTTCCAAATTGAATCGTTCGTTACTGAAAAGGTAGGTGAAATCAAAAATAACATTCGTGAAAGCTTAGACGAATTAGAGGAAAGGCGTAAACCACAGGCAGCTAATCATCAACAGCGTACAATGAAAAATGTTAATGATCTAGCGCTGATGTTGAGTGAAGTTATGAACCAGATGCAGCAGCAAATGTCAGGTATGATGGCTGGGAGTCAAATGTGCAACAAGCCTGGCGGAAAGGGTAGTAGCGGAAAGGTTCCTAAGGATAAAATCAGTCAGGGCCAGCAAAGCCTTAACCAGCAAATGAAACAGCTGAAACAAAAAATGCAACAAGGTAAAGGAAGTCCTTCCGCTAAAGAATTTGCTGAAATGGCTGCTCGCCAGGCAGCCCTACGTAAAGCCTTAAAAGAGAAACAAAAAGAAATGCAGGAGAAAGGCCAGGGCGGTAGCAAGCAGATACAAGATATTATGGATGGTATGGATAAAATTGAAGAAGACCTCGTAAATAAGCGTTTGTCTAATGAAATGTTGCTTCGCCAGCAAGATATCCTTACCAGATTATTAGAACATGAAAAAGCAGAACGCCAGCGAGAATATGAC
>BQJP01000095.1 GCA_021604765.1 Thermodesulfobacteriota bacterium
GTCTGTGCATTTTCTTTCTATCCAATCGTACTCAGAGCAGTTTCTGTATATTCTAGAGAAGTCCAAGCAGTGAGTGAAACCTCCGAATTTGAACCCAATATCTCCATTGGGGCAACAAACGGGGTATTTTTCGGTCTAATAGTAATCAGCAGCACACTAGAAGCAGCCAAAGCCGCCAAAAGAGATGCAATTATCCAAGTAAAGCTATTATACTACATTTAGTAGTTAATCTCCATTAGCATTGTTTATACAAACATTCAATTCCACTCTTTTATTTGGCTACTGACACCAATCAGGAGCATTATTGACTCTTAGTATTGCTATGACATTGAATAGATCGTCTAATTGGTACCCGTTGGCGCACTGATCGCAAGTATCTATTGATTCTGAGGTGATGCAGTTGGCGTCTATTAACTACTCGCAGAAATGCTCTTCTTCGTTCCAGTAGGTATTTTCGGGACAGCACCAGTTATTAGAAAGATAAAGGGTTTCGGGACACTCAAACTCTTCCCAATCAAGGTCTTCTTCGGCTACGCAAATCTTAGCCTTTTTGTCGAATTTGTATCCGTACCGACAACAGTATCCTTTTTTCAACTCATATCCATCAGAACACTCAGTGCACACTCCATTTTCCTCATCAGAGCAGTTTTTGACCTTATACTCTTAACAGCCTTCTTCGGACCCGAATTGAGTTCTCAAGCAGCACTAATCATTAGTCAGTTTTTTCTTATTAACAGCATGGGGTGCATTTATGGTATATAATTCTGGTTTGACACTATAATTACCACCAACCACTTCATAGTAAGAGTTGTTGTCCAGTTAACAAGTATCTACGTCTTAGAAGCACTTATCGCAGTCCTCGTCTCCGTCTAGAGAAGCGCAGCCTTCGATTTCTATATCATTGCATCTGTCATTTTTGTAATATTGACCATATGGACAGCAACCTGTGTTGTAGTATCCACTTTTACATTCAGCACAAACGAGAACTTCTAAAAATTGTTAAAAGTAACAGGAGTACTTGGTCTCTGATGCAGCATCGAAAGGCTCACAAGTACCTATATTAGCAATATACCCATACTCGCAGACTATACAGTCCCCTCCGTCTTTCTATAGACAATGTTCAGTACTCTCACAGGACAAATTGTCTCCAGAGACTTAGAAGCCTTCGGAGCACTTCGAACAGTCAGTGCCATCTTATCTTAGACAGTTGTCAATGGTCACCGGAACGCACTCTCCAGTATTGTCGACATACTCTCCTTCTGGACAGCACAGATCTCCCGACTAGTACACTCTGTCGAAAGTACTGTCTATACAAGTAAAACATTCGTCATTTGTGACATCGAAATATCCGCAATTTTCACTCTCTATCACAACACAGTCTCCAGAGTCCATTTTGTAGGTCCCTTTTGGACAGCAGTGTTCGGTACCACCGAATTCGAAAGGATAAAATGTAGCGGAGCATTTTCTGCACTCATATTCGTCTTCGCCTACTTCTACAGTATTATCGCAGTTGTCGAATAGATCCTCTTCAGCAATGGCCCCACACTCTCCTGTAACATGAGAGAAGAGTTCATTCCATTCACAGCAATAATGGCCATATTTGTTACTTTCAGCAATGCACTTTTTGCATTTCTTCTCAAAAACATCAAATTCGTCGCATCTGTTCAGAATTGCTGTGATTTTGTGGCAGTGGTGGTTTTCGGTCAAAAAGTAATCGTCTAGACATCTCTGACATCTGCCATGATAGTATCGTTCGCAGTTGGGCTCTTCAATAGCAACACAATCAGTACCATTATGATACTCTGCATAAGAACAACACTCATTTTCCTCAGGATTCATGTAATTTCCAGTATCGCACTCTCCACAGAGATCATCATGGTAGTCCCACCACAAACAGTCATCAGGCAAATCCTCACAAGTCTCATTTGTAACATTAAAGTACTTACCAGCAGCACAACAATACTCTCCAGTCAATTCGAAAGTATCAGCGCACTCCGAACACCTCTCATCTTCATCTAATTTAAGACAATTATGAATGAAGTTATAGAAATCAGTAATAGTAGAGCAGCTGTGAGTTAGTCTGTCGTAGTATTCAGTCAGTGGACAGCAATGTCCTTTGGATAAGTAGTGAGTATCGTCTTTGCACTTAACACATCTATTAGTAGTGAAGTCGTAAAGATCGCAATCTACTGTATTTTGGTCTATGGCTATGACTGTCTGTATGCTGGTGTCAGTGTCCCAGTAGAAAGAACCATCTGGTACGCATAAGTAGGATCTGAGGTCCTTTGTAAGGACGTGGTCGAAGTGGTGATCGGGCTAACACTCCGAACAGCCATATTTGTCATCTTCTTAAGAAGCATCATCATCAATTACTTCAAAATATAAGCAATTATTAGGATCAGGGTCAGCTTGGTCACTTTTGTAAGCCCCATCCAGTACACAAGTCTCTTCTAACAAATAATACCCATCATCACACTCCACACAAGGAGCATCCATTCCCACTATACTATCTAAGTCATACTCAGCACAATTATCAATGGGAGTGTAAGTGATTGCAGTGCACTGAAAATCAGCATCAGTAATAATAGAGTCATACACCAGTATGGTATCAGTATTTAATTCATTAATAACAGAATTGTCTACTAATGAACAGGACAATTCGTTTTCTGCTAGTTCGTAGTTAAGATCGCACTCTTCGCATTTGTTATCGACTTTCTATTTGTGACAATTTGCTATCTCATTTTCACAGACATTATGCTCCACGAGTACTTTTCCAGCTGCACATTCAAAACAAGATAAAGAATTCTGATCCTCTGCGTAACTATAGTGAATGTCACAGCCATCGATAGCTACATACTACCAGCACTCAAAGTCGTCGTTCAGAGCATGTCCATCCTAACACAATTTACACTACTCTTCGTTAAAAGAGAGACTATCGCATTTCTCCAAGTAAGGAGGAGTGGTATCTGTATTCTCGACATCCGCTTTTCTGTCTTAGCACTCCAAGTGGTTCTCGGGGTTCAACAAATAACCATCTATGCACTCTATGCACTCGCGAGTCTCTTCAGAGTACTCTTTACAGTTAAGAACCTTCCAATTTCTCACTTTTCCCTTATACCCAGACTCGCATCTCAAACAACCATAGTCTCCATTGTGCAGTTCGTAGAAATATCTGCAGAAATTGGGCTCATTGTTTAAGAACAGTTATAGAGTATCCTCGCAGTGAGCCGGCTAAGAGTGATAATACACCTCATTCTCATACTCCACTTCGGAATTAGAGAGAATTTGGGTTCTTTCAAGCAAATCCACTTAATTATAATGACTATCCTTGCACTCATAGCAACCATACTCCAAGTCATCATCTCCTTACTTGTCCAAAAGACCATGTTTTAAGCAGAAATTGTCTTCTCCTTCTTCTTACTTCTCACAATACTCATAGTGCTTGACCAAATATTACCCTCCATCTCTGAGAACATTAATATTGTAGTAGAAATTGGTCTCAGCATCGCATTTATTGGCCTAACAGACTCCATCTACTGAAACGAACTTACCATCTCTGCATCGGGCACATTTGTACAGACCGTCTTGGTCCAAGTGGTAAGCGAGACAGTTGGCATCTAAGTCCTAATCCATTAAGGTGCTTAAGTTGCTGTCACTCATGCAGAAAAAGGACCCAACATAATTATGAGGAATCGAATTTTCTTTGCAAATTTCGCACTTGGTCTCTTCTTCAGCAACTCCGCCAGTCAAATTGGTCTAGTCGCAGTTCTGAGTGAGGGCTTTGAGTGGCTCAATACACACTCCTTTCTCTAAAATATAGTTAATTTTACACTTTACACAAACTCCATACTCTGCCTCGTCACAATTACCTATTTCATCGGGTATTACAACGCAATTGTGTTCAGTAGTGAGCATAAATCCGGTGTTGCAGTGCAAGCACTCTGTTGGAGAGAAAGGCTCTTTGCAGTTCTCTATGGTAACAGAAGAGCATTTTGTGGAAACTGAGAATAAAAGACTATCAAAAGAGCATTTTTCGCATCTGTCTTTTACGAAGGGAGAAAAGTCGTTGCATTTGTCAATAGCGGCGTGCTTTTGACAGTTGTTGTCGGCATCGAGGTAGTGACCAGCGATACATTTCTCGCAGATATTTTCCAATCTTCTGTAGATTTTGCAGTTTGGCTTGTTACCCACAGTACAAACCTCATTCAACAAGTACTGTCCGTCGACGCATCTATTACACAGTAGGGCAGTAGAGTTGGCATTGCTGCCGAAGTAGGTCTTGCAGTTGACTACTTCTGGTAGGCATTTTTTCAAGTCCGTTGTGGGCTTTAAATTTGCATTACAAATTGAACAGCCGTCTTTAGCAGCAGCCAGTTCTTAGCAGTTGTCGAAGAAAACTGTCCTTTACTGACACACATTAGTGTCTTTTAAGTAGTGAGTGGATATGCACCGAGTGCACTCTGTTCTCTTAGCAGTCTGAGAGTACTACGAGCAGTAGTTCACAGGAGTCACTTTTTTGCACTCGGATTCCGAGCCCAAATAATATCCCGGAATGCACTTGCTGCAGGTGTTGTTGGTCAGGTACTCTTAGCAGAATTTTATCACTTCTTATGGGTTTAAGACACACTTTCCGCTTTTCAAGTAATAGCCATCTTAACAAGTGGCACATTCTCTGAATGTATTGAAAATCTTGCAGTTGCTCACAGTAGTAGTCTAACACTAAGAGGCTATTATGTCGTGAGTGGTGTTGTACAGTCTGAAAGCACTCTCGAAATTGTTATTTTCAACGGAACTTCTGGTCTATTCTCTGATAGAGTCTTTTTGTAAGAAGAACCCGGAAGCACACTAGTCGCAGTTGATCAGGGAGTAGGTTCGGCAGCTCTCAACAGCAGTGATTGTGTTGCAAGTCTTGTTGTCTAAGGAGAGAATGAAGCCCGTGTTGCACTAAGAGCAAGTATCGGGGCCTGAATAAACACTGCAGTTCTATATGGTAGTGGTAACAGCTTCACAAGTGAGTCCATTTATATAAAATCCACTAGCACAGAACTAACACACTCCTTGAGAGGAGTAAATGGAGCAGTTCAGCACTTGAGTCTGCTCAGTCACTGCCACACAGCCGTTGTTTTGTAAGTAAAAGCCTGAATTGCATCCCAGACACACCCCAAGACTAGAAAAGACTCTGCAATTTTAAAATGGATTTCTCACACAAGTGTTATTTTGTAACTGAAAGCCGTTTGAGAAGTCGCAGAAAAGACATTGGTTTTGCGCATTACACTTGGAACATCCATTTTGGCACTGTTGGGTTGTCAACGATGCCAGGATAAGTAGATACAGTACTTTGTAAGTTGATCTCTTATGCATTATTTATAATAAATATAAATTTTGATTTAAATAGGACGATTTTTAAAAGTGACTAAAATGAGTATATAGAGGAAGTAATGGATATTTTTACTGTATATATAGTGTAAGTGCTCTCTGACTAACAGATAAAGAGCAGAATAGTCAAAAACAGAGC
>BQJP01000096.1 GCA_021604765.1 Thermodesulfobacteriota bacterium
CTTTTATTTTGCTCTTTTTGCCACTGGCAAAAGCGAACGCTAATACTTCAAGTGCTTTTTGATGCTTTGGCATCAAGCCAACCCAGTCATCAAAAAATTGACGCTTTTCGCCTCCAAAGCCGACCTCCAAACAAGCTCTTAGTAATTGAAGATCTTGAGCAATATGCAGCAGCATTTACGGATTCCTAAATGATCTTGACCTATTAACGTACAGCCCTTCTGCACGATCTTATTGGCATTGAATCGACACATCCTACATCAGGGCCGAAGCCTACTGTCTGTACAAGTAGTCAACACTGGAAAATGATGGTTATGGTTGGCTTATCGTAATGAAATAAGCAGGGACTGCTATGTATCAAGTTTAATAAAATGGATGTAAGATGGCAACAAAAGAGGGAATCTATAGGAGAACTTTGCTTTATCCTAGAATCGGTATTAAGATCCGCAGCATAATTGCTTAGAAAAACTTAAATTGAGCTGTGGTTAAGCCAATAGTAGAAAAAATGGCTTTCCCTTTAGGAATACTTTGTTAGCCCTTGGTGTCGGGATTGTTCAAAGGCCGTCGCCAAAGGCTATGGCCCTCAAGGACTGAAATGTTTACGCAACGGGTTGCTGGTGCAGGTTTTGGTGGTGGGGCGTAGGCATTCCTTTGAGTTCGTTGAAAGAATAAAGCAACCAAGCACCAAAAAACAAAACCAAATAATTATGAAAAATCTACTTTCAATTTTATTGATTTCATTGATTATCATTTGTAATTCTTTTGGACAGAATGAATATTACATCAAGTTTAAAGATGAAATGAACTTGCCTAAAAAAAACGCCTCTCTATTAAAAGTTGCAGATTTTCCAATTTTTACAACAAGTGCAATTCAAAAAAGTATTGTCCAAATCAATAATTCTTTTGGCGATACCAAATCGGAAAAACTCAGAAAAACTTTTAGAATAAAATTTACAGATGAATTCGATGTTGAAAAATTCTTAACCCTTAATAAACATAATAAAGACATTGAATATATCGAAGAAGTGGTTTATTGCAAAACCACTGCTATACCCGATGATTATGGATACGACACTCAATGGTATTTGGATAAAATTCATGCAAATGCTGCTTTTGAAATAACAAATAATTCAAGCAATGTAAAGGTAGCGATTGTAGATGATGCTGTATTAACTACACATCCTGATTTACAAGAAAATATTATTGCACAAAGAGATGTGACGAACAATACCAATAATGCAAATCCTCCAAGCGATTTATTTGACCACGGAACTCATGTTGCGGGAATTGCGTGTGCATCAACTAATAACAATTTGGGAATAGCAGCAATTGGGGATAATGCAAAAATAATTGCTGTAAAAGTCGCTAATGGTGATACCTTTTCAGATGGTTCTTTAAAACTTACTCATTCTTATGAAGGTATAGTTTGGGCGGTAGATAATGGAGCAGATATTATAAATTGTTCATGGGGCGGCGGCAGCTTTGGTTTAACCCAGCAAGCCATACTTGATTATGCGGAATCTAATGAAGTAATAGTAATCGCAGCCGCAGGGAATGATGATACAGACGAAAAACATTATCCTGCTGCATATTCAACTGTTGTAGCGGTTGCTGCAACAGATTTTGGAGATCAAAAAGCTACATTCTCAAATTTTGGTTCATGGGTAGATATTTCAGCACCTGGTGTCAGCATATATAGTACAGTTATTTTCGATTCTGAATATGCTTATTCTTCTGGAACATCTATGGCAAGTCCTTTGGTTGCGGGGCTTTGTGCATTAATAAAAAGTAAAAACCCCAATTTTAGTTCTTCTCAAATAAAAAACCATCTTTTTTCAACAGCTGAGAATATCGAAGGGCTTAATCCCGATTACCAAAATCAACTTGGCGCAGGAAGAATAAATGCGGGAATAGCTATTTCAGGTTCTATTGTTCCTGATGATTGCTCGAAGGCAATTAAGATTAGCATGGGAGAAGTAAACATATTTAGTAATTCGGGGGCTAGTGCTTCATTTACTCTGCCAAATATTAGTTGTTTAGGAGGACAAACAGAAGATATATGGTTTAAATTAAATGTCGAAGATATTGAATCCGACATTTACATTGAATCAATTCCTCTACCAAATGGTTTAGAAAATACAGTTCTCCAAGTTTTAGAAGGTTCTTGTACGTCACTAACTGAAATTGGATGTGATGACGATTCAGGAGACGGTCTACATGCTTTGGTGACAACTACGACAATTCAACCAAATACAGAAAATATATTTATTCGTATCGTTAGCAAAAATCCTAATGAATTTGGTCGTTTTAGATTGTTTGCTTCAACTGTTGAGTGTGAGAATTATCGAGAATTGAAAAATTTCGGGGAAAGTAGCGGGTGGAGAGAAACAAGGCATCCAAGATGGATAGCAGATGTTAATGGCGATGGAAAAGATGATATAATTGGTGCGGGTTATAATGGTCTTTCTGTTGCTATCTCATCTGGACAGGAATTCGTTTTACAACCCGATTCCTTTTTTGAGAATTTGGGATATAACCAAGGTTGGAGATTAGACAAACATCCAAGAATGGTTGGAGATGTGAACGGTGACGGAAGATTTGATATTATTGGATTTGGACAAAACGCAATTGCGGTAGCACTTTCCGAAGGTAATAGTTTCTCTGATGATACTGACTTTTGGTTTGAGATGGAACACTTTTGTCATAATCAAGGTTGGCGAGTTGAAAAGCATCCACGATTGATAGCAGATATTAATGGTGATGGCAAGGATGATATTATTGGATTTAGTCAGAATGGAACTTCTGTCGCAACTTCAAATGGAACAAGTTTTGTCTTGCAGGGTGATTACTTTTACCCTGCATTTGGATATAATCAAGGTTGGCGAGTTGATAAACATCCAAGAATGGTTGGAGATGTTAATGGTGATGGAAAAGAGGATATAATTGGGTTTGGTTATGACGGTGTGACTGTCGCACTCTCAAATGGGAAGGGTTTTGATAATGCGCCTGATTTTGCAATTGAAGATTATGGTTTTAATCAAGGTTGGCGTATAGATAAGCACCCTCGAATGGTTGCGGATGTGAATGGCGACGGTTTAACTGATATAATTGGATTTGGATATAATAAAATTACTGTAGCAATTTCTACAGGAGAAGAGTTTATAATTGACCCGAATTATGAAATCGCTGATGATTTTGTTTATAACACGGGATGGAGAGTGGATAAGCATCCTCGAATGGCAGGAGATATTAATGGTGACGGTAAAGATGATATGATTGCTTTTGGTACATCCAAAATTTACATACGGGATTTCAACCAAAATCGGACTGAAAACTTATTAGAAATAGATAGGTGTTTCAGTTTTAGACACGATTGGTCAACAGTAAATGATGTGCGGAGTTTAGGCGACTTTCAGGGAGACGGGGCGAAAGATGTAATAGCTATGGGAAACAGGGGGGTATATCTATATGAATTTGATAACCTTTTTAATGTCCCCGAAAACTCTACAAAATTTTGTAATTATCACGTCTATCCAAATCCTGCGATTGACTACTTAAAAGTAAATATTGCCGCTTGTGGAGAAAATGCAAGATTAATTCTTTATGACCAATTGGGCAGAATCGTATTAGATAAAGAACAGTCAGAAGTTTTAGACGAATTAGAAATGAACTCAATCCCGAATGGAGTATATTTCTTAGAGATAATCGGATTAGATGGAAAAATTTTAGGTGTCGAAAGAATAATGAAAATATAAATCCAGCACCGAATAAAGCATACATCGGTGCGACGAGAGAAGTTGCTCAATATAATACCAGGACGAGAAGTGAGGGGTATCTTCCCTGAACTTCATGACATCGTTACTGGTTACGGAGTATCACCTCCGTATGCCTACCAACTTGGCGATATAAAGGTCGGGAAAGGACCTTCTTGACCATGATGAGTACGAACTTGATCACCATCTTCCAAGCCAGCAACATCCCCATCCGAGGCATATTAATATTAAGATCACAAAGACCAATGCAATCCGTACGATGCTTCCCAAGAGTTATACTTCGAGCAAAGGTCGGATTTATAGGAGAACTTTGCTTTATCCTAGAATCGGCATTAAGATCCGCAGCATAATTGCTTAGAAAAACTTAAATTGAGCTCCAATTAAGCCGATAATAGAAATTTCGAATGAAGGGCGCAGAGATTCCTTTGAGTTCGGTACAACCCAAAATAAATCAAACCTAGTCTGATTATTGAAAATATATTTTAAGCATCAATTAGTATGAAAATCTTTCTGTAAAACCCGCTTAAGAATCTGATTATCAATCATTAAAGTGACAATTCAAAATTTGCATTTCAAAGTAAACTTCATTAAATTCGCTTAACTTGAGTAAGTCGAGATTTGCATCTTACGTAATAATTTATTATTTTCGTACGTACATGCATGGCGAAATTTAATATCATGAATACCAAATTAACACTTAACTTAAATAAAGAAATCATTCAAGGGGCAAAGGACTATGCGAAAGAACATAACATAAGTCTTTCATTCCTAGTTGAAAATTATCTGCAGAAAATTATCTCTGATTACAAAATTGAGGCTGCTTCAAAAGGCAGTATTGTAAATGAATTAAGTGGAATCATCAAACTTGATTTAGATGCTAATCATCGAGATGATCATATCGATTACTTAACTGAAAAATATAAATAAATTGGAGAGAGTTTTTGTCGATACAAATATAATTCTTGACTGGCTAAGCCAAAGAGAACCTTTTTTCATTTATGCTAAACAGTTATTTCTAAAAGGGGAAAATAAAGAGGTTAAGGTACTTATCAGTACAATGAGTTTTATTTCGACTGAATATATTTTAAGGAAACAAATCGGAAAAGAAAAAGCAAAACAAGCATTAGCCGCAATTCGAACTATCTCGGAAGTATGTACAAGCGGTGAAAAAGAAATCGACCTATCTTTAGTCTCCTCTTTCAAAGACTTTGAAGTTGCCTTTCAATATTTTAGTGCTATAAATAATTCGGCAAAAGTTATTATTACTAGGAATCCAAAAGATTTCACGAAATCGAAAATCCCCGTAATGAGTGCTGAAGAATATTTAAAATCTATCAAATAGAAAGAAAACTGCAGCTTAGGGGGCAGCGAAGAATAAGTTGTCTGTTTCAGGCGAGCTATATTGCCACTAGCCTAGGCGCGAAAACCGCGCATAGCCGCTACTACGCAAGGATTTGAGTAACGACGGCTGGTGGCAAAAGAGCCGCATCAAAT
>BQJP01000097.1 GCA_021604765.1 Thermodesulfobacteriota bacterium
TAACCGTTGGAGTGGCGAAATAAGAAACTGGGAACCGATAAGAATTGTTCATCTTAATCCGGAAAAACAAAAAACAAAGATTGTAGAAAACGAGGCGGCATAAATTTAACTTTAGGCGACAACTACCTTGACATCTATCGATTCACGCGGTGTCTTTATGACGTTATCGGCAAAGAAACCGCAATACTTACTCAAATCACCCTTACTAGCGAGTCCATCCCCCTATGTGTCAGGATACCTTTAGCCTCATTTGAAACTTAAAGATTTGAAGGGCGAAGCGAGAGGACATCTATCGCACAATGCCTCCGTGACTTAGAAATAACTCAAAGCATGAGTCGTCGTGGAAATTGCTGGGATAACAGTGTAATGGAGCGATTCTTTCGAAGTTTAAAAACAGAGCGGCTCAACCATACAACCCTGATTAATCACTTTTCAGCCAAGTCAGTGATTGAGTCGTACATCCGATTTTATAACTACGAACGATTACATTCAGCAATTGGATATACCACCCCCAACAAACAATCAAGAATAATGAAAAAAGCGGCTTAAAAACATTCCAAAAAAACTTGACCATTACAGTTGCTGAGAAAGCCGGAAAGGCTGTGGACATGGTCTCTAATGTTGCAAGTTTTCATTTTATGGCGAGTAAAACTGCGCAGGCATATGCCAATAATTTCCATCTGCTTTTCTTATTTCAACAATGCGATTATGTTGAAGTCCAAAGCGCTTTTTATTTTCTTCTGATCCTTCTCCTTTCTTATAGAAGTCAGTTTTGATTAATGCGGAATCTATACCTCGATTATCGACTAGGTACTTTTTTGTGGCAAGCACTCTCTTTTTAGCATAATCTGAATCACCATCTATATGCATGTCAGAATGGCCAACAATTAGTATTTTTGGCAAGTTAGTTGCAGGTTTTTTATTATTGATAACTTCTGCAATATTGTTCAGTATTTTTTTTCCTTTATTACTCAATTCATCACTTTTACGACCAAATTCAATATAGGCTTCTTGTCTCTTTTCCGGTCCAAAAACTTTTTCTCCCCTAGGTCCATCAATATCTAAGCCTAGCATTTTAGTTGCGTCACCTAAGCTTAATGTATCATACTTATGCAATTGCAAAGATTTTCTAAAATTCATATCAATATTTGATATGGTTTTCTGCGCACCGGAAAAGAGTGATTTATACTCTTCCTGTGGGCAGGTTTTTAAAAAGGTACTCAGCCTTCGACGAACCTCTGAGTAGTGTGTTGTATCCAAATCTTTGAGTATTGCATCAGATGATTTAAAGAGCACATCACAATCTAGAGGGTTTTGTAGCAATATCTGATTGTAATGCTCTAAAGCAGATGCAAATTCTTTGTTTTTGTGCAATGCTACAGCCAGATTGAATCTAGCATGATCATTGTTTGGATTTAATTTAATCGCAGTCTTATATAAGTTGATTTTCTTAGTAGGATGATTTTCTAATTTAGCGCGGACATAAAATTGATTTGACTGGCACTTATTATCACAGTTCCTTGCAGCAAAAGCTGCTGCATCGTAGAAAATAGCTATAGTAATGCAGCTGATAAAATAGATATATTTTCTTATCATGCACTTTCCCTTCTTTTATAATTAATTAGGGTCTTAAGAAGTTAAACACTTTTTAACGTGTGTTAACTTACTGAGATGCATATAAAAAACAGATATTATTTTCGTTCTCGAATCAGAGAGGCCAAATTCAGGCAAATTATTCGTTATTATTCTATGGATTTTACTGCCACCAATACAGCACAATTGACGAGTATTTCGATACGCTCGGTCAATAACATTTATTTTAAAGTACGTCAGCGTATCGCACAAATCTGTGAAAATGAATCGCCGCTGCATGGTTCTGTAGAAGTCGATGAATCTTATTTTGGTGCTCAACGTGTCCGAGGAAAACGAGGTCGCGGCGCTTATGGTAAGACAATTGTTTTTGGTGTACTCAAACGCCAGGGAAAAGTTTATACGGAAATTGTGCCAGACTGCTCTAAGGTAACACTGCAAGGTGTTATCCGTGGTCATGTGGAACTTGTCGCCGTGATCCATTCCGACGGCTGGCGTGGTTATGACGGCTTGGTTGATATCGGCTTTAACAAGTACTTTAGGGTTCATCGTGGTGATAACGAATTTGTGTGTGGTGAGCATCATATCAATGGCATCGAATCTTTTTGGAGTTTTGCAAAAAGACGTTTAGCAAAGTTTAATGGCATACCTGAGCATACTTTCTATTTGCATCTGAAAGAAACTGAGTTTCGTTTTAATCATCGCCATGATAATCTCTATCTTGAAATACTCAAATTATTACGTTTAAACCCGCTTTAACTTCCTAAGACCCTTAATTATATTTAATACAAATAAATCCAATATCTGGGGCTGTAGTATTTAGAGCTACTTCTCCAGGTATTGTTAATAAGATCTCTGACATATTTGCATTGAAGGAACCTCCCATATGGTAGGCTTTACTGGCACTTGTTTTATAGAGCCACTCAGCTACATTACCGCGAAGGTCATAGTCCGTTTCAGATGTAGCTAACTCCTTGTAACATTCATTGTTATCTACTTTAGTATATGAGTCACAGCCTTCATCACAGCAATGTATTATTAAGTTTTTTGCCTGCTGATCAATAATAGCTAGCCACTCTTTTTTTGTAGGTAAAGTACCTCCCACTGATTCACAAAATTTTTGAGATATTGGTTGAGAGACGTATACTACAGGGCTCTTATTACTACCTATACTAGGCTTATTATCTGACCAGTGATTGAGATAATCCTTATCAGTAAGTTTCTGATCAATGCTACCCGTTATATATTCAGGGAATGCCTGGGTAAACCAATAGAATTGTTCATTAGTAATATTCCGGGATGCTTTAAACCCGAATGTTTTGTTAACGGATATAGGCCACCGCATGCTATTTTCAAGATCTCTTTCATTCTGGAATTTATTTATATTGTCATTTATTATGTCTTTACCTTCCACAATATGATTACATACAAAGGAAATGACGTAAATAAGAATACTTCCTATAAAAGTTAACCAAAGGATTTTTTCTTTTAACCCGAGACTGTTATACTCTTCCTTGGGCATACAAGCAACGTTGAATAAACGCATCAATAATATAGAAATAGCATTCTTGATTTTCTGAAACACCATATTTACTACTAGCCCCTTGTGAGGAGAAATGCAGCCCAGTAGTATGGATGGTCTAGTAAAGCATCGTTCTTCATTTTATTTCGTACTTCCTTTCGCGCAAGACTCAGTGCTTCAAAAGGAGAGGCTTCCTTCAAATAATGGCTATAAAAAGATTCCATAAGTTTACGAGTCCATTTATCTGACACCTTCCAAAGGCTCATGACTACATTTTGTGCCCCAGCTGAAAAAAATGCTGATTTAAAGCCTAAAATCATCCCACCATTATTTATAACCCCGAGACCTGTCTCACAAGCACTAAGAACGACTAGTTCTGTTTTGCCCAAATCTAGCCTTCGAATTTCTGATGCCGTTAAAATGCCATCATCCTCAAGAAAATCAAAATAACTATTTGTTGCTAAACGATTAAAACCAGTTAATGCAATTCCTGATTGTAGATACGGGTTTAACCTTAGAAGCATAGTATCTATAGGATTATTTCTTTTTGGTATACTGTTCCATTCTTTCCAAGTTGTCATTGGGGTGTTAAGAAAAAAACCATGTGATGCAATATGAATAAATTTAGGATTTTCACTTTTTAGAATTTGGTACTCTCTTGCATTATCACCTATGAAAAGCTTTGCACCATCACCCGCAATTTCTTTTATCTTTAACCCTTCATGTAGTGTATTATCAAGATTGGCATAATATGGAGGCCATTTTCCTGTTGTAGATCGCTCAGATGCCTCGTAATGAGCTAGTGAATTAACATTACTGACTCCATAGTCATAATTAGGAGATACAATTATTAACCCATCCGTTACTCTTCTATTACTTTTTGATATCCATTTATCTAAAAGATTATTATTAATAAGGCTTTTTATATCTATATAAGCTAACTCATAGCTGTCAATGGCATATATATTATTGTCCCTCCTAAGGGCCTCAAACGGTAGTAAATACAGTTCTTTATCTGGATGAATAAGAATTTTTTGTCCGAGTACTAACTCATTTTCCAAGGGAGCAAGTAACTGATCATAAAGGAGTTTTCCATAAATATTTAAATATTTATTAGATTCTTCTATGGTAGTTATTAACTCCTGATCCGCTTTCTTATTCTTGAGGGATTTTTGAAAAGAAATTATTCCTTTTTGATATGCAGCAATATTAGAATCTATTAATGTAGCACTACCTAAGTAATAAAATTTTACTTCAAGTTCTTCTTTACTGTTTTTTTTCAACACGAATACACCATAATCTTCTGTTTGTTGTTTCTTGGGATCGGAAAATTTAATGTAGTCTAGAATGGTTGTATTATCCGGTATAATTTTTGACAGATAGTTCAAGCTAAGTTTGGAATTCTGCCATTTTCGGTAGGATATTCCAATTTTGTCTAATTCATCTGAAGTGTTTTGAGCTTTTTTTCTTCTGTTTCCACGATAAAAGTCCTCTAGTGTTTTCCAGAACTCATCATCGTTTGGATATGCTTTGTTACCTCTCTTATATTGCATAAATTCGAAACGAAATGGTTCTTGTATTGCATCCTGCATAGGAGAAAATGGTGATCCTAAGCCATAGGGTGGTGCGCCATCTCGTAATTCATCATAAATAGAGGTAGGAAATGCGGATTCATCCACTTTTATATCTTCAGAAATATTTTTTACACCAAAAACACGTTTTATTTTACCGTTAACAGAGATCAGCGTTCCAGAATCTATGTTTTTAATATCTATTTTTTCTTTAAAGGCATGCGTGAAGATGTTATCAACTGCCGTCAAAGCGTGTATTGCCGAATCTATTCCACCATTCCTGATTTTCTCGTTGTTTTTTGTAGAAGGTGTATTCCATCGAATAACATAACTGTCTATTAATGATTTTAAGTAGGCACGTTCCTTCATAAGAAACCTGAAGTGGGCCCGGATAACTGGACACTGGAGGGTCGAAGTTAAGGAGTTATTTTCTGTATGATTATTTTTTATAAATTACAGGAGTACAGAAAATGAGTAAGAAACGCAGAAATCATTCACCGGAGTTTAAATCGAAAGT
>BQJP01000098.1 GCA_021604765.1 Thermodesulfobacteriota bacterium
AAAAATCTTTTCATAATAATAAAAAATACAATAAAAAACATCAATAATTAGTAATAATTAAAATTTTAAAATTATCAATAAACAATAGTATGAGGGTCTTATCCAACCAGAGTCTGGTTATCATTGACCAATGACTAAGTCTCTTAATTACCAACATTGACATTATCCTATGTTTATTCTGTTTACTGAGGAGCAGTTCCATTTTTGAGACATTTTCCACTTTTATCCATATAATAGCCAGATTTACACATTAAGCAAATTTCTGTCTCAATTCCCTAACAATACAAACAACCCTTGTCTAAGGTCTATTATCTGCACTTGTAGCAATTTCCCCTATAAAACTAATATCCAAACTAACAAGCAGTGCATTTAGGTTATTAGTTTTCCACAGTAGACAAACAGTTCTTCCAAGGCACCAACCCGAAATCCTCCTCTCCCATGCACCTCTTCTTATTTTTAGACAAAATAAACTGATCACTGCACCGCCCGCAAGTATCTTTGGAAGTATACTGAATGCAGTTGGGAATGAAAGTCTCGTTAGGGAAGCAAATTCCTTGGTCCTCGTAGTAGAGTCTTTAACACTCTATGCATTTAAATGGATATTCGTTTTCAGCAATGACACAATTCTTAGTAGATATGTATATGCAGTCTGTAGTGGCTGTGTTGGGGTTGTTGTAGAAGCCGTAGTTTGGAAGACACTCCGAACACTCATCCATATTCTCTTGTTCTTTGCAGTTCTTGGCATTACTCACCACGCACTCGTTCTCTATTAAGTAGTAGTTGAATTGGCATTTAGAGCACGTTTCCAAGTCTTTGTAGAGAGAGCAGAATGGAATTCTCTTCAGAATAGGCACTCTAACACATTTGTTGTCTTTTAAGTATCTGTTGGACTCGCACTTAGTACATTGAGTGGAAGATTTGTATTCAGTACAACCATATATTCCTTTAGGGAACTCTTCGCATTCTTTCTCATTAGTCAAGTAGTACCCATTTTTGCATTCTTAGCATAAATCAAGAATCGGAGAATATGCCTTGCAATTAGAAACCTTTCTTTGTCTCTTAAAACACTGATTTCTTTGCAAAAAGTAGTCTTTGTCGCACTCTTTGCAGAAATAGTCCGATTTGGTGATATCATTTTCGTTGTCATAATCAATACAATTTTCTATTAAGTTGATTTACTAACAAAAAGTCTGTTTAAGCACTTCTACTTTGGTGCTGGTGATGTGGTCGACGGGGCAGTCTGTACAAGTGAGCTCTCCAGTGGATCTATCAATGGTAAAGTCATCGCAATTCAGTTCTGGGTTCTTTAAACAATAATTGATACTCTCAGTCTCTATCAAATAATACCCCAAATCGCACTCTTCGCATTTCTCTCCATAAGACTTGCAATTGGCCACTTCTCCTCTTACGCATCTCTCCTTTTAGAGAATGAACTTGTCTTCGCATTTGGTGCACTTCTAGTAGTCCAAATTGGCCTAATAAGTCTTACAGTATTGAATTTGCGGTTTTTCGCAGTATCCCAAGACATTAACATATCCATAGTCACAAGTGACACATTTGTCCATTGCATTGTTAGTAAACAGACAATTGGGGAAAATTCGATTTTCGACGCAATTTGTCTGATTTTCTGATGGAATGAATTCAGGGAGACATTAGTAACAAATAATTCCTTACTGACTTTAAGCGAAGTGTTTGCAGTTCTAAATATACTCAGTGTCTTATAATAGTCTGTGTGGTTGGAAAGTGTCTTTAATGCACACTTTCTGCTATTGTTTAAGAGTCACTCCGAAGTATCCATTTTTGCATTTATAGCACCCATCGAAGGATAAAAAGTGGTCCTAGAAAATTGGGCTTGCGAAATCGGACACTCTGCTCTACTTGGCAACATAGTAGTCGTCCGAGCATAGTGGAGATGTCACCTTCTAACAGACACCATCTGAGTTAAGAACCCATCCTTTTATGCAAATTTCGCATTTTGTCTTAAATCCGTCTTCTACGTCGTCTAAAGGAATCTCAGAGGCATACAAACAAAAAGCATCAAGAGTGGGAATGCAATGATCCCAGAATAGCTTCTTTTGAGTTCTCTCGTCTACCAACCAAGCGAAGCCTTATTTGCACTCAGAACAGGAATTGAACCACAATTGCTGTTTGTTGGAGTCGCAGTGCTGAATTGGCTCGCATTTGGCTATTAAGCCGTTGTTGAAAACCGGTCTAAAACCAGGCTTACAATACATACAGTGGAACAGTTAGTCCTCGTAGTCGTTGAATTGTCTCGTTTTGTTGATGTCGAAGTAAGCAGCCCCGCAATTACTGATGAATCTCTGTTCGAACTGAGTATCTTCTATTCCGAAGGACTCTGGGATTGGTTCCAAACACATAATGGACTATTTGTCGATACCATTGTCAACGTCTTTGAGTTTTTCAGTTCCGATGTTGATCGAAAACTTCTCGATTTCTCCATCATTGGCGAAGACTATTGGAATTCTGTCTTCGGAAAGGCATTTGTGGCAGTTCAAGTTCTAAAAAATGTCCTACAATTCTTAAGAATGAGAGAAAATGCCCAATTTTGTCTTAGTATCGCAATAATCTATCTTTTTGCAACCATGAGCATTTTTTGCACTATCGAAATACAGAGAGTATCCGAATTCACAATATATACAGTGATATTTAACATCAAAATTGTATACTTTGCAATTAGGAGTAACAGTAGTGTTATCATAGAAGGCGTATTTTTCGGCATTGCCATATTATCTGCACTCAAAACCAGTATGAGTGACTCCAGGCACTTTGCTTTAGGTAAGAGAATATCCTTATTGGAAATTTTAGACATTCGGATCGAGCACTGCTACGTATCCAGTCTTGCATTTCAGGCAAATATCATCCTAATCATCCAAGTCTCCTGTATGAGTCAATGTTTTGGTGGCCACAGCACAACTCCCATCTCCAGCCACACAGTAACTCTCATCGATCATAATTCCTTCTGCAGTCTTTTAGTAGTATGTCATCAACATTCCAGGACACTCCTAAACACAAGTCAATTTATCAGTAGCAGGATAATACCCACTTTGGCATATCTTGCACTTTCTCTGATTATTGTCCAAGTAGTATACTTGACATTTTGCAATGGTATCTCCAGTGACACCATACAGCTCCATCTCAGATTCTTTAAAGCACATGGAAGTATCTGTACTGAATGTAAAGGGAATGGTGTTCTCTTTACAGTAAGTACAAGAGAATGTATTGGAAGTTCCACTTTTGTCTACTTCCTGACAATTTTACACTTAAAAGTCGAAAGGAAGTTCGCATGCATTGTTGATCAGTAAGAAACCAGGCTTACACTTAGTGCAGTTGGCTCCGTTTCTTCTCAGACAATTCTCTTCTGTTGGAATGGCAAGACAAGTACTACCCGATAGATAGTACCCATCATTGCACTCTTAACAAGAAGTAAGAGAACCATAAGTCTTACACTATGATACTACAGTAGTCACTTTCTCGCATCCTTATTTCTATTTAATGAGAACATAGTCATTATCACATAGTTGGCAATTATTAGCTGTTGCTTACGAGTAGATATCGCAACTCTCAATTGGTTCGTGTTGTTTGCATATAGTGCCATCCCAGTAGTACTGATTGTCACAAACAGAACATATAGAAGAAGAACTGTATACTTTACAATTGGCCTTTTCTCCCAAAGTACATGTATTGCTGTTTAAGTAGTACTGGTCCTTACACAACTAGCAAGTCAGAGTCTCATTGTCTGTGGTGTAAGTGAGACAGTTGAGTATTTCTGGCAAACACTTCAACTTATTAGTAGTAAGAACGAACCCACCGGCACAAACCTCACAAGAGTCGTTATTGAGGGTCTTGACCGAACAATTCTCGACAGTAATGAGTCTGGGCTGACACTAATTGTTCATGACATAAAAATTGCTCTCGCACTCAGTACAAATAACAATACTAGCAGTGGGATTGTACTTACTGCACTTGTCAATTGGCTTAACTGCCTTGCACTCACTAGAAGAAGCCAAGAAAAACCCTTACTCGCACTACTAACAGATATTGTAACTGGAGTAAATTTCGCAGTTGGGGATCTGAGCCAGAGGATATCTCTCGCAGGTCTTATTTTCCCTCAAGAAGTAGAAAGGCATGCACTCCACGCATTTAAAAAAAGCGTCGAAAGTCTTGCAATTTCTGTCCAAAATCTCTTAACAAGGAGAAGGCCCTCTGATGTCGAAAGACCCCAAATTGAGGTCTCTGATGTATTTTGTGATGTAGTCGATGTCTTCCCCGTCGGGTTTTTCTGAAATGTACAGATTTTGGTTCAAAATGAATCCCTCCTTACACTGCTCGCAACTCATGTAACCGTAGCTGAGGCAGTTCTTCTGCTAAGGCACAGGAATGCACCTCTCTCCAGTGGGATGTAGCATTTAGCCCTGGTCGCAGACTTTGCAGTGACTGGTGTTCTGAATAGAGCAGCCCGGCACTTGAATGGTGACCTTCTCGCACACTCCTCCTTTCAGGTAGTAGTTTTTGGCGCACTTTTCGCACTCCAAGGAGTTCTTGTATCGCACGCAGTGCTCAATTTTCTTCTCCACTTTCAACTCAACGCACTTTCTCTCAAATAAATTAAAGTAAAAGCCCTCTTTGCAAGCCAAGCAGTCTCCGCTCTGGTTGATGTACAAACAGTTCTCCACTTCCTTTTTAACGCAAGAGCCGAGTTAAGGAATATAGAAAGACGAGAGATCGCACAATTTGCACTGATCTGTAGGAGAACAGACCAAACAACCATCCGAACAGGCTTATTGGGTGAATTTTGCTAATATCAGCAGTAAAAAACCTCTTTAAATTATTTTCATTATTTATAAATTTTTATCGGTTTTTAAAAATTAAATTAAATCAAGTACTTTTAATAGGGTGGTTAAGTGGCCTTGTTGGAAATTTGGCTTGTTTTGGGCGTAGAAGGAGAAAAGGGGCCGATTTAGGTGTTTTATGGAATTTATCATTTTGTCGAAAAAATAGGATATGTTGGCTTGGGATGTGATTTTTTGGGGTTTTGTATATATTTTGTATTGTTGTAGTAATAATTAGTTGAGTATTTGGCCATTTTGC
>BQJP01000099.1 GCA_021604765.1 Thermodesulfobacteriota bacterium
TTGGTTGCACCACTCTAGGAATCCTCGAAGGTAGAAGCGGTTAGATTTGATGTAGAGAGGTCTATAACCTTTGAGTTTCATATGGACAAAGAAGTTTTTTGCAAGAGAGATGAGTGAGTTAGAAGGATAATCTTGTTCCCAGAAGGGATGAAGTTTTGGCTCTTTGTCTTCCTTAGCGGCATAGACAGGAAGGTTTTTTGTTTGCTGATTTTGGCATTGTGCTTCTTCTTCCCTTTTACCGGATGGATGAGTGTGGGTGTGAACCTTTTTGAGTTCGCTTATTGTTACTCGGATGTAGATCTCAGTAGTTGATAAATCCGTATGGCCGAGGCAAGATTGAACATGACGAATTGAAGCTCCTCCCTGGAGCATTCCTGTTGCCATGGCATGTCTAAGAAGATGGCAAGAGCCTTGTTTATCTAGCTTAGCAGCGTCTATGTAATCACGAACAATGTTTGTGAACCTTCCTGGTGAAGAAATTCTTTTACCATGAACTGTAAGGAAGAGACGGTTTTCATTCGCTTTTTTGACAGAGACAGAGCGCACTTCGAGTAAGTATTTTTCTAGCCACTTGATTGCTCTTTGGCCTATTGGGACGAGACGATCTTTACGCCCTTTTCCTTCTCTAACAAAGACAAGACCTTGGGCAAAGTCGATATCATGAAGGTTTAAACGAAAGAGTTCTGTTCTTCTAAGACCAGTTGAGTAGAAGACCTCCATAATAGCTCGATCTCTGATTCCTTTAGGGGTATGGATATCTGCTTGTCCAAGAACCTTTTCCACTTCTTGGGCATTGAGGATATTTCGGGGAAGTCTTTTTGTTTTAGGATAGTAGCTAGTTTCTTCACAAGGGTCACTGAGGAGATGCTCCTGTTTTACAAGCCAACGAAAAAATCCACAAACAACGCTAAGAGCATCATTTTGAGCATAAGTGGAAATGACTTCATTTCTTCTTAGACTAAGCCTTTGAGAGAGGTGGACTTTGTATTTGTAGACTATCGTTTTATCTATCTGATGAATAGAGTAAAAAGCACCTTCATGGCACCAAGTTAAAAACCAGCCTAAAGTATAACGATAGCCTTTGATGGTTTCTACAGAGTAGTTTTGTCTTAGCATCCAGCTAAAATATTGTCTAGCTAAGTGCAAAACTCCGTCTGGTTTCTTGTCTTTCTTTTCCCATATCTTTTGAGTGGGAGAGGTAAAGCGAGAGGTCATTTTTCGGTCTCCTCGATCACAAATTTTTGTCTATGATTTATGATTATGATTTTTTTATTTTTGCAGCCCCGAGTAGTGAAATTTGAGTATTTTTCAGAGCGATTTTATCTAGGATAGTAATTTAGGCGAGTATAGAGCAAAAATGCCCTCCGAAAGGTACCCGAAAGCCTACCGAAAGGTGGCCGAAAGGTACCCGAAAGGTGGTCATTTTACCCCGAAAGGTTCCCGTCATACTCGGATTTTGCATTGTGGCTATCGGTCTGTCTTTTTGAGTAAAGCTTGCTGGTATCGATTAAGCCCATCACGAAAGGAGTTTCGTCTTTTCCCTCTCCTGAGTAAAGCAATCGGTACTCGTAGCGTAGGCCATTACTTCCACTACGGGCAAGAACGTATTCGAGATCAACTAGGCGATCGAGGTGCAGCTTGACTTGGGTATTGCTCCAGCTCGTGTAATCTCGGACTTGCTTTCTTGTAAATAAGCATTTATCTTGGCTAACTTGCTCCGCTTTCATCCGTTCTTGAACCATTTGGGTAATGAGTTGGAGAAACTTTTTTGTTTGGGGAGCGAGTTCTCCTAAGCAATTTCCCATAATTTCATTGACGATTTTGTTGGCCGTTTCAATATCTTGGGGAGTAACCTCAATGTATTCGATGATTTCCTCTTGGTGCTTTATTCGCTTCACTACTCGTTGGTATTGGTGAAGGAAGGCAATTGTGCGCATTAGGGTGAGATACTTCACATGATCTCGGCGGGTTCTAAGGTGACTGTCTAAAAAGGTAAGTTGTTTAGCATAGGGGTTTACCACCATCATGGGCCGTAAAAGTCGTTGAGCATTCTGATGGAGATCGGTGATTTTTTCCTTATCTTCTTGCTCTAGCATTCCTTGAAGAGTTTCTTGCTCTCGCTGTCGCTCATGAATAGCTTTTGTCTGAGAAGAATTTGCCACGGTTGTTAGAACAAGGCAGCGGTTTTGAAACTCCTCCTCAATCTCTTCCGAGGTTGTTGTCATAAAGATTTGAGTAGGGCCTTGGACTTTATATTCGTGGGTAGTGAAGCGTCCACTCTTTGGGTCTTTCCCAGTACTGGCGATACATAAGCTTTTTTCACTTTGCATAACTTTAATGGGATAAGAAGCCTTATCCGCCCCTTCTTCCTCACAGATCGCCAGGGTTTTATGAACCAGGTTAGTTTCTCCCATATAAAAAAGAGATTGCCCGGTCATCGCGGTATATTTAACCACATCCTCTTCTGGAACAAAGGAAAGAGCTGTGTTCATTAGCATAGACTTTCCCGAAGAAGAAAGCGCTTGCACGATCACAGCGAGAGGATCTTTGAGTTTACGAGAAACGAGGGCTAAATAGCAAACCAAGATATTAGTTTTTTCTCCTACCAACCCGCATAAAGCATAGTCTTCTACAATCCTTTGAGTTAGTTTGGGGCTTTTCAAGAGCACTAAGGCTTCTCGTTTCTCCTCTTCACTCAGGATTACTTCTTTTACTTTTGGCTCAAGCGTTTCCTCGATGTACTCCTTTTGGAGTTCTTCTAAGCCCAGAAGGATTCTGCCAACATCTCGCTTAATAATATCAACGTTTATCCCCAGCTCTTGAGCAGTTGTTTTGATAAAAGCAAAGCGTTGGCGGGCATTTAATAATTCGAGTGTATCCACATGGAAGCTTGTTCCTATAAAGACACGGACATTGATGCGTAAGGAATCGAACGAAGTATTTTTGTAAAAACCTCGGATTCGGTAGCGACGATCTTCTATCGTGATCTCAATATTCTCCCCTTCGACCTTCGGAGTGACTTGGTACTCCGAAGGGATCTCAATATTTTTTTCCTTAGCCGTTTCTTCTTCTTTTTTTGGTTTCTTCTTTTGTTGAGGAGTGAAGATTTCAGCAACTATCTCATGACTTGCCTTGTTTATAGGAGAGTGGACTTTACCTATTTGCTTGGCTTTCTCTAAGAGAGAGCTTAGGTCAGCTTTGGCATTCTTACTTTGGCAAACAAATTCATTGGCATCAAATCCATTAGGGAACTCTATCCGGTAGCTTTCGATTCCTGATGAGCTTAGTTTCTTTACTAGTCCAGTAGTTGCCTTGTTTCCAGCTTGGTCGCTATCATAAGCGATATAAACTCTCTCAATCTTATTTGCCTTAAATGCTGATAAGTACTCTTCTGTAAAGCCTTGGGCTCCATAGCTTGCTGTTACATTAGTAAAGCCATTTACCCAAAAGCTTAGAGCATCTATTAAAGACTCACAGAGAATCACTTCCTTTTTTGATAGGCATTCAGGATTGAAGATCCCGCGATGAGGGCCAGGCAAGTAAAGGTGATACGCTGTTCCAGAGCGTAGGTTATTGTTGATTTTTCGACCATAGATTTCGGTAATATTCCCCTCTTTATCCATAATCGGAATCACTAAAGAACCCCGGAAATGCTCATGACCTGATGTGCGAAAGATTCCTACCTTAATTAAGCTCTGGCGTAGCTCTTTCCCTTTTTTTCCTTTCTTCGATAAATAGGTACTCAAAGTCCGATCGGCAAAGCCGATCTTAAATTTTTCGATTAGCTCTTTGTCTTTTATTCCTCGTTTTGCTAGGTAATCTAAAGCTTTAGGGGTGTTTTTTAGGGTCTGGTGGTAGTGGTCGATAACTTCTCGAAGAGCTGCTTGGTCTTCAGAAGATATTTCTCTTTGAGGGGATGAACTTGTCTTAGTCGCTAAGTGCTTTGGGGAAGGAGTGGAAAGAACAGGGGCTTGTCCTCGCAGTAGCTCTATCGCTTTGCGGAGATTAACGTTCTCTGTCTTCATCACCCAATCCACTACACTTCCACCCTCATTGCAGCCAAAGCAATGGAATAGGTTATTTGATATGCTTAGGGAAGCTGTTTTGTCATCGTGGAAGGGGCATCTGCCTACTAAGTTTTTACCTAAGCGCTTTAGCTTGATTCCTTTGGCTTCTACTAAGGCTGCTAGGTCTATTTCGCGTTTGAGTTGTTCTAGGGAGCTTTCTGGCTTTTGGCTTGTCTTTTTCTCTTGATTTTGGTAGAATTTTTCTACTTCAGATGTCTTCTTTGCTTTCATTTTTAATCCCCCTAATACTTTCGTTTGGTGGATTCAAAAATGATATCGCGAAGATAGTTTAGCCTACTACGCAGTTGTACTATGTTCGCCTCGGCTTCTTCTTGGCAATACTCTTGTGCTAATTGCGTTAGATTCTTACCGCTAAACACGAACGATACTATCGTTCTACTACTTCTACTTACTTGAAAGTCAACTAGCTTGGTGTCTCTTTCACTTAAAAAATAGGCTCCAAGCCAGATGTCGCTTGTTGAATAAACTTCTGACATTCTGGGTTCCTTAAAGTGTCCTTCTTACCTGGGTTTCATTTGGCGATGGATTGCTAGGAAGAGGGGCACGTCCTTTCTCTTTTCTGCTCTATTTTCACTTATTTTTTATCTATTCTTTCTTTCTCCTTAATTATAAAAGTGATTTTAAATCATTTTATTTGATTTATAAGCATTTATTTTAAAGTGTTCTTGCATCAACTGTCAAGAATATTTTTGCTTTTTTTTCTTTTTCGTGTTACTATTTATTTGTAAACATCAATGATTACAAGGGAAATAAATAAATTGATTTTGGCTCATGGAGTGTTTTTTTATGGATCTGAGCGATAAAAAAACTATAAAAATTATATCGAATGCCATCAAGGAAGGTCGAAGGAAGCGAGGGTGGTCTCAAAAAGAGTTGGCAACTTTTATGAAAGTTGATCCTTCTTTGGTTTCTAGGTGGGAAACAGGCAAGGGCACTCCTACGGGAGACAAGCTATTTAAGCTTGCTGTAGAGCTTGATATTGTTCCTTTGTTGTTTACTGACTATTTCCC
>BQJP01000100.1 GCA_021604765.1 Thermodesulfobacteriota bacterium
CAAAGGGAAAATCTAGCATCTCTCAGAAAATGCAGCAGTTGAATCGCAATACCCGCTTGGTCTTCGACTATCTTCGCATGACTTCTAATTCAACTCGTACTCGATTGCTTTGATTTCAAGGGGAGAACAAATTTACCGTGACCATCAGCAGATCAGATATTGCTTGCGTCGGCAGGCAAAGAAAAAGAAGCACCGCAAACAGCTAAAGAATCAACGCAAGCAATAGCGCATTCAAGAGTCGTATTCTTGTATCACTGATTTCAATCGATCAGCATGCTTGAAAATATCATCAACACTGTCGATTTCCAGGCGTTCTTCATTTTTGTTAGAAAAAACACCCAAATATTTTTGTGAATAATTAAAATGAAGGCGGCAAATAGGTTTGCGATTATTGTCGTCTAATAAAACTGCGCAATAACTTTTTGCGTCTCTCATGGCAATTCTTTTGACATCAACCGCTTCGCGCAATATAGCTTTGACAATATTGTAACCATCATATTCTTCTTGTGTGGTTACTATTTCAGAATTGTCATGCTCAACTTCACTTGCGTTTTGTTCAATGCTAGGCGCGCTTCCTGAATCATTTGCAGCCAGTGCAGATTTCAGTCGTTCATTCAATCGTTCGCTAATAAATTGATTTCTTGCTTCTTTGACTATTTGGGTGAACTGTTCAATAACTTGTTGTGTGAGCCGTCCATCGTATATTTGTGACGCAAAAAATCGAACAAAAGGCTCAGAAGGACTTTGAAGTTCTTCTTCAAGTATTTTTTTAATTGCTCCTGTGTATTTTAGAGTGCTTGCAGTCGTCAAAATGTCATCGAGAGAAAAAGCAGATTTTGTGAATTTCTTTAGCTCATTAATTTGGTGATCTTCAAAATGAAGAATATTAAATTCGAAAAATGGTTTTGAGTCCATCTTATTTGGTTCATCAATATCCGAATAAAACTCGTAGTTTATACCGTTTGTTAATATTGAAAACCTTGCTTCGGTAACAGAAAAATATCTATACAATTGAGAAGCATGATTAATATGAAGATCAGAACCACACCATTTACATTCGACTAGAATAATAATGTCATTATTTTTTTTGATTGCATAGTCAACTTTTTCGCCCTTTTTTGATCCAGTGTCAGCGGTAAATTCTGGAATGACTTCTAGTGGATTAAAAACATCGTATCCAAGCGAACTAATAAAAGGCATTACGAAAGCATTTTTTGTGGCTTCTTCCGTTTGTATATGTCCTATCTGCTTTGGTATCTTTGACGAAAGATCTTTGACACGATCGATTAAATCCATTACATGCTCCTTCCATATTTATTTTTGTTTATCAGATAATTCTTATTACGGACCGCAAGTAGTATTTATTTAGCTAATTTGTATTTACGTAGTTCAGTCGCTCAACTATCTAACTAAATGAAGTAATCTGACAAAATAAGTCGCAATATTTCCATACGGTGGGTTTTTCTTTCCTAAAACACAAATGAGACACAAAATCTGTGGTTATTTCAGGATTGGTTAAAAGACAATATCTTTTATGCTGAGCATTTTTTCGCTAGAGTTTATGAAAATTCTGTTCTTATTATTAATGCCTGTTCTGGCATTTGCTCATGGTGGCGCGGTTGATAAACAAGGCGGACATTTCAACCGCAAAGACAACACATATCATTGCCACAAAGAACCGTGTTTTTCTATTCACAAGCAAACAGAAGAAGCTTTCAAGCAAGCCGACCCCAGCACTTACAGCAAAGTATATAACCGCAAGGATTGGCCGCATTGGATAGATGCTGATAAGGACTGTCAGAACACGCGCCAAGAGCTCTTAATAACCACCAGTAAGGTATCACAGTCCAATTCAAAAATAATAAACGCTGCACGGTAAGATATGGCCAATGGTATGGCGTTTATACCGGCAAAATCTTTACGAAAGCTTCAGACCTTGATATTGACCACGTAGTACCGCTGGCACATGCACATAGGCATGGCGCTGATAAATGGACACGCAAACAGCGTAGAGCCTTTGCTAATGACTTTGAAAATCTTCTTGTTGTTAATGATTCAGCCAATCAATCCAAATCCGATCAAGCGCCACATGAATGGCTACCGCCGAATAAAAGTTATTGGTGTGAATATGGTAAGCAGTGGCAGCGTGTTAAGGATAAATACGGACTACGTTATAGTGATCAGGAACGAATTGCATTAAATCGGCTTGCTGAGACTTGTCTTTAGTAGCTGATAAGACATTATAAAAAATTAATCCGTGTATTGGCTCACTTACGATTTGACATTTTGGGACTAAAAGACGACCAAATCGCACAATCCATATACAAATTAACTTATAACCATGTATCCTTTAAGCGGAGATCCTTGTTTGCCGATGATACAACCGCTCTAAGGCACTTCTCCGCAGCTGGTAAACTGCTATCTAAGTACTCAAAGTATGAGTCGTATTCTATTTTATCAAGATCAATAAATTCTTTAAGCGATTTGTTTACTTCTTCAGAAAATAAAAAGATGCCGCTATCAGCAGCTTTCCTTATTTTCTGGTAATTGTTGCTCCAAAATTTTTCTATTTCCGCTTTGTATTTCCCGCTTAATTCTCTTTGTCCGATTTCATGCAAATAGTTTGCATTGTAGTAATGCGTTAAGTCCGATAATGCTTCTATAACTGATTGGTATGCTGCAACCCTAAGCTCCCACCACTTCTCATTTCGGTGTATGCGAATCGCAAAATACGCAGAAAGGAGTCCTGAAATGAATCCAACTGTTCCTAACTTTAGCAGTTCAACAAATGTATCCATATTTTATTTGTTATAACAAGTAATTATATGATTTCTTACATCTTCTATGCTCTTGGCATTATTAGCAACAAAGTCGTTATTTTCGGCATGAACTATCAACCTAAATGAAGCGATATATAGATTGAATCTCATAACAGTGCTGAACTTCTCATTTTATTTGGCCAGATTATTAGAAATCTTTTGAAAGAAATTGACTGTCTGGTTTTGACCAAAAGCGACCCAAAACAGACCGTGAGATAGTGCAAAATTTCATAATAAAGCGGTAACGACCAAGCTCAGCGGCGGCAATGGAGTGTAGCGGAATTACCGTCCGAGTGTAGCGCCTTGTTAGCGTCTATTTTCATTTTCTGTTACGGGATGTTCGCCCAAGTCTTCCGGGAGTTCTTCAAGCAGTTCTTTTGAGTGATACTTAAGAACTATTTCTCCTTTTGTTAATCTTTCCGTCCAATATTTGCCTACTAACTTTTGCTTTGGCTTCTCAGTAATCCTGAACAATACTGTCCCATCATGGGGAATACTCCTTACATTCAAACTCAGTCTAGGCTTACATGTATAGGAATATGTTATGTTTTTAATCTGCCGGTCAGGGTCTATCAGAAAACCTTCAGAATAGGAAAAGCTTTCCATTTCACTTGTACGCATCATGCAGCTAATGTGGAAGAAAGACTGATTCACAGTCAGCATTACAGGTATAGGAGATGGCTTTTCACATGTCGCTGGGTTTCTCCAATCTGAGTAAATAAATCCCACCCAACTTCCATTCAAATTTGGAAATGGCACAAGCCATTTTTTAAATATGTTAAGTTTCCATCCCCATTTAACGAACACAGCAATAATTAAAAGATCAATACTCGCTACTTTTGGAACAAGCCCAAAAAAGTCTTTTACTTTCGATAGATTTAACCCATTAAAGTAGGCGAGCGAAAACCACGCGACAGCAGAAATTATCACCAACAGCCATAGCGAATTTTTAAATGTGACATTATGCATTACCTGAATCTAAAATAATTCCAAGCCGCTTTGGCAAATTCACGCCCATCTTCACGAGCCCATTTTTGGTTGGAATGAAATAAGAAAAAGCAATTATTCGCTTCCATCCAGCGCCCAGAGTCCGGTTCATCACCTTGAAGCTGATTCCAAATATGTAATAGCATAGCGCGGAGACGTTCTGTCCATGTTGAATATGTAAATAATTCGTCTGGACAGTTAAAGGCTAAGCATTCGATAAAAAAAGATGGCAGCTCATGAAATGCTCCACTCTCAGCCATTTTATTTTCTATACGCTTTAATAATCTCGCCCCCCTTTTATACGCATAACCAGTTCGCTTGTTTTTAGCTATTCCTATTTCAAATTGTTGTATTGGATAGTTAACGATATTACTACCGTCAGTCTTGAATATTTTGGTGCCATCTCTCGAGCTATGCTTCATATAATATCGAAAGCTAAAACAAGGGACGACATCGGCATCTACTCGAGCCGAGCTAGAATTTAACTGTATTGCAGTGGATCCAGTAGAATCTACTTGGCCTGGAAACTTTGCATTCATTGCAGAAACAAGTTCGGTTCTGAGCTTCGCTGGGGTCCAAATCCCTTTATATGGTTTATCGGGAGTATGAATCTCCTTTTCAGATTTTTTCCAATACAGAACGTCTGTACATTCCACAGCTATATCCACGTCACTATCTGAACGCACATTAGTGTTGTTGGCATATGAGCCTTTCGCATAAATCTTTAGCGAGCAATTATTGAATGGCGTGTGCGAATCAATCGCCTGGCGAATCATTCGCTCCGTTCTATCTTGCTTGTCCTTTTCGGTGTCACTCGAAGGACCTATCCAGCCGGACAATTGATCTTCAATACTCATTTTTCTCTATAAGCGCTATTCGATATATAGTTTTTTAAAATTTCCGTTCTATTTGAATATATATATATACGACAATAAAATTATTATCTTTATAAAACTTGCTAACAGCAAATCGTCATAAATGAAACCATATACAGATCTGTAGATCATGACTGTACTGGCTCTCTCATTGCAATGATTAGATTGTTGGAAATTTATTAAAGAAATTGACTGGCTGGTTTTCGCCGTTAAGCAGAGTTTATCTAATGGCCGAAAATCGATTTTTGACTTAGTGTGGGGCAATGGAATGGACTCCTCCCACTCAACGGCATCGTAATGTGCCAAACTAAAGATTTTAGTAATCAAAAAGCGGGAGGAGAGAAATGACTATAACACGTATCGGAATTGATTTGGCAAAGCAGGTATTTCAAATTC
>BQJP01000101.1 GCA_021604765.1 Thermodesulfobacteriota bacterium
ATGAATGCTTCCTAAGTGTCCTTCAAGTAAAAACTTCACTCTTTGAAAACTTTTCAAAATAGGATAAAGTTCTTTTTGACTAGTTGTCCAATTAAGTTGACTTTCAGTAAATTTACCACTAAGAAATAACATTGGATTGAAAACGCTCTTAGACATTGAAAAAGGTAAGGTTTCATCAAACTCAATACTTCCAATTACTATAGCCCAAGTATCTGCACTAGCGTCAGTAAACAAACCAAGTTTGCATTTGCGGTCATAATAATTTAGATTTCTTTCAGCAGTTTCACTCAACACTCTGAGTAGAGTATCCCACTTCTCTTCCAATAATGGAGTCCAATTAATTGCTTTCATTTGCTTCTTTAAATATACTAATTTGCGTCCTTTTAAGTTAGTAAATTCATTAAACGGTTCTCTAAGTTCCGATAATTTAGGAATACTAGTTGAAAGCCAGTTTATCACATAAATGGCTTGAGCAATCTCATGATAGTAACATGGTTTTTTAGCTGTTAAAACCTTATTGAAAAACCTTCTTGGAAACCTCCATCCTTCTCTACTTACAAGTCTACCACAGTACTCGACTTGAGTACGTAGAAGTTGACACTTCTCTATATTCAATCTAACATTCTTTTTCTTAAAACCAATAAGTAGACTTTCGAAATTAATATAAAATCTCTCAAAATCATCAGCAAATAGTAATGTATCATCAATCCATTGTAAACATTGACGTTTATAATCAGTAACTTTAGATCCTAATAAACCAGACGGTAATAATATTTCTTGTAAGACTCTGTTGGAAAAGAATGCAGGTGTATTCAACCAACCTTGTGGTGCACCTATAAAAGAGTAAATACCAAAAGTGGTTGTAAAACAAAACAAGTTCCACATCTCTTCATGTGTTGGCAAATAATCAAAGCCAGATAAGATGTCTAAAACTGCAAATAGTAATGGCTTATCTAAATGTAAAAACTGCTCTTCAAGATTTGGAAGTTCTAAAACGGTTTTGATACAAGCTGTGTTAAACAACCTCATGTCAATAACCATCCTGTATTTCTTCTTCTTACCTTTGACTTGATGTGGCTTTAGAACTGGGAAAGCAGCTGCAGTATATTTTGGATAAGGACATGCTTTGATAAGTCCTCTAGATAATAACCGTTGTATATTTTCAACCATATATTCCTGTTGAGCAAGACCTTTAGGCTTTATAGGATTCGCCTTGATACTTGCTGGAGCATCTGGTTTTAAATCAGCTTTAATTGGTGTCAATGAACTAACCTGTGTTTGGGAGTTCTTAGTACCAAACGCTTCCCAGTGTAAAAGTAATAAAGTACGTAGTTTCTCAACATTCTTCTCACCGACTTTAGGATCATCTGCAAACCTTTCAAGAATAAGGTCGCACTTTTTATTAATTATTCCACAGATTTCAATCTTATCTCGTTCATTTTGATTAATGTTATCATCTTCGTCAACTAAGTTTTCTCCATAACCAACTTCTTCTTCAGGGACATAATTATAATCATTGTCAGATTCTGAAGCAAAGGAAATACAAGGTTTTTGTTTATCGTTAGTCTTCATTAAATTGATAACTTTTTCATCAGTAAGTGCATTATGTTTCAACACTTGAAGTCCTCTTGCAGAAGATATAAGGTACTTAGAAAAAGGAGAATTCTTGTTGAATTCATTAGTGTTATCCTTTTCTTCTTTAACTTCATTAGTTTTTTCTTCTATCTCTTCTACAGTTATCGGACTACATAATAATGAATCATGTTTAAAGTGTCGTTGCTCTAAAATACTATTTATATTGAAGATTGGAACCGTTAACTTGTTCATCTGTTGAATCAGACCTCTTGTCTTAGGTAATAAGTCTTGCATAACTTGGAATATCTTCTCTAAAGAAACAGTTTTATCTTCAGCAACAATAATGTCATTATTCTTTTGGTGTTGTAAATTAGTGTAACTCCACTTAAATCGAGGATAATTAATGTTCGGCGATAGTAACTTTCCTCTTCTAAAGATAAGAAACGACTTCCAAGGTAATGCTCTTTTCTCGTTAGAAGAATTCACAACTACTACCTTTTCAATAAAGTGAAAATCATGGTTGGATGCATAATCAAGTAAAATGCAAGCATCATTTCGTTTCAATAAAGTAACAACTACAAAGTCCATGGAAGATGATAGTGTGGAGAACAAATAAGGATAAATATAAGTATCACTCCATAAAATTGTAAAAACATAAGGTTTGGATAAGTTTATCACTTCTTCTTCTTCAGCATCTAGAACCTCGTCCAGTTGTTTACTTTCATTTAGGCTATCGACCTTTGCATCTTCTTTGGCTTCGACTACTATATCATCTACTTCCATTGGTGCTACGATAACTCCTTCTTCTTCATCTAACTTCACATCAATATCGTTTTGATGTCTTGACGTTTTATCTTCTACTTCAGCTTCTACTTCTACTTTAACTTGTTCCTCATCTACTTCGTCTTCACTCTTCACTTCAACATTATTATCTTCTTCAACTTCAATCTTTTCGTCATGATTATCCTCGTTTGGTAAAACGGCACTCACATGGGAAAAAATTTTGACTTTTCTGTCCTTTTTATTAACGTTTTCAATATCAGTGTCTTCAGTTGCTACTTTTGTATTAAGAATACTCCCGACTACTTCACCTGGCTCGTGTAAGGATGGGTCTCTTACACTGCCGATCTTTCAGTTATTTTGAGGACTGCCTCTAGGTAAAAACGTCTTGTTAAGAGGAGCAATATTATCACCTGGTCTGTTAAAGAGGTTGCTATTATTTTGACCGTTTGTTATTTGTGGAGTGTTTCGGTTGTTATTGTTAAAGTGTTGCTCAGGTAATAAGTTGTGAGCTCTTAAGGTAGGTCTTCCTATCAAAAGTTCACTCCAACCAGGATGGTCTACAAGAAATACTAATACATTTTGAAATATCTGAACTTGACCTTCTTTGTTAGTAACATCTACGTCCATAACTCCACAAGTTTTTGCTTGAATACAAGTTTGTTCAGGTAATACTAAATATACTTCATTAGGAACATTCTTAAGTTCTTTGCAATACTGAGCATGTTTTTGTAATGAACCTGCTGTAGTAAAGGCACCACTATCTAAGTGTCCTGAAATATTAACTTTTCTACCTGCAGTTTTATCAAACACTGTAAAAACGCACTCAATGGACTTACCAGTTCGTCCTAACTCATATAATCTTGCAGTTGAAGGTAAGTTGTAATGTTTCAATAACGCGATAATTCTAGCAGGTTTTCGGCTCTGAGGTTGTAAATTAAGTCTTGGTGTACTATAGTTTGATACTGTTTGTTGTTGAAACGGTCTCGGTCTTTGCGAAGGATATACAAACTGTTGGGTAGGTTGGGTATATGGTGGAACTGCCGAAGGAGTATAAGTTGGTCTAGGGTTTTGTATTCTCATCATTTCTAACATCAAAGGTAATAATTGGTTATTTTGATTGTTTTGAGTATTATTATCGTTTTGAAATTGTTTAGCTTTTAATTCTTGTATCTCAGTCTTCAGTTGGTTAATTTCCAATGTCGCTTTTTCTTTAATAACATCTAGAGCTTGATCTAATAAAGTATGGTTCGGTGGTTCTTCTGAAACTTTGTTAATACGAATAACTTTCTTATCGTCTTCAGTATCTAGCTTAACTGCCCATGATCTCTCCTTTAAAAACTCCTCTAAGCCTGTTAGTTTTTGAAATTTATCATGATGAATCATACTTTCTTTCAAGCCAAACTTGCTTGGTAAGACTCTACAAATAGCCTTGTTGAATTCGTGACGAACAAACACGTTATCTATGTCTGTAATACGTCGTTCTACTCTTTTACATAATTGTAAAAACTTCGTTAGACGCTCTTCTGTTGTACCACTAACTGGCCAAGATAACTGTTTAGCATAATCTCTGCCACTTCCATACTGCATTGATCCATCAAGTGAATCCAACAGCTCTTTTAAGATAAGCTGGACGTTTGCGTCAGCTAAAGTTGAGTTTGTTTCTTCAGTTTTATCTTTAAGATATTCATAAACGTCACGACCTACAAAGTTAACAATTCTATCATCAGATTTTCGCTTACGATTGTAATCGTAAAGGAAGTCTTCAATGGAAGAACGAGTAAGTTCATTCAACTGTCTGATCTTATCTAGTTTAGATCTTGTTCCGGTGGAGTTGGAAGAAGCTAGGCCTTGGATAAGAGAAGTAAACTGCTCGTTGGATAGCATAACTGGTGCTGACATTTGATTATTATCATTGTTATTATTATTATGATTATAATTATTGTCGTTACCTCTGCTGTCATTATCTGTTCCACTCATGATTGAAGGTGTACTTAGTTCAGATAATATATCAAGATTGGTCTCTTCTTGTTCTTCTTGAGCAAGTTCTTCTTCTTCAAGTTGTCTCTTCTCTAAAAGTATCCGGTTTTGTTCTATTTCTTCTAAGGCTTCTTCTCTTGCCTTACTAATAATATCTTGAAACTCCTGGTTAATAATCTTTAAGGTCTAGTATGTTAACTTCACTTTTATCTGGATTTTGTCTTTTCTAACTATATTTTATGAACTAAGTTTCTCTATTCTTGTTGTTCTTGTTGTTCTAACTATGATACTAAAGTTTTAAAGTTTTGAGCTCAATCTGCAAGTACGAACAAACTACTATCTAAAAGGACCTCTAAATATATTCCTCGAGTAGTTAAGTTACTTTTCTTGCTGTTTTCTTCTACTTTAGGGTTCGTAATATCCTCTAAAAGGTCTCTAAATATACCTCCTAATATCACTTCCTACCAAACTAGAAGTTTCTCTTCAACTTTTTGACTTTTTGTTAAAGCAGTTGCACTTTTCACTATTATTCGAATAATATTGTCACTTCAAGGATTGAAGAAAGCACAGTAATGTCTTTGGTACCTTGGTTGGCTATTAACAAAATGTCTGTCCTTTACTTTTACTAACACAAACTTCTTGTTCACTTATATTATTATTACTGATCTACCTATGACTATTTATATATGGTATTTACTATAA
>BQJP01000102.1 GCA_021604765.1 Thermodesulfobacteriota bacterium
ACTGCGATATGATAGCGGCAGGAATTATCGACCCTGCTAAAGTGACAAGGAGCGCAATCCTAAACGCTTCAAGTGTAGCGGGACTACTCCTAACAACTGAAGCACTCATTGCTGATAAGCCGGACGCTGGCGGAGATGCAGATGGTGGTGGTCCAGGTCTACCTTCAGTAGGAGGTATGATGGGCGGCATGGGTGGAATGGGCGGCGGCATGATGTAGTCTGCAGCACAAACTAAAAATAAAATCAGTAATCAATGAAAGTTGTAAGGCGGGCTAACCTTAATTGGAAAGCCCGCTTTTTTTATGCATTTAAAGTAGTTCTCTTTATTTACTTTGTAACCAACCTAAAGCGTGTTATCTTTTCACTTACCTTGCTTAACTTTCATCTAGTGAAGTCACAAATAGATACAATGTTAGGGGAAAGAAAGCACTTTGTTGATGAATTCTCAGAGAAGATTAAACTTGCTCAACATGAACTTCACAACAAATCGCAAAATTGGGAAGAGCTTTCTCAGAAGATAGAACAGAGCAAAACTTCTTGGCTTTTAGCAGGAATATCCTCAGCTCTGGATATTAGAATTCCGCTTTCAGATCGACCAGTAAATTACACTGCTATTTCATCAGATGGATCTCAAATATTTCCAGATCGACATGAAGTTCTACCTTGTTACTTAATTAACATAAGCTCGGTAGTGTTGAACTATGGAGAAAATGGCTCTGCTAATCTTAGTTCCGATCCTGTTCTTTTTTTTAAGGATGAAGACAGGTTTGCGATTTGGGAGGGCAAAAAAATACCTGCAAATAGCAATATAATCTCTCATAAACGGACTCTGATGGAATTTGAGAGACTACTTCAACTAGCTTCTGAGAATAGTGATAGAGAAAATATTATTTCTATTTCCGACGGGACTCTGATCCTGTGGAGCTTGGAGGGATCGCCGGCAGATTTTAAGAAAGTTATACTTGAGCCTTTTCTTAAAATAATGGATGAATTTAAGAACCGAAGAGTGCCTATAGTTGGATATATAAGTTACCCCGGAAGTACCGATGTTGTTAATGCCCTTAGGCTAGGGCTTTGTCCCGAAAAAGTTAGCTATTGTAATCAATGTCCCTACACCGAACTCCCTAAGCTTCCGTGTTCACCAATTGAGGGTCTTACGGATAGAAACCTATTCTCGTCACTATTGAAAGAAGGTGAAATGTCTTCAGTTTTTAGAAGTTCCTCTAAAATTTTAAAATCATACAGTGATCACCATATTTATTTCTTCTATCTAAATATTGGAGCAGAGGTAGCAAGGGTGGAAATTCCTAAATGGGTAGCTGAAGACCCGGATATACTTAAGCTCGTTCATACTTTGGTTTATGATCAGGCTAAGAAAGGGAAAGGTTATCCTGTTGTTATTTCAGAATCTCACGAGCAAGCTGTTGTGAGAGGGAAGGATCGGAATTTTTTCTTCGATCTTGTGAAAGAATCGATGGTAAAAGCCGATTTTAACGTATCAATCTCAAGAAAAGGTATATCAAAAAGGGTACCTGGAGTCTAATGGAACATATTGGTGAAGTAATAGAATCTAGCACTAAGGGATTTACTGCACAGTCGCCTAAAATCGGCAAATCACCATCTTTTGGGACTTTTGTTAAAACAGATTCAACTCCTGTGGTGTATGGATTGGTTTATGAAATCATTACACAGAGCAGTGAGCCAGGTAGAAAACCAACCGCTTATGATATGAGTATTGATGAGCTTAAACGTGAGCAGCCTCAAATCTTTGAACTTTTAAAAACCGAATTTCATGTATTAACTATGGCTCATTCACAATCAAAAGAGATTCAATTCACTTTATCACCGCTCCCGCCACCCATCCATTCTTTTATTTATGAATGTACTAGTAAAGAGAAACGTGAGCTTAGTGAACAGGATTTTTTCCTAAGAGCTATTATGTCTTCTTCGAATGTTCCTGTTGATGATCTAATTATTTCATCACTTTCTAATGCTGACAAGATCAGAAAAAATGATGATGAATATATTGTCAGAATGGGTAAGAGCCTCTCAAGATATTTCAAGGACGATTATGAGAGGCTAAGTTCTATTTTAAGACGGATCTTATAAAAATCACTCAAATATTTCAAGTACAATCTTTAGATTGTTTAAATCGTTGAATATGTGATCTGGACGGTGCTCTTCTAATTCTGTTTTGGAATAACTTCCTGTAGCAACGCCAACAGTTACTGCTCCTGCGGCTCTACCGTGGTTTATATCAAACGGTGTGTCGCCAATTACAAAAGTCTCTTTTATATCAGTATTATAATTCATATGATCTTTGGCCCTTTCTTTTGCTTTTAGTATTAAGTGCTCTCTACTATGCGAATCAGAGCCAAAACCGCCGAACTTAAAATGTGTGTCCAGCCCTGCGCTTCGTAGTTTGATCCATGCGCCTTGCTCGATATTTCCCGTTGCTACTCCCAAAACCATATCTTCTCTTGAAGATAGACTCTCAAGTAAGCTTGGAATTCCAGGCATTACTGTAGTCTCTGAATTATTTGTTTCTTCTTCTAAGAAAGGAATATAGAGTTTGTATAGCTCCTGGGCTTCTTCTGGGGAATAGTCCCGGTTGAATTCGTTCATAAATATCTCTTGTAAAATAATAGGGTCCGTCTTTCCAGCAGCATCTATTTTAGTCATTGCTTCTGAGACGCCATATATATTTTCAAAAGCCCGGTTTGCTGCCCTTGTTCCAGCGCCGTTAGTTAACAATAATGTTCCGTCTATATCAAATAGTAATAGTTTCATAGTTTAGTCAGATTCGATTTTCTCTAGTGTAATTGAGTAGAAATCAGACTCAAGTTCCCAAAGCTCATAAGCTTTTTTAGATGCTAGGTTCAATAGCTCGCTTTGTGGGTTCTCTTGTTCGCTGATCTCCTTAAGAACTAGAGCCATATCACTCCATTTGCCGCCGATAAAGCCCATCTTTTCAGTTAATCTGAGTTCTTTAACTAAAGGAACTATATCCTCCGCTTCTTTTAAAAAGTCTCTGTATATCCATCTGAAGCCAGCCCCACCTACACCTCTTTTTTTAATAACCTGGTATCCAAACCTGGAGCACCATTTCCAATCGATCACATCTTTCCAATTCGGCAGATCTTCCGACCAGATTTTTATCTTATGCGCCCCAGATTCTCCCCTTCCACCTGTGCAGCCATAAAGCATTTTTCTTGAGTTTTCTCTTATTGCGTCTGGAATTATTTCTTCCAAATTTATTTCCTTATTATTTAACATGACTTCTATGAAATTATTATTAAGCGGATTAGATAAATCTTTTGAAGCCATACCGTTTTTAAAATCTTGATAAGGAACTTTTTGTAGTCCTTCTAAATGGTTGTCTGCTACGAACATCGTTTCGTTTTCATCGTCATAACCCCATACTGATACTATGTGTCCTGGAAAGTGTGTAGAAGAATTATAATAGTCCAAATAGTATATGTCTGTCTGAATTACTACAGGTATGTCCTGGTCTATATATTTTTTTATTTCATCAATAGCATTTCCCTTGGCGTGATTCCACGAGGTCACTTTATTTATTAAACTTAAGAAAGTTATTTCCATATCTGGACCTCTAACAAATATCATATGTGAGGGACTAATATCTTTGTTTATAGAATAATAAAAACCTAATCCGCCCCCGATGCCGAAACACATTGCTTCAGACAAGTTAAATCCAAAATGGGTCATAACATCTCTCAACGTTACTGATCCGCAGTGAAGACCGGGTATGTGTACCCAGTTATCAATTATCTTTTTCATAGGGATATTAAGCTACCATAATATCTTGTTTTTATTCACTATAAGCTTACTCTTTTTTAATTAAGAAAAGAGACAACAAAAATAACTGCCCGTAACTACTAGGTAATTTAGAGAAATTAGTTTATACTATTTATGAGTCATAATTAAATTCTATTAAAGGTCTGGGAAACCGATTAACAGAATTGTTATCAAATCCTATTAATTTTATTGTTTTATATAAACTTGCCATCATCCTCCAAAGGGCGAGCCGATGAAAATTTTTTTCATTAGCTTGCCCTTGTTTTTTATTCAAGATGCATCCTATGTCTTTTAAATTCATCCTTTATACTATGGGTATGAATGAGAATTCTAATAAACTAATATAATTGGAGGCGTTCATAAATGAACAGTTTTATATATATAGTAGTAATAGCCATTTTTGCTTTTTTAGCTCCTTTTTCTACAGTTCAGTCTCAGGAGCAAAACACCCCTTCGAATATTGTAGAATCAGAAGAATTTAAAAATTACTGGTATGACGGAAAAGCAGAAATTACAAGTTATAAACTTGAGCAGGCCCGTTACGGTGATCTTCATGAAGGCTATGCAGTTCTTGTTTTTGTTACTGAAGATTTTTCAAAATCTAAACAGGTTAAACTAGACGATCCCCAAAGTGCGAAAGGAGATGATGTTAAAGTTTTAAAACTCAATAGGATTAAGAAATTCGACACAGGCATATATAGTTACTCAATGATGGATTCAGTCTTTACACCGGTTTATCTTGGTGAATATCCTAACACTCTAAAGATTACATCATCATCCCAAGAGTGGTGCGGAAATACCTTTACACAGCTTAACCTTGATGATAATGGGTATGAAGTTAGAAGCTTCTCCTATTTTGAATCTGAAGGTGATGATAAATTTAGTCTCCAAAAAGAGATCCTTGAAGATGAGTTATGGGCAAGAACCAGACTTGCTCCGGATAGTCTCCCGGTAGGGCGAATAAAAATTATACCCGCCACTATGGCGTCCAGGCTTACTCATAAAGAGTTAGAAGTAGAGATTGCAGAAGCGAGTCTTGAACAAAACACTGATGATTCTAATTTAATGGACTACAAATTAGTTTATGATGATTCGGGACGCTCTATGGAAATTACTTTTAGTAAAACATTTCCTTATGAAATTCTGTCATGGGAAGAAACATACAAAAGCGGGTTTGGAAAAAATGCCAAAACTC
>BQJP01000103.1 GCA_021604765.1 Thermodesulfobacteriota bacterium
TTACGAGATTGTTCTTTATTGCGTAGCGAATTAACTCTGCGGTTGTTTCCAGGTTTAGTTTATCAAGAATGCGGGCACGGTATGTGCTAACGGTGCTCGAGCTAAGATACTTCTCTTTAGCAATATCCTTCATACTCATACCTGAGGCGATCTTTAACATAACCCTATACTCCTGGTTCGAGAGCGCCTCATGTGGAGGTTTATTTGTAATAATTTCTTCCTTAATATCATCAGCTAGTTTCTGAGCAAGTGGTGAATCAACATCTTCTACTTTTTTGATTATTTTATTTACCGTGTTTACGAGTTCGCGCTGTTCACGTAAAGTCTTTATTTCAAATTCTATGCGTTTGCGATCTTCAATTTCCTGCTGGAGACGTAGATTTGTTTTTTCAAGTTCGGCAGTGCGGACTCTGACGCGCTCCTCCATTTCCTCATAGAGTTTTGCCTTAGCTATTGCTATGCCAATATTGTGACCTATCGAAACATTTAGTTTAACTTCATGCTTGCTAAACTTGCCCTTTTTGTAACTGGCTAGCCAGATACATCCCATTACTACCCCTTCTAGAACAATAGGTATACCAAGTGCTCTATGATGCCCCATATCCTTACCTGCTTGTCCTACATCTTTGTCATTCTGAATGTCTTCTATATTAAATACTTGCCCCGAGTTTAGTAATTTCCATGTAACCCCCTTGGGATAGGAGATTCTACCTGCTTTGCTAATATAGTCTTTGTTATCACATCTATAGGCTTCCAGGGCTGCTTCTTTTCTATCCTTACTTATAATATAAATAAAAGCCATATCTACATCTTTTAGCGTTAAAACCAGGTCTAAAGCTGTATTGTAGCTATGGTGCAGATCAAAAGACTCATGCACAGCGCTGGTAATCGTATGCAGTATTTCTAAATCACTTTTCTCTATTGAAGCCTTCATGTCAATCTAGTTAAACTATACATAATTAGATGTTTAATAAATTTCACATTGATCTAATTCTAAATTCCCAAGAAAGGTTCAAATGTCTAAATTGTACCATTGTCATGCTGAAAATTTTCATCCTCAAACGTCACTTTGAGGGAAACCAAATTGCCGTCCCCTTAGAGTTGAGTATAGTCATTAATATATATATATAATAGACTATATCTCCAAAGTATGTCTGTAGCTTAATATGCCTTTTTTGTAGTAATTTCTCTACATTGTCGAGTATTTCTGGGATGGACACCCATAAACTATTGCATTAGACGCTGATGGGATGAAGGATATATAGCTAAAGAAAAGTATTTTAGCATGAGCACCGTTAGAACGTACCACGCCCTGATTTCTTTAATAGTAAAATTTATTCTTAGGAACCGAATTAAGGGTTTTAGCAAACAAACCTAAAACGGGATGTCATCGTCGCTACCGAAAGAATCGTCTTCAATATCGAAATCCGCAGGCACCTTTTCATCTGGAGTAGAAGGCGCAGCAGATCTTCCTCCTTGTCCCCCTTGACCGCCAAGCATCTGCATATTCCTGGCAACTACCTCAGTTGTATATCTGGTGTTCCCTTCTTTATCTTCCCAGGAACGGGTCTTAATTGAGCCTTCTATGTAGACCATTCTTCCTTTACTTAAGTACTCACCGCAAATCTCAGCAAGTCTTCCCCATGCCACTATGCGGTGCCACTCCGTGTCTTCCTGTTTTTCACCTGATTTATTCGTATATTTTTCAGTTGTAGCGATAGTAAAATTAGCCACAGCCTGACCGCCTGTCGTGTAGCGAATTTCTGGGTCGCGTCCTAAATTACCTATTAACATTACTTTGTTTACGGACATTTTTGTCTCCTAAAATAGTTCTTTTATGAAATTCTATCATCTGAGGTAATGAAAATCCAGAATTCTAGAACAGATGTGCTGAAAAAGAGAGAAACTGGTGCAGAATTCTACCTGTCATACCCCAAATAAGGTATTGCTCGTAATTGTAAGCGTAATCTTCTACTTGCCTCCCATCTCTTTCTCTAATCCTTATCTCTTTATTCCTATCGTCAACCAAATGACGCATAGGGACCCAAACGGTCGTCTCTACTTCTTTAGCTTCAGGAATTATTGTCACTTCCTCATTCAACACAGACAAATAAGGAGTTACAACATAGTTCCTAGCCCTTGGATTATTTGGATTCACATCATGTAAAGTACCAATAATTCGAGCGCTTTGCGTAATATTTATTCCGACCTCTTCGTGGGTCTCACGTATAGCTGTTTCAAGTTTGCTACTATCATCCTTCTCCATACTTCCCCCGGGAAATGCCATATGCCCGGAGAATGGGTCCTTCTCACTTTCAGGTCTTTTAATGAAGAGTAATGAGTAACCCGGATCACTCTTCTTTAGTATCATCATCACCGAGGCATGAACAAAATCACCTTCTCTGATTATCTCTTTTGAGCTTCTCTCCGAGAGAAGCTTCTCAAGCTTTAAGATTGTATCACTCAATTTTAGTTCCCTTTACTTTCTAAAAACATATTGCTCTAAAGAACAGCGATAATATTACCCCATTCATCTACATGACATTTGTAACCTGGCGGAATTAATATAGTAGAAGTATCCTCTAACACCAAAGCGGGGCCTTTAAATTTATAACCCGGGTAAAAGTAGTCTCTATGATACGTTCTTAGATTAATACTTTTTCCGCCGAATATAACTTTTTCCTTTTTAGGTTCTATTTTTATTTTGTTGTTTTGAAGACACGGAACTTCAAGCTCCCTTTTCTTTGCAATAGCTCTTAACCTTAAAGTAATAACTTCTATCTCGCTCTTGGGTTTATTGTATCCGTTCATTCTTTTATGTGTTCGATGAAAAGCCCCAATAAAATTTTTACTATACGGAACTGTGATTTCATGAGACTGTCTTTTGTATCTGAGATCTAAAAACCTTTTAAACTTAATTTTATGAGAGGGAAAATCTTTATGTGCCTTAACTTCTAGAGATGAAAATGCTTCCTCCAATACCGCAAAGTTAGCTTCATCCTGATTTAGAAAAACAGTAAGGCTGTAATCTTTAAACATATCTGCCGCAAGCATACCAAGAGCGGACAGCACCCCCGGATCCTTTGGGAAAATTACGGTTTTCATCTCCATTGCTTGAGCTAATTCACATGCATGAAGCCCCCCTGCCCCTCCGAAAGAAAGCATGGCAAATTCTCTTGGGTCATATCCTTTTCCAAGAGAAATTACTCTAAGCGCTCTTTCCATATTGGCGTTTGCAACCTTAATTATCCCCTCTGCCACTTCTTCAATGGAAAGCTTCAGTTGGCGTGAGAGTTTTTTAAGAGATGACTTTGATTTATCGGGGAATATTTTCATTCTACCGCCCAGGAAAGAATCCGCTTTAATTCTTCCAAGTACCAGGTTAGCATCAGTAACTGTAGGTTCTGCCCCTCTTCCATAACAAGCAGGACCTGGATCTGCCCCTGAGCTTTCTGGGCCGACTTTAAGGGCTCCCCCGGAATCAACACGCGCTATAGATCCACCGCCCGCGCCAATGGTTGCAATATCAATCATAGGAATTTTTATTGGGACGCCGTCAATTACAGTTTCCGTTGTAACCTTTGGGCCATCCTCACAAAGAGCAACATCCGTAGATGTGCCTCCCATATCATAAGTAATTATCTTACTGTGACCGGTTAACTTGGTGAGCTTAACAGCACCGACAACCCCACCGGCGGGACCAGAAAGTATGACCCTCACAGGCTCAGTAGATGCGTGATCCGGAGACATTACTCCACCGCTTGACTGCATTATTGAAATCTCGGCACCTGGCAGCTTTTGCGACAGCGTGTCCATGTAATTCTTAACTTTTGGCAGCAAATACGAATTAGCGACAATTGTAGATGTCCTCTCATACTCTCTGAACTCGGAAAGGATCTTAGAAGATCTTGAGATTGGGATCTCAAGCTTATTTAGATGTTTTTCCACCATTTGTTCATTCTTAGGATTTGCATATGAATGCAGAAAGCAGATGGCAATACCTTCTATATCAAGCTGTTTGATCTTTTTACAAAGATTTAGCACTTCTGATTTGTCTACGCTTTTAATGATCTTGCCTTCAAAATTCGTCCTCTCTGTTATACCAAATCTCAAGGATGGAGGGACAAGAGATAGTGGAGCTTCCCAGAAAACGTCATAAAGCTCGCCTCTATTCTGCCTACCTATTTGTATTACATCTTCAAAACCTTTAGTTGTAATAAGAGCAATACGAGCACCTTTTCTCTCCAATAGAGCGTTTGTAGCCACTGTAGTGCCATGAACTATGTGTAGGTCTAATTGCCCGTTACCAAGCATCTCTTCAATGCCTGAGATAATAGCCTTAGAGGGATCATTGGGCGTAGAGGGGACTTTATGGATAGTAATACTTTCGCCATCAAAGAAAACAAAATCTGTAAAGGTTCCTCCGGTATCAATGCCTATTTGTATTTGTTTGAGCATGGTATTTTAAAATGAAATATCCGATCTTTGGATAAACTCAAAACATATCCGATCTGCCATATACTGGCAACATAACACGTAACTAGACATTGAAAGTTAAGCTTTGATCTAAAAATGGGTATTTTCTGATGGATACAACTTTAGTAATAAGTCAGACAGTTTATTAAGATGTAATTTCTGTTGCGACTGGACGTTAAATTAATACTCGTCCTGACCTACAGGGTAAATTACTTTTACTTTTTCTTCTGCAATTTCTCTCAATGAAGATACAACATCTTTATTGCCTGTCTCTTCTGAAAGTACAGGAGCACCTTTGACATGCAGTCTTGCCCTCTTCATAGCAGCCACCGAAAGAGCAAATCTGTTTACAACTTTCTCTAAACAATCTTCAATAGTTACCCTTGCCATTATGGAACACTCCCTTTAATATGATTTCTGTATTAATATAAGGCATGAAATCATATAAGTAAAGACTGTTAGTT
>BQJP01000104.1 GCA_021604765.1 Thermodesulfobacteriota bacterium
GCTTTGAAACAACCGCCATTGCCGCCACCGGTATTGCTGACCAAAGGACAGCGTAAAACCCAATTCCTGGAAAAAATGCTAGGCCGACCGCTGGATACTTGTCCTCATTGTGGGAGCGTCGGTGCCATCGAACAACGACCGTTCAATCAACTGCCGCACAGTCGGGCACCTCCTCATTATTCTCAGGGGCACAGTAAATAGCATTTTTTGGGTAACGGCTCAGCGCCGTCAGCCATCTTCATGCCCGGACTTGCTTAAAAAGCTGTTTTTTTACCAATAATTCAATGAACGGATGCTCCTTTTAACTCTCTTATTTGATCGTTTTACTTGCTCCTATCAAAAGTGTCGTCCAACGACTCCCTCTCCAACACAACAATAATCTATTCAATACCCATAATTCTCTGCTGGATGGCTGGTGCGTTCAACATAGCGTCATCGCTACGACCATCGCTCAACGCTCTGTCTCGCTTTGACGCTTATTTGTTACATTCAGTTTTTATTTTTACAGATTTTTTTATAAAATGACTCATAGGATTCTCCTTTTGTATCAGTATAATTTGCACCAAGTTCAATAGCCTTTTTGAAAAAAGTACAAGCCTTATCCGTCTTTCCCAGTTTCAAATTTAAATTCCCTAATCCCCAAAAAGCTTCTTTCGATTGGCTGTTTATTTTTAATGCTTTATCAAAATTAATTTGAGACTCTTTAAAATTGAGTTGCATTGTGTTTATCTGTCCAAGATTAACAAATGGTAATTCGTTATTTGGATTGTTAGCTGTAGATTTTTTTAGGGCTTCTTTTGCTTCATTATAATTTTTCATCATCATCAAGGCACTTCCTTTATTATTATATGCCATTGCGTTGAGTTCTTTATTAATAGTATTTTTATTAATTACGATTTGTGCATGTCGAATAGATTCTTCAAATTGATTTGTGTGCAACAATCCCCAAGAATAGTTAGTATGAGCATATAAATTTAATGAATCTAATTTAATTGCTTGTCTACAGTCTTGAATTCCTAATTTAAAATTGCCCAAACAGTTATAAGCTCTTCCTCTATTTGAGTAATATTCAGATATGTTTTCTTTAATTCTAATTGCAGATTCAAAATCTTTTAATGCTTCACTGCAATTTCCAATACTTAACCTTGCAACTCCTCTCATGTTGTAGGCTTCATCATTATTCGGGTTTTTTTCAATTTCTTTAGTGTTTTTTTCAATTTCATAATTGTTACTGTAATATTTAACTGATTCTCCGCAGCCGAAGAAAATTAATAGATAGCAAGCAATATATATGAATCCAAGATCTTTCATTTTTTTAATTGAATGTAACGGTTGCATACCCGCAGGCCGACGTTTAGGAGGCTTGACGGGTATGCGGTGTGTGTGCCCAGAATGGGCACCTAATTCCTTTCAAAGTTAAGGAATTATTCTGAGAGAAGACTCAGAACTCTAGGGAGATGCAAGTTCTCCTGTCGCCCGAGTAAGCGGGCGTCTAGCAAGCCGCAAGGGCGTTTCCGGTGACGGATGGTCTGAAGTAAGCGGGACTGCAAAAGTCGGAATGTACGAATAGGAACTGCATAAGAGGCATGGCTGGGCGGTCAAGGTAGCACAACATACCGAAGGCTAGGACTTACTGTATGCGTGGCTATGTAGATGCAGGCAGATTCGACGGAAAGAGGGTGCACCTTACCTGGGGAGGTCTTGGCGTAGTCTCGTTTTACTAGGAGCCAAGAAGTCAGCAGAGGCCATAGTAGCGGAGCCAAACCACATCTCAAATACCGACCATGCTGTCGGCGGCAAAATGTGAGAGGGTAGCCGTCAAGGGCTGAACATGGAACAGCTGAAGCTGCTTTCCAACCATAGTCAGCAATGGAAGCCGAATGGCGGATAGCAGACTATTCGGAGGAAAGAGTAGAGGCAAACAAAACTTTCTAATCTGTATGGAAAACTTGCTATTGCAAGTAGTCAGCAACGCTAATTTGCGAGCAGCCTACGAACAAGTGGTTAAGAACAAAGGCGCACCTGGTGTAGATGGAGTGAAGACAGAGGATCTGTCGACATACCTGAAAACACATTGGGTACGCATTCGTTCAGAGATCCTGGAAGGGACTTATCGCCCCTTGCCTGTGCGAGGGGTGAAGATCCCCAAGCCCAACGGCGGACAACGCCAATTGGGCATTCCTACGGTAGTTGACCGACTGATACAACAGGCCATACATCAGGTATTAAGCCCATTGTACGACCCTGAATTTTCAGCATTCAGCTACGGGTTTCGACCAAATCGCAATGCTCATCAAGCCTTGTTCCAAGCCTTGGAATACATCAATGAAGGACGCCAGGACATCGTAGATTTAGACCTCAAATCGTTCTTCGATAAGGTCGATCACGATAAACTGATGGGACTGCTGAGACGTAAGATCAAGGACAAACTTTTCCTACGCCTGATACGCCGCTATCTACAATGCGGTATGACAGAAAACGGAACAGTTAGTCCGCGAAGCCAAGGTACTCCGCAAGGTGGCCCACTGAGCCCCTTGCTATCGAACATTTTATTGAATGAACTGGACAAGGAACTGACCAAACGAGGCCACTGCTTCGTGCGCTATGCGGATGATTGCAGTATTTTCCTTAAATCCAAGTCAGCGGCCGAACGAGCCAGAGCAAGCATTACTCGTTATCTTGAAGTAAAACTTCTCCTGGAAGTCAACGAAGAGAAAACGAATGTTTGCCGACCGGTAAACTTCACGCTACTGGGACACAGCTTTGTACCAACTTACACGAAAGGGGAACGCGGCAAATATCGCCTGCGCATCGCCAAGAAAAGTTGGGTCAGGCTCAAAGAGAAAATCAAAGCTATCACTCGTAAAACCCTACCGAAAACGATAGGAGAGCGCATCGATGAACTCAACAGTTTGATGATCGGATGGGTGCAATACTTCAAATACGCTACGGGGTACCAAAAGTTAAAAGATATGGATGCCTGGGTGCGCTGTCGCCTACGTTACTGTATCTGGAAACAATGGAAGAAACCCGGACGGAGGTATCGTGCATTTATCCAATTAGGCATCGAGAAAAGTTGGGCACGTCGCTTTGCATGGTCACGTCTGGGAGGCTGGCGGATAGCTTGCAGTCCAATTATGGGAACCACTGTCACCGAAGATCGGCTTAGACAACGGGGATACATCCCATTCTTGGAATACTACTTGAAGGTAAAACATGCCAAGAAGAAAAGTTAAGTTGTTCTGTGAACCGCTGAGTACGTGATCCGTACGCTCAGTGGTGTGAGAGGGCTGGGGTGGGCTTTATGGCTCACTTCTCCCTACTCGATTGGCTGCAGGCTTATTTTTTTCTTTTCAGTTGGCTTGAAATTTCAAAATCATCTTGAGTTATAATTCCATTTGCTAAATTATTTAAGAAATACATTCTATCTGTATCTTCCCAAATTTTTTCAGCAAGTATTTTTGTTGTTGGCCTAATAGGATTAGGTTTAGTCGCTGTTGCAAATATAACATCAAAAGTTTCTAATTCTTCTTGATCTGATTTAGCTATTGGTTCAATCCAATTGATATCTAATTTCATAGATTTAGTTAAACATGACCTTTCACCTTTAGTTTTGTAGTCTTTAATTTCAAACGATCTATTTTTTCTTTTTCTGAAAAATCTAACGATCTCTTTTTTATCCTCATTAGAGATCTTGTTATTGTTGAATAAGTAAACTAACACTCCCCAACTTGTTACGAAATTTCCTCGCATTCCTTCTGCAACAGATAATGCCACTGTATGAGATATCAACTGATCTTCTGAATGTATTTTATTTTTAAATGGAACTAGGTATCCAAAACCTAATTTAGTCTTCATATAATTCGAGAATACCATTGTTGGGATTTCAGAGTTTGATATTCTGCCGTACCGAATTGGTACTTTAACGTGAATTTTATTATCCAGATCTAAATAAGAATTACGCCAGTTTAATCTTATGTCATCTCCTATTCTATGGACATAGTCCTGCCATAACAATGAGCCGATTATTAATACACCTGATTTTAAGTTCATTCTTATCGTTATTTACTTTTAAGATAAAACTAAATTTACTTATTTTTCTCGTAGATATTTGATAACCTTATTTTTTCATGTTTCCATTGTTCTACAATTATTAAGACCATTTTACATACTTCTATCATGGTAGAAACAAAATCAATTTTGGATTCAATTGAGTATACATCGTAATTTCCAACCCTTACTTCTATTTTTCTATCTTTGATATTTTCATCGATAGAAGTTGTCGCAAATAAATGATTGTCACTTAAATGAATATATCCAGAAGTTTCTTTATATAAATTTCTAACACCAGGGAAATATTTTTCCAACTCTTTTGAAAGATGAAAATCTGTGAGTTTATTCCCATTTATGTCTTTGTAATTTCTAATTGCTTTACCAGATAGATAATGATTAAAGAAGTCATTTGAATCTTCAACTAAGGTGGATGCAAAGAACCTTAAGCCATTGTCAAGCTGCATTCTGATTAATGGTATCGCACACAAGTAGTTATTTTCTTTAATCAATGAAAGGAATCCATTGATTGTCGAAATCGAACGATTATTAACAGCGTTTGAAAATAAATCTAAAACGAATATTTTTTGATTTCCTGCCACAAGAATTCTTTCAGAACTTTGAATGAATTCAGAAGTAAAATCTGACAAATTGTTTATCTTTTCTTTTAACTCTTTTTCTTTTTTATTCATATCTGATTTTACAAATTTTCAAATGCAAAAGTTCCTTTTGCTTGCAGCCAACGATGAGCTATTTGAAGTATTCGCCGATTAGGTGAATATTTACAAATAGCGCAATGTTGTATTGAGTTTTCATATTATACTCCAAATTTAGCTTATTTTTTTTAAAGCTAAATTGGGAAGTATGATGACTAGAAAACGTAGTTAAG
>BQJP01000105.1 GCA_021604765.1 Thermodesulfobacteriota bacterium
TTGCAAATCACTTCGATGGGCTAATAATGCTTTTTTTTACCATGATGATATTGATTTAGTGAAATAGGAAGATAAGGAGAATTATGCTATCTTGAGTGGGCCAGGTGGCAAGGTTCCCGCTTTAGCGGGTTCGTTCAACACCAGCTACAACGACCATAGCGGCTAAACGCCGCTACGTCGTGTAGCTAATCGTTGGGCGAAATTAAGGTGCGATTAAATAAAAACTTGTCTAAGTCTAAAAACTCTTGTTGATGCTGTTAAAAAATTTAACCTGCTGTTATTCATAATTTAAAGCCTTCCGCTTTCATCTTGTTTTTGGAAAAAATAAATCAAATTTGTGACAATGAATTGAAATACGCTAAACACCATAATTATGAAAATTGAATATTTATTATTAATGTTTTTTGGCTTAGGAATTATTAATTCGTGTGCCGATGAATGCGATAACGTTGTTTGTCTCAATGGAGGGATATGTGATAATGGCGAATGTTTTTGTCCAAATGGTTTTTCAGGGATTGATTGTGAGATAGAAGATGTATGTATTACTCATAATATAGATTGCCAAAATGGAGGAACTTGTCTTGACGGACTTTGCGACTGTCTTGATGGTTACTTAGGTACTAATTGCGAAAGATTTGATTCTACAAAAGTGCAAGACCTCTTGGACGGGGGAAGAACGCCATTAGAGTTGGTGAATGGAAATATTCCCATTGATAGTTTATATGGTAAGTTTTACAAAGGGGGATTGATATTTTATGTAGATGTAAATGATGAGATAGACGGAATTGAGGGGATGGTCGCAGCTATGGATGATTCTGCGGTTTGGGGGTGTTCTGGAACTGATATTGTGAGCCTAAATAATGTCCCTTGGAATGGAGGAAATTTACCTGATGGGATTGGAGCGGAGATAGGACATGGTTTTATAAACACTAGTGAAATTTTGACAGCTTGTACAACTAATGGGATAGCATCAAAATTGTGTCGAGACTTTGGAAATCAATGGTTCCTGCCATCAATAAAGGAATTAGATTTAATGTACACCAATTTGGATCAAAACGGGTATGGCGACTTTGCAAATGATGAGTATTGGAGTTCTACAGAATACGATGCTGACTTTGCGTGGTCTAAGGTATTTAAGAATGACTTCTCGAATGGCTTCCTTGCCCTTATCGCTAAGTTTGAAAATCTTCATGTGCGTGCTGCCAAATCCTTTTAATTTTTTGTTACTGTTAGTTGTACCATCATGAGTTGAGAGGTACAACTTGCACTTAAATCTATTAATGATGTTAAATAAAGCCCATTTCTTGTTGATGATACTAACTCTAACTATTACTATTAGTGGATGTGAAAAAGATGATGCAATGCCTGAACTTGATCGTCTCAAGCTATTGTCCTCAGAACAATCTAATGGAGGAGAAACGATCTTGTATTTCTACGATAATAATGATCGTGTATCAATGATAGAAACTCCTGAAGTAATCTCTAACTATTTCTATGAAGGTAACAGGATTATTGTTGAAGGTTATATCGTTCCAATTCAAGATAGCGTAACATCAGAGGTATTTCTCAATGATCGTAGTTTAGCAGATAGTATAGTTACTGGCAATGAAACTACCATATATGAGTACGATGATAATGACTATTTGATAAAGGAAATTCGTACTATCAATTCCTTTGTGAGTTCAGAACGAAGATATTTTTATGATGCTAATAATAACTTGGAGAGAGTACTAGGGTATTTTTCAGCGTCAGTTACTTCTAATGCTATCACGGAGACTATATTATACACCTATTATGAGAATGAGGAGAATGAGAGGAGCAATTATAACAGAGGGCTTTATTACGGGGGGAAGCCTTCTGAGAACCTACTCAAAAGCAGTATTTACGAACGATCAGATAGTGATATATTAAGTTTCAATGATTATTCTTATGACAGAGATAGTGATGGATGCCTTTTATCAGTAACCGTTGAAAGTTACAGTTCGAGTTTTCCTAATAATCGCTCATCAAGTACCATTTATCTTACCTATCAATAATTTCTACTATGAAAAACCTTTACCTATTATTAGTCTTCGGATTGCTTTTATCATCTTGTGTTGATCCCTGTGAAAGCACGACGTGTTTAAACGGAGGTATATGTGAAAACGGAGATTGTTTTTGTATAGATGGATTCGCAGGCGATAATTGTGAAATTCCACCCTGTCAAGTCAACCAAACAGGAATTTTATGTGTAAAAAACTCATCTGCTACAGATCAAGACCATGATGTCTTGATTGACGGTGTGAAAGTTGCTACTTTGTCACCTGGTGAAGAGCACTGTAAAACTGTTCTAGTAGGTGAACATTCTGTACGTAGCTACTTCGCTGGAACTATGAATCCTGCTTGTGGGGAGGCAAACCCTACAATTATTCAATGTGGAGTTGAGGGTATTGAGTGTGGTGCCTAAATAGTTTTTTTTGAAACCTTATCTTATAAAAAGAGCTTATAGTAATTCATTTATGGACTAAACTAAGCAAGGGGATATTGAATAAAGTGTATTCAGTAAGTTTTAAGAGTTTACTGTAGAATTTAATTTTGAAAATTCGCCCAACACAGCTTATGATGTCGATGCTTCCTGCGGTCGCACCGCACATAAGCAAACGTTAGGGGCCAGCAAGAAAAGACAAAAAGATCACAAAAAGAATAGATTTTCTGCCGAAATTGTAAGTAAAAAAATGCTATGAAACCTAGCAAGCGAAATGATTATTTGGAGCAATTAGTTGAAGATATAAAAGTAATTGTATCCAACTCCAAGCAAACCATAGAAAGAACAGTAAATAATCAACTGCTCAATACTTATTGGCAAATTGGAAGAATAATAGTGGAAAGAGAAAATGAGGAAGAAATTACGGCTAGACAATTAGTTTTGGATATTTCTAAGGCCTTAACTAAACAATTAGGAAAGGGATTTTCAAGGTCTAATTTGTTCAATATGAGGTCCTTTTATCAAAAATATCCGGATGTCCAGACACTGCCTGGACACATTAGTTGGAGCCATTTATGCGAATTGTTATCAATTGAAGACGGCCAAAAGAGAGCATTTTATGAACAGGAAACCAGTAATTCTAAATGGTCAGTAAGAGAACTAAAACGACAAATTGAGAGCTCGTTATTCGAGAAATTGCTCCTATCCAAAGGAGAAATCAACAAAAAAGAACTTTATAGATTATCCAAGAAAGGTCAAATAATTGAAAAACCAGGCGACCTTATCAAAGAACCATACGTCTTGGAATTTTTAGGAATTCCAGAGAATAAGCCCATATTAGAAAAAGACCTTGAAAGAAAGCTAATCCGTCATATTGAGGATTTTTTACTTGAGTTGGGAAGGGGATTTATGTTTGTAGGATCTCAACAAAGAATTACGATAGGTAATATTCACCATTATGTTGATATGGTGTTTTATAACAAAATTCTCAAAGCGTTTATACTGATTGATCTGAAAATGGGGAAATTGAAACCAGCAAATATTGGTCAAATGAATGCTTATTTGAACTACTATAAAACTGAGATAAATGAATCAATTGATACAGATCCGATAGGAATTATTCTGTGTGCAGATAAAGACGAAATTATTGCAGAATACGCTTTAGGAGGATTGGCAAATCAAATTTTTGCATCCAAATATGTTTACTATTTACCAAATAAGGCCGAATTGATAAACCAAGTTCAAAGAGCGATTAAAGAGTACAAAGAGGAAGAGGAATAAAAATTGAAAGCCAGCCCCTAACAGTGTGCCAGCGTCAACCGCCAAATATTGCAGTGTTTTGGTTAAGTTGCTTCGGACAATAAAAGGATGTATTTTTAAGCAAATGATGGTCTGGTGGCGGCTGCGCGGGCACTGGACGTTATCGGAAATTAAAAAAAAACCAACGTGACAAAACTAACGTGATAAAATCAACATGAAAATATACCTAATCGCAATATTCTATTTTTCTATTACTTTTTGTAACGGACAGAATTCGGATAAAGTAATTGTACATACCGAAACCTGTAATGATTTAATAGCAGGAATAGATAACTATATCTCGATAATTGCGATGCAAGATTCTTCTTTGACTGAAGAACAAGTATCTGCTTTTTTAATCACTCCCGATATCTATTTGTATGAGAAAAAACCAATCGAACTAAAGATTGAGAAAATAAATAAGAAATTTAAAGTCCATCCAGATAGTTCAGGTGTAATAGAATTTCATATTAAAGTAGATGGCAAAATAGAAATTGAGACAATAAAGGCAAAACAACTGAAAGCAGTTTGTAGACTTTCAAAATATAAAGCCAATTCAGAAGTAAAAATTCCTATTGCTGAATTTAGAGTACAAAAGGGAATAAATGCATATATTGAATGCTGTGGATTTGATGCGAGATGTAAGGTAATAGAATTTGAAGTCATTAGAATTTCATCTGATGAATTACCATCAAGAACTATTAATAATGGTGCAAGATTTGATGAACAAGCTCAAACGTTAATCAAATTAGCAGAATCAAAAGACATTTATATTTTCAGAAACATTTATTACAGATGTCCATCGACAGAAAAACAACGTTCAGAGGACATGATTTTTGAAATTAAATAAAAAGAAAAATCCGATAACAAATAAGCGTCAAAGCGAGACAGAGCGTTGAGCGATGGTCGTAGCGATGACGCTATGTTGAACGCACCGGCCTTCCAGCAGAGAATTATGGGTATTGAATAGATTATTGTTGTGTTGGAGAGGGAGTCGTTGGACGAC
>BQJP01000106.1 GCA_021604765.1 Thermodesulfobacteriota bacterium
AGCAATCACCAAATCAGGAGGTGTTTTCGTACACCACAAACACGGCAACATTCAATGGCCGATCGTTATGTTGCTGTCTCTAGGTAGTGTACCTGCATCAATTTGTTCAATATTTATTATCAAGCATCTTGATGCATCCGGAATTAATTATGACAATCTAATTATGTCTACACTAAGTGTCGCCTTGATCCTGACGGCGCTTTTTTTATTAACTCGAAATCAATTACATAAATTCAGTCAAAAAGAAAAATTTGCAGCTTTAAAGTTACTCCATCGAAAATATCGAAAACCAGTCACGATCTTTGCCGGTGTTTTGATTGGCGTTCTTGTCACCTTATCTTCTGTAGGCGCAGGCGTGATTGGTGCTGCATTCTTATTTTTTCTTTACCCAAAGTTTAAAGCCATTAAGATAGTCGCTACTGATCTTGCTCATGCAATACCAATTACTACCATAGCAGGACTAGGACATGCACATATTGGTACAGTAAACTATATTTTATTAGGCAGTTTACTTATTGGTTCCTTGCCAGGAATTTATCTAGGGAGCCATTTTGGTACTTTTTTACCGGACAAAATTATGCGTCCTGTCCTTGCTAGCATGCTCTTAATTATCGGCATCCGGCTTGTTTTTTAATCGGCACATTCAAACTAATCGTTTACTTTTTAAAAGTTATTATATTTTTGCAACACGACAAAACTGATTATCTAATAACCTTAAATTTTAACAGCCACACAAAAAGTATTACTTATAGAGATTCATTTAGTGCTGGCACTTAGGATTCATCTCATGTTTGTATCGAAGACACAAACCCTGCCACGCATTCTTTAAGACAACACTGCGCCACGATCGCAGCATACAAGTCATCCTGCACATAAAAAAACCCCGCAATAAGCAGGGTTTTAATATGAATTTGTTGATAATAACTAAGCGTGATCGTGCTTGTAATCTTCTATAATGCTCGCCATTCGATCCTTCAAGATTAATTTTTCTTTTTTAAGTCCTTCCAGACTAAGTTGATCAACTTTTAGGTTTTTATCATTAGCATCTTTAACTGTATTTTTTAAAACATTGTGTTTTTCATACAGTCTTTTGAAATCATTGTTTTCGCTTAGTAATGAATTTACTATTTCCTGATCGTGTTCGAACATGACACCCCCTTGCATTAATGATGATGTGAAGATTGGAACCCATTGGCATGGACTCTCAGTTTCGATACTCTTTTGCATAGATCATGTAAAAGAGTGAGCGTAAGTTGATAAGTTTTGACAGCGCTTTTCATAATTCCCGCATATAACACTAGTCTAAATTATTGAATCCGACAAGAATAAAATTATAACAACTTTATTTTCAAAAACTTACGAAACATAATCTAGGCACAACAAGCGTTACCAATTTGACATCTGAAACTTTATGTCTATTCTATCTACTAGAAGGTAGATATATGACAACATCCGAACAAATCATAAATGCTGCAACTGAACTGCTTCAGAAGCATGGTTTTAATGCATTTAGCTATGGTGATATTTCAAAGTTAATCGGCATTAGAACTGCCAGCATCCATTACCACTACCCAAGTAAATATGACTTGGGGAAATCCGTTATGGAGAGGTACAGGCTTATGCATAAGTCTGCTATAAATAAGATTGATGCTGAATCAGACTCTCCTCTAAAAAAACTGCAGGCCTTTGCAGAACTCTTTACCTGCACAATGGGTAACGATTACAAAATGTGTCCATGCGGCATGTTAACAACAGATATCTCTACCTTGCCTGATCCAATAAAAATTGAAGTCCGGGGGTTTTATATAGACAGCGAAACCTGGTTAACATCTATCTTAAAAGACGGCTTAGAAAAAAAGGTTTTTAAATTTAATATGAGTGCAGCTGAATGCGCAAAAACACTATTTTCTTCATTTGAAGGCACCATGTTATCTGCAAGGGCATTTGAAGATAAAAATCGATTAACAAAATCACTAAAACAAATAATCAAACTAATCCAGGCGTAACCAACATATGAATATCATAAAAAACTTCATGCTAATCGCATTATTAAGTTTGACGCATTTCGTTATCGCTTCCGGCGCAAAAGATGACTTTAATATTACTGAAGTAGCGCAAGGTAATTATTTACATATAGGTGTCCATGTTTCTATAGATGACATTAAACACGATGATATTGCCAACATAGGATTCATTGTCGGCGATAAATGTATTGCTGTCATTGACACCGGGGGTTCGATCGATATTGGAATGGAATTACTCAAAAAGATCAAATCAATATCAGATAAACCCATATGTTATGTCATCAATACACACGTGCATTTTGATCATATGCTTGGTAACAAAGCATTTGTCTTAGAAAACCCGGAATTTGTTGGACATCAACAGCTCGCCGCTGAGGTTGAACAAAATCGAGAATTCTTTCTAGAACAGTTTAAAAACGATCTAGGCTCGAATCCAGATCCATCTTCTATAGTAGGACCAAATATTTTAATCGACAAATCTAGCCAATTAGATTTAGGTGATCGGATTTTAACCTTAGTGCCTTTTCCTGTATCTCATAGCCGTAGTGATTTAATCATCATTGATAAGAAAACCAATACACTTTGGGCTGGTGATTTAATCTTCCGCGAACGAATTCCATCATTAACAGGTAGTCTCATCGGGTGGGTAAAAGTAATGGAGGATCTACTCCGCCTTGAGGTTAAGCTAGTAATACCCGGTCATGGCAATGTTGCTGACTCAATACCTATAGCAATTAAACAACAACGAGAATACTTACAACGGCTATTGGCTGAAACACGCCAAGCTATAGAGGAAGGTCAATTTGTAAATGAAGCTGCAGAAAATATTGACAAAGATAATCTCTCGAACTGGTTGCTGCATGATTATCAACACCCAACAAATGTTTCAAGAGCTTTTACAGAACTGGAATGGGAATAAAATCATCGTTTTAGGCTTCTCTACTATTTAGGAGCCTCTACTTTATGTCCCTGCGAGATCTCGTAAGAAAAATGGCAAAAATAAAAATATAACTCATATTCGCGTAGATATATCAGGAACGTTCTCTAGAGCAAAAAACTGTTCTATAATCATCAGTCATTATTAAATTAAAAAAGTAACACCACTATGCCTACTTATGACTATTTCTGTGAAGACAATGGTAAAACCGTAGAGGTTTATCATGGCATCAATGACAAGTTAAAAACCTGGGGAGAAATATGTTTTACTGCTCAGATTCCACTTGGAGACACTGATGTCTCTGCACCAGTCAGATTGGTCATCCGACCTGTCGCTATCGGTTTTCCTACTGGGAACTCAAGGCTCAAAGAACATGGCTTTACCAAATTAGTAAAACGTGATAACGGCGTTTATGAGAATGTAACTGCTACGGATGGCGAAAAGAGATACATGAAAGCCGGTGATAAATCATCCATGCCACACCTGCACAAAAAAATATCAAGTTAGAAGAAATAAAATACCCATCGTGTGAATAACATCACAGTCGAAGCACAAATGTTTTAATCACTTTTTATTTACGCTTATACTTGAGCAATAAATCCTTAGCTAACGAGGAATATCATGATCAAACGCACACTCTTGCTAATCAGCATTTTCATCGCTTTTATATCTACACCGCTTTTTGCCGAAGACGGTAACTACGAAAAAGATACCGTTCTGGACGATGCAGCAGATTTCTTCGGTGAAGGAGCTGAAGGATTGGGCGAAGTAATAGAGAAAATCTTCAAAGAGCATGGGCGACCCAATGCCATCATAAAAGGCGATGAAGCCAGTGGTGCAATCGGGGTCGGAGCACGATATGGTAGTGGTGTGCTCTCCATGAAAAATAACGACAACACAACCGTTCACTGGACTGGGCCGTCTATCGGCTTTGATGCGGGGGCAAATGCGTCTAAGGTATATGTACTCGTTTATCATCTTCCGAATACAGCGGCTTTATTTCAACGCTTCCCTGCGATCGATGGTAGCTTGTATTTTATCGGCGGTATTAGCGCTAATTATCATCAGTCCGACAACATCGTTCTCGCACCACTTAGGTTGGGCGCTGGCTTAAGAGCCGGGGTTAATGTCGGCTATATGAAATACACCCGCAAGAAGACCTGGAACCCCTTCTAATCCAAGAACTAATCTACTGATTGGGCAAAATAATTTAATATTCCTTTCGTTTTTTAATGCGAATGGTTATCATTAACCTCCTAACTTCTATCTTGGAACATACATGAATTTAAATAAACCTAGTCTTTTTGCCTATCTTTTAATAATGAGCGGATTAGCTCAACTAAGTTATGCCAGTGGCACAATGAATGAAAAAGAGATTGAAAATGTTGACCGTGTTGAAGTGACGGATGAGAAAGCACAGCAACGTCTCTCGATTGCAGCAGGTTTATTAGCTGACTATGAAATAGCAGCTAAAAAACTAATTGCGAACCTGGATAACAACTCAAGCAATGCTGCAGACATCAGCAAGCAAGCAGAAGCGTTATTGGCATTATCTGAGAATGTCATTAGTAGCGCGCAATATCGTTTGCCACAGTGTAATGAATATTTAGCCAAGACATTAATACTAAAGGGTAACTTGCAGAAAATTTCTCACGCCAGCCTGGAAAAAGACTA
>BQJP01000107.1 GCA_021604765.1 Thermodesulfobacteriota bacterium
TTAGTCAACTAAGTGCACGCACTGCCATTCGGTTCTAGAACGTGGTTTTACTAACACCTCGAACATTTGCTCTTTTCAGAGTACTCTAAGCAATTAGCAATGACATCTGCTTCGAAACATCTCTCAGAAACGAGATAAAAACCATTATCGCATTTCTAGCAGGAATTTGGGGTAATGTAAATTTGGCAGTTTGTCAAGTTGGTCTGCTGACACTTACTCTCTATGTACTCATAGCCATCGGCACACTCATCGCACTGCTTATTGAACCCGACTGTCTTACAGTTCTGTAATACGAATTTCTGGCAAGTGTTGTTAATGAGTTCGAAGCCTTTTTCGCATAAGGAGCAGTTTAAGTCTTTTTCGTAAAAGAAACAATTTTCCACTATATTCTCGGTGGGCACTTTAGAGCACTTATTGTCTACTACGAAATAATGAGAGAAGCACTCGGCACATTCTTGACTGTTGGTGTATTTTCAGCAGTTTTTGATTCCATTGGGATTTGGGAGACAGCTCAGACTATTGGAGTGCAAGTAGAAATTTTTAACACACTTCAAACACAAGTCCTGATCAATAGAGTACTCCAAGCAGTTATTAATGGGATAGTTGAGTCTCTTAATACAAGTAGAAGGGAAGGTCTGGTTCTAAGCATAGTACTACAAAGCACATTTAGTGCAGAAAAAGTTATTATTTTTGAAATCGTCCTTTATATCGTACTCTAAGCAGTTTTCGATCAAAAAGAACTTACCACAAGTCTTAATGGCCAAATCGAACAGAAAAGGGTAAGAGTTCTTTCTACAAGTAGTGCACCTCAGAATCCCTTTAAACACATCAGTGGAGTCGTACTTCAGACAGTCTTGTACAGAGTCACTGACATTGAAACAGGTGGTGAATTGGTTGTTGTTTATTCTCACTGCTACGTATCCGAGGTTTTCTTCGCAGACCGAACAGTTCTCTTTGTTAGTGTACTCTACACATCCTTATATTTGTCCTACTTTGCACTGTCCATCTTGTAAAAAGTACTTCTACTTGCACTAAGTACAAGTATAGTTGTTAGTCGAGACTTTTCTGTATATTGTGCAATTGGAAATCTTCTCGGATATGCACTCTTTGAAGTCATCAGTCAAAAAAAAGGCATTTTAACAGACTTTGCAAATCAACTCATTGTTGAGGAACTAAAATTCTTAACAATTCTCTATATAAAACTATTTACCAATGGTAGTAGTGGGGTCTGCTGAGTTATTAATGCAGAATTGGGGAATAAAACTGAAAGTAACAGAATGCATAGTATCCTTGCACCTTATACATCCCAATCTGAATGGATAATCATTCAAGTAGTGGTATGCATTTGTATAGGGAGTGAGAGTGCCTTTTTATATACATATTTCTGAGTTGATTGCTAAATCGCAAATTCCCTTCTCATTCAAATAGTACCCTTCCTTACATCTAGTACACACTCCATTCTCCACTCCTATCAAACACCCTTCTATTAGATTCTATACACAATCCTCTCCATTGGTTTTCCACTGATTATTAACAGTACTATCATATAATAGTACGAAATTGATATTGCACTCTTAGCACTTATTATACTCAGTGGATGACTTGCATTCATTTATTAGTTCACAACTAGTGATGTATTTGTAGTCCACAGAAGCAGCATCCGACGAGGAGAGCACTGGCTGATATCCTGGTTTGCAAGCGATGCAGACTGGGTTTGGGGGTTGTTCTAAATCGATGGTGTAAATGTTCAATTTTGCATCTAAAACCATTTAAACAGCGCAATTATTGGGAAAAGAAGAAGTCTGACTTTCAATAAGTCCTTTAATTTCGCAAGAATTGACCAAATTCATTCTCTCATTGCTAACAACGTCATCAATGACCTTAAAAGGGAAATACTCTCCATTCTGAGCATTAAGTGGAATGACCCAAGACTTCAGTTTATAAGGAATAGTCAATATTTTGTCCTGATCATTACATACAGAACAAGACTGCAACAAGTCGATGTTGCACTTACTGTCATGATTACATAGACCAGTGTAAAAAGTGTTTTTCTGACAAGAAGTCATCTCAACGCACTCATTGATTATATAAGGCTGAGAGTCGTCTTGGTCGAAATCGCTCTTGGAAGACAATACTATCACTCCAGTGGTGCCGAAGTGACAAGAGGCTATTCCTAAGTAAGTCGTTTGAATGTTCTTATCGTCTGTGAAGGTTCTTATTTTGACTGTTTTGGTGTATTTGAAGAAATTGACATTCGTCGAAAACTGCTCAAACCCCAAAATCTTCTAATAATTGAACCCATTTTTGAAAGAAGGAAACTAATTGACCCCGAAACCCTCATCGAAGTCGAAAGGAATCAACAAAACGTTCTATATATTCTTATGGAACTCTTAACATCGAGTGAAAATCGGGTTTTTATTCCAAATCGAAAAAAAAGACTATTACTGAATAGTAGAATTTGGAGAGTATTAAGCAGGCTTGTCCACAAAGTGAGAGTATCGGTAAGAAGTCTCGTCTTCTATATAGCCTTTATAGTTGTCAAGACACTCCACACAGCCTTTGAGTATATTCTCTCCGAGTGTCTCTCCAGTGTCTATTGAAATGTCGTAGTCGAGTCTTTTGCAGTTCTCTAAGTTCAAAGAGACTTGTATTTTGTTACTACGGACGCACTTCATGAATGACTGAGGGTATGGCTTGCCATCGTCTAAGAAGAAAGTGTAGGCCACTTCGTCAATGGAACACTCATCTGTACAGTATCCTTCTGTGCCCGAAATGTATCTCTTTTCTTGGTTCTGGTCGCAGTACAAACACTGTTTTAAAGGAAAATCGAAGGAAAAGCAGTTTTCCAAGGCCAATTTATTAACATCTGTGTACTTTTCTCTGAATTCTTGTAATTAAGTCTCAAAAACACAAAAAGAATAGTCCTTGTTCAAAAAACGTCTCGGATAATACTTACCCTCACACTAATTGCACAGAATGTCTCCATCAATTTCGAACTTGAAATCAGTACATTGTTATACTAAGTGAATTGGGATCTTGACACACTTATTCTCTTCTTAATTGTTGTTGGGTATCAATTGCTTAGTAGAATCGCATTAAATGCACTTTTTGGAAGTTCTATCCAATTCTGTACAATTTGGTATAGAGTATTGTACGCACTTTTGCTGCTGTTCGTCGAAGTAGTAGTTTTATGAACATTTATAACACTTCGCATTCTGATCGTAAACTTAGCAATTGTCATCCAAAACGGGAACATCAGCACAATAGTTATATAGTTTGAACAAAGACTCGTCTTCTGCGCAAGACTTGCAATCATTCGGAGACTCGAAAGACTAATTCGCACAAGAAAGTTTTCTTAAAATGTTTTAGTCATGCAAATGACAAGACAAATTGGCCAAATAATGATTCTCGTCGCACTAAATACACTCAGAATCACTGAATTCATAAAACAAGCAACCAGTGATGTTCTGAGACAACTCACAAGTAGCTCCATTGCTACCTACTCTATTGACATACAGCCCAGCGAGACATTTATTGCAACTCAAAGTCTCTGTATTGGTCTGCTCTTCTATGATGAACTAATGAGAAATGCAATTGTCTATTTATTAGAAGCATTTGTCTCCTGAAGGTGAGAGAATGTAGTTGATGTCACACTCTTAGCACTTTTCTTAATCAAAAACATACTATAAACAGTTCGTTATTATTACTGTTCTCTTTTAACACTGACTTTCGTCTCCGTTGTCTCCTCCGTTGGGGTTAAAGAAAAAAGTCTCCTCGCACAAAGAACAGACTCCTTTCAGAGTATTAGAGTATTCTTAGCAGAAATCGATTTCTTCTTACTTTATGCATATATCGCTTTATAAATAGTATCCTTGAGAACACACCGAACATACAGTCTGCGAAGTATACTCTAAACAGTTGTCGATTTTTTGTTTCGGATTTTCGTGGCAGAAATTGTTCTAATAATAATACCCTTCTTCGCACTCCTCGCAGGAATTGTAAGTATCTTTGAGTACTAAACAGTTGGAAATGGTCTTCTGACAGATATTTATATTTTCTGTGTACTCTATTTGCAAGTCGATGTTTTTCTTAACAGTGTTTTTGTAAAAATCCCTTTGGAAAAAAGAGTCGAACTGAATGTCTATTAAATACTTGTTCTTAAAGAGAAGATATCCGGCAATGCACTCAGAGCACGATAGAGTCCCCGAGAAGAAATCGCAATTTTCAGAGTTGTTCAGAGACAAACAGGACTTCTTGTCTTCTGCCAATCGGGATTTGTTGCATTTTGAGCAAGTATCGGTTGTTTCGTAGACCAAACAGTTCGGTATGTCTTTTGAGGCTCTTACGCATTTTCCAGTTTCCGGGTTTACGAAGTACTCTGTTTGGCACTCTTAGCATACTGTTGATGAAAAGTAGTATTTGCAGTTTGGTATCTCTTCTAGAACTGCCTCGCATTTTCCATCTTTAAGGAAGTACTTTTGTTCGCAGTATTGGCAGGATTTGCCATCTTGGGATATTTCGCAATTTTTAAGATCCTGTAGTTGACAGGTGAATCCATATCTGATGTAGAATGACTCGAAATCGCATATTTAACAGATCTGGGAAGTGTCCG
>BQJP01000108.1 GCA_021604765.1 Thermodesulfobacteriota bacterium
GACCAGAACCCATCAAGTTCTCCTGTAGAGAAGCAGAAGTGGTCATAGAGGAGAAGTTTATGTTGCTCTTCAGAAAAGACTCTGCTGGCAGACCATTCATGAACTGGTTAATGAGAGCTGTTTTACCAGTGCCCGCATTGCCCACTAACATAATAGGCTTTTTTTATAGTATATGAATGTTGAGTAGCTTCTATACTCTCGCAGTATAGAGCGTGGGAACGAACAATTTGGTGAACTCCACGTCCGAGTCCATTTCGAACTTACCCAAAGAGTACTATTTCCACTGTATTTCTTGTAAGTCGAAGTAAAAGTCGAAAATCGACAAATTCTTCCCACCGCCCATTTTGACTTCCGGGTACTTGATTCTGCTCTGTCCTTTCCACAGTCTCTGAAATTCCCTGTAAAACTGCTCATCTTCTCCGCTTTCCATGAAAGTGCCTCCTAAGCCCCACATCGCAGCATACAAAAAGACTCCTTAATAAATCATCTTCAGATCCTCTTCTTTTCGGTCCTTCAAAAACTTCTTATTTTCGAACAACACCCCGTCTATGATGGTGCAGGTGGTCTCTACCATCATTATGGTCACAACGGGCACTATATGCTGCAGTCTGAGTATGTCTGTATTCTCGAAGTACTGCTGGCACTTCAAAAAGACACTTTCGGCGATCTGGTCAAATTCCACCTTATTCACTATTCCCTGCTGTTATAGTAGTTGGTCCTTTTTGTGCGAATTTATCCAAGACTCGAAGTAGGGCTTCCACCCAATATCAGACTCGTTAATGAAAAGCACTCCCGCTCGCGAAACTGTTGCAGGAGTGGCGTATTTTAAGTTAGAAATCTCGAACAACAGTCTCATTGCAGGAGTCAAGGGGAACCTATCATTAGAAACCAGAGTGAGCACTTTGTTGTCGTCCATGACAGTGTTAAGAGACTCGATCCACTCGGGGTCTATGTCTCCGTCGAGGATGGACCATTTGGCTTTGTGGCTGGATTTGTATTTTCCTTGATTTTTGGACTGATTTTTGATGATCTGCGAAAGAACTCCATTTTTGAACTCTTTACTTTTAGTAAGAACTCCGAAAAGCTCGTCCGAAGAGACTGCTTTTGGGTCCAAACAATCGAACTCCGTCTCGATTCCCATCAATTTCTGGGTATTTGCGAGTGTTTTCCACACTGTGCTTTTTCCGCAGCCTGGTGGGCCTATTATGAACACGCAGTGTCGAACTTCCAAAATCTCGGACAGCTAAATTACCTTCAAAATAAACTAATCTTCGGTGACCAGTTTTAAGTCAGAGGCCGCTTGAATGGCCTTTTGCTTCAATTCTTCGTTCATTATAGTGTCGGGCACTTTCTCCACTTCCGAAAAGAGGTCTTTCAGCAAATTGATGAAAATGGACTTGTCGTCCGTGACGATTTTCGGGAGGTTGAAATCCTTCAGAGCCCCGAAAAGCAGCAAATTCTCGTCTTTTCCTTCATTTTGTCTCTTGAGCTTCCCAGCCTGTCTCAAAACGGACTTAACGGCTCTCAGTCCCCAATCGTAATGCATCTACTTGGACAACAAAGCTTTACTCAACTAGTACAGTGTAACGAACTTCTTAGCGAGCTCTCTGGCTTAAGTATACCCCTCACTCATGAGCATATTCTCGCAAATGAGCATCAGATCGGGCACTACCATCGCACAGGACCTGAAAAGAGCCTTCAAATTCTCGGGCAGTTCCGTTCTTCCGGCGTATCCCGGGTTCATGGTGATGAAAAACCCAACTGTGTCTTCTAAGGAGATCTCTTCGTCCATGAAATTGAATTTTGTTCGTTTTTCTTTAAGAGCATCGAGAATTTGCTTAACTTGGGTACTTACCACAGACAGCACTTCTATCATTATTCTGTTGAACTCATCGAAACAGCCCCAGGCCCCTGTCTAAGAGAGACCCATGAATATTTGACCCAAAGAATCAGTGTTCATCTGCTCAGAACAGTTGAATACAAACACAGGCAAACCGCAAGCACGACCCAAATCCTTAGTAGTCTCTGTCTTTCCTGTTCCCGCAGGCCCAGCCGGTGCTCCGCCCATGTTCAGAGAGAGAGCTTGAGTCAGTGTGATGTAGCATCTGTCTGTTAGTGGAGTGATCACTAATCTCCCGGTATTTCCAACATACTCGTAAGAGTAGAACTTGGCCCAGTCTACGATTTTTATCATGGCCTTATTACTTTCTTCGCTTTTTTCCCACTCAAATCTCGGTCTCTGATTGGCCAAGACTTCTTTACAGTCCTTATTATAATAGAACCTCAACTAAGAATACCACTAAAAGCTCTCTTTGTCTGAAATGTTCTTTTTCATCAACTTCTCTACTACGTCTCTGGAATGCACATCAATAGTGATGATTGTGATGATTTTGTTCCTTAATTCTTTAGTGAGATTGGGGTTTCTGACTTTCTTGATCAAAAGAGCAATTCTCTTCTTAATCCCAGAATAACAGTCTTTCATAGCATTGCTCATTCCGCCTTCCAAATCGTCGAAGCTTTTATAGACATCTTCTGTCCAAATCACTTATACAGTAAGTAGAGCGATTTGGGCACAAAAATTGTATATCCAGTCCATTTTGTTCTCTTCTTTGATTTCCGGAGAGTTGAAAAATTCGTCTGCCATTTACTTACTGTCTTGAAGAATGAGTTGTAATTCGGACCTTATTTTGAAGGAGAGCTTTTTGAGCCAAATTTCGATCTCTTCTTTGAGAGTAAAGGGACTCTTAAACTGCACTCTTTCCCCGTCTTTGGCGACCATGGCCACTCCACTGTCTATTTTACCTTCTTCGGAGACCATTTCCAGTTTCCGGACTCCGTCGAACAGATCTCCCAAATATTGGGTGGCGATTTTTTTGATGTTTTTGCCATTAGACAGTATGTCTATGAGGGTCTGATTCGATACGAAGTAAAATCGAGCGAAAACTTTCTTCTTCTCCTCTAAGTATAAATTGAGCTTCTTTTCGCACTCTTCTATGGCTTTGTGAATCTCCTCTAGTTCTAAGTATCGCTCCGATGTACACACATCGATGATTTTTGGGTTCAAAAATACCTCGGACATCACTTCTCGGAATTGGGCATTTTTCTCGTCGAACGTTTTGGTTGCTTCTTGTAGTTGGTTTCTGATGTCTTCCGACAGCAAAAAGATGTTCACGAGTCTTTTCCAGTTTTTCTGCACTTTCGACCACAAAGTGAGAGTGTTGTCGACTTGGTTCAGCTGCTTCTTAATGGAGTCCAATTGCTCTCTAAATACTTCTACGGACTTTCCTTGGGTCAATAGACCCAATATCTTACTAGTATCGTTGTCTATTATCTCTTATATGGTGTCGAAGCCTTTGAAAATGTTCAGTGGACCGCCGGCCTGGTCGAAAACCTCGAACTCGAAACACAATTTCGACCACACTCCGTTGATCTTCTCCAAATCGTTGCCCATTTTGAGCTCTTTGTTAGCATTTTCGGTTGTTTCTTGAACAACCATCTCGTATTTGTATATATTGGTAGAAGAAATGTCTTTGAAGCAGAAAGTCGATGACTTTGGATCGATTTGTTTCTTAATTTCCAGAGAAATGGTCTCCCAGTGTCTGTCTTACATGGCTTCGGAAGACAGCATGTCGATGCAGTTGAGGGTTTTTTTCATATTTTGCACTCTTTCTACTATTACTGGGAAAGAAGGAACGTTTTTGATCTCTCTGGGCAGCTGCTTTAACATCAAGACCAATTTCTCGTTTTCAGGAGACAACTCGCCGATGTCGATGTTTTTCCACAAAATTTTGGACCACTTTTAGTATAGACTCAAAATGGTCTCGATTTTGGTCCACATAACTTTCAATCTTTTTACGTCTTACTAGCACTCTCTTAGTTCTTTGTATTTAGTTCTCTCGAGTTCGAAGAGATTTTCCTTGTCGCTGAATTCTGAGGCCTTTTTTTTAATCAAATCAATTTTCTCCTAAAATTCCTACAACTGCTCGAAAGATTCTTTCACTTTCTACAAGTCATCAGTTACTTAGAACTCAAAAGGAGCATTTTATTTGAAATGCTCTCTAAAGTCCTTTACTTCTTAAGAGAACTCTCGAATTCTCTGTTTCAGATTCTCAGTCTCTTTTTACTACAATTCCAGTATATTTGTCTTTACTTGAATCACTTCTTGGAAAATTTCTCCGAATTTTGTCTCTATTGTGTCTATTTGTCCGATGTAGTCTTCTACTTTGTCTCGCTCTTCTTCTGTCTTTTGGAGGTGGTGTTTGAAGTTTTAGTGCTTTTTGAGTAGATTTATCATTTCTCGGACGAGAGAGAAGTTTTTCTCGAGTTGGGAGTTGACTAGTCTGTGCTTGGAAAGGACTTCGATCACTTTCATGAGCAGTTCTTTGTCTTCGGGGTGTTCTTGGGGGTTTACTGAAATACCCTCTATCAAGTACTTTTCGAAGTCTTCGCAGTTTTAGATGAAATTCTTGACTTGGGTGTTTATGAAGTCTATGAACACGAAAATCCAGTCGTTTACGGTCACTTACAGAGACCTTTTAAGAGGTTCTGCTCGGATTCTGAT
>BQJP01000109.1 GCA_021604765.1 Thermodesulfobacteriota bacterium
GTTAATCTCTTTTAAAACACTTAAAGGAGGTCTCAGAAATGAGCAAGATTAATAAGTACAGTTTTGTTAAGTCATTAATGTTTTCGTTTTTAGCGTTATTCATTTTAGTAGGGATGTATGGAGGCTGCGGAAGCAGTGGAGGAGGTAATAACCCTCCACCTACTAATCCACCTCCAACAAATCCACCACCAACGGACCCGCCACCTACTAATCCGCCGCCGACTCAACCACCTCCAAGTGAATGCCAGATACCTTCACTTAATACAGACTTCAGCGACGTCGGTTACTTCTTTGTAGATGATTTCACAAATATCCTTATTGGTGTTACATCAACGGGAAATGATGTTGTTATGACCCTATCCGACATCCCTGATTCAGGTGCAATTCTGGGCATATTTGGAGGAGTCACATCTGCAGATACATGCTTGATAGACACACTTGTGATCGATGACCTCTTATTCCCGGCCTCAGGACTATGTGTACGTTCTAATAATGGTGCTACATTCTCTGTGTTAGATTTCGAATCATTGGGGGTAGAGCTTGTTGATGTGATTGGTCAATGTGACACTGTAGTTCCGCTTGGCACTGCGCAGTTTAGCTTGGAGGAAAATCTAATAGATACTTCTTCAAGAATAGCCCAAGATTTAAATAAGGAGCTAAATCAAAGAGGTTCAGATACAGAAGAAAATGAGTCCATAATCTCAGATTTTATGTTTGATCTTGGGGAAAGCGTTCAAGAGTAGTACTATGCTTACAAGCCCTGCTCTTTAGGTGGGGCTTGTATAGTCTTTGGCTGCATTCTTATATATCTAGTTTATATTGGAGTGTGGAAGCATCTTCGTCTTCTTTTAGCTCATATGAAGAGTTAAGCTCAGCAGCTTCTATCTCATGAGTTATAAAAGCCATATTTTGAGTCCTCGCTAACATATACTGAAACCAATTATCCGGATCCTGATTTAATGTTTTGCCTTTAAGACCTTTAAGTTTACTGAAATTCTCAAAAATATTTTCAGCTTGTTCCTTTCTGTTATTATCAAATACTACTCTTATACCACCTGACGCTGTTTTAGTAACAGCAAATAAGAATTTAGCTCTCTTGTTATCTTCTACTAAATCACCAGTTCTAAAAACTTTAATACCTTTTATTTTCATATTTAGGCCCATGAAAAATTATAACAGCAATGCGTATATTGTCAATGATTACAGCATGTTAAGGTTTGCAAATGTCGTTTGAGGTGCTCCGTATATTGAACAATCTGTGTCCAGTAACTCATTCTTAATTATAGAAAGCATAAATCTGTTAAAGAGTAACTATTGACATATTAAAAACATTTACGTATATTGACTTTAGTATCTAAAGTACCGACCAGTTTCTTTAACGACCATTTTACAGGCAGTTGCCTGAGTAAGTAGTAAAACTCAAGGAGATTTAACAAATGCCTGAAGAATTGCGTCCAAAATTAATCAATCTCAGACAATTAAGTATATATTCAAATATTCCGCTCTCCACGTTGCGTAGATGGGCTTCAGAGCGGAGATTTCCACTATATAAAATATCGTCGCGGGTGATGGTACAGATAGATGAATTCGATAATTGGTTGGAAGAGTACAAAATTAATCCATATGAAGGAGGTTTATAATGAGAGATATTAACGAATACGAAGATGAAGATTATGACAATGAAGATTGGGAAGAAGATGAATATGTAGAAGAAGAGGAATCTGGTTTGCAAACTGGATTTACTCAAGTACCAAATTCAATCTTAACTGATACGAATTTATCAGTTCAAGCGAGATTACTCTATAGTAATTTACTAAGTTTCGCTTGGGATAAAGATTTTTGTAACCCCTCTCAAATAAGACTAGGGAAAAATATGGGCAGGGATCCCAGAACAATTAGATTAATATTAAAGGAATTGGAGGAACAAGAATATCTTGATATTTATAGATATGGTTATAACAATCCCAGTATTTATCATTTACATGTTTTTCCACCGCAAAAGAAATTTAAATATCTTTTTAATGATACCTTGCTTAAAAAATCAATAGCTAAAGCAAGGAAAAAAGCAAAAAAGAGGTCAACGCAGGAGGAAAAAAAGATCCGCACGAAAAGGAAGTAATCATCCTTATGATGGGAAATTTTAATCCTATCACGGTGGATACACAATTCCTACTAATAATAACTATTATAATATGACTATTATGAATATGAATACAGTAGTAAAAAGACTAAAAAAAAAGACTTTTTTTATTTTTTTTAAGGAGGTCAAATAAATATGAAAAATAAATTGAGTAATATCTTCAGTTCATTATCTGAATATGAGGAAGATCAGAATAGATATCCCTCACCAGAATATATTGCATATAAGTACTCAGAATGGAGAACAGCCAAAACTGGTAATAGATATGTTTATTTCAAGAATAAAAAAAGAAACAGTTCTAAGGCATGGAAAAAGTTCGTAGAATTATCAGAATTAATAAACGAAATATGTTACTATGGACTTTCTTTTCCACTAGACCATTACTTTGATAAGCAGTCTGAATTTATGTGTCAAGGTAATGATTTATATCCTAACCAATTGGTCTCAAAGTTAAGTAGCAACATTATTAATGGTCAATATTATATAAGTCCTGAAATGTTTACTGATGATTATTCTCCCACATATGAAGAAGAAGAGAAACGTTTATCTGAATATCATGATAAATATGGTATGTCTTTAGATTTCTATTTTTCATTTTTTACAAGAGAATTTGTAAAAGAATTTTGTAAAAGAAATAATTTGGAGTACGAATATAATGATGAATAATCAAAAAAATATAATAAGAACAATTAGACTAATAAGGGGTAAAAAATTAAACCCGAAAAATTTGGCTAAAAACAAACAAAATTTGATAATTGAGTATTTGAGATATGAGCAATGTTGGTCTCAGACAAGAATTGCCCAATTACTAAGAATAGTGCCTGATACAGTGAGATCTCGACTAAGAAAAATAGATGAGGCTTACAAGAATACTCTAATAGCTAGAGGTTTTGATATTTGGACAATAATAGCTGATGTTGAGAGAAAAAAAGAAATAGTTCAACAAAAAGCAGCTAATAGTAGAAATTGGTCTTTAGTTTGGAAAGCTGAAACTGACTATATAGGAATGTTGAGCAAACTAGGTTTAATACAAGAATCAAAAATACATCATGTATATACCAAAAATGAAGACGATAGGATAGACGTAAAAAAGATAATGAAGTTTCTTGAATCGCCAGATCTTGAAAGTATAAGTAATTCGAATTCTGGAGGTAATTAGCCGGAAGGCAACCTAAGAATATTAGGTATTTGGGGAACGCCCAATATTCCTATTGCCGCTATTGCAGTTATGTTTTACATGGTTTATTCTATACATATACCTAAAAATTGATTCTGCAGAATGATTTTAGCTTTTGTTATTTTCAATCAGTAAAAACTATTAACTATCAATAACAAGTGAACCAATATGACTAAGAAAAATATTTTCAATACAACTAAAAAATTTATTTCTGATGTTATTGCCGATTCAAAAGGGTCTATAGAATATCATTTTGTGCATTTACAATCTAGCTTATATAAATCAAGAAATTTGGATACGACTACAAAACATAAAATAATAGAATTTTATAAATCTACAACGGATTCAATAATTAGTACTAGAGACAAAGCCGTCAACCGGACAGTTATCGTTACAAATGCAGTTTTAGCAACCGATTTTTCTAGAAACATGTCTAGATGGCTAGAAACAATCACTGATGGTGTACCGACAGCATATGATCAAGCTCTCGATGCAACATATAATGCTACAAACATAGGCGGTGGCAAGCTCCATAGATTGTTTGATGAGAGCCATACACCTTGGAATGCATGGGATAAATCCCAGGGAGTATTATCTGACGATACAAATATACAAGAGATTGTCGGCTATACACAAGCAATGATAAAGGATTTATCAACTGAAGTTGGTATACCATTAGTCGACTTAACACCAGATACTTACCATAAATTTTCAGGGGCAATAAGCGATAACTTTGGAATTCCTAAAGATTGGACATCAGATTTGTTACACTATAATGGCGTTGAGGTTATAGTGACTTCTATAGGTGTACTTGCCCTAGCATTAAATTGGAATAAAGAAGATATTACTCAGTTCTCATCCTTAGCTGGTGGTCTGGGAATTTCGTCGCTTGCAAGTGCGAATCCATTGTTAGGAGTTGTTACATTAGTATCATTAGCTAAATCTTTTACTGATGCGAGAAGAAGTAATAATTATTCGGAGTTTGTAAACGGATTAGTTAAAGGCGGTGTCGGTAGTGGAGTGATAATTGGAACATCAGCAATTATTGGTGGGCCTGTTTGGATAGGGGTTGTAAGTGGAATGTGTGTTGGTGTATGTGCTCAAAAGGCCATGGATAGAGTAGAAGTATTAGAAATAGCG
>BQJP01000110.1 GCA_021604765.1 Thermodesulfobacteriota bacterium
AGAAAGAAGATGTAATAAGTTCAGAACTAGATGACGAGAAAACTATTGTTTTAGTGAATAAAGATGCAAAGGAAAACAAGTTTGAAAAGATGATTAAAGCTTATATGGATAAGAATAAAGAAGTTTTAAGAAAAAGAGAAAGAATTTTGGTAACGAAGGATACTAAAGGACTAGGAATGGAGAAGCTACAAGCCATAAAAACTGATGAAAGTATTGATTTTGATATTAAAATGAGAAGAATTCAAAGTATAAGACCTAGAATATTACCTGGGTGGAATGAAGAAGAGGAAAATATCTTTTGTTTATGCATGTTGAAGTATGGATGTGGACAATATCATGATATTATTATTAACAAACATCTTATTGGGAAGAATAAACAGCAAATGTATAACAAATTAAAGAAGTTTTTGAACTTAGAAGCGATCAAGCCATGGACTGGTGTTCACCTTGATCCAAGAGAAGTTCAGTTGTCCGGAGAAGAGAAAAGTTTATATTTAAGTTCTAGTTTTGAAGGAAAAGTTAAAATAGCCCAATCTTATGAAGTAAAGAAGGAGGATTATATTGATGTTATCATACCTTACTATCGTGCTTGGCTTGAACCAACACATAGATTGGTAATTAAGAAAGAATTATTAAGTGGAGTTGAAATTCCTGCTGAGATTTTAGAAGAATACAAAAGAGAAGATAAGATTTGGAAACAAAGAGTGCATTTAGTAAAAGAATTTTGCTATAAAGGTGTGCATTTCTTTAAGAATTTAACAGTTAAGAAACGAAAAGCCTTTACTATGGAAACCAAAATAGTTGAATGTAAGATTCCTTTTGGTTTAGAGTCTGGATATTTTGATAATGTTAGAACCTTTAAACATTATGTTTTATGTTTAAAAGATAAGAAAGTTCATATTGAAGAGAAGAACAATAATTTATATACTTGTTATAGTAATGATGCAAAAGATATATTATTTGAATTCTTCTTACAACCGAAGAAATCAATATGGTTAAAGAAAAACATTATGGAATATAATCCAAATACAAAAGCAGATATTTTATATTTAGATCCACCTTGGTCAATGAATGGGCCAAATCCTATTCGTGGTCCTGCTTTACAATATTCAAGTTTGAAATTAACAGATATTATTAGTCTAGATTTAGAAAAGTTTCAAGAGAAAGGAGTTATTGCAATTTGGAATATAAATACATCTTATCGTTCAGTATTACAATGGTTAGCTAAACATGATTATCAAGTTATGCAAGAGATGTTTTGGTGCAAGATTACTAAGAAAGGTAAATTTAGTACCAGTATTGGTCATTATCTCCAGCATGCAACTGAAAGTTGTTTAATAGCTAAAAAAGGAACTATTAAAGTATTTTACAAGGTATTAAATAGTCATATTATATGGTCCCAAAGACGAGTTCAATCACAGAAGCCTGATATTTTATATAATCTTTTAGAACAGAAATATCAACGTAATGAAGACGAGAATTTGAACTGTTTAGAGTTATTTGGGAGATTTTTAAATTTACGAAGTAAGTGGAAAACCGTAGGTTATCAAGTCTTACCTGAAGAGGAAGACTGTTGGATTTTCCTGAATCAGGAAAATGAAGCTAATGAAATGTCCGGGAGTATTGTACTCTAGGTTTTCTAATGCTATTACAATTAGTAAATACTATTCTATTAGTCACGAGTCAGAAGTACACACATTTGAGTTATTAACTAGTTAATCAACGTAACAGTAATAGGTCACAAGAAAGAGTCTTTGATTATTGTACTTTTGCCATTGATAGCTCTTACAGTTTGTTAACGCTGTATTACACTTTTGTTTTTGAACCAACAGAACGATATTATTCGAATAATAATATAGAGAGTGGAGCTACTAGAAAAAACCGGTTATAATTGATATAAAAGAGAAAATATTTAGACAAGAATTTAGTAAAGTAACAGAGTATTTAGTCCTGACATTTATTGTGTCAGAAGAAGTTAATAAAATAATTAACGAAGAATTTGCTGAGATAGAAGCAAGAGCGCGTGAAGAAGCACTAGCTGAGATTGCAGCGCAACAACAACTAGAAGAAGAAGAAGAACAAAAAGATAGTAATTATAGTTCAACTGACGAGTTGGACACCATGTTTACTCCTCCATCTCCTTCAACTACTAGTAATAATAATCCAGAAGAAGTGGTTGACGATAATAACCACTCTGTTGTTACAGATACCCAAGACAACGCTCAAAATCAAGACCAGAATCAAGGTCAAACTCGAAGTCAGAATAGCAGTGAGAGTACCGTAAATAATACTCCTGTGACTTTGACTACAGAACAACTATTAGCTTTAGTTAATAGAGACCCTTATCGAAAATCTAAAACTGATAAAATACAAGCATTATATGAACTTAGTAGAGTCGCTATTGAAACGTTCTTATATGATTATGAAAGAAAATCAAAACCTGCTGACGAAATACTTAACTTCGTTGGACTAGAAGTAGATAGATGGCTAAGACAACAAGCAGCAGCAGAAAATATAACTCTTAATAATGCTACTGTGAAAGCTATCTTACGAAAATATATCGCTACTTTAGATGATACTTTACAATTAGGAGGTGTTAAGGAATATACTAAACAGTTGTTATGGCCAAAAACTGGTAGTACTATTGAAAGAATCACTAAGTTTATATTAAACTGCACTCAAATTGAAAGCAGAATTCAAGATATTTCAGATCCTTTTGTTAGAAAAGAGTTTAATAAAGCAATTTGCAGGATAATTCCTATCAAGTTTGGTTTAACTGAAGACATGCTTCATCATACTAGATTTAACTCTTTACCAAAGATAGCAGAGTTCTTGAAATCTAGAGCTTGGGCAGTTAACGACGAAGACCATAATAAGAGTTATAAAATACAACAAGTGAAGCAAGTAGAAGTCGATAAAATAAAAGAAAAAGAGCTTAATGAAACTGTTTTAGATCAAGCTCTAGCTGTGATACATGAGAAGTCAAACCTGGAGATAAACCAACTGAAGCAACAAGTGAATTCATTGAAAAGTCAGCTACAGAATAGTACATTGGGAAGCAATAATAATAGTCAAACTGACCTGGCGCCTTTATTGATGCAGATGATGCAAATGAACATGCAACGAGGAAGGCAAGATTATATGAATGTTCCTCAGTTTCCTAGTGGACCTAATAATCATTCATTTAACAATAATGCAAATAGAAGTAGCAATTTCTTGAACCCTAACTATCCAGCCAGAAAGTCAAGATTTGTACTAGCTCTTCTACAGAAGTATAATCTTCCAAACACTGCTAGAATTTATGAGTTGAATAGCACTAGCCAAGCTATTAAATGTCAAATGAAAGTTCATGATCAAGGAACGAGACAAAACGTTACTATAAATGGTACACTTGACAGTGGAGCTTATACGACTGCAGGTTCTTGGAAGTTACACTCAAAGTATTGTAAGGCTCATGAACCAGTCTTTAGGGATATCTATCTAATATTGCCTAATGGAACTTTGATTAAAGTTAATAAAGCTGGTATAATCGATATCGATGCAACAAACCATCAAGGAAGAACAGAATGTTTTAGGAACGTATTAATATTTCTAGTTGAACATGACTCATGGACAGAACTATTGATTGGACGTCCGACATTAAAGAAGCATGATTTGCTACCTGAGCAAAACTTTGGTAATGTTATCCAGAGACAAGTTCCAGAACTAGGAAGCAGTTTTGTTCCTAGCCAACAATGAAAAGTCGGCAGCGTAAAATATGACCAAGTTTTACGTGAGCCTAACGATAATGGAATGGACGGGAGTAGTACTTTAAATGATACGAATAAAAATATTAATAATGTTGAAATTAAGATCAAAGAAGAGACACCTGCACCTGAAGTTATCGTTGGAAGTGATCAAAATAACATAGTCAAAATAGAAAATGCTATTAAAGATCAAAATCTAGGAGATATAGATGTACCTTTGTTTCCGAGTTATGATGAATTAGGAAGAGAAAACGTTGATGGATCTTACCTGATTATTTGGAGTACAAATTATATAAATCCAAATACATTTGCTTTACTCAACAGTTCTATAAAGTTTATAGTTTTTCCAGTGTTATCAAGGAACAATGTTAAGACACTATTAGACTCAGCTTATGAGAGTAATTACCATTTTGTTGAGAGATGTATCATCATTAATACATCTAATGAAAAGAGTATTCTTCCTTGGACTCATTTTATAATCTTGAGGAAAGGAGAAATGGAAAGAACTAATGTTAACTATGCTAAGTATAAGTGGAGTTATAAAGAGTTAGTTTATCAAGCTAATAAAGACGTACTTTTGGCTGAAGATATGTCAATGGCTTTGGAAAAGATGTTCAATATAATGAAGGAAATGTTACCGAAACTCAAAGGAATTGTAACTCATAATGATTCTATAAAA
>BQJP01000111.1 GCA_021604765.1 Thermodesulfobacteriota bacterium
AACAAAAAATTCCCCAACTCACAAGGAGTAGCTCAGGGTGGTATCATATCACCAACCATTGCAAACATGGTACTTGACGGATTCGAAGAATATCTAAAAGAAAGGAGAGCTAAAGACAGAATCATCAAGAAAAGCAAAATGTGGTAACTCCATAGATCTCACCTAAAAATCCACAAAAATATCGCCCACCCCTAAAACCAGCCATTTATCCTCCAAAAATAGCAATCCAATAAAAACTCAAAAAAAATTTAGAAATTAGCAAAAAAAGTGAAGAAGAAGAAACTGTAGGTAGAAAAACGGAAGGAAAAAGCTTAATCTGAAAGGTAAGTGAATTAAAGGAGGGCGGGCCGTGCTGACAACACGGCCCTAAGGAGCCAAAGGTTTAAGCAATGCCTGGCCCCATAGAATGCAATTATATCGAATGTAATATAATTTTCAAAGCAAAAAGAAACCAACGCTACCACAGCAAAGAGTGCTCAAAGAAAGGGCGTAGGCTCAAGGAACGCTTGCGTAAAAGAAAAGAGCGTAAAAAAAAATCCGAGGAAAAAATCCAAGAAAGAGTAAAAAAATATCAGCCTGATTTGGAACTTGTCCGCAAATTAAAAAAAAGAAAAAAATATATTTACAAATGTGATACCTGCCAGAAAAAAACGAAGCGCTATGCAAAAGAGCTAAATGTTTACTGTAACAAAGAGTGCCGAGTTCAAACCAGAAATAAACTCAAACGACTAGCCCGAAGTAAGAACAAAAAAGCTTATTTGAAAAGACTTAGAAGCCTACCAAAGATTTCCTCTGCAACTCCCCAAATAAAAAACCAAAACAAAAAAGAATGGTCTCCCGGTTTTCCAAGAAGCCCATAAAAGTTTAAATGTTTGGATTACATTCTAGATGTCATCTATTGAAGGAGGACAAACATTGAAAGCTTGGAAAAGGACATGTGATTGCCGTTTATGTGGGCAAGATCGCTGCGTATTAAGCATGAAGAATAATCGTATGGGATATTGCTTTCGGTTTGGAAAAATATTTTTTCAGAGCAATGATAGACGGTACGGGATAGAGGAGATGAACTCTAAGGTCAAAAAAAAAGTCAAAGAGCAAAGCATTTTTGATTTTGGAGTTAAACATTTCGATCCCAGCTAAAGCAACAGGAAATGTTTTAGGGAAAGGGGGTTTGGGGGATAGAGGATTTTACAAAATCCGGATCCCTCAACTATAGAATCTTAGCCTAAACAAAACTTACTTTAGGAGAAAATAATGGACATAGGTAAATGGGCAGAAATTCATCGCTTAAAAAAGATAGAAGGGATGAGCAATTCAGCCATAGCAAAACAGATGGGTTCTTGCCATAAAACAGTGGCAAAGGCTTTGAGTATGGAGGATCCAAAAAAATCAGAAACAGAATCTAAATCGATTTTAGATCCATTTCATGAAAAGATAGATGAGATAATCCAAAAATACCCAACTCTTTCAGGAGTAAGGGTCTATGAAAAGTTAATAGAGTGCGGTTATCAAGGTAAAGTAGGTCTTGTGAGAACACACCTGAAAAAGATTCGCCCGGTGAAAAAGAAAAGAGTTTACATGGAAGTAAACTACGACCCAGCCGAAGCAATGCAAATAGATTGGGGCAGTTGTGATAAAATACAGGTAGGAAATAGCCTAAGAAAACTTTATGTATTTGTGGCCGTTCTTTGCTATAGCAGAATGATCTATATTGAATTTACTCTTTCTATGCGGAAAGAAGAATTTTACAGATGCATAGTCAACTCATTGAATTTTTTCCAAGGAATCCCATCAAAAATAATAATTGATAATCTCAAAACAGCAGTGGTAGAAGGAGGGGGAAGAAATGCAAAGTTTCACCCTGAATTCCTCGCCTTATGTGGACATTACCTTATCGAGCCAATAGCTTGTGCAGTAAGAGATCCAGAAAGTAAAGGAAGAGTCGAGGATGGTGTTAAATATGTAAAAAATAACGCCTTGGCAGGATACGATGAAAAACTAGTTACCTTTGATGATTATCGCCAGCACGCTTCTTTTTGGCGTGATGAAATTGCCAATGTTCGCATTCATGGTACAACACGTAAAAAGCCTATTGATTTGTTTGCTGAGGAAAAAACAAAGTTAAGAGCTCTTCCCGAAAGAGTTTTTGACTCTGACATTGTAATCCCAATAATTGCTACTCCCATGGCTAGAGTCAATTTTGATTGTAATAAGTACTCGGTGCCACCTACCTTTGCACGGAAATCATTGACTCTTCGTGCCAATGATAAACTGGTAAAAATATTTGATGGCATTACCGAAATTGCCATGCACATACGCTCCTTTGAAAAAGGAAAACTCTTTATTTTACCTGAACATCAGGAGCTTTTATTTAAATTAAGAAAAGTATCACAAATCAAGCAAAGAGAAGCTGAGCTTGACTCTCTTTGTCCTGAAGCTAAAAGTTTTCGATTAGAGCTTGTTAAAAAACAAGCAAAGCCCTCCATTCACATTCAAAAGATTCTTAAATTGACTAATATTTATGGTAATACCGAGGTTGCGCAGGCCATAAATAAATCTTTTGAATTCCATGTATTCGATTCTGCTTATATTGAAAATCTTATTTTGCAATATCGTCGCAAAAAAGATATCCCCTCCCCAATTCCTCTTTCGCCTATCCGAAAAGAATTGATAGAAGAAGTCACTATTGATCCCCCCAACTTGTCTGAATACGATGATTTATTTGGTTTACATTAAGGAGATTCTTCATGACAAATAAAAACTGCGAACTTTTACATGAGAAACTTACTCAGGATCTTTCCTACTTGAAGCTTCCGAAAATTCGGGAGGTTTATCAAGATACTATTGATATGGCTACCAAGAAAGATTTTTCTATGCTCCAATTAGTTTCGACATTATTTGGGGAAGAAACTGCTGCTCGAAAGCAACGTGCTATACTTGCTCGACTTAAAAGAGCAAAGTTACCCCAAGCTAAAACTCTTGATAGCTTTGATTTCTCATTCCCGTCACGCATTCCTAAGCAGAAAATTCTTAGACTATTTGACTGCGATTTCGTTTCGGGAAATCATAATGCTGTGTTTTTTGGCCCTAGTGGCACTGGCAAAACCCATCTCATGTCTGCTTTAGGCTATACGGCTATTCAAAAAGGAATTTCGGTAAGATTCGCAAGAGTTGTTGATATGATCAATGATTTGTCCTCGGCTCAAGCAAATGGAACCCTTGCACGCGCTATTCGCTCTTATATTAAGCCGTCGATTTTACTGTGCGATGAATTGGGATATCTTCCTGTCGATAAGCAAGGTGCTGACCTTTTCTTCCAAGTTGTCAGTGCTCGTTATGAACAAGGTTCCATCATTATTACCACCAATCGCCCTTTTAAAGATTGGGGTACTCTCTTTAATGCTGATAATACTGTTGCCACTGCTATGATTGACAGGCTCATGCACCATGGAGAAGTTTTTGTTTTTCGCGGAAAAAGTTACCGAATGAAAGATAAAAATCCCGAAAACCATTCGTAGCCTAACTCCATGCTTTTTACGGTCTGCGGCCTAAAGTTATGGGACTTTAGGCCCCTCTTCATTCTGCCTTCTCTTTTGCTTATAATTTTGCAAAGCCTCTACTCTTGTTTGCCTACTTTTTAGCTTCATAAGGATAATTTAAATCTATTTCCTGCTACAATAGGCCATAAGTAATGCTCAAAATTGCAAAATAGCATTCTCTTCTCTGAAGACTATGACCGTTACTTCTTAGGAAATTTTTATGCTTATTTAAAACATCTCTTCAAAAACCCAATGCTATCTAGCCTTTCGGTTTAGTAGAAATCTTCTTTTACATCTGATCTCTCTTTAATCAGAATCCCTTCCGCCCTTTGGTCTAAATTGATCTTTCATGCTACACCAAAGCTGACAAATTTATAGATATGCTCTCAATCCTGCCCTTGCCCTAATTAGCTCGCAGACAGTCTATTATCGACTTTCCTTTGCCTCTAATTCCATCAAGTTGTGTTGGTACCGCAGGGTTTATCTCTTTATTTGGCGGCGGTCTCATTATTGAAAATCTGAACTCTTGATTCTCTGCTTTCCTTATATTTGCTGATGCTAACAATTTGAATTTTATTTATTATCCCTTTTGCTTTTTTACCTCAAGGGACGGGCTCAAAGTCTGTTCATTACGCGCTAAAATCTCTTTCCCTGGGTCTAATTTTTGATGATTTTAGGGGTGGGCATCATGTTGGTTCCACTTGTTAGGAAATTACACAAATACCAAAAAAGTATTTAAAATAACAGGGAAAAAAAATGGAGAATATATAGGACCATTAAATGTGCCAGTAAAGCCATACCATTGTACACTGTCAGCAGATTGGGATACAGGTAAAGAGGGACATCTTGTTGTTGAATGTAAAGGGCTGAGAACTAAA
>BQJP01000112.1 GCA_021604765.1 Thermodesulfobacteriota bacterium
AAAACAACATACTATATCCCATTACTGTACTCATTTCCCAGTTCATGACAGTCCCCGATCACAAATCCATCATTAATAGTCAAAGCGAATCCTTCTGGACAAGAAGAACAACTGTTGAGTCTGAGATTCTACCCTTCTCCGCAAGTATCTATTAAAACACAGTCTGTAATTAGTCCAGTTTACTAGTCAACTTACGGACTAAACCCAGACTTACAAGCAACACAAGCAGCAGAGGGATAATTTGTCTAATTTTATAAAGGAGAATCAACGATCAAGTAACCCAAGGCGCAATTATCAACGAAATCGATCGTTTCTCCGCCAAAATGATCAGGATTTGCGGGATCTCTGCATTCTATGAGATTTCCTCCTTCTCCATTAGATGGTATTTCTTATGATAGATTATAACTGCACAATTCCCCAGAAACTGCCTTGTGAATGAAAGGAATTCCTTCAGTACAATGATGACAAGAGTATAGATAAGGAATTGTTCCATTGAAGAGATCGTTCTAATAAGACTGCATAGAAGTGAGTGCTCCTTTAACAATAGAAGTATCACAGTCTTATACTGTTGTAGTACACTCTACATATGCCATTCTATCGGTTTCTATAATAGCTCCATTATACCCAAATATACACTATTGGCATTTAAAAGTCTATCCATCTTCTGCTAGTTCATAATAAGCGCATAAATCTTTCATATCTTCTAATTATCGCAACCATTGTGTTTAAGAAACTTAGCCATCTCTTATATCACTTAAGAATTGCTCAAAATCATCTGGATTTACAGGTCTTCTTCTAGGCAGCATATCAGTGTCTTCTCTTAAAATGCACTAGTAGTGAGGGAAAAAGGAGTCTATTTGTTTACTACTGACAAAACAACTGTCCAAAGCATAGTCAGTGGAACAAGTCTTAACAGGAACGTAAATCGGACTACACTCAATACAAACCAAAGACTAAGAATCCAAATTTTACAAAGAATACGAGTGCACATAGCACCCTGCGATGCTTTCATCTTCAGTAACACATCTGGCTCCTTGTTTTTCTGAGTACAAAATACCAAACTCACAAGTCTGTCCATATACACATACATTAATACCATTGACTTCCTCTATCACATACCCCATATCGCATTTTTTGCACCCTTGGGAATTATACACTTCGCATCCTTCAATAGAATCGATCTGATCGACACAGACAGTGTTTTTATGTCTCCCGGAGACTTTAATACCCTCGCAATCATCACAGTATTAAATATACCCAAATTGCTCTATATTTTCACACTGCTCTCGATCGATTTTCTCAACACAAACATTCAAAGTTTTATTCAACTTATACCCATCAGTACAAGACTTGCAAATATCATCAACATAATTAATGCAAATATCATCAGTAATCTCTGAACAAGTATTATTGTTGGTATCGAGTCTGAAGTTGTCATCGCATAAAGAACAAGTCTGAGCATCGGAGTATCGATTGCAGTTTTCGACTGAACTCGAGGCCTGACAAGCCAAAGAGCTGTTTATAAAGAGAGTTTTTGGAGCACACTAGTCGCAATAGCTCTTTTAATCTTTACTATAAACATTGCAGTTTCTAATAATATAGTCTCTATCCGAACAAACATCGACTTCAGACAAATACAAAGAATCACTATTACACATCAAGCACTCAGAGGTCTCATTGTCCCAGCACTAACAGTCACCTTCTTGCTCAACACATTCTTCATCTACTATTAAGTGATAGTCCTCACATACTTTACATGTATTATCATCATTGTAATCTTTGCAGTTTTCAATGATAGTATCCAGACATACTCCATTTACAGACAATGCACCGCCAGTACAAGAAGTACACTTATCAGCAATTGGATCGAAAGTGGCACAATTTGTATTATTAACATAGTCAGTACAAACATTCCCATTGTAGAATCTCTGCCCATCACAAAGCGAACAGTGAACTGGCTCCCCTTTAGATCCTGTATAATTGACACAATTCTCAATAGTCCCTTATACAATAACAGTACATTCATTGTTGGATAGCTAGTGATTTTATTCACACTCAGTACACACCTCCAAAGTGGCATCTTCGTAAAATATACAACTGGCTTTTGGAGACTATGGATTAGTATGACAATTAATACCATTAGAATCCAAGTAAAATCCTTCAATGCACTAATCACAAGTAAAAGGAGAACTGAATTTATCGCAATTTTCAACAAAAGACTCTTCATAGCAGTAAGAGAGATTCGGATATCCATCTACGGACCTCAGACTGTACTCAAAAAGAGTCAATTCTGGGTTCTTGCCCGGCTCAAACAAAGAAGGAATAACAGAGTTCTCATACAACACACTCTGACCACAACCATTGCACTCGTAATCAGTATACAACAAACAAGCATCAGCCTACAAGTCATCGACTCCGACCATCTCCTCACAAGTGCTTTCCAAAGTGAGTCTAAACCCGGGATTGCACTTCTAACAGCTTTCTCCGTTGTAGACTCTGCAATTATCAATGATTTCCTCAGGATCAACGCACTGTTGGGAGTTTGGAGTCTCGATTTTCATCCCCAATGGACAAAATAGACAAATCTGCCCATCATTGTAAAATCTGTCACACTCGAAAGTGTCTTACTCTTGGCAAGAATCGGCCTAGAAAATGAACCCTTCCGAACAAGACCGACAGCCTTCTCCATTAACCGCGTAAGAATCGCAATTTTAAATTTCGCTCTCTGCGCAGCCTCCTTCAAAATTCAAAAATAAATTTTAAGAAGAGTCGCAGATGGTGCACTTCTCGGACTGTCCTAAAGGACAGAAGAGACAATTCTCAGGACATTCTCAAGATTCTCTTATATTCAGTAATAAGAGCAGCAAAAGAGACGTTTTTATCATTTATTAAAAAAAACGCATTTTTTAAATAAAAATTAATTAACTCTCCTGAAACAAGGACTCTCTGTAGACTAATTTAAATCCTTAGTATTTTGACTCGAACCACTTAAAGTAGCAAAAAAAGACCACACTTTCTATTAATATGTGCAATTACTGCATCAATACGGTTTTGTAGGATATTGTCCAATTTCGGCATTGGTTGTTTGCCAGTAGTTTCAAAGGAAATAAGAAAAGAGACAAAAAAATGACAGCTCATAAAAACTTAATAGAAAGCAGAAGAGAGTTTTGGGCCTCTTTTTTGGTAATTTGGTATCTATTGTAGCAGTAAAACCAAGAAAAGAGATAATTCAGAAAACAATAGTACAGGTGCATTAGGGGCCATGTAAAATAACAGTACTTATTTTCGCTCTCTATAGTCCCCAAAGTGAACATATGACCAAGCACGAAAAGAATCACCATAAAATGAACCACTGCGAACAGAGTCATTATTTGCTTATGCATATTTAACAGTCTTCCGAACAATACTGAAATTATTCGCTTTTTTTCTTATATCGACAACTTTTTCTCTTCTTCCATTATTAATCTTTTGTTCAGTTAATTTAATAATTTTTAAATGAAAATTTTGTTTTCGATTTTTTGTATATGTTTGTATACTGGGAGAAGCATTGGGGGTAGGTATAGATATTTAGAAGGAGGTTAGCCTGGGGAAAATGATCCTTAGACTGATAATCAATAAATTGAGTAAAATAAAGTAGAAGAAAAAAAGACAGAAGGGTCAAAGACTGAGGAAAAAAAGACGACTGAAGAGCCAAAAACACCACAAACTGACTAATAAAAATCCGAATAAATAGCATTCAATTATCCGAAGAGAAAAATCAATCATCTTTCCAGTTACTACCAAAATCCTTTAATGAACCCATTTGTGCCATATGTTATGAATGCACTCAATTAGCCATACTTCTCGAGAACAGTTAGCAATTAGAGCACTATTTACCCATACTAAAAGTAGTAGTATATTGAACACTAACCTAATCCTTTTTATGGTACTTATCCAATAATGCCTTATTATGACCCTTTGTATCATGCAATGACACCTTTTAACTCTTTTACGCACTTCAATCCCTTTATTATGCCTTAGAATTCGTTTATGCACCACTTTAATACTTAATAGAGCTTTTAGTAAAGAACTCGATCAGATAAAAAAATCAGAAACCCTTATTTCGGCCAACCCAACATTCACCAACTAAACAACGACATTCAGAGATTTTTGGACTTCCCGGGCCACTTACCACAAAACCTCCAAAACCAACTTAACAGACAAGAAGCAGTTTCTCAGAACGAGCTCAATTACCAACTAGGCAAATTGAGTGGTCTGTCAGATCGAGAGCTCCAACAATACCAATAATTAGTCGATTAAATGGACTAATTGGAAAATGAGAGCATTGAAGAGAAAGAAGAGGAAAAAAAGATTTAATTTTATATTAATTTATTCATAGTATTTTTTGTATATTAATTTCTTTATCATG
>BQJP01000113.1 GCA_021604765.1 Thermodesulfobacteriota bacterium
CAACAGGATGACTTTTTCATCAAAGGTGACATTTGGCAGAACAATCGTAGATGGCCTTTTTCTCTACAAGTCATCAATTCATCAGCTCCTGGTGATTTTGATTTGGAAGTCGGATCTATAATATGTAGAAGAATAGAAATTAGAGGTGAATCTAACTTCAGATCAATAAACGATAAGATCATTCAAAATGGAAAGCGTTTAGTGGTCTTCAATGATTTGATGATAGTTCAAGACAACATAAATTTATTTCTGAGGATTGGTTCTATTGCCGACAAGTTAATTGAAGTTTGTGAATTAGCCGATAGCATTGAATTTGAATACACAGATAAGGATGATAGGGAAGTAGTATTTTTATGACATATTTAGCTAAAAAGACCCCATTTTTGATGTTTTGACCTTGCCCACCATCTACTGAGTATTTGAACGCAATATCCCTCAGCTTTTCCTTAATTCAATCTAAATTTCACTATCTCATCCTAAATCAAATGCACATCCTTAACATTATTTCATTAACATACTCGCTTTTGGAATCGTTCATAAAAAGCACATTCATATCTTTTAACTCTTGTATGGATTTTCCCCACGCAAGTTTTGAAAAACGTGTCGGTGTTACTATAAAGCTGTTTAATTTTAATTTATCATCAACCATTCGCTCTTCTATTTCTTTAATCACTTTATGAAATTTTATTTTCTTTGTACCTGGACCTTCATGCAGTAATCCATGTGGCTCAATAAAAGCTAGGTATTGATTTTTGTCTTTTACCTGCCATAAAAGGAAGTCAGGATAAAAGTTCCCTGCTTCAAAAAACCCCATACCTTTTCCACGGCTTTCGTTTCTTAAGAGATAGACATCGGTCTCAAGTTGATTACTCTCTAGGTATTCCAGAAGATCTTCTATAAATTGAAATTCGCTTTCGTTTAGAGATACAGGTGCTACCTGTATTTTACTTCCTTTTGCTACATGTATGACAGGTTTATATAAATGATTATCAAATAGACAAGCTTTCAAATCCCCAGCCGTTAATATGTCCTCTTTATGTTCATTCAAACTTTTTTGTAGACTTAATATATCTTGTATAAGAGTATGTTCATGTGAATCTACTATTAGTTGGTATTCATTTTCAACAGGCAAGTTGGCATCACCCTGTTCTAAGGGGCGAAGCTCCAAGCGCGTTTCGAAAAAGGCAGCTTTGCAATAGTTGTAAAATTCATCACAGTACTTTTGTAATAGCTCACATGCCATTTCTTGCCATAGTTGTAAATTGTGGATGTCTGAAGAATTCATTCTTACGCTTGGTACGTAGATTTTATACCATGTTGAATCAGATAAAATTTTTCTAATTGTCGCTTTTGGTATATTGAAATTGTACCAACTACGTTCTCTTTTAAATTTTTCAAGTCTAAAAAACAGATCATCATAGTCTAAAAACGCAAGGTGTAATTCTGTAAATAAAGATTCATCTTTAGTTACAGATTTAGTATTACTTTTAGATGTAATTGATTGTATTCGAGGATACCAATCTATTTCAATCTGTTTTTCCTGAAGTTTTGAAGGAATTTGTCCAAATTCAGGAATACGACCATCTCTTTTAAAGTTATATTCCCGACCATCCTGATTTTTTCTCTTGGGTCGCAAAATTTTGAGCTTATGACCGAAATCATAGGTAATATTTAGTGGAACAGTATAAATTGCTTTCTGATCATTGCTGGGCAGTTGTTCTTCCTCCAGAAATTTTTTAAATCTATCCATGAAGTCTGCTTCAACGCCAAAAACATTAAGAGTTTCAAGATATTGAATAAATCCTGGTTGATGGGTTGGTGTTGCATATCCGCTTCTTTTCAATGACCAATCGTAACCTTTCAATCGAACTCCACGTCCAAAAAGCTGTATGATCTGTGATCCTTCACTTTTCCCCACATGCATCAAACCTAGAGTACTCACACGCCAGCAATCCCAACCTTCAACAAACTTTTTAGAACCCAAGAGAACTGTGATAGGAGACGAAGAGAGGTGAACTTCTCCAAATAATGTTTGACTAAATTCTGATTCCAAAATATTAAGATTTTCAAATACTTCGGGGTGACGATCTTTTTTGTCCTCTATATGTTTTATAAGTCCCGATGCATCACCAACATTAATTAATCCAAAAGGAGCGTCTTCTTGTCCCACCTTAAGCATTACTTCACTTTCATCTCCTTTTATCCTAGCCAATTTCAATTGTCCTCCAGATCTGTTCCTGAAGACTTTAGCTAATATATCTTTATATATATCCTGAACTGTCAATTTATCTCGGATTATCATTTCCCTAATAAACAGAAAAGAACCCGAAAAAATATCATTGCCTGAATCGTCAATTAGTCCAGTAGCCTTTGCATTTTGATTTAGTATATGCTCAATAGTAGTAACAGATTGCGAGACATGTTTTAGGAAACTAGATATAAATTGAAGAATTAGGGCAACATCGGAAATAGTTGATCTTTCTTCATTAGTGCCTGTTGCCTTACTAACACTTCTTCCCACAAATACCCAGAGTGGCTTTTCAATATTATAAGGTTGATACAGTGATTTTTTATCCTCATACAGCTTTAGTTGTTGGTAAAATGCCAGTAAACAAGCCGTGAGATAGCTAAACTGTAGCTCCTGATATGTTTTTGGCAAGTTAAAAATTCGATAATCCTTTCCGTATCCATCCTCATAGAAATAGCGATAGGAATAATCAAATATAATATTTTTTGTATATGCATCCTCAATTTCGGGACGTTTAGCAGCTCTAACTGCCTCTCTGAATGTAGCAGAATATTCAAAAACAAATCCATTTTCCACCAGACGCTCCCTGCTCTTGAACCAACCAGTTTCCTCTTTGCTACCCATTCCTCTATGTGCCTCATCTACTAGAAGCAGATTTTGATCACCAAGATTTCTAATAGCCATGAGATTAGGCCCATCCTCATCTGCTAATTTTGTTATCTCTGTAAAATCAATCTGACGCAGGCCATTTTTACCTGATGAGAATAAATTCCCGCTATCGGTGTACAAGCGTTCTGACCTGATTCCGCTCTCTTTCAATGCCCGGTCATGCTGCTCAGACAAACTTTCGTTTGGTGTGATTAATATCGTGCGGGTGAGATCATCTTTAAAACGTGATTGGTTAGAATATTGACGAAACTGAAGTAAATTGACATGCATTAGCAAAGTTTTTCCAGATCCAGTTGCATTTTGGATACAAATCTTATTAAGATCAGCTATTGTATATCGGGAGATATTGCAGTTGAATCCTCGTTCTTTCCAATAAGCGTTTAATTTCTCTAAGTATTTATTAAGATTGGATAACAGGCCTTCGCGATCATTAAAATAGCAATCCAGATAAGCCTCTACAAAAAGCAAAGAAAGCCATTGGTAGTATTTCCAGACTATTGAAAGATCACGTTTCTCATTAATATCCAAGGTGTGACTTACAATATTCTGTTCATAACGTAACAAATCATCCCGCGTTAATGTTGCATCTTCTTGCCATCCCTGATCTAAATATCTGTAAAAATAATGCAGGTTCTCCGTATCCATACCCTCTGGAGACTCCTTTAAGATGTTTGCAAAATGCTGTATAGGGTGAAATTTGCTTTTTCCTGATTTATACTCCTCAAGAGGATCAAAACCGAACTGTTGAATTAGCCATTGATTGAGGATCAATCTATAGCTGAAGGGTAATTCTTGGCTTTTTTTACTCTTCCTTCTCTTCGGCATTTAGTCTTCTGCATCCCACATTTTCTGGTGAAAGGTTTCTTCAATCATCCGTACTTTCCAGCTTTCATTGTCCTGACGTAAATTGGGAAGGTTGTTTGAGCCATTTACGTAAATTAAATCAAATTCACTATCCTGAGTTGATAATCTGTACTTTTTGAACCATTCATCCAACATTAGGTTATCTTCTTCAATATTATCAGTAAGTTTCCTCCATATAACTAAAACGCGATCCATATCTGTTTTATCACCCGGAGTACGATATACACTTCCCTCGGTTTTCCGGAACCACCATTTCCCATCATTCTTTTCTTCGAATCGACCATCCAAAATCAGTTTTGTATTTTCATCTTTTGGCAGCTCAGGATCTTCTTCACGTTTGAAGGAGCCTTTATAATTTCTCCATGTATCGATATGATCTACATGCAGCCCTATAAGCCAGTTAAAAGTTTCTATGAGATCAACAGATTTTTCTTTATATTCATCTGAATCTGGTTTTTTTATTTTTAATTGATAACTGCAAGGATCTGCAAAAAGGTCTATATTGAGCAGTGATGGGCTTCCCTTTGTCTCAAAATCAATCCAGTATTTCAACATATAATCTTTCTTGAAATCAGGATTGCTACTCA
>BQJP01000114.1 GCA_021604765.1 Thermodesulfobacteriota bacterium
CCTTGATGCCACTATCCCCCTGTTTCAAGATAGCGATAATCTGGCTTTCGCTGAATCGACTCGTTTTCATGAGAACCTCCTGGGATCATTCTGCCAGAAAGCTCTACTTTTGGTCTGTCCGTATTTGGGGGAAGCTTACACAGACACCCGATACGGCGTATTTCAGCCGGTTGTCAGTAGCCGAGGTCGCATAATTCATGGGGATACTTTCCACTTAAGAAGGGGATTGAGGTGTTCAGATAAATGGGACCACCTCAACACTCACCCCTATAAATCATCCCAACCTACATATTTATTCCCTGGTTCAGCTCTGGCCGACCTCAGGTCGATTTCTCAATGCCTTTCGGAAATGAAGTCAAATCAATATCAGGCTCACTTATCCGGATAAACTGATCTAAAGCTGACTCGTTCAACTGAATGTGATGGCTTTTGAAAGCCCTCTCCATACTATCTCTGAATCTTGAAGACACTCGAATCAAATTTGTGTCGTTCCAACGTTGGGGAATACTAACTCTCCCAATGAAATCTATCACCCATTGGAATGCTAGTTTAGGAGTGCTGTGGGGAATTACGGAAAAATCCTGAAGAAGATAAAGAGTTTGATATGCTCCAGGATTTTGTGCAGGTTTCAAAGTAGAAAGGATGTAAGGTCCATCTGTCGATGTTCTGCCAAATCGGTTAAGTATTGAACGAGCTCGTTGATAATTATAGTTCTGCAAAATCCACTTGCTCCACCTTGCGCGCTGAGTTTTAACGGAGACATTCTTTACGAATAATGGAAGGGTAGTGTTAACGGGAATATGCACGACATTTAATTCTTCACGACTAAAACCTTTGCTTTCGAGACTTTCGACATCGGGAATTTCGTCGACACAAGCAGAAATTATGGACAGATAAATATTTACATTTTTCTCTGTTGGCGGATCGCGAAAAAGAAGGTAGCTGTAAAGCCCAAATCCTTTTTTCTCTCTTTGTTCGTCTACTAAGAGTGTTTGAGCCGGTTGAAGAGTTCTCTCGCCTAATTCTCCTTCGTGCAGGGCAAAAGTTCCACCTCCACTACAACCAAAAAATGAGATTAAACACGCTATTAAAAGTATTTTGAATAGAAGATTCTTTTTGAGCAATTGCGTTCCTTATCTTGAATGTTTGTTTGAGGAAAATGCCTAATTCCCATTTTTCTTAAAGCGAGGAATCTAACACGAGCCGATGTAAGATTACGCAATCCCTGGAAGTGGGTCAGATGAATTTCGGTCTCGTCCTTCCTTCCTGGCATTTTCATATGTCTCTTCGGCTTGTTCTCGGTGTTGTAACAATGCCTTTAAGCGGTCTTCTCCAACGGGATGTAACTTTAAAAATTGATAGTCTTTATTTGCCTTCACCTTCTGGGTTGTTAAATTCTGCCAAAATGTAAGTACTAGCGTTGGGTCATACCCAGCGTCTGCTGCTAAAAATAGCGCCTCCTTGTCTGCCTCAAACTCCATGTCAGGTTGGAATACATAATCAGCTCCCGCGTAGCCAGCTACGCCAGCAGAGAGTCCAAGTCCGGCTATCATTGCTGCTTTTGCTTTAGGGTCAAGATCTGTAAATGAGACTCCCGCGCCTGTTCCTCCGCCAGCGACGATACCAGATGTTATTGCTGTCATGACTTTTTTGTTCATTCGTTTCCCCGCATGCCGAGCTAAAGAATGCGCTATTTCATGACCTAATACTGCAGCAAGTCCAGCCCGATGCTTTGCAATGCTGAAAATGCCCTTATGGACAACCACTCTCCCACCTGGTACTGCATAGGCGTTTTTCTGCTTTTCTTTGTCGGCAATAACAGCCAATTGCCAATCAAATGCATTTGCCACTTCGCTAAATTGGTCAGAGCGTTTTGCAGCCTGAACAAGGGATTCGTATATTTCTTCTACTTTCTTAAGCGTGACAATTTGTTGATTATCTTTGTATGTTTTCAGTTGAAATTCAACGGCCTCAGACGACAGAGTATCAAGGACCTTCGGGGGAACTTCAACATTTTCAGTTACTGATCCGATGAGGGACTCAGCTGAGGTAGGAAGTTTTGAAAGGTTCAGCTTCTCACAACCAACTAAGGGGCCGAACAAAAGCAACGCAAAAGCACAAAAACTCAATGCAATTTTGAAACGTGTCCTCATGGATGACCTCCTTGTCAGTAAATCAATCTTGTCCTTAGATTAAGTCATGAAGAATGCCTTTTTGAAATACATAATAGGGTTGAGAAATCTTTTTCATGTCGTTTTTAGCAAATACGTATATCTAGAGGTCAGCAAGATATACACCAGATTATTATGAGCGACAAAAATCGAGAGATTCTATATAAGTCTTTGAAATTAGAGAGTTGTTAGAGAAGTGGAAAGGGGGTGTACGGGACGCAGTAGATTTCGATCATCATGAAGTTATATCGAAAGAGATACACTATGTATCCAATTAGATAACAAAATCCGAATTGCTTTTCCGAAAGATAGAATTGACATGCGTCAGTCTAGAACTGAGTTACGGTGTCTTTATTGAGTAGTTTTCTAAAATGAAATTCCTTCAGGTGGGATTATCGTTCTTGGAAAGTTGAAATATAAATCTGTGAATTTCAACTAATTCTTGCACAAGCAGGAGGACAGCAAAGGAGAGCCTTCTCTTATCTATTTCTTCTCCGGATACTGTTACAACTTGCTAACATAAAGATTATTGCGTAAGCTTTTGCGAATAGTGAGGAATTAAAGGAAACGGTATGCATGAGTTTCGTGATCTTGATCAAAATCACATTGACCCAAAAGAAAATCCTATCATTCAAAATCAAAGATAGTTTTATCTATGTTGCTATTCACTGTGTAGCATAGGTCTCGAAGATTTTTTAAAGAAATGCCTAACCCTATCCCACATGTAAAGGAGTCCACCTATGAGGGGTAAGCAAAGTGGTAATAAGAAATTAAATGTCGCAGTCGTTGACCGACCAGAATCGGCGGGCCCAATGCGGTCTTCTTCATCAGATAGTGCTTCCCATACAACTACAGCGCAAAGTTTAGAGCAAGTCAGGGATATACTTTTTGGAGCACAAGCCCGTGACCAAGAGCAGCAGATTATGCGTGTCGAAGAAAGCCTGCAACATGAAACTGCCGAGATGAAGAAGGATTTTATGTTACGGTTTGAATCTTTGGAACAGTTCATGAAGAAGGAACTCGAACTGCTGACAAGTCGAATCAAGGCCGAACGAGGGGTACGGGCAGATCTTATTCGAGACCTTGGCAAGGAAGTTAAAGATCTTACCAAGACAGTTGAGAAGAAAGTCAGTCATTTGGATGACCAGCTTGGGAAGGGTCTAAGTGAATTAAATCAAAAAATTCTTGATCAGCAAAAAACTCTTTCTTGGGAAATTCAGGAAAAGAGTGATGCCCTCAAGTATACGATGAAAAAAGCCATACAAGAACTTAATGAAAATAAAGTTGAAAATGCTGCCCTGTCAGAAATTTTGCTCAATGGAGCAATGAGTCTAAGTAATGACTTAAAGGTGGCAGTAGAAAGTACGCCAAAGACACAAAAGTCTTCTTAGGAATAGGCTGACTATCAATAATGGAAGTTAAGAAACATCTTTTTCCCCATAAGTCCATTTCATTTGCCGTTTTGTCGTAATCTTCTGGTCAAACGTACGATTTAAGAGAACAATGTGTTTTCTTAAGAGCGCTAGACAAAATGAAGAATCTGCAAGACCGTGAGAACAAAGTTCAAGGTTCATTACCTACCGGTGCTCGTGAAGAAAGAGACGCTCTATCTGAGCTTCGTCATCTACTCTTAGCCCCCGAACAAGACCAGTTGGACAGACTTGAGCAACGGTTGGATGCCAAGGTTGCTAGATCTGACTTGGTTACTATTGAGCAAGCGCTCAATAGTAAAAATGAGCAGTTGCTCAAGCTCGAACACCTGCTGAATCAAGAAAAAATCCGCCTTATTGAGGTCGAAGGAAATATTCGGAGTCAGCAAGAAGAGTTACGCACGCTTGAACAACGCCTAACCGCTGAAACTGAACAGCTCGCTTTACTTCGAGAGAAGTTTGCGAACAAGACTGTGACTGCAGCCGATGTGAGTGATGTCCTGCATCAAGCTGTTGATCTTCGACGAAAAGAAGATTCCAAGCTGTCGTTTGCTTTGGCCCCAATAATTGGTGATGCCTTGGAAACGTTGATCAAGAAATCCCCGCAAAAAATTGTGGCGGTTTTGGGCCCGAAGCTTGGTGAAATGATCGGGGAGTACGTTAGGACGGCGATTCGGG
>BQJP01000115.1 GCA_021604765.1 Thermodesulfobacteriota bacterium
CAAATAATCTACTATATAATACTATTATATATATATTAGTCTATTTCTACCATTAATTTACTATTTTCCCTCTTACCCATTCAAATTTTTTAAAAGTTTTAATTTTTTATAAACATGAACAACAACAATGAAGAATATCACTTCTACGATGTAGATGATAACTTGGAAGACAAAGGGCTATTAGCAGACATTCCCGAAGACTACTCAGATGAAGAGCCAAAAAAAGCCTCTACTGCTTTTATAGCAGGAGCACTCGGACTTCTTACAGTCATGGCCATTGCCATAATGACGTGGATTCTCTTCCACAAGAGATACGGAAACATTCTGATGTCTCATGGCATAATGGCCACTTTGGCATTGCTTTTCTGCGCACTGGGTCTCCTTTGGGCGATGAGTGCAAGAAAAGGAATAACCTTTAACAAGCAGCCATCTCCTATGATGACTCTGATAGTGTACATTGGGTCAATTCTCTTTGGCGCTTATTTCTTAGTATCCTCTTTGTACCTCTGGGTCTACAGATACTTCTTTAGAAATTACACTCAATCCACTCACGCCATTCCAGAAAAATGGGACAAGCACTTTTGGGACCAATCCATTAGTAAAGCATTGACTACCGACAAAAGACTTCTTTTTTCTATTGTGATTTTGGGACTTTTGGCCGCTGTTTGCTTTGGTCTCTTGGCTTGGGCTGCCTATGGATTTTTGGGCTCTAATCAAGTACAGACTAAGAAAATAACATTGATGTTGGCTTTGATAGCAATAGCCGTTTTTGCCTTTTTGGTTCTTATATGGTATTTAAACCACAAAGACAGATGGAGCGTAATAAAAGAGAAATTCAAAGAAATCGGATCCTTCAATATGTTCAAATTTTTCTTTATAATAGCTATAATAGCCATTTCTTTGGCCTTTTTGAACGCACTCTTGAATTTCATCGGATCTGTCCAATCCCCAGAAAGTGCGAAATCTTACAATTTCGTTTTCGGATGGATATGGCTGGTATTATTTTGCATTTGCTTGGTCTGCACAGCCGTTTTCTTCAGAGACATTTACCAAATCTCGAGAGACAGACCCTACAGTTGTAACAAAGTCGCTGATTTCGTCGAAGAAGACGAGTATGACGGATGGTCTGGATTTTGTAATGGTAAATATTTGAAAGCAGGACAGACTTGTCGAAAAACTGACTTGTATTAGAGATGGGAAGGAAAGACACTCGAAACTCGGTCCTTGAATCCGGTCTGTTGTCCTGTTGCAAACGACGTTTTCGTGTGGCCTTACTATATAACAGCCATTTGGATGGCTTTCTTGTGCATTTCCATGGGAATCGCAGCAGTCTCTAATTTCGGACTCTCTCACTTCTCGCACGAACACGACGATTACTATAAACAATTGAATATCATGGACATCATTACTTTGGTGGTTATTGTTTTGTTGGCCCTCGGAATCGGACTTTGGTTGATTTTCAGATCTTCTCCTGATTTTGATACTAGATACTCTAGAGGAGTGGATGGTTTTAAAGTGGATAAAAGCGGAAACTTGATCCCTAAAAGCACTTTTAATATAGTAGATAGCAAAATAACCAATGTTAAGTAAATTCAAAGAGGCTGTTACAAGCTGTAGAGCATCGATCCTCCTTTATTTACTGTGGATACGAATACTTGCAAGTCCACCAACTGTGGATTTTCGGCTGGTCTATTGGTAACCAAAGGAACTTTCGATCAATCTTAGAATTTGGGCATAAAATAAGGCAGTGAAAAACTAAGACAATACTTCTTCCCCAACTCTAATAACTCCAATGACTCTTTTATACACTTGTACGGAACAGCTGCTGAGTTGAACAAGGCAATCGGACAAGTCACTGTTTGTAATAGCAATCCTTTGAGTACTTCCAAAGTGGCTGTTAATGCCTTTTAAGTGGACTTGAACAAAATCAACGAAAATTCTTTGACAAAAAGAACATCTCCAATTTACACTATACCAACACCAACTGGTTCTTAGTCGGATTTAAGTGCTTACTCGAAATAGACAGACTGTAAAGAGCAGTGTAAGGCTCTTTTAACAGAGAACAAATCAGAGAAATTCAATTTAGTAGGCCTTTTGAAGGTAAAAGATGCCAATCAAAATCTCATCTCTTATGGAGTCCCAGAGTCGAACGTGACTTTGAACTTCGTAAGTCAAATAAACGGTGCTTAGCAGAACCTCGGAATCGGGTCTTACGATTCTAATGGTCTATTTAAGATTTTCGTACCTGCTCTCACAAACAACAAATACCAAGGAACAATATAAGTAAGAGATCCTTCTGGATAGTACCAAAACAATGACATTGATGTCAATTTGCAGTACCCCGGGATTGGAAACGATATTTCTCTGGGAGATATTAAATTAGTCACCTTATCTGGTAAAGGATGCAAAGACAGAAACGACCTGGTTAAAGAAGCCAAGTGCTTTAAAGACCAATTGAAAACCAACTACAATTTGAAGGTCAATGTTAAGGCAAGAGACGGGTCTCCTTTAGAGGCTCCTGTTAAAATCACCATTTTCAAGACTCATAGTAAAAATGGAGATGAAGTGGCCAGTGGAGACATTACTAATGGAGCAATGACCAAAAATTTACCTGCTGGGTACTATTTGGTATCTGTAGGAGAAGGGAAATACAAGAAAAAGAACAAAAGAGTATACTTAGACTCCGACCAGGAAGTCACTCTCGAACTGGAAGACATCGGAGACGCTTTCAAAATCTACGCTCAATTCGACAACACTAACGCAGACTACGATTTGAACTTGAAAATGAAAACTCCTTCTGGAGAAGAGTGCATTGTGAACCACTTGAACAGAAAGTGTCCTTATGCAGAGTTCAAACAAGATGTCGCTTTGGGAGAGAAAGGAAGCGAAATGATCCAAATCGATAAATTCGTTAAAGCACAGTATATGGTGTATGTGTCTAAGGCTCCTTTGTATGCTGGCACTTGTTCATAGTTGGCCAAGTTGCCTAAAAGAAGACTCGTGCAGTATGAACTGACACCTTATCACAAAATAATGAATAAATTGAACCAATTCTTCACTATATTTACTTCCGGTAGTGGATTCTTCGGAGTAACAGACGATGAAGACGAGTCTGATGTGTAAGAGTAAGTGGTTTAGAGAAGTTCTGAGCAATATTCTCCTATTAATATTGGAGGAACTTCGATTATTCCTAATATTTTCAAAGCAATTAAAAAAATAGGCACAAATGCTCCTTCTATTTCGACTCTATACAATTCGATTTTCGGAGGAAATGGCTCTAAAGGAGGTGTCACTTCGTTTTTGGAAAGTTCGCCTATTTTGTACTAAAAGGATGATATTAAGCAGTTTGGTACTGACTTGGAAAAGAATCAGCCTGAGGAGAAAGCTGAGGTTGAAGGGGCTCTTTCTTATTTAGAGAGATTAGGGTTCAATTTAGCGGATAATTAGATAGATAATGAAATTAAGAAAGAGATTGCAGAAACTATTGAAGAGTAGAATTTGGACTTGAGTTAACTTGGAGGAGATTAAGGTTCTCTTGTTGATGAAGATGAGTACGAAGACATTACTGGTATTGGGTTCGATTTGGATGAGTTTAATAATGATTAAGGAGAATAAGGTAATGGATAAGGTAATGGATAGGGAACCTAATAAGAAAACTAATAAGGAACCTAATAAGGAACTCAATAATAAGGAACATAATAAGAAAATGGATAATAAAATTAATAAGAAAATGGATAAGGTAATCAGTAAGAAACTCAATAAGAAAATCAATAAACAACTGAACAAGGTACTGAATAAGGAAATCAACAAGAAAATCAGTAAGTTACTGAATAAGGAAATCAGTAAGGATCTCAACAAGGAACTGAATAAGGAAATCAATAAGGAACTGAATAAGAAAATTAACAAGGAAATCAATAAGGAACTGAATAAGAAAATCAATAAAACAATGAATAAGAAAATCAATAAAACAATGAATAAGGGAATTAAAATTCTTAATAAGGAACTGAGTAAAATAATGAGGGCACTGAACAAGGAAATGATTAAAACACATCACAATAACAAGGAACTTAATAGTAATTCGATTTTGATGGATAGTAAAACCAATAAAACAATGTTAATAATTAAACTACAGAAACAAATCAATAATAAAATAATACTGAGTAATAAACTAATCCAGAGGAAGAAGAGGAAGAAGAGGAAGAAGAGGAAGAAGAGGAAGAAGAGGAAGAAGAGGAAGAAGAGGAAGAAGAGGAAGAA
>BQJP01000116.1 GCA_021604765.1 Thermodesulfobacteriota bacterium
TCTTGTGGAATACTAATAGCCTGTTTTATGTATTAAGAAGGAGAGACCAATGGCACAGAAAGATATGATAACAGGAAAGAAACCTCTGGTAGGCAACCATGTTTCGCATGCGAACAACAAGGTTAAGCGCCGCCAGAATCCCAATCTTCAATGGAAAAGGATTTTTGTACCAGAGCTAGACCGTTCTATAAGACTTAGAATTTCTATGAGAACTTACAGAACAATCAATAAAAAAGGTCTCTTAGCAGTCCTTAAAGATAATGGTCTAACCTTAAAAGATGTAACATAGATTTTAATATTTAATTGCACAAAAGCAGTTTTTTAGCATTAAATAAATTATGTTCACGTCATCTAAAACTATTCTTAAGTTGTTTTCTACCACAGCGCTTCTTCACGCCAGTGGAATTCTAAAAAACAGTAAAGATGTAAATGAATTGGTAGATACGGCTTCAAAAGAAATAGATTCCGGCAAGAAAAAAATAAAATCTATTCAGAATGAACTTAGTCTGCTTCTTTCTATGCTCAAATCATGGGCTAAAGGTGATTACAAAGAAGTGCCATGGACTACTTTGGCACTATGCGCAGGCGCGCTGATCTATTTTGTGAACCCTTTAGATGCAGTACCGGATTTAGTTCCCGGTTTAGGGCTATTGGACGATGCAACTGTTATTGGTTTTGTTGTTGCCTCCATTAAACAAGATATTAAAAACTTCAAAACGCAAAATCTAGACGATACTTCTGACAACACCACCTTTCTTGTAACCAACTAAATTTACCCTTCTTTATGCTCGTGCTGTTCCCTGAGCTGATTTACAACTGAGGGATCCGCAAGGGTTGTGGTATCTCCCAGGACTTCACCCTCAGCAATATTCCTAAGAAGTCTCCTCATTATCTTCCCGCTTCTGGTCTTTGGCAACTCGGCTGTGAAAATAATTTCATCAGGTCTTGCGATTGCTCCGATTTTTTTAGCAACATGCTTTTTTAACTCGTCCATTAATTTTGGAGCCTGTTTAATTCCTTTTTTAAGTGTAGTAAATGCAACAATAGCCTGCCCCTTCAGATCATGGGCCTTTCCAACAACTGCAGCTTCTACTACGCTTGGATGATCCACAAGTGCGCTTTCTACTTCCATAGTGCTAATTCTATGCCCCGCCACATTCATCACATCATCGACTCTTCCAAGTACCCATATATATCCGTCCTTATCTCTCTTAGCCCCGTCGCCAGTAAAATAGATGCCTGGATACTTGCTCCAGTATGTATCAACATAGCGTTTCTGATCGCCATATATACCTCTCAACATAGATGGCCATGGACTATTTATTACAAGATAGCCTGCTCCTTCCTTGACCTTTTTACCGTGTTCATCTACTACATCCGCCTCTATTCCGGGGAATGGTATCGTCGCAGAACCGGGCTTTAACTTAGTGTGCCCCGGGAGAGCTGTAATTAATATTGACCCTGTTTCAGTCTGCCACCAAGTATCTACAATCGGGCAGCATTTGCCGCCAATATGCTCGTGATACCACATCCAAGCTTCAGGATTGATCGGCTCACCTACTGAGCCTAAGAGACGAAGGGAGCTCAAATCGTACTTCCTCGGATGCTCCTCTCCCCATTTCATGAAGGCCCTAATTGCTGTAGGTGCTGTATAAAAAATAGTGACCGCGTATTTTTCAACTATTGCCCAGAAACGCCCAATATCGGGATAATCAGGAGCTCCCTCGTACATTATTGAAGTAGCGCCGTTTGCAAGCGGTCCATAAATGATATAACTATGCCCTGTAACCCAGCCTATATCGGCTGTGCACCAATAGGTATCCTCTTCTTTCATATCAAAAACAAGCTTGGTAGTTGCATATGCCCCGACCATGTAGCCACCAGTCGTGTGCACTATACCCTTGGGCTTACCAGTTGTTCCGCTTGTGTATAGAAGAAAAAGCATATCCTCAGAGTCCATTTTTTCAGGCGCACAAAAAGAATCGGCGTCCTCCATCAACTTATGCCACCAGAAATCGCGGCCTCTTTTCATCCTTACTTTTTCTTTATCTCCAACCCTGTTAACTACTACTACTTTCTTAATTGAAGGAGTTTTCTTGATAGCTTCATCGGCGTTTTTCTTAAGAGGAATGACTTTCCCTCTTCTGTAGCCGCCGTCAGAAGTTATAAGTAGATTGGATTTACAGTCTATAATTCTATCTCGGAGGCTTTCAGCGCTGAATCCTCCGAAGACTATACTGTGGGGTGCGCCTATTCTGGCGCATGCGAGCATTGCAATAGCTAGCTCAGGAATCATAGGTAGATAAATTGTTACCCTGTCACCTTTTTTGACTCCGAGACTCTTTAGAACATTGGCAAACTTGTTTACTTCTCTGTAAAGCTCCCAATAAGTAAGAGTTATGCTCTCTCCAAACTCTCCTTCCCAAATAATTGCAGCTTTATTTTTCCTAGCCGTATCTATATGTCTATCAAGGCAATTGTATGAAGCGTTTAACTTGCCCCCAACAAACCATTTCGTGTCAGGAGCCTTCCAGGTATGCACCTTTCTCCACTTCTTAAACCAAACAAGTTCCTGTGCAAAATCTTCCCAGTGCTTTTCTCTGTTTCTTTTGGCTTTTCGGTAAATTTTATCGTCTTTTATATGAGCTTTTTCTCTGAATTGTTTACTGGGTGAAAAAGTACGCGCTTCTTTTAACAATGCTTCAATAGTTTTTTCTTTCTTGGCCATTTAAGAGTCCCCTTGAGCTGGAGTGAAAGTTACACATTCAATAGTAACAAATAACAAAGAATTATGGAAGGAGATTAAACTTGTTTGGATAGATATATAAAGTCATTGTCAAAATCGTTATGTATTTTTCAATATAAAAAAAGCCCCTAACTCTTAGGAGAAAGGGGCTTGGGTAAATTTTCAACTAATTTGATATTTTAAACTGGTTTATGCGTTAATCATTCTTCTTCTAGCCACGATAAATCCTATAATTCCCAGTCCTAGCGCTGTGGCTATCATACCCCACTCTGAAATGGTAGGTACAGGATTCGGAGTATCAACTCGTTTTACATCGCAAGAACCTTCGAGCCGAGGATTACCACCTGGAGATATATTTGCATATAAAGCATCAATTTCTGCCTCTGATATGAAAAGTGAAGAGGTTACAGGATTAGCAACCGGCACTTTAATGATATTAGGCTCGTCATCACCATCATCCCCTAGAAATAAATTCATATTCGTATCTATACATACTCCGCCTTCTAAGTCGACATCCACCTCACCCGTCAATGCGCTTATCTGGGCTTCAGTAATGAGAATCTGCGGGTTACAGGTAACAGGATCGATTTCCAGAACACATTCACAATCTCCGTCATCTGCAACAAATAAACTGCCGTCAAACGCCATTCCCACATCCAAATCAACTTCTGGGCCTGCCCCTCCAGCTATTAATTGAGCCTGGGTACATAGGATAGAAAGATCACCAGCAGAAGTTAACTTAAAAATTACATTGTCTACGTCATTATCACTATCGTCATTTGCAATGTAAATATTTTCCTGGCCATCTATAGCTATACCACCTTCAAGGTCTACATTTGTTACCAATGCCTCAAAATCCGCTTCAACCGCTAAAATATTTATTAGAGCAGGATTTTGAATTGGAATTGCTACATCAGTAGGAAATTCAACTATTGCCTCATTATCCTCGTCAGCGGCAACAAGTGTGCCTGAAACTGGATTAACATCCATTCCGTTATCCCAATCAACAGTTAGTGGAAATAGCATGTTCACAACAGTATCGGTAACAAAAGTTCTGGTCTGTCCGTTAGGATCCGCAACTAAAATATTATCGGATGTATCTTCACTGAAGAATACTCTACCGTCATTGCCTACTGCAAGACCCGTATCGTCAAAATCACATGATCCTGAACCTGTAGCAGACAAAATCTGAGAAGTAGATACGAACTCAGATATAGAGCCATCGGCTTTAACTTTCATTATTGAACATTCATCAGGATCCGCACCATTTAAATCTACCTGGATGAAAAGATCGTCCTTTTCTGAAGCCTGTACTGAAAAACCAACAAACAACAATAAAACTATAAAACTACTTATAAGCTTTTTCATAATACCCTCCTTTAACTGCAGCAAATTAATGCCTATTAAACTTCTCAAGGATTATAACATATCTATACATCGAAAAAAGAACTATTTTAATATGGGCTT
>BQJP01000117.1 GCA_021604765.1 Thermodesulfobacteriota bacterium
ACTAAAAAAAAAATTTATTCTTTACATAACAATAATAAGAACTAAATTATTTTAACAACTATAAATTTATAATAAATTATATTTATTATTAAAATTACTTATATGGATGTACGAAATCCCTTGGATCTTCTGGATCCGAATACAACTAGTGAAACTAAGCAGCAAATATTTTACTAATATCATCATTACTCTTACTACCAATATCATTCATTATGTACATAAAGGAAGGTTGAGTGGGTTTCTTAATAATAGCCTTTGGTTTGACCATTTCCATCAAATCGTTGTCTCCTTTGATTCTCCCTTTCTCTTATACACCAGCAATCTTGACCTACACATCATTAGGTACATGTTTAGATAACCCAGTATCGAAAGATTTCTCTTATATACCAAAGAATGCATTACTATTGAAGTTATCTATCTCATCTGGCTCTATTTTAAAGTACTATTTTATCACTGAAGGATCTATGGTCTCTCCATTGATCTTATCATACTACTCTTTTATCATAGTATCAATATCAATAGTCTCGAACTGTATTCCATTAATGATTCACAAGGGATTAAGGGCTTAAAAGTTCTTAGAGTAGAAAGTGGAGTATTTATTTAAGTCATATAGAGGAAGTCTCTTCTGAAAAATCTCCTTACTCAACTCTTAGTCTCCCTTAGTAGAGAGCACTCTCATGTCTATCATAGTAACATCATCAGATATTCTATTATTATTGAGTTTTCTCTCTCTAACGACTTACTTCTTATACTTATATCTGGGTTCCAAAGGCACCAACTGCAACATTCCCGGAACAGACTCTCCTTCAGGAGGTACATCAGTGGCATTCATAATCTTAGTAGTCATAGTACTCTTTATTCCCTTATAGAAATCGCAATTCTTCAGTCTGCAGTTCTCTCCCTTGTTACCCTCCAAACACAAACTGCACTTACTGGGCATCTCACAGAAGTTCTACCTACAACTCATTCCCTTCACTCCCTACTCACAGAAAGAACAGGCCTACTTGAACATCTCACTCTCTCTCTTGTCCAATTCGGGCAGTCTCATAGAGTACTCGTCGAAGTCCACTCCCTCATCAGTCTCTTTCTGACTGATCTGGAAATTGAGTGTATTTTGGAAGTCGAAGAATTTGTTGTCTTCTTTCTCTTCTCTCTTCTACTTACTACTCTTACCCTCTCCCTTTCCTCTCTTCTTTCTGATGTACTCTCTGTTGAGTCTTAATTGGAAGAGATACTCCATTGGAGCAATGTCTTCTAAGTGAGTCATGTTCATTTTCTTGGCGAAGTCGAAGAACTTAACACTCATAGTCTGTATTAAGTCAATGTCTCCATCCCAGAACTTGGAAAATCCTTACAATTTAATGTCCTTACACATAAAGTGACACTACTTCATGAAATCGTCTCCCTCTATACTCTCTAAACACCTCTCTATAAAGAAAGTCTTTCTCTTGTACTTGTGCAGTATAGATTGGAAGGGAAAGTTGGTCTCGTTTCCTTTGGTTTCGAAACACCTCACACTCTGGAATATCTGGTCCATTAGAGAAATCATCTCCACATGCATGAATCTAAGGTACTTACTGTGCTACTATAACATACTCCTACAGAAATTCTCCTCCACAATCATCATTTTCTTAGGAGAGTGAATCATTTTCTGTTCATTGGCATCGCATACACTACATAGGAGAGTCTTCTTCATACTCATTATACTATAGTTAGACACTCTGTGTCAGTCTATCTCTTTTTTGATTCTCTCCAAGTCTATGAATTTGAGGTTTCTATATATAGAGTAACAGTACTTCATTTTATCCTTATTGACATGTAGTAATCCTTTGAAGAGATATCTTCCCTTAATAGAACACTACACTATTCTCTTCTAGTATATATTACCAGGGACTTTGAATTACTTCTTGGCCCACAGTTCACCTGGTAGAGTCACTTGTCTAACATTATGAGCCATATGAGTCTCGAAGTACTTTCTATACTATTTATGGAGTAGTCTGAATACCATTCTTCTCCTATTATACTCTTTATAAGACATAAAGGGTTATCTCTACTTAATACCCAATTGATACTTATATCTCTTATAGAATCTCTAGTCCTTAGGTTCTGGTATAACATCAGTATTATACTCTCTACTCTCTTTCTTAATGATAATAGGGAGATTGGACAGATTGTCTATTAGAGTATCCCAAAACTCTTCTTGGTTAAATCTCTATCTATTACTACCCTATGGTCTAATAGGAGATGCATCGATCTCCATATCCTCTCCCATAATATAGTCTAATTGTTTCTAAGTGAATTAATTACTCCTACCACCACTTCTTCTACCAGTAATAAAATTACTAACTGCTTTAAAGGCTTTTTTAAATCCTCCCCACAACTTTCTATCTGATATACGCTTCTCTTTATCTTTAAACAATTTATCCACTGGTACTCCACTCTCTTTATCCAAAGTCTTATTAATCAACTACTACACCACATCTTCTTATTTACTATCTTTGAGTATATCATTCTCTTTATCATACTCTCTCTCTTTTTAGTATATTTCTCCTTCTTTTTGGAAAGTTTTTAATAATTTTTCGAATTTCTTCACTTAGTCGTTCTTTAACTACTCATTCTATTTCAATACTAAGTCGAAATTCTTCTCCTAGGCTTTCTTCTACTTATCAATAGACTTTTTGGATATCACTGCTGCTTTCATACTAGGCTCCATTTCTAGTATTAGAGACACTAAAGCAGTGACATGCTCTAATAAGGCTTATGAGAAGGAGTGGAGAAACTCTAATCTCTGAGAAGGGTCTTTGGTGTTGTTGTATGTCTCCATAAAGTCTCTTATCTCCTACAACAGACTCTCATAGTTCTTGGAGTAGTAGTTCTTAATAGAAGAGACTTTGATATCATCCATATATTCTTAGTATTTGTCTAGTTACTGATTAAATATAGAGTTCACTGAGTAAGTGATTTTGTCTATATAGTCCAAAAATCGATTTTTCTCCAATTCAAAGTCTATATATCAATACTTCACTTTCCTTAAGTTAATAGTATTAAGATCTACTTCATCTTAGTACACTTTCTATATAGTCTTAAAGTTATCGAAATCATGAGCAACTGCATATGCCAATAGAGCCAAGTATATCTCTACACTATTCTCATCTAATAAGTCTTCGAACTAACTCTCTATAGGGTCATCAGGCAATTAGTGGACTTTGGTGATTCTGCCCTACCCTGGAATCAAAGTAGTGAATCTACTCTAAGAGAATTGAGGCTGAGTCACTCTGGGCAGAACAGACCCCAAACAGTAGTGTTGTATATAAGGAACCCACTTATGCTACACAAAGTGCACTGGAATGTTCTCCTCATCCAATTGCTCTATCAGAAACTCTATTTATCTAAAGAGATTCTCGTACCCTTTAAAGACACTATCTCCATATATCTTAATACTCGGCTTCGACACAGTATTCCACTACTTAATAATACTCAACTAGTCCATCATAGTACAGCACCTCTCTTTCACATGCGGACAAATCTTCATCGACTCACTCACAGAGTACTATAGACCTTTTAAGTGAAAAGTCTACAACAATCTAACATCGCATTTCTATCTATTATGGTATATATTGACTATAATAAGTACTAACAACATTCAATTCATAATTATAACTGAAATTGTATTTAAATTAAAGAATTAATTTTCTGTCTTAATGTAACAAAACTTGGCGATTATAGTATTTCTGCTGCTTCTGGTCTTTTTTAAGGCTCTTTTTCAATCATAGCTGCTATTAACTCCGTTAAATAAGGATACTTATCAATAAGCGACTGTTCGATTTTTCCCGTTTTTTTCAAATTTTGAACTTTTTTCAATTTTTCCGAATTTGTATAAAAATCACTAATAATCTCATACAATATAATACCCAAAGAATAAATATCCACCTTATGATCATAACAATTAGTCTCTTATTCGGGTGCCCAGTACAAAGGAGTCCCCACTCTCATAGAATGCAATAAATTTTTCTCTTAACAAACACTAGATCTAAGACAATTATTATAATTCTATACAGTAGCGAGTCCAAAGTCTCCGATTTTAATATCTCCTTTGTGAATAAGGACATTTCCGGGCTTTAAATCTCTATGAATTATTCCTTTTTAGTGAAAATAAGC
>BQJP01000118.1 GCA_021604765.1 Thermodesulfobacteriota bacterium
GGATACGAAGTCTTCCATGGCCAATGGTCGCTCCTCGGGAGTGCGCTGAGAAAGTGGCTAAATTAAATGGTGGAAATGCGGCAATTGTATTTGGACGAGAGAATTCTGGCTTAAGTAATGAGGAAATGGAACTTGGGAACATGGTGTTAAAAATACCTGCCAATATCAATTACAGCTCTCTTAATCTTGCCTCTGCCGTGCAGATTATTTGTTACGAATTATTACTTCAGTCTCAGATTAGTCGAGGTGCCAATCTGTCTGTAGACAAAGAAAAAGTCGTAACACAAGAAAAGATGGAGCAGCTATATAGGCATATGGAAGAGACGATGATTGGGGTTGGTTTCTATGATAGAGACAATCCTCGCAAGTTATTGCATAGAATCCGTCGTTTATTTAATCGCGCGTTATTAGATGAGAGTGAACTTAGTATCTTGCGAGGATTTCTATCTGCAACTCAGGAAAAACTAAAGAATAAAATGAGCAAAGAAAGAAAGTATGATAAACAATAAAAAAATAGTAGTAGTGATGCCTGCCTATAATGCAGATAAAACGTTAGAAAAAACGTATAGTGAATTGCCATTTGATATAGTTGATGAAGTGATCTTAGTCGATGATTGTAGTTCCGATGGAACATCGAAGAAGGCTGTCGACATTGGTTTTAAGCATGTAATTCGGCATGAAAAAAATATGGGTTATGGTGCAAATCAAAAAACCTGTTATAAAAAGGCTGTAGAACTTGAAGCAGATGTCGTCATCATGTTACATCCAGATTATCAATATGAACCAAAACTTGTAACCGCAATGGGTTCATTGGTGGCTGAAGGAATATTCGACTGTGTACTTGGGTCACGTATTCTCGGAACGGGCGCATTAAAAGGGGGTATGCCATTATATAAATATGTGGCAAACAGGTTTTTAACGGCCTATCAGAATATATTTGTTCCCTATAAGTTATCAGAATACCATACGGGGTACAGAGCATTTTCAAAGACAATTCTGGAAAGCTTGCCGCTTGATCAAAATAGCAATGATTTTATTTTTGATAATCAAATGCTTTTGCAGGTTATTGGTGCCGGTTATTCTATAGGTGAAATTACATGTCCTACTCGTTATATGGATGATTCATCATCTATAAGCGCGCTTCGTTCTATTAAGTATGGTTTAGGAATTATAATAGCAACAATTGAATATAAGTTATCAAAATTCGGTTTTATCAACAGTAAACGATTCTAAGAGACATAGAGACATATTAAATATTGGGTTTCAGCTATGGAAAATGAATTATTTGATGAAATGTATAAAGTCGAGACTCAGCATTGGTGGTTTGTTGCGAGAAGAAAAATAATTACCAGTGTCATAAATGGTTTAAGTCTTGAGCCAAATTCTAAAATAATGGATGCCGGATGTGGGAATGGTGATAATCTTGAGTTTTTATCACAATATGGTGAGTTAACTGCAATTGAAAGAGAAGACAATGCCTTGGAGAGAGCTAAATCAAGGCAGATAGGCAAGGTAGTCAAAGGCGAATTGCCCGACAGTTTTCCATCAGATATAAATAAAGAAAATGATTTGATTGTATTGTTAGATGTCCTGGAGCATATAGATGATGATGAAAAGAGTTTGTCTATGTTAAAAAACTGGGCAAAGAATAATTCAACATTATTAGTGACTGTCCCGGCATATCAATTTCTCTGGACCAGGCATGATGAGTTACATCACCACAAAAGAAGGTATACGGTCGGACAGTTGAAAAAAGTCATAGAAAATAATGGTTGGAAGGTGAATTATATTTCATATTTTAATACATTTTTATTCCCTTTAGCTCTTTTAGATAGAATAAAGCAGAAAGTGTTTCCTGCAGCACAAGATAGTGATTTGAAAATGCCGCCTAAGTTTGTTAACTCTATCTTTGAAAAAATATTCAGTTTTGAATCCAGCCTAATTGGCAAAATTATATTTCCCTTTGGTTTATCAATAATAGTCGTTGCGAAAAAAATATAGAGATGGAAGTTCAAAAAACAACTAGTGAAAAAATATTGTCTGTTGTAGCGCCCGCATATAATGAGGGTGCGGGTTTAGATAAGTTTTACTCAAGACTTGTGGAATCTGTCAAAGGTTTAAATATTGAGCTGGAAATTATCTATGTAAACGATGGTAGCCATGATGACACGATTGAAATAATGAGTAAGCAACATAATAGTGACTCCCGTATTACCATTGTTGATTTGAGTAGAAATTTTGGCAAAGAGATTGCCCTTACCGCAGGCCTGGACCATGCGACAGGTGATGCCGTAGTTGTAATAGATACAGATTTACAAGATCCTCCGGAATTGATTCCGAAATTAGTTGAACTATGGAATGATGGATATGATGTTGTAAATGCAAAAAGAATTAAGAGGAAAGGTGAAAGCAGTTTCAAGAAAATATCCTCGTTCCTTTATTACCGATTTTTATATCAGCTAAGCGATGTAAAAATACCAAAGGACACAGGTGATTTCAGGTTGCTAAGTCGAAATGCGTTAGATGCGTTATTAAAATTACGAGAAAAACATCGGTATATGAAAGGTTTGTTTGCATGGGTAGGTTATTCGCAAACTGAAATTACCTACGAGCGGGATGAGCGTTATGTAGGCGAAACAAAGTGGAGTTTTTGGAATTTGTTGAATCTAGCATTTGAAGGGTTAACATCATTCTCAGTTTTACCATTAAGATTGGCATCAATGATTGGCATATTCTCTGCTATTACGGGACTGATTTTTGCTGCGATTATTATAATTAAGAAAATGATGTTTGGTGATCCTGTTGCAGGTTATCCTTCACTAGTCGTGCTCATTACGTTTATCGGAGGTATTCAGCTTCTAGCTTTAGGCATTATTGGTGAATATTTAGGTCGTGTTTTTAATGAAACTAAGAATAGACCGCTATATTTAATTAAGGATATTAAATCATCAAAATTCCGAGAGTGAATTAAGTTACACGTGTAGATATGTTAAGACTATCTTATATTGCATTAATTAAAATTTGTGCTTGCTATACTTAAATAATAATCACTTGGTTTTGTGATTTGGGATATAGATGCAGTCAAAGAAAATAAATTTTATTATTATTGGTGCTGCTATATTTAGTTTCTTGTTGGTTGTTTCAGCAGCAAGAACAACGTCGCTAACATATGATGAGCCTACCTTTATCGCATCTGGTTATAGTTATCTTGACCACAAAGAAATAAAGCTTAACCCGGAAGCGCCACCTTTTTTACAAGCTTTGGTAGCTTTTCCATTAAAGTTTCTGAATTTAAAATCGCCAGATTATTCACATTCAAATTATACCGCTGAGAGGCAAATAGCGTTTGCTCAAATGTTTCTCGAACAAAATAGAGATAAGTTGGGTGATATAACCTTTTTATCCAGAATGCCTGTGCATTTACTCTTTTTTATGTTGGTAATCATGGTTGGTTTTTTTGTAAAAACGCAGGCAGGAACGTTGCCTGCAATTGCTGCCTCAGCTTTAGTTGCATTATCTCCGAATCTGATTGCACATGGTCAATTAGCTACTACAGATCTTGGATGTGCCGTATTCATGTTTGTTTCTGTATATACTTTTTATTTGGCGATTCGTTCTGATGGTTACAAACGTTGGCTTATTTGCGGACTGGTAACAGGACTTGCCTTATTAAGTAAATTTACAGCATTACTCTTGGCGCCAATTTTCTTCATCTTTGTCTTGTATGAAATTCTTCTCAATGACCGAAATAAAACAGAAGTATTTCGTGGATTATTACTTTTAGTTTTTATTATATTATTAGTGATATGTGTTGGATACGGCTTTAAGCCCTGGCTTTATTTATATGGGGTATCGAAAATTTATAATGTCGGAAAGATAGATTATCAACAGTATCTTTTTGGAAGCGTATTCCCCAAACCAGTCTGGTATTATTACTTTGCTGCATTTCTTGTTAAGACTCCTGTATCGACATTATTATTAATAATATTTTCTGTCTATGGGACGCTACGTTTTCGTCCCGATAGAGATACAGTTGTTTATTTTTTAACGCCTGTTGGTATTACTATGTTTGTTTGTTGTTTTGATCAGAC
>BQJP01000119.1 GCA_021604765.1 Thermodesulfobacteriota bacterium
AAATATTATCATCTCTCTTAACAACTAAGAATTAAAAAAAAATATAAAAAATTAAAATAGTTTATAATAGAATTATTAAGTAGATACTTCAACTTGATTTGTACAATTTGGCGATCTTCTTTCACACACTTAATAAGTATAAGTTCTATTTCTTCCTTATCTTACCTTAAACTCGCCATCATTTCTAGTCCTTCTATAGTAACTATCATTTCTTAAGATGACAACACCTCTTCCTTCCAAGCCGGTCCAATTTAGTTCGACAAATTTATTGTTTTACACTTCAAAAGTCAGGACTCTTGGTTCAAATAGATCAACACTCTCCACTTCACTGTATTCAGACACTCCATTGGAGTTGAATGAGTACACTCTGTAGTAATTGGTCTCTCCTTAAACACCATTAGAATCAATAAATTCCACTACATCAGCAACCACCTCTCCGATTCTACTCCAAGATTCTCCATCAAGAGATCTTTCAATGTAAAATCCATCCTCATCAGAAGAGTTGTCTACCCAGGTGAGCTCAACATTTCCATCTGTGACAGTAGAACTCAAGTCAGAAGGAGCTAAAGGTTCTGGCCCAGTGGCAAAAATCACTTCTATGTATAACAAATTGACAAAGAAAGTGTCTTTGGCCTTAGCTCTAGGTGATCTATCAGTATCTTTCACTCTTATGATCACTTCTCCTTAAACTGGTGCATCAAATAATGCGACTTAGACATTTTTTGAATTTGTACTGGTTATTAAAAGAAGAGATTCGAAAGTGGCTCCGTTGTCTGTAGAGTAGGATAGTTAGAAATTGTCGTTGTCTGGAGAAAGGGTCTACCAACAATTGCAATGTAATGACATTTGAGTTCCTAATTCTGCTATGTTAAATATCCAATCGTGTTGTAAGAGGCTTGTTTTCTTTCTACTATTCCAATGGTCATGAACAATTTGTTAGTCACTTTAATTGTTACTATCGTTATCCTCACTATCATTGTCCTCACTATCGTTATCTTCGCTATCGTTATCTTCGCTATCATTATCCTCACTATCATTGTCAATGTGATCCTCTTCTATATCACCAATTCTTTCGACTTCTTCAGTAATTTCTTAAATAAAATTGTTATCATGAGTATCAACATAAGTACCATAAACACTTCCATAAGTATTTGTTTCAGAGTCTGAATAATACAAAGTATTAGATGGTTAAGAGTCTGTTGTTACAGTGACTTAATTAGAAAAAGAATCTCCTGAAGAATTACTTGCTTGTATTCTGTATGAATAGGTGGTATCTGGAGAAACTGAGTTATCATCGTAAGTTGATGTTCCAGCTGCTAGATTGGCTATAGATATCTCCACACCTCCCTCGTCTCTTAGTACTTCAAATCCATCTTCGAAGGTATCGGCAGGTGTCCAACTCAAAGACACTGAGTCATAAGAAGAACTGTCTACTGTAAGACCAGTAGGAGCACCCGGAGCGGGTAGAGGATCAGTAGTCACGCTTATTTATTAAGAAAAGTCTTCATGTAAGGCATTAAATGCTCTTATTCTATACAAATAAGTCGTATTTGGAGAAACACTAGTATCGACATATGTTGTTGTTCCAGCAGCCAATGTAGCAATAGGCACTTCAACTCCGCCTTCTTCTCTCAACACTTCGAAACCGTCTTCATTGGCATCAGCAGGTGTCCAACCCAAGGTCACTTGACCATATTGAGTACCGTCAGCAGCAAGTCCAGTAGGAGCACCAGGAATTAAAGGTGCTGCACCAGTTGTTACATTAACGGGAGTAGTAAAAGCCTGTCCAGTTCCATTGTAAGCCCTTATAACATATTAGTAAGCGGTTTCTGGCAAAACATTATTATCAACATAAGTTGTTGTTCCAGCTGCTAAAGTGGCTACTAAACTCTGAGTTCCTCCACTTACGGTTCTTAGTACATCAAATGAGTCTTCAAAAGTATCGGCAGGTGTCCAGCTCAAAGTCACTTATTCAAAAGATGAACTGTTTACTGTAAGTCCAGTAGGAGCACCGGGAGCTGGGAGAGGATCAGTAGTAACACTTTAATAAGGCGAGAAAGAGTCTCCTGAAGTATTAGTTGCTTTAATTCTATACTAGTAAGTAGTACTATCTGATACTGTGCTGTCTGAATAAGTGGTTACATTGGCTGAAAGAGTAGCAATTGATGTTTCAACACCGTCTTTTAGTCTCAGAACCTCGTATGAATCTTCTAAATCGACATTAGTCCAGCTTAGTGATACTGAATTGTAAGTTTGGGCTAATATGGTTAGTGTTGGTGTTCCTGGTACGGGAAGAGGATCGGTTGTGACAGTGAGTTCTCCTGAATATACTTCTCCAGAACCATTGTATGCTCTAATTCTATATACATAAGTTGTACTTGGGTCTACTGAGTCATCAGTAAAAGTAGTAGTATTGGCTGGTAAGGTTGCAATAGGGGTTTCTGTTCCCCCTAAGACTTTTCTGAACACTTCGAAGCCTTGTTCCAACCCATCAGTATCCGACCATGAAATTTACACTTCATTGTAGGACTTGCTCACTTCAGTCAAATTGGTAGGAGCACCTGGAATAGGAGTGGCAGAAGGTCTATATGCTTAGTATATTGATCTGTTTTCATTTAGATATCTAACATTGTCTTCATTAGCTGTTCCAATTTCTTTATTATCATAAGTACTATTAGTATTAGAGTAGTGATTCACTCTAGTAGCAAATCTGTTGGATTGAGGACAATCATATGACATCACTGTTCTATAGTAAGGAGAAGTATCACACTATTTGTATCCATAGTTGTAATTATTAGGATCAAATGTATCTCCTGAGTTTTCTAAGTCGTGGTTGAGACGGGAGTTGTGTCCAATCTCGTGATGGAAAGTGAAATAAGGTATATAATCAATATCAGTAACATTATAAGCATAATCTCCATTTAGAGTATAATAACCAACTCCACTACAGTCACAGTCTACTAGTAATACTACATAATCAGCACCATATTGATTTCTTAGTCCAACTACACCTCCCTAATCATGTATATTATCCATATGTCCATCATTACTATTTAACATTCTACCTAAGTCAGTACTAATATTCCCTGACTCTGTATAACTCACCTCTTCTGCATGTACTAAATTAGCAGTAATCAATACACCAGAATTATTCATACAAGTATTCATTTGAGAAACAGCCAAATTTATTTAATTCTATATAGCTATCTAAGAACCCATCTTGGCCCTAGCAGCAGCAGTATACAACACCAATATATCAACAACAGCTTGTCCATCAGACTACATAGGAGGAATATCATTCTAAACAATAGGACCATCATTAGGTACAGGAATTCCTTAGTCTTCCTACATTTTACTAGTATCCAATTAAAACAACTGCAATTTATTACCCTACTGTCTCAATTCATAGAAATTTCCATCAACCTGAATAGATCCGTTGCAGATCTAATTGCTGTCTTCGTCCTTTCTGCAAATAATATGCACTTCAGAGTACTAATGACCCTTAACATCCCCAATCCAGACGAATTCGTCCGAATTGACATAGTCTTTTCTCTTTAGCTTGACTTTAATGATCTCTCCGCTTGGTAGTCTGATTTTGAACCTCTTTTTTCTTAAGGTATTTTAGTTAATTGTGACAAATTTCCCATTTTTCCCGATGTCTGTCAGTTCATTCTCTTCTGCGTCTCTGACAACATCCAAAAGTTCTTCAGAGGCTTCTGAACTTCCTCTACATACACTCATTGCTAACATTAGTAAGATATAAAATCTCATGTTCATCGTTTATAAAAATAGAAAAAGAAATCAAGTAAAAAAAGTGCATTAATTGACAATTTTTTAAATTTATTTGATAATTTTTATTAATTTAAAAATATTCTAGAAATTAAAAATTTTTTAAATTCTTTGGGGTTTGGGGTTTGGGGTTTGGGGTTTGGGGTTTGGGGTTTGGG
>BQJP01000120.1 GCA_021604765.1 Thermodesulfobacteriota bacterium
CAGGATTTAGAAGATATTGTTGCTGAAATAAAACCTTCACTGATGGACTTAGTTGAGGAGATTGAAGAGCTTAAGGATTTCCAGAATGCTATAACAAAAAAGCAGGCTAAGCAAGTAATCAAGGATAGTCACTTAGCTGAAGAACTTAATATGCTAATGCCTAAGTTGAACGAGTCTATCTCACGTTCGATGAGACTGATATCGTATAGATCAAGCCAAAGTATCATTAGGGCGTGTCCCTATTCAAAAATTTTCGAGCTGTGCGGTTGGGATAAGTTTGCTTTTTTGGGTAATTTTGTAGCTTAGATTTGCAGCCTGCAAGGTGTTTTATTTTCAGCGTGTCCCCCCCCGCTCGCAAGCTCGCGTCCCCCCCAAAGGGTGGACAAAAAGGGTTTTTATGTATACGAAAGTTTTCTTTAGGCAATGTTCGAAGTAGCGCAAGCCTTCATTTTGCTTTCGTTACTGCTAAAATCCTTCTTATCTCCCCTTTGGGGGAGAAGCGAGGAACGAGCTTAGAGGGGGGACACGCTGAAAATAAAACACCTTGCAGGCTGCAAATCTAAGCTACAAAATTACCCAAAAAAGCAAACTTATCCCAACCGCACAGCTCGAAAATTTTTAGTGACAAAAAAGCATAAATAGTCTAATCTCTCCTAAAAACAAGGAGAAAAAGATGAGACGTTATGCACTACGAGACGATCAATGGGAAAAAATCCAAAATTTATTACCGGGTAAAAAAAGCGACCCAGGAAGAACAGCAAAGGATAATAAATTATTTGTAGAAGCAGTATTATACAGGTATAGAGCAGGTATTCCGTGGCGAGATTTGCCAGGAAGATTTGGAAGCTTTAAAACAGTGTATAATCGCTTCAACAATTGGAATAAAAAAGGAATATGGGAACAAGTATTCAAACTGTTAGCAGAAGACAAAGACAATGAGTACGCGATGATAGATTCAACAATAGTAAGAGCACATCAACATAGTGCAGGAGCACGAAAAAAAAAGACCAATGCCAAGCAATCGGAAGAAGTAGCGGAGGACTAAGTACAAAAATACATGCTACCTGTGATGCTCTTGGTAATCCTACAGGTTTCTTTTTATCTCCTGGACAACATCATGACCTTATTGGTGCTGATGCTCTTTTGCCTTCTATTACAGCTGAAGCTTTTCTTGCTGATAAAGCGTACGATGCTAAACAGCGTGTTATTCAAAAGCTTGAAAAACAAAATATTATTCCTGTCATTCCTTCCAAGTCTAATGCCAAAGAGCCTCGACAGTATGACAAGCATCTTTACAAAGCTCGTCATCTTGTTGAAAATTTTTTTCAGAAGCTAAAACAGTATCGTGCTATTGCTACTCGCTATGACAAAACTGCTCGAAATTTTCTTGGAGCAATATATTTAGCTTCTTCTATTATACTGCTTACTTGAATAGGGACACGCCCTTTGAATAGGGACACGCCCTAGTTTTTGAATTTTTTCTTGGGTATGATTTTTGCCAAAAGAAGAAAAAATCATTTTTTGATTTTCTATATCCCAAAGACAAACTTCTCCTTCTTTTGTTCCTATGGCCAAAAAGTTTTCTTGAGGAGAAAATACTAAAGAAGAGATTTTGTCTTTGCTGATATATTGACGATTTTCCCAAAAATCGTCTTTTTTATAAAGAAGTGGTGAGAAAACCCGTAAGTCTTCAGCTTAGGGGATGAATCAACACCGTAGTGAGTGAGCGTTTAGCGAATGAGCGACCCATAAAACTATCCTTGTGATTGGATATATCGCTTAACAGTTTCAATAGAAGCATTGCCAATAGAAGAGCAGAAATAGCCATCGCTCCAAAAAGTTTTGTCTTTCCAAAAATGTTTTTCAAGGGATGGAAATTTTTGCCAGATATAGTAAGTAGTATGTTGCTTTAATCTTCGAACGATTTGCAAAGGAGAAATCTTAGGACAACTTTCAACCATAATATGAATATGATCGGGTTCTACCTCCATTTCCTTGATAGAAAAATTAGATTTCTCTGCTATTTGGAAAATGCAATCTTTCATCCACATCCCATATTCTTTGAGTAAAGACTTTCGATATTTCACAACAAATATAAGATGGTAAATAATCAGAAATTTAGAATGATTTTTGGTTCTATAGTCTTTTTTCATAAATAAATAAAAGTTTTTTGGTGAAAAAGAACCTTGATTTTTTTGATACTTTTGACAACGGGCTTAAGGTTATCGGTCATCTTGAGATAATTGCCATGATTTTGGATACCGATAGCTTGGTAAATCTTGCCTTCAAATAAAACAATATCCTGAGGTTGGATAGAGTATCTTTTTTTGCGAATGCTTCTTCTACCTTTGGAAAGTTTGTGTCCTCGAAAGGATTTTAAAGAAGGAGGTAAATTCTTACGACTTCGGGTCGTTTTCTGGGAGGATAGTTCTTTACCAGATTTTTTTGATCTATCGCGCAGATCAGTGTATTTGGCATCATAAAATTTTTCCAAAGAGCGATTGTTCTTTCTTTTTTGGGAAAGAGAAAGAGAAGAGAATCTTTGTTGATGAGTCCCACCAGCAATGACAAAGGCATCGTTATGGTGGGATTTTTCGAGGTTTAGCAGTTTTCGTTTAAACTTAGTTTCAGTACCATAGGTGCATTCAGAGTCTAGATGCTGGACTAATTTCCAGCGAACCATAGACATAAAAGTAGCCTCTCGAAATCGTTTTACTTTAGGCTTCCATCCGTAAAGGAATCCATTTTTTTGGTGGTTCTTAGCTGTGTGACAATGAGTGCAAAGGGTAATCAAATTGCTGGGTCTGTCACTTCTGTCTGCTTTGTAATAGCCTATATGATGAACATGTAGAGTTTTGCATTTTTGCTTACAATTAGGATTTTGACATTGATGATGATCTCTATGTAAGATATACTCTCGTAAGTCGCTATACCCCTTTTGTTCTCCCTCTTGGTACTCTTTACCCTTAATTTCAGGATTTTTGATCTTCTGAATATTAAAGTTAGCTACTTCTATTCTTGTCTGAGTAATGGGTAAAATGTCTTTGAGTTGGGAGATAAATCGTATATGAGAATCGAGCTTATGCTGAATAGAAGGGGCTAACCACCCTTTTTCTTTCGTATCTTTAAAGAACTGAGGTTTCCTGTAGCGTAAGCGATTACGTCTTGTTCTCCGATACATTCTCCTTTGCGTTAAACGCTCACTCATGTTCTTAAGTAAACTTAGTTCTCCTCCCAAAAGCTCTTTTTTCTCTGTTATAGCAGAAAAACCTACCTTGCTATAACCAGAGTCTATTCCTAAAGTAATGGGTTGCTTGTAACCTGAACTTCCATGAATTAAGGCTATGGTAAATGGTCGATGGGAAACTTTCTTTGCTTTGCCTTCTCTCAGGAGAATTCGCGCTTTTCTCTCGCTGCAAGGCATTAGAGGCTTGCCTTCTTTCGACTTGACATAAACCATACAGTAGTTCCTTTGCTTAAATAAGACACTATTATGAGGCCTCCGAGGAGGTGAGCTATTTTTGTGATCGCTAAAAAGAAGCGATCCTGGAATAGCTCAAAACCAGTTGATCCACATCGACAATATTACTATTTAGCATAAACCGCTACTTCTCTTTTAGCAAACAAAATTAAAAAAAAGTGAAAAACAATAGTTCTAAACTATATTTTTTTGCCTCCCCATTCCTTTCAAAAAGCTATTTTCTATCAAACCCAATTCTTTTATAGCGCTTATTTTTCCAGTTATTCAAATCTGAGCAATACCAAGGACTAAGTCTTCGGTCAGAGGGGCCTCCTGCCATATTGGAATAAATTTCAC
>BQJP01000121.1 GCA_021604765.1 Thermodesulfobacteriota bacterium
CTTGGTTTGGAAGCCATGTCTATTAGTGACGCTCATGAAGATGTTGCGACACTGGCTGCCAATGCCATTCTTAGTCTGTTGTTAAGAAATGGATTGCGGCCCCAGCAAGTTGGCCGTATATATATGGGGACAGAAAGCGCAGTGGATGGTGCTAAACCTACTGCTTCTTATGTATTAGATATGCTCACCCAGTATTTTGAGAAAGATTATGGCAAAGACTGCATGCTTAATTGTGATGTGGTAGATATGACTTTTGCATGTATAGGTGCAATAGATGCTTTACAAAATACATTGGATTGGGTAAGAGCGGGCAGAGACAGAATCGGAATCGTAGTGGGATCGGATATTGCAAAGTACGAGTTGGGATCTGGAGGAGAATATACTCAAGGAGCAGGTGCGGTTGCTTTGCTAATTAAGGAAAAACCCCGTTTAATGGCAATTCCAGATAACTTTGGAGTTGCAACTCGTAGCGTGCACGATTTTTTCAAACCGCTCCGTACGGTTAGCAAAGCACAATTGATAGAAGAAGTACTTAAACTGGCAAAAGAAAGTACGCTAACTACAGGAGAAATTCTTTCTCGTATAGATGACAAGCTGGAAGAAGAAGGGGTGCTTGATAGCCAGGATGCCCTGATTACGCTGCATAAAGATACTCCTGTTTTTGATGGGCCTTATTCCAACCTATGCTATCGTAACCGTATATGGGAGGCCTTACAAAACCTGGCAGCTAAAAGTGGACTGAATGACAACAAACCGATTACTGATGACTGGTATCGATTGATATTCCACCTGCCTTATGCATTTCAGGCAAGAAGGATGTTTTCTGAAGTGTTTATGATTGAAAGCAAACGCAGAGGTGATTGGGATGCTCTAGAGGCAGAACTCAATATGGAGCAACCTGTGCAAAATCGTTTCGAAACAACTGCCGAATACGATAAAGCATATAATGGTTTTCTAAGAGCAATATCTAAAACGGCTCGCTATCGGAAGTTTGTTGCAGAAAAAATAGAAAAAGGGGAAAGGGCTTCTTCATTGGTGGGTAATCTTTACACTTCTTCTATTCTGCTTTCGCTAATGAGTACGCTTGAATTGGCATTAAATGAAGACAGGGATTTGAGTGGCACTACTTTTGGTTTTTTCTCTTATGGTAGTGGCTCTAAATCAAAGGTGTTCACAGGGATTATACAAGATGGTTGGAGAGATATTTGCCAACGATTTAATCTTTTTGGGCAACTCAGCCAGCGTACTGCCATTGATTATGAAACCTATGAGCAATTGCACCGCAAGCAAAAACAATTAAGCGTTATTGCGCCAAATGAAGAGTTCTATCTTGCAGATATATGTAAAGAACGCAGTGTATTGGAAGGTGCCCGTACCTATAAGTGGAAGGAAGGTGTTGATAAGTTAGTGGGGAGCAAGAGGTAATTTTAGTGCAGAAATGAATCAAGTTGAATATACAATTACTAAAATTCAACTTGACTCATCTGGCTTTATAAAATTATTTTTTAGATAGATTATAACTCAAACCAATCCCCCAGTAAAAATCGTTTTGCCATACTTTTTCGGTAAGATCTGTATTCGTGAGATTGCCAAAAGGAGTTAAATCTACACCATCATATCTGGGCTTGATTTGATTGATCTTGCCCCAGGTAAGACCACCGGAGAAACTCAACTTTACTTTACTATTGATGATCGCAAACCCTGAACCGAAAGCGAAGAAAGGATCTAAGTCTTCTTCAAAAGGAATAAAGAAACCCACATTCAATGTAGGCCTGATTGCATAACCTGTGCGGAAAAGTACTTCTGCATTTACGCCTAGGCCAAAAGAACCTTTTGTATCATCTAAAACGGCAACTAATTCTCCATTACGATTCTCAGTATAAGCTTCATTGTTTTTTAGGTCAGTTCCGAAAATCATATCGCTAATAACGAGGCCAAAGCCTCCAGATACTCTATAGTGCCCTGCCTTATGGGTTTTTATTTCAGAATCACCTTCATGTTTAATTTTTACCATGATTTCGACTTCATCACTATCGGGTATTGTCATATTCGTTGGAGTAAGACAAACGTAATCAGGAAACCATCCAAGGATTTCATTGTATAGTTTAAGTTCTGCTGGAGTAAGTTTTATCTTTCCCTTATCGATAGTGCTTCTCAGCTCAGCTTTATAAGCCTCGATCACATATAAGTCATTGATATTTAATGAAGATATAGTATCTAGAAAAGATATGATGTCGTTAAAATAATCGACCTTAGTAAGGTGGTCCTTTCTACCATTAGAAGAAGTAGCCTTTGGTTGATCATCCTGATTGTCTGAACTGCCATTAACTTGATTGTATATGTCTTTTAATCCTTTATCAAAAGAATAATTTTTGCCATTAATTTCAACCGTAATTTCTTCCAGATTGTGAAAGTTATATCCTCTTATATAAACTGTAAGACTGCTATGTAAAGGGATCGTTCTGGCTTTTTCAAAATACCTTCTAAATAATGTACGATTCAGTGAAGTGTCAGGATCCTTTATTCTTTTGTACAAAGTCGTATTCCACTTGTTGAACGGATTAGGATTGGCATCAATAAACAGATAGCGATTGTTTTTACAATATACAAGAGTGTCGAACTGATTAGCTTCAAAATATGGAAATGGAATTTGAGTAAGCTCTTTAATTCCAATAGTGTCGGTTACATTTTTACAATTCCCTCTTTTGGTAAACATTTTAGTATCATCACAATATCTAATTGGTGGAATGCTCACATTCGATGGCTGCCCATTTATCTTAAGGATTAGTGTTATTGTTTTGTTTTGGCAATCTACGCTCAACTCTATTTCTACATTATCATTAGCCGTTACACTAAAAGATGCTGTTCCATTTGAACCTTCGCAGGCGGTTAAATTATTTTCATCATCTACTTTAAACGTTATATTATCATCTTCATTTTGGGCTTTTATAATTACCATTTTTCCCGTTTCATGAATTTGAAGCTGATCGTTTTTCCACTCTACTATCATTTGAGAAAAGCAGAAAACAGGTGAAAATACGAGTAAAAGGAAAAATAATTTTCTCATGATTTTGTTTTTTGACAGTTCTAATCAATAATTTGAAATATGTAGGCATAGTGCTTACTTTTGGCAACCAACATTCCTTTAATGAGCCTGGTATTGTCGCCTGTGCTTGGTATCCTGAATGAAACAAGAGCACCACTATCGCCAAAATTTACATCCTTATTAGAAGGGGCAACTTTTAGCAAATACATTTCTTTTTTAAAGTCACCAAAATCAACTTTACAGTAGGTAATATGGCGGCGAGGAAAGAAGCTGACATACTTACTCGTTGCCCCAAACATTTTTATAGATTTTTCATCTTTTGGGGTTATACGGTCCTGATCTATAATTTTGTGGTAAGTTTCGTAAGCCTCTTTTCCTTTATCTGTTATTAGGCAAGAGCAATAGTCATATCCATATGTCTGATAAGTGCCGAATTTGTAATCATCCGTTATGTCAGCTTCAAAGGTTTGATCACCAATTACAAGTGCAACCTTTCTATCTATAAGGTTAACATTTTGTGTGTGTGCAAATTTTTTGAAATCTTGTTTAGAAGCAAAAACATGTAAATTGCTGATGGCATAGTATTTATCCTCTTTTTGAATGATGCTAAATGATCCCTTGTTATTTGGAAAAGACTTATTATAGGCATAACATTTTGGAGGGGTATTTTCTATAGCCTCCGTAATTGCTACAGAAGGCAAAGCTTTTAAGCTTTCTGAATAGAGGAGTTTTAAATAATTCTTTAA
>BQJP01000122.1 GCA_021604765.1 Thermodesulfobacteriota bacterium
AAATCATCTAACAATAAACGCACTCCTAATTCTGAAAGTTGTTGTAAGTTAGACAGAGATTTATTGTCCTGACTATAAAATACGCTCTCGGTTATTTCGATGTTGAGTGCATCTGCAGGCAAGGAATAATGGTCAAGACTATCTCTAATAAAAAGCGGTAATGTATTATCTTTTAATTGCAATGCAGAGACATTCACTGCGACATGAAACTCAGTGTGACCGTTATCCCGCCATATTTTACATTGTTTACATGCTTCACTAATTACCCACTCACCAATTTTCTGGATCATGCCATTCTCTTCAGCGATAGGAATAAAATCGACAGGTGATATTATTCCCATAGTGTTATGTTTCCAGCGTAATAACGCCTCTACGCCCACAATAGTATTCGTGCTTAAATTTATGACGGGTTGGTAATAAAGAAGTAATTCACCTTTTTCAATGGCATGACGCAAGTCCTTATCCAGCATTAAACGGGATTCAGTTTTGTGATTAATAGTGTCCTCTTTATAAGAATGATATTGGTTTTTTCCATTTGCCTTGGCTTCATACATCGCAATATCTGCGCGTTTTAATAGAATAGAACAGTCAAGGCCATTTTCCGGGCAAATGACGATGCCTATACTGGCGGATATGTGCATTTCATGTTCTCCTATCACGAAAGGACTAGAAACGGTATCAATTATTTTTTTTGCAACAATAGCTGCATTTTTCTCAGAGTTTAGACCGGAAATAATTAATAAAAACTCATCACCACCAAATCGAGCCAAAGTGTCGCTGACACGAATACATTTATTTAATCGTTTACTTACCTGGATGAGTAAGTCGTCCCCTGCTTGATGACCAAGTGTGTCGTTTATAAATTTAAACCTGTCTAAATCAATATACAGTAAAGCAAAAGGTATTTTATAGCGTACTACTTGATGAATTTCATGCTCAAGTATTTCTGTGAACAGGTTGCGGTTTGGTAATTTGGTTAAGGTGTCATAGTAAGCGAGCCGCTTTTTCTCTTCTTCGCTTGATTCCAATGCTGTTATAGCCTCATGAAGCTTGGTGGTTTTTATATGTATTTTTCTAAAAATAATCACACTTGTCAGAATGACGAAAATTGAAAATGGAATAACTAACCAGCTCACAATCTTGATAGTAAATAAACCGGATTTTTCGATAGGAACTTCAAGTTGCTTGGAATTAATATTGAACATCTCCGCTGAAAAATGGAGCCCATCGACTAAAACATCATCAATGATCATGGGTGCTTTATGCTGGTTAAGATCTATAATGAGTTCAGAAACCATCAGCATATTGTAATTACATAATTTAATTATGTTATCGGTCTTAATCATTTTCATCATATATTCGTCAAGACTATTTATCATGGCATCGCATTGAATAGGTTGTTGCTGTATCTTCTCAAGCCGTTCGAGTATGTCACTGGTATAAAGCGGTGTTTCCGGATAATCCTCTAGTACCTCAACAAGCTCAGAAACATTTTTGAAATAGATGAAATTAAGATGTTGAAAACGTATAACCTTGGACAATAGGTGGATAGAAAACATGACTGATAGTCCAAATAAAATGGTTATCACTAACATTAATTGAAGCCGCTTTGCTGTAGTCATGATTTTATGATTAATAATAGTGAACAAAAAATGATAAAGTATTGAAAATACTCATTATGTATCGGCCATGATCGGTGTTGCTTTAGTAAAGAAGATGCTCTGTCTTGTTGGAGACTGTTTACTTGAAAAAGTTGATAATTACATTTAAAACAACAGGTTAAGATATGAACAGGTGTCAGTGGTGTGAGGGTGATGCACTTTATATTAAATACCATGATAAGGAGTGGGGTGTGCCAGTTCACTCTGACAGGAAGTTATTTGAGTTTCTTATACTGGAAGGTGCACAAGCAGGCTTGAGTTGGATTACCGTACTTAAGAAACGCGCTGCATATCGTGCGGCATTTGATAAATTTGATTTCAATATAATTGCTACCTATAAAGAATCAAAAATACAGTCCTTATTGAATAACCCCGGTATTATCAGAAATAAACTGAAGATTAGAGCTACTGTTAAAAATGCACATGCATTTATAAAAGTGCGAGAGGAATTTGGTACATTTAATAAATATATATGGCAGTTCACTGAACACAAGACAATTCAAAACTCCTGGAAATCTTTAAAAGCTATTCCCGCTAATACTGAGGTATCTGATCGCATGGCAAAAGATTTAAAAAAGCGTGGGTTTACTTTTGTTGGTACGACAATATGTTATGCCTTTATGCAGGCAATAGGTATGGTCAATGATCACATACAGGATTGTCATAGATATAATGAACTAAGAGGCTAGGGAATGTTTATTCGACCTAAAGATTATATTGGCGTCGATGACAAATTATTTTTTGCCGTTGTAAGTGAATTTCAGGAAGAAAATCGCGCATTGACCTGGCTGCGTTATATTAAAGATGAGCATGGAATGCAAAAAGTTGCTACGAAACAGGCTGGGGATCTGATTAGTGATTTATACCCGGAGTTCCTGTTTCACAGTCACTATGCAGATAGTGACTTACATGGTATTCCGCTGGAATCTATCGGACATATTTACCGGCCCGATAAAACTGTGATTCGACTTCTAAATATGACTGAGCCTGATAGCAAACAACGAGATGCTATTAAAATACTCAAGCTTTTACTTGATGCAGGAATTCAGGAAGATCATATAGGTATCAGCGGTTCATTGATGTTAGACACGCATAATGAAAAGTCTGATATCGATATAATAATTTATGGGCGCGAATTATTTTATAAGGTAAGACAATCTATAAAAAATTACATTGAAACAGGAGAACTAAAAACATTAGATAATCCCTCGTGGATTGACGCTTTTCAACGAAGATCCTGTGATATAAGTTTTGAAGATTATTGCTTACATGAAAAAAGAAAATTTAATAAGTGTATATCCGGTACGAGTAAAGTTGATATCAGCATGGTTCCTGAAGTTTCTGAACGGTTTCAGGAGAATGGACCATTTAAAAAACAGGGACGGAAAAAGATTGAGTCCATAGTGACAGATGATACCTATGCGTATGACTTTCCAGCACGCTATTTTACTGACCATGAAACTATTAGTGAGGTTGTTTCCTATACTGCAACCTACATAGGTCAGGTTCAAAAAGGAGAAAGAATTGAAGCTGCAGGTTATGTCGAGCAAGATAGTGATGGTAAGACAAGATTGTTAGTAGGTACAAGTCGAGAGGCAGCCGGAGAATATATTCGTGTCGTCGATTAAATAATTAAAAATAGAAGAGATAACAGTAATGGTAGAAAGATCAAAAATAATTGAATTATTGAATGCAAATAAGGCAAAGGGTTCTGTCTTAATAAAAGGTTGGGTCAGGACACAAAGAGAGAGTAAAGATTTTTCATTTATCGAACTTAACGATGGTTCGTGTCTGGCAAATATTCAGATCATTGCTGACAGCGACATTCGTAATTATCAAGAGATAGTAAAACTGACAACCGGTGCAGCAATAACAGTTAGCGGTGAATTAGTTGAGTCTCTAGGTAAAGGACAAAAGTGGGAGATACGCGCAGACTCAATTGAGATACTCGGTATAGCGCCAGATGATTTTCCACTTCAGAAGAAACGTCATACGGATGAATACTTACGCACAATTGCCCATTTAAGGCCGCGTTCAAATAAATATAGCGCAATCTTTCGTATACGATCCAAATTGTCATTTGCCATCCATCAATTCTTTCAAGAACGTGATTTTCAATGGGTACATACA
>BQJP01000123.1 GCA_021604765.1 Thermodesulfobacteriota bacterium
TGATATTTTCAAGCTCACTTCTTATTTCTTTGTAATTATATATTTCACCATTAAATGTAATGACATATCGATTATCCTGAGAATGCATTGGCTGTTTTCCAGCCTCTGACAAATCAATTATAGAAAGTCGTCTATGTCCTAAATAAACACCATTTTGTATATCGGTCCATGTACCCGAATTATTAGGGCCTCTATGAGATAAACTGTCGGTCATTGCAACCAATGAGTGACGTAACTCTTCATGCCTTGATTCAAACTTAGTAATAAACCCACAAATTCCACACATCAGTTACACCAACATTAATTTATTTAAAGAGACTTTCCCAGACATTCATGACCATGGAATTATTATTTTCATCAATATAGTTTTTTGCATTAGAGGCCAGCTTCAGTCTTATTTCTCTATTTGCGGATAAAAATTGTATTTTATCTGCTAACGCCTCTGATGAATCTACTTTTACAACGGCACCTGTTACATTGTTTTCTACCACTTCTAATGGTCCTTCAGAAGCATCAGATACAATAACTGCCAGCCCATAAGCCATAGCTTCAAGTAACGAGTTAGGCATTCCCTCATGCGATGACGGCAGAAGATATAGATCAGAATCTAAATAATATGTCTCTGTATCTACAACACTTTTTTTCCATGTCACAATTTCATCTATTCCCAGCTGCACACAATATTCATTTAATTCGTCATATAACGGTCCATCGCCAAGTATTGTAAGCCTGTACTTTAATTTAGTACTACGAACACATTCGTACAGTGCTTTTAACAATACCTTATAGTTCTTCTGTGGATAAAGCCTACCAACAGCTAAAAGTCTAATCACGCTATCACTAGCATTCTTTTGGATTAGCGTGTTCGTATTTACTACGGGAAATGGGTTCGGTAGGTAGAGTAGCTTTTTTTTCAAAACGTACTGTGAAAGTGTATCCAAAGCCCCATGGCTATTTGCAGTAACAACATCTGCATAGGGATAAATTTTTTTTCTAAACGCATCCCATGGAAAACCAATTGACTGTTTATTCGGGTCGTTTCTCTCTGAAATAATAACTTTTAATTTTAACTTTATCGCTGCCAAAACAAGCAATATATTCATTACGCCTATAAATGACATAGCGTAATCAACTTTATATGTAATCAATGTTTTTCTGATCTTGAATATTCTCTTTAAATTAAAATAAATTGATTTAAATATATTTTTTTCTTCTTTTGTAAAACCAATAATTACCCGTTCTACATTGCCCGGCAACTTGAAAAAGTCTGTTGTTTCATCATACAAGGTCACAACAACCACTTTAAACTGATTTAAATCAATATTATTAAGCACATTAATCAATACCCGCTGCGCCCCACCACAACCTAAATCACTTATTAAAAATGCAATTTTTTTCATTTCAGAACGGCATCGTATATTGATAAGACCTTATTAATATGCTGCACAACTGAAAATTCTTTATTCGCATGCGCTTTTGCATTCTTTACTATTTGATCCTTTTTCCCCTCGTCGTTAATCAACGAAAGAATGTAGTTCGCAAAAGACTCTGGATTATCATCTGCTAAATACCCGGTTACACCGTGTTGTATTACTTCAACATGCCCACCATGATTTGTTGCAACAACAGCGACATTTAATGCTTGCGCTTCCACCAATGTCCGACCGAGCCCCTCATTGATTGCCGGCGCAACAAGCAAGTCACTTGCATTTATCCAAGGTTGTATTGGCTGCTTAACTCCTTTTAATATAAGCACATCATCTATATTTAATTTTTTAGAATATTCCTTAATGTCCTTATCCAACTCAACTTTCGAATTACCAAACATACAAAATATTACTTTTTTGTTTGATTCTCGTTTAACAATATTTGCAATATCAAGAAATAACTTTGGTCTTTTTTGTTTTGTAAACTTGCCAACATAGATTACTAAAAAACAATTTTCATCAGGACAAACATCTTCAAGCGTCGCTTTCCTGTAGGCCATTCTTTCGTAATCGATACTGTCAAATATAAATGGATCATAAACCACAGCACTATGCTTAGACATTAAAGATGGCAATGAAGACTTGCAATGTTCTGATACCGTTATAATCGCGTCAGAAAAAAATGAATACCATGAATTGCGTCTTGAATCATCAGCAGTTCTTTGATGCCAAACAAACTTACATCCGGTTACTTTCGCCGCTATCAACCACGTATAATGCATCCTTATATCGTTGGTATGAATAATTTTTACCTGATGTTTCAAAAGTACGGAATATAATGACAAAGCGGCCCTAATCATTTTTACGATTTGTTTAAGAATAGGACCATCATTAACAATGACATCCTCCTTATTAACCACAATATATTGAATATTATTTGTATCTAAATAGTCAGATAAGACACCTGTCTTATGTAAAAAAACGAGCGGATGGTAGATTTCTGACTTAGCTAACTCTTTTACCAATATTAGGGAAGATATATGACTGCCGCCAACTGAGTCACCAACAAATGGAAAACATAAGTTTATTTTTTTCACTTAATTATAGATGCGTTTAACTTATTTAAATATTATTTGACAGCATCAAAATAACCATCATCTCTAAGTAACCTATGTAATTCTTTTACGCCACTTTCATTTAGATGGGTTAAATCTTTAAAATAGGAATTATCAATAATTCTTTTTCCGTAATCTAGAATAACCGCGCCGTGAGCATATTCCTCTTTTAGCGACTTAACCCAATCTTCATACCCATCTTGAGAATTGATAAGCTCTTTCATAAATGGTGCAATAATCAAATGTAAGTCAAACCCATTTAATTTTGACATTTTCTGAATATTTTTGAGTGATTCTAAATTACGTCCTTTATTTAAAAAATACTTTCTGGGTTCTGCGCTTATTAATTCATCAACACTGCCCAAATCAACTTGCCCTGATAATATAGGCTGCTTATATGTAACGAATACTTTATGCAAAACATTTAAAAAAGAAGTGGAATTATAATTAAATAGATTCAATACTTTTCCTATATAGTATGCCTTAGGATATTCTTCTTTTAATAATTTACTTATATTCTCAGAACGCAATGATAGTGATCGCATATTCATTACCTGCCCATTATCCCATGTTAGGCATGACAGCTCTAAGACAACCACATCTGGTGGCCCGTATATATTGATGTAATCCTTCAATAAGGCTTCATTATATTCCGTTGATGCGGCTTCAATAGCGTATGTTTTTACATCTAGACCTAGCTCCTGGCTCCAGTCTTTATCGTTGAAATGGTGATATGCTCTGGAATTCCCTAAAATCACAACATCTGCCTTACCTCTTCCTGAATACAGCATCGCATCAGGCATGCTACTAAAGTCATAGGCGCGATCAATAATCCTTGCAAACACCTTATCGCCGACAAGAAATATCCCCGTTACTATTAATAAAGAAATAATTTGCGTTCTGACACTTATGTATCGAGACATGCTATCTATTAAAATTGGAAATATATAAAGGTTGTTCCTTCGAAGACACCTAAAAATACTATTAGCCATAGCAGCATGATCGAGCATATCGAACGTGCAACTACATTATTGAAATAATATTTTTTAATATTGGTGAATTCACAAATAACATCAACACTTATCACAATAGTAATCATGCATACGCCAATAACTAAAGCGAATAGATCATATGAAGCACCGTGGAAATAATCATTAAATTCAAATATCCTGGATATT
>BQJP01000124.1 GCA_021604765.1 Thermodesulfobacteriota bacterium
CCAAACCCCAAACCCCAAACCCCAAATTCCAATCTCTTCTAAAAACATTAAAAAATTAAATAAATTTATAATTAAGCCAAAAGCCCGGACTGAGGCAACCACTCTTTCAAAATATCCCCTAACTTAGCATGCTGCTCTTTAGTGAGCACCCCTGTCTTTTTGATTTCTCCCATAAGGTCCAAATGCGTATTTCTCATGAAATTCAAAAAATCGACTTCGAACTTAGTAATATTGGAAGTTGGCATTTTATCCAAATGACCATTAACCCCTGCATAAATCACACAAACCTGCTCATCAGCACTCATGGGCTAGTACTACTTCTACTTCAACAACTCAGTGAGCTTTTCTCCTCTATTAAGCAAGTTCTGAGTGGCAGCATCCAAATCGGACCCGAACTGCGAAAAAGCAGCAACTTCTCTATACTGAGCCAAATCCAACTTCAAAGTACCAGAGACCGTTTTCATGGCCTTTATCTGCGCATTACTTCCTACTCTCGACACCGAAAGTCCCACATTAATGGCCGGTCTGATTCCCTTGTAAAAAAGCTCAGTTTCCAAAAAGATCTGTCCGTCAGTGATCGAAATGACATTCGTGGGAATGTAAGCAGACACGTCTCCCGCTTGGGTCTCTATCACTGGCAAAGCAGTCAAAGAGCCGCCTCCGTGGGTCTCGTTCATTTTGGCTGCTCTCTCTAACAGTCTAGAGTGCAAGTAAAACACGTCTCCCGGAAAGGCTTCTCTTCCAGGAGGTCTTCTCAGCAACAAGGACATTTGTCTATAGGCCACTGCTTGTTTAGAGAGATCGTCGTAGATGATTAAGGCGTGCTTTCCGTTGTCTCTGAAGTACTCTCCGATGGCACAGCCCGAATAAGGGGCCAAAAACTGCAAAGGAGCGGCTTCGCTGGCCGTGGCTGCTACTACTATGGTGTACTTCATGGCTCCGTGGTCTGTTAAGTCTTTGACTATATTGGCCACAGTGGATCTCTTCTGTCCAATAGCTACATAAATACAGTACAATTTCTTACTCTCATCGGTGCCCTCCATTCCCTTCTTCTAGTTAATAATAGCATCAATGGCGATGGCTGTCTTTCCGGTCTGTCTATCTCCGATAATGAGCTCTCTTTGGCCTCTTCCAATAGGCACAAGAGCATCTACAGCTTTGAGTCCGGTCTGCATGGGCTCGTGAACCGATTTTCGAGGAATAATTCCCGGAGCCTTAACCTCTACTTTTCTTCTCTTAGTAGTCTTGACTGGTCCTTTACCGTCAATTGGGTTTCCGAGGGCATCAAAGACCCTCCCGAGCATCTCTTCTCCTACTGGAACGTCCACAATCAGCCCAGTCCTCATCACGATGTCTCCCTGCTGAATTTCTCGATCGTTTCCGAGCACCACGATTCCGACGTTGTCAGCCTCGAGATTGAGCGAAATTCCTCGAATTCCCGAAGAAAACTTGACCATCTCTCCGGCCTGCACTTTATTAAGCCCGAAGACTCTCGCGATCCCGTCTCCGATGGAAATCACCTTCCCGTACTCCTGGACGTCGTTCAGCTAAGAGATCTTCGTGATTTTCTCCTCCAAGACCGTCAGAGTCTCGGACAAGCCGATCTTCTCAGAGTACTTTTTGGAGAGGATTTTGTTTGTTTTTCTGAATAGTTTGGAAATCATTTATATTTTTTAAATAAATATAAGAATAAATTAAGGAGTGAATTTGAGTTTTAAGCCGAAATTAAGGTTTTTGAGAGATTGCTCGGTTTGAGAGAGAGAAGTGCTCACTGATTGTTGGAGGGTTAGTTGTTTGTTGAGGTCTCTTTGGAAGAAGAGGTTGAGGTTCTTGTCTGAGTCGAGTTTTACTTTGTAGGAGATGGTTTTGAGGGTGCTTTGGAGGACGAGGGAGAAAAGGGAGTTTTTGGGGTCGGTGGAATTTACGTCTGTTAGGAGGCCGAGGTTCAAATTGTTTAGTCCGGAGTATGTTAGGCCTATTTGGAGGGCTCCTTTGAGGTCAAACCAGCTTTTGAGGCCTTTTTGGTGACTAGTAAGAGAAACCGAGAAGTCATTTTTACAGTATTCGGCCGAAAAGTACTTTTCGAGTGTTCCCTAAGTCAAATTGTTCAAACCGTACTTAAAATAGTAGTTCAAAAACAAGTCCTTACAAGCATACTTACCTCCAGTCTGTCCCAAAAAACTCAATTTCCCGTCCTACTTACTAACAGTAACCTTATTATTCTCCTAATAAGCATTAACATTGCTCAGAACACCGAAAGAAACACTTCCATCGGAAAAGTCTCGATTCCACTATGACTGCAAGTAAGGGTGGAACCAGCAGTCGTACTCTCTTTTACCAAAAGAGAAGAATTTGTAGTTGTTTGCGAACTGTGTGGTGAGAGTGAGGGTTTTGGGCTTCAATTTGAGCTGGAACTCTTATCCGAATGCCTTAGAGTCCACTTGTGCATCGTCTACGGTACTGAAAAGAGTCGAATTTTCCTTACTCTTCCAAGAAAGCACTGAATTCACCTTTACAGTTGTCTCCGAGCCTTTAAATTTCCCATTAAAGGCAATTTTGTTGGCTGCGTAAAAATCGTCCTGGGCCAATTTCTGGGCCTGGTTTTTGTCTCTTCTTTCGATTTCGCTGCTCAGAGGAGTGTCTTTGGGCTGAGCGGGAGTGACTCTGATTTTGGAGCTATTTTCTTACATGTTTATAATTTTAATTTTTTTTATCTATATTATAGATGAAAGAGCAGCAGCAGAAGTTCACCAAAGTCCTTTTAAAGAGTCCTCTCAAACAGACACCCACCAATAGGACTCCCGTCATACAGAGCATCAATCAACTGCTCTACTAGTCCGCTTTGAAGAGAATCAACTCCATTGAGGTCAAAGACTTTCACTAAAAATTGGAGCAGACTCAGCAGCAGAAAGAGTCTTTGGGCTTCTTAGACAGCTATTTCGACTTCGAAAGTGACTAAGAGACCCAAGAGTCGCTCATGGAGGGCTTTTAGTACTCTATTACGCACAGGCCGAAAATCAGGTTCTTTAGAGATGAGGTTTTTTTCGAAGAAAAGCTCAAAAAAGACTGTATTGCTTTTGGCGAGTTTTTGAACATCGACTGACATCAGGCGATCGTAGAGGCCATGAAAGTCAAAAAAAAATATTAATGCAAATTTTGCTCGGAAACCTTTAAATCAGGCTGTGCTTTGGGAGGACACATCTCGAAAGTCCACACCAAAGGCCAAAAGTCCACTTATCGCAAAAAAATCTGCAAACCAATAAAAGTCGAAAAGAGAAAGGCCGAGTTTTTGAAGTCCTTGAAAAAAAAATAAATCAATTTTTTAATAAAAATAAGAAATGTACTATTTTTACGATAGCAATGACTATAATTGAATAGAGAAAAAACATCGATAGAGAATATGAAGAGAAATGAGAGTGCAAGAGTATAGTGTAGAAGAGGAGAGAGTGGAGGAGATTGTGGGGTTGGAGTAGGAGAGGCTAAGATAGTTGGTGTTGGGGGGAGAGATTTCGGTTGAAGGGCTTTTTTAAGTGTTTTACTAAAGAATGTAAAGAGACGATAATAGCTGTAATTCGATATTATTTGCTTTTCATAATAGACCCATTAGTATTAGTAGAGAATTAGACTCTCTTACTGTATAATAATAGGCTCAAAAACCATTATTGGGCTTTGTAATATCTCTTAAAGACTCTATA
>BQJP01000125.1 GCA_021604765.1 Thermodesulfobacteriota bacterium
CTATCAGAACACCCATTATCACAAAAAGTATACAAATTGGCATTAATATCATCAGAAGTGGGACAGGCCTCAGTGCAGAGCTCATTCAGTTCCAATTTTTTGAAAGAATTCTCATCATCTCCTTCTATGAACTTAGTACAAACAGCCTTTTAGTCGGAATTGGTCAATTTACACCTCTCCACACAACACTAATTCACAATATCATTCCCTTATAAGAATATAGACACTTCAGTCTCTCCATCCCCATCCAATTTCTCTTCGCATTCTCTCTCACAAAACTCAGTTATTCCTTATTGAGTATTAGCATAGTAAATAAATACAGTATCTTCGCAAATGGGAGTGAAATTGCCTGTTTTGTTCTCTTTACAATTGGCTATACAACAAGCATCTTCTTAAGTACACGGTTGTTGCTCTCCACAGAACATCATTTCAGAGACTGTGTTAAGTTGCTGTTGGAAGTAGTAGTCGCAATAGTCTTGATGAGTCTCGTAGAACAGAAAGGGATAAATCTTTTAGCAGAATTTGGTCTTATTGAAATCATTCGACACTCCATCGAAAAGATCAGCAACATCTTCCAAGCACTAAAAATTGTCACAGTCTTACTGAGTGCAATTCCCACCGCAAGTCTTCTCAGCAATCAGAGAATCGTCATCATCAAACACAGCACACACCAAATCACAGTACAAATCGAGAGTCAGCAATTGATTGTTACTGTCACAAGTATCATTTCTATTGTTATTGGTCTTACATCTCTATAGACAGCAGGCAGTTCTACTTGGACAGTTACTGAGAGTCTCATTTATAAGACATTCTTTGTCATTGTCGAAAACTACTGAATAGTCTGCTAGTTTTGTATCGTAGGTCAGAGAGTCGCAGTAGTCTTGATGTTTGTTGGCTTAGGAGAAAGAGTAGAACTCTTCTACTGTTGAGAAATCAGTGAATAGACAGATATTGTTGGTATTGTTCTGCAAGTCAGCATTGCACTTGGCTTTATAACAGTCTGTGTTCTCGCAATCACCATCACAAGTGACATTTTGGTCTACTATTCCCTAGGCTCCGCACTAATCAGTACAAAAGGCACTCTAAGTAATACTATCATAGTCTGTAGAGCAGAATTTGACAAATCCGACATCATTATTGCACCTTGCCAAACAACACTCATTTTCATTATCACAAGTACCATCGCAAGTATTGACCATTTAATTAGTCAGAACATAGCTAGTCTGGTTAGTATCGATTTTGTTCTGCTCAGCAACACCTGCATCGAAAGCAATCTCATACTACTCAGTGGAATAGCAGTACTAATGAATAGTAGAGAAGTAGAAAGAATTCAAATTCTCTTTAATTTCTTCGGATTCTACGCATATATCAGAAGTAATGATAATATTAGTATCAATACATTTACTATAAGAACATTTAGAACAAGAAACGTCTGTATCATTGGCTTCGTTTCTGCATTTCTTGAACACAGTCTAACCATTGACCTCTTTTTCAGTACAGTACTCGTCTTCTGTGGTCAGAAGTACATAATTGCCATTAGTAATGTGACACTATGGAATGAAATCTGTAGTATCCAACTTGCACTTTTCGACTTTGCACTAGTCTTCGTTCAACTGCCCTCCATCTCCAGTAGCAATCACTTCTGCTCCTTCTCCTTCTTCAGTCAAAGTACAAATAGCCTCTAAATCAGCATAGAAGAAGAAATCGGTCTCTCTGCATCTACTATTGGCTTAATATCCAGCATTGACTTACAAACAGTTCAAATACTTGCAATCATCTTCTGACAATTAAGTCTTTCCTTCTCTAGTAACTGGTGTAAGAGCGTTTTAAGCTGCCTAAGCCTCACAAAATGCTCTTTTAGTATCATAGTAAGAGACAGTTGTGCCGATCTGCCCACAAACAACATTAGAAGTATAAGAAGAGAGAGTTCCGAATTCACACTGAAACAATTCACAGTCTGATTGAGTACACCCGCCTTACTAAGCATTGCAAGTATATATGGTAGGAGAAGCATCGCACTCTGCTTTACACTTATTAGACTATGATATTCTTTAGAACTGATCATTGCAGTAAAAGTCGTCTCCGCCAACCAACTCGCACTTTCTGGTGCAACAGGTCTCAAAAGGAGTATCGTTTTATCCTTAACCATTTAGTTCTGCCTAAGTTGCACAACAAACTTCGGAATTCGTTCCATTACAACCAGGACATACCCCAGCTGTATTTTGATCATCCAAATACCTCGACTTACAATACTACTGCAAATTGGTATAGAAATCGTAGTTCACAACATCACACAATTCATCAACGTCATCGAAAACCTCATTATCCAAACATATTGTGTGATTGCAGTTTTGGGTAGAAGTACACAATTGGTCTTTGGCAGACCCATTGTTGTCGTAACAGAATCCTAAGTCGAAATTGGGTCCTTGAGGCTGTCCAGCATTGTCATAGGCTATTTTAGCAGTACAGTAGTCTTGTTTGGTAGTATAGTATACTCCATTTACGTCACAAAATTGGTCTTTGGTCTAATCTGCTAAGCACTAAAACATAGCACAGTCATTTTGAGTACACCCTCCTGTGCATGTCAAGAAATCGACTCCTTCTACAAGTGTATAATCTGGTATTAAATCATTACAAAGCGTAGTATTGCTTTTAAGAGTCAAATCAGCATAACAGACAGAATGCGGATATTTGACCAAACAGCAATTCTGCTCTACTGTATTACCATTCTCAGCAATAATAGTCTGATCAGCAACCAACTTAACATAAGAACCTCCATTACAAGCAGTATCGCAATACTAAGCCTCTGTGCTAATGTATTTGAAAGTAGTGGCTTGGCAAAAAGGCCTTGCTGGATCGTCTCCTCTATTCAATTACTAACAGAACAGACTGCAGCACCTCTTACTAGTACAGGTTTGTATGTTACCACAAGACAATATGTACAGAAAAGTCTACTCCAAAGAATAAGCCTCGCAAAAAGCAGCCTAAGAATTGTACAATTTATCCAAAGCACAAACATACTACTTTTGGTAGCTATCCAGTAACTCTCCGAAACAGTACTTTCTCCGACATTCTTGAGCAGTACAGTCAATGATCTGATTCTGAGCATTTTTGCAGACCGACTTGAGATTGTCTCCGGATGGCAAATTTCCAATTTTATCACAATAACTGAGTAATTTTGTACTGCTGACCGTCGGATCCAATAAATTGTACTCTCCACTGCTGCTGGTTCTTCCGCAGAAGAGATTATCTCTCTAAAGAAATTCATTGCTTTTGAGGGTAAGTGTGTTGTTAGCGCAAAAATCGTCCTCCCACTATTACTGAGTAAGATAGTAAGTCCCATTAGAACACCCTCTGACATAAGTATAGGGAGTATCGTTTGGACAAGTTCCATTCTGAGAAACAGTCACTCTTATCAACAATAGTATCTTGAGTAAGTTTTTCAAGTTTTAAATCATTTATAAAATTTAATAATTTAATTGATGGTCAGAAATTGAAAATTGGACTCGTCGATGATAGTGACAGGTCCACTGATTGGAGGTGCGAAGTGTTTTTGGTGTATTGTGAGACTATTTTATTGTAGTATTCTTTGTCTTTTTTAAGAGACGCGAAAATCGGGTGTTCGAGGAGTTGTTGTGCCGATG
>BQJP01000126.1 GCA_021604765.1 Thermodesulfobacteriota bacterium
TTCTCCTTAATAGCTTCCTCTCTCATACCTTTATTCAAAATATTAGTTAATTTATTTAGAACTTCTATTTTCTTTTTCAAATCTAGGTGACTAAAAAAATTGACTATCTCAGCTACAGTTATATCATTCATCTCTCTTACGCTTTATTTATGAACTAAAATATAGCTTTAAAAGTTGAAAAGCAACTGTCCTGAATTTTAAAGAAGCTAGCTTACTTAAAATCGGCTCTTGTTTATTAGGAGTAAATATATTAATATGCTAACTTTCTATTAAAACATTGCTAACTGCCCACTGTAAAACTGCCTACTGATCAATAAGCTCTTTTATTATTCCCTTCCATATAATTGATAAAAGAGCGGTTGACAACTCTATTACCGCCAGGAGTTGGATATTCTCCGGAGAAATACCAGTCACCATTATTATTAGGACATGCTTCTCGCAAACCATCTACGGTCTGATAGATTACTTCTATTGGAATGTCGATACCAGGAGGAGTAACTATCTCTGCTATCTTTTTAGATACATCTTCATAAGGGAATTCATCATACAAAACAGCTACTTCATTAGTGATTTCTTCTTTAGGAAGGTGTTCCTGTGCTTTGCAGCGCTCGTAGGCTTCTTGTAATAGATGTTCCTTATCGTTTTCTTTAAGTAGAGCCACCAGTGCTCTGAAAGCAACGAATTCCTGCATGCGAGACATGTCGATACCATAACAGTCAGGAAAGCGAATCTGAGGTGCCGAAGAAACAATCACCATTTTCTTTGGCTTAAGACGAGATACAATCTGGATAATGCTATCTCTTAGTGTTGTACCTCGTACAATAGAATCATCCACCAGTACTAAAGTATCTTTGTGATTTTTTACAATACCATAAGTGACATCGTATGCATGAGAAACCAGTGCACCCCGAGCGGAAGTGTCAGCTATGAAGGTGCGTTGTTTAGCATCTTTTACTACTAGTTTTTCAGTACGAGTCTTGAGGGCTAGCAACTTTTCCAATTTCTTTGGCTTCAGCTCACTGCCCATTTTTATAATTTCTTCTTTTTTATATTCGTTAAGGTTTTCTTCCAATCCTTCAATTAATCCGAAGAAAGCCGTTTCAGCAGTATTAGGTACGAAAGAATATACGGTGCGCTTGTAATCGTGATCAACCGCATCCAGTACTGCGTTAGCTAACTGCCTACCTAGTTGTTTGCGCTCCAGATAAATATCTCTATCAGTACCACGAGAAAAGTAAATCCGTTCAAAAGAGCAAGCTTTTCGTTCCAACTGCTCAATATATGGCTCAACCATTACTCTACCATCTTTCTTGATGATCAAAGCATGGCCTCTATTAAGCTCTTTTACCTTATCCAGATGTATATCAAATACCGTTTGTATAGCAGGGCGCTCAGATGCCGCTACTACTACTTCATCGTCGTGATAATAAAATGCAGGGCGTATACCTGCCGGATCACGCATCATAAAGGCATCACCATGGCCTATAAGACCGCCCATTACATAACCACCATCAAACTTTTTACTGGCACGGCGCAAAAGGCGTTGTATGTCCAGATTTTGATAGATTAGTTCATTAATTTCTCGATTAGAATAGCCATCAGGCTTATACCAGGTATGTAAACGCTGGATTTCGTCGTCAAGGAAATGGCCAATTTTTTCCAGTACGGTTACGGTATCCGACTTTTCTTTTGGATATTGACCAAGTTCAATCAACTCATCAAAAAGCTCATCTACGTTAGTCAGGTTAAAATTACCTGCAAGGATGAGATTACGGGCTATCCAATTATTTTGTCTTAAGAAAGGATGGCAGGTCTCTATGGTATTATCACCATGAGTACCATAGCGAAGATGACCCAGGAGCAGTTCTCCCATATAGGGCTTATTCTCTTTTAACCAATCCGCATCTTTTAATCGATCAGAATCCACATCATTAAAATGACGATGGATTTGCTGGAAGAGATCCCCCAGGTAATTACTGGCATTACTACGCTTGCGGCTGATGTATTTTTTGCCTGGTTCCACGTCCAGCTTAATAGTAGCCAAACCGGCTCCATCCTGCCCGCGATTACGCTGCTTTTGCATTAGTAGCTGCATTTTGTCTAGCCCGTAAAAAGCGGTACCGTACTTTTCTTGATAGTAGGATAGTGGTTTAAGCAAGCGGATCATCGCGATCCCACATTCGTGCTTTATCTGGTCACTCATTTGGATTAGCCCTTCGATTAATGTCCTAGAATAAAAAGAAAAGAAAACATTATATTATAGCATGAAGTTTTATCCTCACTGTTCGAAATATTCTTTTGTCACATGCGAGTTATAAATGCATCCCTTTCACGCTGCAAAGGTAGTCTTTTTATAGCGATCCGCAATTGTGAAAATTTGTATTTAAAGAGATATTTTGTTTGGATATATGAGGGGATTATTTTTTTAGAAAAAGAATAATGTTTTACTCAATTGTAAACACCCCGCCCCCAATATTTGCAGAAATGCCAAAGAAAATCCCCCAGTCCATGTATTTATTATCCTGGAAGGAAACAGCAGCTTCTATACGGAAAAGGCGAAAAATATTATCAATCGAGTAGCCTACTTCGGTATAATTTTTTGCCAATGGAGTAGCGAGATAATTGACAAAGACATTTTCTTTTATACCTAATAGCCAGATTTGTGGAATACGGCTGATGGCTAGCTTTCGAAATTGGTAATGAACATGCATACTGGCAAATTCGTCCATGGTACTGTATTCATAATAAGGTAATAATCGATAACTGCCAATAGGGTCAGCAGATATAAGGAAGATACGGTTGCCCATGAAGTGGCGATAATCAGCAAAGCCAGTATAGTTGTTTGATAAGAATTTACCCGCTTCTGCTTTTAGATTCAAATAACCTCTTATACCTAGTTGGAAGCGATGTTCATAAGAAAATTGGGCGTAACTATAATCAGTAAGGCTTTCGCCAATATCTGGTATACCTTGTTTATAGTTGAGGCGAATAGTAGGAGAACTATTATTGATAGGTTCTTTCACTCCATTATTGATTCGATAGCGTTGCCACGGGCGAGCTTCTAAAGTTAAACCTACAACAAAAGCTTTCTCTGAAGAGGGAATAGGATAATTGTATTCGCGATTGAGAAAAATATTGTTCTCATATTCTCTATCGATGCCACGTGCGATGGTCCAGTCTGTATTGTTGTTCAGGTGTTGACGGTCTGCCCATTCTACATTTGCATTGATGACCCAGTTTTCTTTGATCTTGTGAGCATGACTCAGCTTGATATAGTCTTTTTCATACAGGCGAATATAATTACGCACCTCAAATAGATTGAGATAACTGTTGAATAAATAGCTAAGTGGATTATCAGCATTGTATTGATGAATGTAACGGCCGCCTTCTATTTGTGTATGATGCTTTCTGAGTCCTTCGCCAAAAGTATAACCTATATTCCCCTTTCCGGTCAATTTTTTTCTGGCAAAAGCATATCTGGGAGTCAGTGTGATAGCAAAGCGATTTTCTTTACTAACAGCATAACTCAGATCAGCATTGAGATTGAACCCTTCTACCGGATTAAAAAAGAAGCGGTCCCATATAGCACTGTGGGCAAAATAATGCCCTTCCTTCACTTTATAACTCCCCCCACC
>BQJP01000127.1 GCA_021604765.1 Thermodesulfobacteriota bacterium
TTCCAGTGCGCTGTAAAGGCCAACGAGACATACATGCAGAACTGCAAAGTCGGTCTAACACCGGGCAGTAGTGTTTGTGTGGAGTGTGATACTGGCTTTGTGAATGTGGGAGGGCTATGCAGAGACGGTTCTGACCAAAACAACACACCATATATAGATGTTAACTGTGAGTTGTATGCCGAGTCCACTGCTTCTAATTACAAAGGGATTTGTTCTAAGTGCAAAACAGACTATTATGCCAGTAACTTGGTTCCACCATACAATATATGCAAGTAAATACCCACTGCTAATTGTAAGGACTATTTAGACAATACTGGGTGTATTACTTGTAATAGTGGTTATGCTCTTATTGATGTTAAAGAGTAAAATTCTGATGCTCAGAAGAGAATTTGCATGAAAGTCGATAATTTGGTCGATGACGAGTTCGACCACGACCCAAATTGCTTGCAATTAGTAGGAATCGGAGACCCAAATTCCATCGGTAAGTAGAGATTGAAGTGCTCAAAGTGCAAAGCAGACCACGTACTAGTCTCTAATGTATAAGAAATAGAGTATCAGTAGTAGTGCTACTAAGTAGTGCCTGTGGTGAGCAACTGCGCAGAGTATGATGCTCCAACTGCAGTAGACATTACTACTCAAGTACCAGATGTCATCAAAACAAAGACCTTCAGATGCACCAAATGCATAGATGATGGCCAAAATCACTTCCTAAACAGAATAACCAACGAATGCTCGGCCAGAAACGCCATCGGCAACTGCAAAGAGTACTACAAAGAGAGAAATAAGTGCAAAGAGTGCAATGAAGGGTTCGAATTAAGCACTGATGGCAGTGAGTGCAAGACTTTCGTTGATAAAAAGGCCTTTGGATACATTGATAAGTGCTCTATGAACAAACACTGCTCTCACGAGTACTACAACGGACTTAACTCCGAGCTTAATAAAGTCTTCTCTTGCCATAAGTGTCTGGAAAGTGATCAAATTCCATTTTCGGCTGGTTTGTTGGAAATCGACCAAAAAGTCGAAGGCTACGAGAGGTTCAAAACCGCAGTTCAATTTTACTCAGACTTTTCAGTAACTCCCGGAAATGACAAAAAACACATGAGTCAAGATATGTGCCTAAAACCAGAAGCAGCCACTTTCGACTTAGCTGGAAAATTCAATTTCCCCACAAATTGCGGTCTCGGATTCGTCGATCTCACAAGAGTAGTCGACGGACACGCCCACGACGCCACTGACTCTAACGACGCCAATGGAGATCCTAATAAGCAGACTGTTAAGTGCAGTGCTTGTAAACCAAAGTATAAGCCAACAAGAGTAAAAAAGACTCTTAATGGAAAAGAAGAAGAACTCAACTTCTCAGTGACTGCTTGTACTCTCATAGCCAATTGCGAGTCTTCTGAGTGGTTTAATGCCTGTACTCAGTGCAAACCGGGATTTTCTTATGGTTATGATACCAAGAAGGGAATTTTGTTCGATGTTTGCGTTGATGTCGGAGACAATAAAGATTGTGAGGCTTATGATGATGTTGCCAAAAAGTGCATTTTCTGCAAAAAAGGAACAATTTTGAATGCCGATGGTTTTTGCGAGCTCATTACTCCATTTAAGTGTCAGCCCAGAGAATTCAGATACAGAGGGCAATTTGAGCAAAAAGACATCGAAAGAGGGTCCAGCTCGGATTTCGTGGTCGGTTGTAACAGATGCCAAGATGGGTATGTTGGTCTGTTGATAAGAGAAGACCAAAATGTCTGTCTCTTTTCTCCTTACCACTCACAAGACAAACTAATCACCAATACAAATTATATTAAAAATTGCGATCAATATTTGCCCAAAACCGAAGGTGGCTTCGTGTGCCACAAATGCGCTTCTGGTTTCGTGCCATCTCAAGAAGGGTCTTGTTTCGCCGATGCTAATATTAAGAACTGCTTAAAAGCCTCTTCTACTACTCTATGTGATTTGTGCGAGTCTGGGTATGTTCTGGTCAACAGACAGTGCATCGCCGAGGAAATCACTAACTGCATTCAGTACACCAACAACAAATTCTCCTTAAACGAGTGCAAAATGTGCTCTGAAAGAGAGCAGATTTGCGAGAGGTGTTCTGCAGAGCACTATTTGCAGTCTAATACTTGTATTAAGGGAAATGTTAAGTACTGCGAGTACAATGAAACAGCTGATGTTTGCAACGAGTGCTAAGAAGGCTACATTCTTATACAAATAAACGAAGGAAAGTCTTACTGTTATCCCATTGATAAGTCCTTGAACTGCGAGTCTTTTTCTTTCGACTTTTAAAACCAAGAATTGGAGTGCAAGTAGTGTAAAAAGGGATTCGTGGTTTCTGACTCACAAACTGATAGAAATCAGACTGTTTGTAAGAAATTTGACTTTGTAGAGAACTGCAGAGAGTACTCCAATTAGTAGACTTTGGCCACTTCGGATTTTGAGTGCGTGAGGTGCGAAGACGAGTACTACTTAAATAGTAATAGTTGTGTTAGTAGAGTTAATAAGCCCGTAGAGTGCTTGGAATTCGATGTTTCGCAGGATAAGTGCGTAGAGTGCGAAAAAGGGTACTTTTTAGAAGAGCAGGGAAAGGCCTGTTTGCCTTATCCTTAAGGTATTTTCGGGTGCGTGGAGTACAAATCCAAGACTCAGTGCTAATAGTGCAAAAAAGACTTTTATTTGGAAAAAGGAGAGTGCGTAGAAGTGCTCGAAAAGATCGACAACTGCTTAGAATATTACGACGAGTAAGAATGCCGAGAGTGCGACACTGGTTTCTTGTAAATCGAAGGAAAATGCGTCTCTATAGAAGCAGTTGATTGTTTGGAGTTGGACTCTGCCGTTGCTTGTAAGAGCTGCCCAGACACTTTTATCATTTAAAAGACCGATACTGGCATTACTAACTGTATTATAGCCAATATTCCCAATTGCTCTATAGTGTAAGACTACGAACCCAATAACTGCCTTTAATGTAGTGGCAATTTCTACCCCTCAGGAAAAGAGTGTCTCGCAGTCACCGAACTTATCAGCAACTGCTTAAGATACTCTTCTGCTACTGAGTGTTCTTTGTGTGCTGAGAGAACTCTGCTCTCTTCGGATAAGAGTAAGTGTCTGGAGAGTCCCGAGATCATTAGAGAAATGGACCTCAACTGCACCAATAACACTTAAGAGGAGAATTTGGTCTGTAATGCTTGTAGGCCCGGGTACTACTTCCAATTCGGAGAGTGCATTGCTTGTGATAAGGAAATTATGAGCAAAGGATGCTACTAGTGTGATCCTTTGAGACCCACAAAATGCCTTTTGTGCGACCAGGACTACATCCAAACCCCCGAAGGACACTGTGTCAGAATAATAGAAGAGAGCCAGGGTCTGATTGAGATCGATTACTCAAATATTCTGACCAGATGACTTTAATTATTATTAATATTATATTTAAATTATGAAATATTTATCAGATCAGGGTCTTAGAAGTGAATCGAGGTCTGTTTTATTGCGTCGTCGAAGACTTTTTTCAATTTTCTGAAATCGAAAGTCGGGAAAATCGACTCTGGGTCTTCTGTGGTGGTGTTGTAGAGGTAGTATTGGTCGAAGAGCAGTTTGACTTGGTTTTTGATTTACTTTACTAGTACTATTATTT
>BQJP01000128.1 GCA_021604765.1 Thermodesulfobacteriota bacterium
CAATTGATGAATGGTTTAAAATTCATGATATTGAATCATTTAGTGGCCGGTACGACTCTACAGAATATGAAGGTGAAAAATACCCTTTCTCATACATTGATAAAGGATGGGAAAACACGATAATGGCTTCAAGAGTGAAAACGGAGGGATCTTGCGCTTTTAAAGTTCACTATAGTAATAAGTCGGACCTGGCATTGAAAATAAAATCTGTTGAAATCCAGGTAAAACAATATGTGCCTTTGAAGTCACCTCACACTCCAGATATAAGTAAAGAAGTTAAGTCTGTCCCTTTGTTTTATATTTCGTTAAAACCTAAAATCGGTACCTATCGACATGAATATTTCCTTTTTGAAAAAGAAATATTTTCAATTGATGATTATGTAATTGAACCGCAAAAATCTTCTCAGAGTTTTGTTTTTAAATTGGAAGGGAGAAAGCCAGGGATTTACACTTTTGAGTGCAATTTGATAGTAAGTTATGAGGGGTTTGAGTCCCGTATGTCTCTCATCAAAAATCTTACCTGGCTTTTCGACAATTAAAATTATTGTCCCCTATTATCAGTGTCCTTCCAAATAAAAACCGGCCCATTTTTCAGGGTGTGCTGTATCATCATGTTTGGTCATTTCTAATTTGGCGTGTTGAACAGCATATGCATATCTACCGGCAGATTGAGGCCTACTAAGCAAAGAATTATAAAAGTAGCTGAAGAATATTCCTGTTGCCTTATCTCTAATAGTATTTTTAGCTACTAAAGCATTTTCAGCACCAGCAAATAGGGCACCTCTGGTCATCCCCAAAAAGCCTTCTCCTTCTTTGTACTCCCCTGCGCCAGACTGACAGGCATCCAGGATAAGTAAATCAGTTTTCATATCTAGGTCCATTAACTCGTCATAATACAGTTCTGCATTTTTACTATCACTTTCAAAATGGATATAAAGAGTACGTGCATTTTCCTTTGCCACGCTATGAGACGCCAGGTGAATGATTTGATACGATTTCAGATCTTCATTTAGCAAGCGAGTTTTAGTCGCTTCACTATAAGGCCGGACTTCAGCAAACGATTCAAAACCTTTTATATTTGTCTTATAATATGAGAGAGAATTGCTCCTCAAAGTTTGATAATAGAGCAGTTTTTTAGGATAGTGTTTTTGTTGCTTTTGAAGTTGCAAATACAAAACCGTTGGCGATAAAGTGTAGCTAATTGCATAGCGCTTGATCAAATAAGGTAAGCTACTGAATTTATCTCCGGAATTGATAACCTTATTCGTAGCCAATAATTCAAATGGTAAATGTACTAATGGCCCATCCGGAGAAATAATCAGCCTATCAATTTGATCCGGTAGCTTTGGAATTAATAACTGAAAGAATGTAAACGCTTCTTTTTGATAAGACAATTTATTACACTTCAAACTATCAAGGCAATCTGTTATTATCTGAACTTTTTCTTTTAGGTTTTCGATCTTGCCTACTGAATGGAACCGTATTTCATCTTTGTGTACGAATGCATAAAACAATTCGTCGTTTATGTGATAATAACTTATTAAAGCAGTACGATCATCAATGCTGCTTTGTATGACTTCAAAAGAAGTTGGCTCAATACCATATTTTAAATTAGCATGTGTTGGATATTGTTGGCGTAATTGAGCTTTAAAAAAGTCAAAAGTAGCTATTCTATCCAACTGGATATCTCTTAGAGAATCCAACTTTTGGGTTAAGTTTTCTCTGAACTTTGTGAAATTAGAATCGGCCAACTGTTCTTGAGTGATGTATATACCCCTCCAGATTTGCTCTAATCCTCGTTCGTGTTTATCTTCTTTGTGAAGAATATCCTGAGGGGGAGGAGAAAATTTATTGAGATTTTTTTCCTCAAACGAGGTGATAAAACCTAAGCCTTTTTTCTTCTCCAGAGATTGGATTGCTCGGATTTGATAATCTCGCTCCTTTGTTTTTTTATACTGCGCAAGATAAAAGTTGGCTTGGCTACTATAAAATTGATTGACCGAAGAAGCAATGAAATCGGTATACCAACGATCTAATTGATGGGTTCTTAATATACTAATTATGGAATTTCCTTTTTCGAATAGCTCAATTATGTAGTTCGATGGTATTTGCTCTGTATCATGTTCTGTCGCTGATATCATAGCAAATCCTATACTTTTCAGCATTACGATATGTAAGAAATATATTTCTGAAAGACAGATATCACTTAACTGTGGATCTTGATAGATATCCAGTGTGTCCTTAAAGTTTGGGAAGGCATAAGCATAAGCCTTTTGGGCTATTTGTATGCTACTTTTGTAATCTTCATTCTCGAAGGCTTTATAGGATTTGGATAATAACTCTGTTGCTTTCCTATATTTTATAGAATGAAATTCAGTTAGACTCCTATCTGGTTTCGAAGCCAAAATGTTTTTTAAATATGGGTTTTCTGTTGCAATATGCTCAACTATTTTATCTGTATCAGTAGTCTTCAATGAGTCTACTATTCCATCAATGTACCCATCCTTTAATATATTTGAATAGGCATTTAATCCATTACATATATTAATAGTATTGGGATGAGTAGGCCCAAAAAAAGTATTTTCTTTAAAAGCTTTACAGGCTTTTTCCAAATACAGATATGCCTTTTCAAAATTATTTTGTTGGATGTAAACTGCAACAAGTTTGAGGTATAAAGAAGGTTCTAGTTCCAGGCCTTTATGAGGAATACTATATGCTTTAAGGTAAAATTCTTCTGCCAAATCTAGTTTGTAGGCATTTAGTGCTATTTCTCCTGCATTATAGTAAAAGGTAAAAGGAGCTAGAGAAAATGGATTAACTTCATAAATTTTAATCGCTTCTTGAATGAAGAATAAAGATTCTGAAAATCTACCAGATAAGCTACAGGGTACAGCTACATTGTAATAACCCAGGCCTATTTCTGAATGTTTTTCGGGATGATATGCTTCTTTTGCAGCTAAACTTATCTTTTGATAATAATAAGAGGAATCATATTTTAAAGCCTTATCGTAGCATACACCAATTATTTCTGTCATTTCTCCATACATCCATATATTCTCTTCATCTACTTGATTATAAATTCTAAATCCGGCTAGCATGTATTCCAATGCCTTATCTGGATTATTCTTCAAATAAGCTAGCGTGCCTAAATTGAAAAGGCACTCTGCAAATTTGATATTTTCTTTAGGCTTAATGGATTTAGCTAACTCATATGCCTGGGTGTGATAATAATCAATGGAGTCCAGTAAAGATCTGTTGTAAGGAGTCTTGTTGTACTGATTCCGGTACATTGCTCCAACATCATTACAAATCATAATATTTTCTTCTATCAGCCCTAATTGAAGAGCAAGTCTAGAAGCTTTGGATAGATACTTTCTAGATTCAGTATAATTGCGTACATCAATATAACAATAACCGATTGTAACAATTACTACATAATAATCTGCCCGTTCAAAGCGGTCATCAGATTCCATCAATTGTTGGGCTTCTTGAAATTTTGCTATAGCATCCAAATTTTGCCCCTTAGATAAAAGTTCTTCTCCTTGAGCATAAAGCTGAAACAGTGAAAGTGTATCCTGGGCATTCGAGACATTGCTGCTAAAGAAGAAA
>BQJP01000129.1 GCA_021604765.1 Thermodesulfobacteriota bacterium
CCTGGCTTTGTAAAAGTAGCTGATTCTTTACTTGAAAGGGGCGTTGATGCTGTTGTTTGTATTTCAATCAATGACCCATTTGTAATGGATGCATGGGCAAAGACTCAAGGTGTTGGTGATAATATTCAAATGTTATGTGACCCAACAGCCGCTTTTACTAATGCAATTGGGCTAAACCTGGATCTCGCTGACTTTGGACTCGGTGTTCGCTCTGAACGCTACTCAATGATTGTCGACGATGGCGTAGTATCGACACTCAATGTAGAAGAAAGCATTTTAGCCTGTGATGCGAGTAGCGCTGACGCATTGCTTGCTCAAGTTTAAACAGTAGAAATAGTGGTAGAATTCATTGATATTTTTATACGAGTTGGTTTTCTAAAGTGTTAAGAGTTATTACAACCAGTAAGGCAGCATTGAATTGCTAATGTATTCAAGAATTAAAATAGGCTTAATATTCTGCTTATTAGCGACGGGTTGCAGTGATTATCAAACTGGATATCAGGAGGGGTATAGACATGGATACCAAGAAGCAAAGCACAATAAATGGGTAGTATTTGGACGTGGTGATTATCTAAGAGGCTATGATGCAGGTCAGGCAGAAAAATTCCAGGAAGAGTGGATGTCTGAAGACCCTCTGGAGTTAGGTGATTCCCCATTACGTTGTCGAGACATAAAAATAGAAGCGAATGCCCTAATGTTTTTACCAGAGGAATATCGAAAAATAAACAGTGATACCTACCGTGTTAACTAGGTCATATTTTTTTTTCCATTCTAAGGTGAGGAATTCCTGCATCATCAAAGATATCACCTTGTTTTATGAAACCATTTTTTTTATAGAAATCCACTGCATCTAATTGCGCATTCAAAAACACAGTATTCATATCCATAGAATGCGCAATAATTAAAATCTTTTTCAGCATGGCGTTGCCTATGCCGCGATGTCGATAGGGTTTCAGTACTGCCATACGTCCAATTTGCCCTGTATTTAAAAAACGGCTCGTAGCTATATAGTTACTACCTTTCTTCACGAGCAGATGAATGCAATCTATGTCTGCTTCATCCCACTCTAGTTCTACTGGCACATTCTGTTCTTCAATAAATACCTGAGTACGTATAGCTCTTAATTGCGATTCCATATCGAACCATGAAACTTGCAGCACTTCAAATTCATTCATCGAAAGTGAGGCATCCTTCTTTATGCAATTTATACAGGAGACTTAGTGAGTGATGTTCATCATCAAACTTCAATAATACAGCGCATTCAAGTCGATGTTTACTGCATAAGTATTGAATTAAGGGTAGTTGTGACTTAGGCAAAGAAGATTCATTGCCTGCATAGAATAGTTTGATAGTGTTGCCATCATCGATATAAGACATTCGAACATTACCGTAACGGCTTATATGCTTAGCCTCTTTTAAACTTGTATAAAATTCCGGTTCATTAACTATCGCTTCTTCTTGTTCATAATCGTCACGGTTATCGGTTATGAAACGGCCAAACCAACTGGCAAAATCAGCTTTATTCGAACAAGTGGAAAGCACCATTTCGTGAAGTGACTCAATATCTTCTTTCTTTATCTCGCCCGAAAATTCTTGTGTCTTTAGTTTTGGGTCAGTATAAAATTTATCTTTTGCAACATCGTTAAAATTGACGGTAAACGCGCTTAGCAATTCTTTTTGTGATGGGGCACGAAAGCCAATGGAGTAAGTCAGGCAGTCATCCAATGCAATGCCATGGTGTGCCACGCCTGGTGGAAGATAGAGCATATCGCCGGGTTTTAAAACCCAATCTTCTTCTGCATTGAAGCTGTTCAATATTCTTAATTCAAGGTCATTGTCGAAATCATCTTCCGTGTAAGCATGCTCATTAATATGCCAATGGCGCCGTCCTTTTACCTGCAATAAAAACACATCGTAATTGTCGAGATGCGGACCAACGCTGCCATGTATGGGGGCGTAACTGATCATGAGGTCATCTATACGCCAATTAGGTATGAAATTAAATTCATCAAGCAACTGACTAAGCTCGGGGATATGGTGATCAGCGGCCTGCACTAATAAGGACCAATGAGATTTTGGTAACGAAGTAAAATCATTTTCTTTAAAAGGACCGTATTGAACCTGCCATGGTCTATCTGGGCCATTTTCTTGAATCAATCTGGACTCAATGCCTTCCTCACAAGCAAGGCCAGCAAGCTCTTCCGGGCTGATGGGGCTCTTGTAATTGGGGAATGCTTGCCTAACGAGCAGAGGCTTTTTTTGCCAATACTGTTTTAAAAAATCGGATTGCGTTATGTTACCTAACTGTTGCATGGCATGATTATGGCTTTAATTTTAAAAAGATAAAAATACTAAACAATGAATTTCATGATCATATCTAGAATCATTTATTTTGCCATATTTGGCGGCTTATTTGGGCATTCATCTATCGCAATGACAGCGGAACCTCAATATGAAATCTGTTTCAATTTTACCATTATCACGAAACAAAGTGCTGATGTATCAGAGGTCGCTCAATTTAAGCAACAGAAATCTCTGTTACACGAAGAAATATTAAGAACCCAATCAGTTTTTGATAAAAATAATTCGCAAAGCTGCCCTAAAATTAAATTTGCACAAGAAAAAATAAAGCACGTTACTTGGGAGCAAGCGCTTCAATTGAGTAAACCACTTGAACAAGGGCTCAACGAAAAAACGTCAGATTATAAAAAAACAAAAATAAAAGAACACCTCAGTAAAATAGAGTCCATAGCGTCAAAAATAAAACAGACTCCAGATATTAAATACTATGATTTACTGGAGCTGTCTCCTGGTCTTGCGATTGTTCATGCTAAAAACGCTCTCGTTGCGATGGATGACGAGCAGAGAGATGAAGATTACATTAGATCGTATGAATTAGAAAAACCACGCACAGAAACACAAGCATCAATCACAGTCGTTGTTGAAAAACTGAATGAGTATGGCGTTGAAAAGAAAAATGAGCTTGTGAATAGAGCTGAGCTTATGCTTAAAAAATATAATGAAATAGACCAGGCAAGTAGTAATAGTTGGAAAGAAGGTGTTTTAACACTATGGAATGACGATGCAGCTCAAGATACATCAATCGAATTAAAAAACCTGATTCAGCACTATCATTCTCAAGGCAATAATTGCATAGATGTATACGTAGTGCCTAAAGCTAATAGCCCATCAAGAAGTCCTAATGAGATTGAAAAAAATAATGATTGGACTATTCGTGGTGGCGCAGCCTTATCAGAAAAACTATTTCCTAGAACAACAGCAGGAAGAGGGCACGCGATTATACTAACGCAAGATGGGGGAAAAACAGAAAGTCGGTTGGCACATGAGTTAGGGCATTTATTGATTGCTAAACGGGATGCGCATTTTGGTAAAGTAGCTAAAGACTTAATGCACGAAAAAAGTTTAGGTGGCTCTTATCTTGATGAAGAAGAGTGTAAAAAAATCAAAGAGAATATTGTAGAATTTTAATTCCTTAAACTTATGGCCATGGACCTGGTACCCTCTTGAGGGGTGTGGCCTGTCATGATTTGTGTTCCAGACAAATCATAAGCGCCTACATCCGTATAGGCGATGTCG
>BQJP01000130.1 GCA_021604765.1 Thermodesulfobacteriota bacterium
TTGAGAGGTCGGCCTGGCGGTCCCTGTTGTGGCGCCGGTCGTGATCCGGGTACGTTTCAGCCTTTGGCAAGCTGTGCGTATTTGGCCTACTCCTACGTTGGGCTACAGATCTTGGCAGTCTGTAGTCTAACCTACTCCTTCCTGGTCTAATGAACTTCTGCTGTGGCTGCTATGTTGCTGGTATCTAGATATACTCTGCGTGTGCGTACAGGTAAACGAAAAACCGACGCTTGGAAGTGGAGGGAGGGCTGGGATTTTCGTTAGTTCGTTTAGGAGTGTTTATATGCTCTTGCGCCGCCGGAAGACTCCCATCTTCCGGCGCGCATCAATTTTTTATCATCATAATTGTGTTTGTTAAGTAAGTTTTCAGGCCGGCCATGCCTGAATGAATGAATAACAAGTTCATATAGATCAGTGTCTACATGGATTAGTCTCCTTAGGTGTTTCGTGATTATTTTTGTTGATGGTAGGGACTTAAACAATCTTTGATTCTGTCTAGTTATACGTCTAAGGGTAGCCAACAATTTCTTTGGGATATGTTCTAAAGGGAAGAATACAAAGCGCGCTTCCTTCTTGTTCACCGAATTTTTGTTTCTTTGTATTCTTAGTTTAAATCCCTTGGTTTCTTCTGGTCCTACAATTTCTTTCAAATCACTTGGTTTTACTCTCAAGATTTCTCCTTTTCTAAGTAGGAATACCCAAGCTAACGCTACAAAACAATTCCAATCAAACACTGAACATTTTTTAGGAGGTTTACCCATAAGGTTAATTACATCTGCTTCTGAAATCGGGTATCTCCAACGTTTTGTTTCCCTTGCACCATAAGCTCTAGCATGTTGCTTAAAACGTATGTTGTACAATTTGTATTCATCAGCTGATACATTTATGTTATGTGCTGTGAGTAGAGCTCGGAATCCTCCAAAGGCCGAGACATATTGTGCTGTGGAATTTCCTTTTTGTTGGAGGAATCTTGACCATTCCCGTAATGATTCCATGTTCAATGGTAAATGTTGATCTACTGTAAAACGTAGGAATGGCATAAATCCGTATTTGGTATAGTGTAATATCGTTCCACTGGAATAGCCTTGTAGATCTAGTTCTAGTGCGCGTTGTACCTTAGTAGGTAGCGTTTCAATCAAATCTGAACAGGAAGGCAGATATAGCCCAAGGTATTGTATATGTTCCTTCTGAGGAGCGAAAGTTTGATAATGGTCCACCTTCTTCTGTCATACGAATACTAAACGAGTCTTCAGCGAAAGTAGTCATAGACCACCATTGCTCGCTTGGCCAAATTGGTAAGATTATCCAGGCCGTAAGTCTTCTTCCAATCACTGAGTTCAGTGTTTGGGCATACAAGTTGTTTGGTGGGTTACACCATATCACTTTGTCTTTTAGGTGAGCTGTGAAGAAATCACCTAAGGATGCAATGTCCGAATATTCTGAACAATATTCTATGAACACTTTGTTTTGTCTAGTGGCAAAGCCATCAACTGTAGGGATGGGTAGATTCCTTTTTTTACAATATTTTATGAATTTTTTAATGTAATGTATATTTAATGTCCAATCGTTATTATTTGATTCTATCCTTGAGATGTTATCTGCTGTCATGTTAATTTTGGATGGTATGTAAGGAAACGATATCCATATTCTGTGAGGTAGTATAAATTGGTATAACATTTTTTGAGCTAATTTATGGACTTCTGTTTGGAATGAACGAGCTTTGTTGAAGCTTCCTTGGCATACTTGGTTGTCTGTAGCCCACACCCATTCCACTTGGTTTTGTGTTAAATTCCTTGATTTCAACCATATAATTATGTGATTCCATAACACAGACAAACCCCACGTTATTGCATATGCTTCTACTACTGCTATATTTGTTGTATTTGGGACTATTTTTGTCATAGCTTTCACTAGAGGTTGGTGTATTTCCGTAGATGGTTTGAATTCCGGGTTGGTTCCCCAAAAAACTGCTGATGCCGACTTCAGTGTGGCGTCGGAACTACACCAAATTACTGGGGAAGGATTACACCATAGTTTCCTAGGATTTGTTCTAGTCCAATTCAACCATTGGAAGACTCCGTTTAAAAGTTTTGGATCTTCCTTTATATACGTGTCCCATTCATTATTGAAAGTTGCTTGTGATACTACTTGTATTAGGTTATTTAATAACCCAATGCTGAACGGGCACAAGTATATTCCTGAAATTACTTTCCCCATTAGAGAGGCTAACTTTCGGATGTGTACTTTATGTTTGCTTTCCCATGCTTGTTTTATAAATTCTGCTAATGTTTGAATGTTGTTGAATTTCTGCTCCGAAAATGTAACTATACCTCTCTGTGTGTCAACCCAAAAACCTAGCGCTTCTCCTTGTTTATCTGGGATTGGGCATTTCTTAGCACCTAGTGCTAAGTTAAGGTTGAGTTGAATTTTTATGACTTTATTTCGTAGGTAACATGTGTGTTCGTAGTTCTGTGATCCTGGCACTAGGAGATCGTCGATGTATAATATAAAATTTGTTACATGTTGAGCTTTCAAAATTTTCTTGAGACATATTAGGAGGTAAGTGAATACATAGGGAGCTGTGGCATCTCCAAACGGACATACATTGTACTGGTATAGTTTTCCTTTCCAATGAAAGGCAAAGTAGTTTGAATGCTGTTGGTTAATCGGGATGTGATGCCAACCTCCTTTCACGTCACATTTAAACCAGTAGGTATCTTTTGTAAGTTTGTTGAGGAAATCTTGTATCTTTGGCAAGGCAAACCATGGAGGTAAAAAAGGTACGTTCGAGTATCTTGCATCTAATATTGGTCTATACTTATCTTTTTCTTCTACTAAGAAAACTGGTAGTACAACCTGTGGTAGGCCTACTTTCCGTACTAGTGGTAAGGTGATTTGGGCGATTGATTTCATTCTTAGTAGAGTTTCTACTTCGGTGTCCCAAACTTTTATTTCTTCTTCCGGTAAATTGTGGTCTTGGAACCATGTTGGAACGATGTTCGTTACAGTACTTGGGTTCCATCCTGAAGACAAAATTTCAAACACTTTATGTTTTGCTTCATTATTTGCTGTAGCTACCCATGTACTTCTTTTTTCTTTCAAAATTTCCCCAGCCACAAATTTGTAACCTGTAGGTGTCGGTACTTCCCATTTTTTATCACTAAGTAGAACATCTCTAGATGATGGATAATCTAGATATATTTCTGGTAGTTCATCTGCTACTTCTGGCAAGTTGCAGATAATATCAATAACTTGTTGTTGTGTCATTGTTGTACCGAAAGGAGTCCGTTTTCCTTGTGAACTTTTAAGCAAGCATTTGATCCATGTATGACTGAAGGGGATAGATCCTTTCCTCTGTATTGTAATATCTGGGATGATGTTTGATATACAAACAGGTATGCTCATGTTCGTTACTTCGAAATTCGGAGTTGTCGTCAATCCGTATTGTGATTGGAACAGTTTGCCGCAACGAACGTATCTGTCAATGGGGTTAACCCTATCTCTCTCAGCTTCTTTTTGTAAATCACCCGGTTTGTATCCTTCTCCCCAAATTCGCAATATGTATCGTAGTGCTCGTGAATCTAAACAATAGATTC
>BQJP01000131.1 GCA_021604765.1 Thermodesulfobacteriota bacterium
GACCACGCTAAAATACGGGCGTATTAGCACCAGTGATGTGTCGGTCTTCTCCAGCGCGACATTCCAACTCTACTCCTCAAATTCTGATGCCGCTTGTTTCTTCTGCGCGCCTTGCCGTCGCCAGCGGATTACTGCGCTAATATGTACTAGCTTAGACTTGATCTGACAGTTACCCGTTTTTTTTACGGTATCTGTCAGTTTAGATTTGAGACCCTTGAGCCCATCGACCCAAAGAGAGATCAAGGTGCGCATACATGTGTAGGGTTAGGAGATAGATTCTCCACTTAAAAACCGAATATACGTACGCGTCTTATAACTAAGAATGGGATGTCTTGCTAAACAGAATGAGTTCATATACGAAGCAGTCGGTGAAATAGTGCAAATGTCATTTTTAAAGATTGCAATCAGCCGCGTGTGATATCGCGTCGGCTGGATTGTTTTTTATGTAAACTGTCTCTAAGTTCTCTTTTCGCAAAGCCTTGACACTAATTCTGTAAATTTCACTCCGCTACTCTTATCTTGATGGATAGCGTCAAAATCCATGTGACCTCCGGTGTAAGGGTTGATTTCTATTAAGAGCGCTTTGCCATCTTGCTTACCTATATCGAGTCCCACGTAATCCAATCCCGCTATCTCTGCGACCTTCATACAAAGCTCTACTTCATCTGACGCAATGTCACATTTCTCTATTCTTCCGCCGAAACTCAAATTAGAAATCCAGCCGCCAGGTTTCGGAATGCGTTTGTACCATGCGACTATTTCAAATGAATCGTTCTCAAGCCTGTGTAGTATGACCCGCTTATCGCCGAGTACTAAGTCATCGCAAAAACGTTGCGCAACAACCGATAACCCAGGGGATATAGAAAATATCCTTTTCGCTTTTGCGATATCTGCTTCTGTTGAAATTCTTACCACCTCCTTGCCACACATACCAAACGGATATTTAACCACCAATTCGCCGCCGACTTTTTGTATCAGCAAAGAAAGTTGCTGCTCATCTTCAACGATCCAAGTATCGGGTATGAATTTTAGATACTCTGCAAGGTATTTCCGTTTGTCATATGCCGCATATGTTCTCCTAGATGAATTTATAAAAACCGCCCCAGCCTCTAATGCAATCTCTTCTAACTCTTCAAGGAAGTCAATGTCATATAGTATAGTTCGATTGAGAAGAACATCGAATTTAGCTGGGATAGATGACCGTATTTTGTAAATATTTGCACCAGAAGTAGTAAAGAGACTATTACTATGCGATGCAATACGGCCTAGGAGGTACGCGCTATCGTAAGAGATTGGTGTATCTTTTATTATCGCCCATACATCCATATCAAGTATATTTTATAAGCATAATAGAAATGAGAACAGCGAACCGGCCTCGTAATTTTAAAGGTCTCCAGTATTAGCTCGAGTTTGAAATTTTTTGTCTTCGGCCACCCACTTTTCTGAAAGAGACGTGAGCTCTATCCATAGCGTTGGGTTCGATAAGATAGTTCTACTTTCTTCTATATATAACGAAAATGATCGTGCAAATCTTATCATGGTTCTCCGAAGTGCAGCTTTGACTATCTCCTCATCATATACCCCGTGATTTATTCCCCGGGCAAGACTTTCATAGTGGCGCAGTAACATTATCAACTTAACCCTGTGCTCGTCATTCTCAGAAAACTTTTTATTTATCTCTTCAGTTGGAATTGGGAGGTTAGATTTAATATATCCAAACGTATTGTGAAGCTCGGCAGAGATATTCGAGAATCCATAGTTGTTTACCGCCGATTGAGCTGCTAGCCTCCGCTGTAGTTCGTGATTTTCTCTGTGCGTTTCAACCATCACGGTCACTTGCCTAACTGCGGCCCTTATCTGCGAGAAAGCAAAAATAAATCCGATCCAAATCGTCAGCACACCGAATGCGCTGATAGCTAGCGAATACACCTCAATTTTAGTCATTTTGCAGATTACTCATGCATATTGGGTAACACATTGATAATTCCAGTCTTGGCATTACGAATAACGCCGCAATTTGCTGAAGGCAAATGCATTGCGTGTTTTGGCCATGCATTTGCCTTTCAGTTAAATTGCTTTGTTAGGCATTTGGATGGATCATACTATGCTCTGTGGGCTGAGGCGTTGCTGACATAACTTTAACTCCTTTAGGTGTTTCAAATCTGTGCCATGTATTTTTTGGGACAACTAAAAACTGACCAGCTTTTAGTAAATTAAAACTCTCCCCATTTTCTGTAAGCAAGGCTAATTTGGTTTCTCCTTCTAACACATAAACAATTTCATCACCCTGTGAATGCCGTTCCCACTCACTATTGCCAGCATAGTTGCCTATAAATATTGCCCCATCACGAAAAGGGGCTAGTTCTGCAAACGCTCCCTCTAATTCCTCATCTGTAGATTCAGGCGTTCGTTGACTGAAAAAGTTTAACTTCTCAAATTCATCCGAAAAAGTGATTACTTTTGATTTTGACATTTGCATTTCTCCGTATGCCTAACAAGTAATTAAATTATACAGTTTCCGTATGTCTACTATACTTTGGCATTAAAAGCAACAAAGTTGCTACATTTGTCAGGCTTGTTAACTGCATATCATCCTAAATGAAACGATATACAGTTCTGACGATCATGTGTCAATGACAGTACTGACTATCTCATGTGCACTTTGATTGATTGGTTTTTTCTACGGTTGATTCAGTGAAATTTGATTTTTCTAAGAAAGAATTTTCTTCGTTCTTAGACGTTTGTCCATTTCTTTTGCCGTTGCCAGTCTCAGGGGCGATTGGGTGCGATATGAATCGCTTGCTATGATGCATAATTTTATTATCACCAAGATCATTAAAAGACATTGATGCTTTGGTATTGATCGGCGTACCTTCTACTTTGAAGCAAACCTGACCAAAAAGGAACGAATGGTTTAACCGATAAACAACTCCATCGACTAGGGCATCATATTCCGGACCTGCTTTTTCTATGGCTCTGTCTATAGCTTCTTTCATGTTGGGAATGCCAAGCGGGAAAATAACCACTAGCACACAATCTTCCCCAGTGACTCTGGGTCCTTTGGCTACGGACGGAATATTAACGTTCTTGGTGCTAATCACGGTAAAGTCCACCATTCTAATGGTGCAACCACTAAAGAAAATTATTGCGAAAGAAAGCACAGCAATTTTTAGTATTTTATTCATATCTTCTCCCATGGCAGAATCGGCAGCTATTGCGAACTAAGCTAATTTGTTATTATTAGTGCATTCTTATTTTCAGTGCGTCAAGTATTCGTTTTACTAGCCAGCCTTGGCGCGCATAGAAAATGATAACAAGCTATACACACCATAAAAGATTCAAAAAGACTAGCTTTATACGGCTTTTACTGCACTGGTATTGATTGCTGCGCTTCTTACTCTTTACCTGCCGAAGAAATATTTGATCTGCTGATGGTAGTTTTGTAAGACTTGATAATCATCTAGCCGTCCCCCGCCCCGGCGGTAGCCGGAAAGGGATAAAGTTAATGGTTCGAACCCACTTTATCGACGGAGGACGAGATGTTATTTTGCGGCATAGACCTACATTCAAACAACAGTTTTATAG
>BQJP01000132.1 GCA_021604765.1 Thermodesulfobacteriota bacterium
CATAAAAGAGAAGAACAAGGAAACCAAATATATCGTGAGTAACTGTGCAGGAGCACAATTAATAGGAGCATCCGGAATTGCGGATGGACATAAAATCGTTACCTGGATTGGCGGTGGCCAACAATTACAAATAGATTATCCGAATTTAAAAGTGCAAAATGACAGTTTAGTAACTTTCGTAAAAGATGGCAAGTTTCTATCATCAAACGGTAATTTGGCCAGTTATATCTCTGCATTGGAGTTAGTTGAAGTAATGAGAAGTCCCGAACATAGGAAGTTTGTGGAAAGTTATTTGTATCTCGACCGACTTCAAGATTGGAAAAAATAAAAACTGTGGGTAACACAGGTGTAAACCCCATTTGGGGTTCATCTATAGCTTGAAAAATTGGTGGTTATTTGAAAGTCCGCCAAGTTTAATTTCAAAATTACCGTCCGAAAGTTTTAATTTAGATCTTAAACTTGGCTCGTGGGTTCGCAGACATTTTGCGTATTTACCCCAAACGGTGTTTACACGGGTCGTTGTGTGCAATTTAACCAAACTGATTAACCTATGATTTTATGAAAAAAATTGTTGGTCGGAAACTTACATAAAACTTTAAAACATGAATTACATCTGGATTATAATTATTGCGCTTTACATCGTACTGACTCATTTGGTTGCAAAGTACATTGGGGCAAAACGTGAAATTGGATATGGTAAATCAGTGTTTTGGTCTATTCTATTCAGCCCAATAATAGGATTTATTATAACAAGATTAAGCAAACAGACTGATAAACAATAAACTGCCCAGAATATACGCGATAGCGCATTGGTGTAACTATCTTCGATAATCACTTGTGCAAATAGCCCACTCCCTGCGCCTTACTGCTTCTCTATTTTTAGAATATATTTCGCAGCGCTCCAACCCAAATTCTGCTATCCATTTAAGAGTCTTTGATAGACTGGCGCAGGTTCGTTACTTTAGTACAAGCAGCAATGGCAGCACCTACGCGCCTTCGCTCAGACCGTTGGCAAACATTAAGAAGTATTTACGATATTAACCTTAAATAAATACATTATGCAAACTACAAAAAATCTGGTGTTCTCCATCTTGCTTTTACCAACAGCATTCTTTGTTACTTATAGAACCACCGCACAGGTTCCACAAGAAGTTTCATCTATTGTTAAAATGAACCTTGATGAAGGCCAAGACAAACTTCAGAGTCTTGGTTATGAGATTTGTCATTCAAGTCTCTTCGCGAAAGAACAGGATTGGTATAATGAAAAAGAAAAAATATGTGTTACAATTAAATTTAAAAAGAAAAGTAAAGAAATTACGGAAGTGTCACTGAACCCTGAAACATCGAAGTGCGAGCAAGGCTTAGAAGCTTCTAGAAAGGTTTGGGAAAAATACCATGATGGACAAGCACCTGTAAGTAATTCTAAAATTGATGAAGAGCGTAAAAAACTGGCAGATCAAGGTTTCAAAGTTTCATATTGGGTAGACCAAATTTCCCCAGGTAACAGATCAGAATATTGGGTTAACGATAAGACCCAAAAGACGATGCTAATTGTGTGGAAAGTTGAAGGTAATGAGTGGCTAATGACTAATAAGACGGAATACGAATACGGTAAAAACCCAGCACCTATAAAACAATAAAACCGTTTGCCAACAAAGCATATAGCTTATGGCGGGTGAACGGCTATTTGCAAGGTTTTCGCTCCTTAGCCAAGTTTAGCCCCGGCCGACAGAAAAGTACTGCTAAACCGCCACAAGCCATATACTAGACCGTTGTGTGTAATTAAAATAACACTATTCAAGTTGGATATATTTATAGAATTTATTGTAGATGAAGGTAAATGGTTAACAGTATCATTAGGACTGGCATTAATATTTGTTTTGATTGTCCATTTAAAGAAGCGTAAAACTCAATTAAATTCTCAAAAGAGATACCTTCTCGCACTATTGAACTTGTGCTTTGCAATAATCATTGGGTTTATGGCTTTCGGCCATCTTTTAGCAGTTACAGTTAAACTATTCATGGAAACATTAGAAGGTTCAACGGCACTTTTTTATCTAATCGGAATAGCGCTAGCCATTCCATCTTGGTGGCTTATCTCTTATTCTATTTTGATGTTAAAACCTGGACACTCTACAAAAAAATATTTGCCTTTAAATTTATGGTTGGCTGTCACTCTTTTAGTTCTTGGGCCTTATAACTTTCCATTAGCTGTGCCTGGATTTTTAAATATCGCTTATGATCTTAATAAATCAAAAAAGATAGGATGGCTTATTATTATTTTAATCATTTGCACTTATACAGCATTATTCATTGGATCTCTTATTTTTTTTATAAGCGGTCAGAGTTTTGAGCAGTTTAAAGGGATTGAGTAATTCCTTTAGCAGCAATGGTAGCACAGACTGATTGAGCATAGTACATTTATGAACAATACTTTAGATCTACTTCAAGAAAATCGGAATGAACTTATTAAAAGAATGATGGACTATGAACAGATAAGACAGAAACAACATCTATATAATCTGAAAAAGGAAATGGAAGAGCCAATAAAACTTTTAAAAAATAAAAAATGTAAATAACGAAAGAACAACAATGGCTATAAGTAATTGCTTGTTCTCGCCTTCCGCAAGGATTTTCAGTTTGGTGTGTACTTGTAAAGTTAATCGCTAAACCACGCAACTACTCATACCCTTACCGTTGGCAGAAATAATCCAAAAAATACTTAGGTCATGAAAAAGAGCCTCCTTTTCATTGTTAGTTTTTTAACATTATTTTCTTGTTCCAACGATAAGAATCAAGAAGTAGTAAAGTCCTATATTAATGCTCACAACGCTCATGATATAGAAAAGGCCTTGGCCTTTTATGATGAAAATGTTGTATTTGAATTGCAGGGTGTTTGGATAAAAGAAGGTTTAAGTGAAATGCAATCTCTTGAGGAATGGGATGCTTCCTTGAATAGCAATTTAAGACTGGAATCCATATCCTCCAAAGAAGATTCCGTATTCTGCAGAGTTGTGGAAAATAATGACTGGTTCGGTGCTGTAGAGATTCACGATTTAGTTCATGACCCAGCAGTATTTATAATAGAGAATAGAAAAATCAAAAAGATTATTGGTTACCCATCTCCAGAAACAGGAAAAGAAATAGAAGCAGCCATTGGATCGCTTTATCAATGGTCGCAAAAAGTTCAAGACTCCACAATTAATGAATTGATACTAAATGGGCAATTCATCTATTCCACTGAAGCAGCCGAAAAATGGCTTGACCTTTTTGATAATTGGAAGAATTCTGATAGCTTAAAATGAAGCCCCAATGCCCAAACATCTGCCAACCAAATAATGTTAAGAACTATAGCCGTACTTTTAATTGCGCTGATTTCTTACTCTTGCTTACAGCAAAAATCAAAAGGAGGACAATATAAAGAGCCTGGCTCAAACCAGATGCCCAAATCAAGAACCGGGCTAAAGATTGAAACCACACCAACGCGTGGGACGGCACTTACAGATTCGCTTGGATCGGAATATTTTAT
>BQJP01000133.1 GCA_021604765.1 Thermodesulfobacteriota bacterium
ATGTTATGTGTAGTAAAAAATTATGTGAAGTAATATAACTCAAATCTCACCTCATCATAGTATTTCCAATACTCCCTTTATTTTTACTTCACATAATACTATAACAACCTTTATTCATTTTGTTAATCACAATTGAGCAAAAGGAGGTTGTTATGATCTTAAAAAACGTCCTTCAGCGCCACTACAAATTACCATTAGGCCCGCAGGTAGCTGGTTTTTGTAAATGGTTGAAGAAACGTAAATATAAAGTGAGTACCATTGACTCTCACGTTTCATATTTATCCTCGTTCAACGAATACCTCAACGAACTAGGTATACTGAACTTTAAAAATCTGAATTTAGAATGTATAGATTTATTCTTCTCAGATTATTTACCCCGACTAGTGTCTTCTCGAAAGTTAAGTCCTCGCTATCCTATCCATGTTAGATCTGCGCTAAATTGTTTTATTGAATATTTTGAGGAAAAACATTCCCTGGAGCTTTGCAGCAAACCATTTCCATCTTACCAATCATTGCTTGATGAGCACCAAGGTTGGCTAAAAGACTATCACAACTTATCTCAGGCAACCCTGGATCACCATAAATATTATTTGATACCTTTTCTGGATTATCTTGGTTGTGATGTCGAAAAGGAGAGATTACTGAGCCTCTCTTGCAGAGAGGTTCAAACGTTTTTTCTGGATTACTGTAATAGCGCTAGTAAAGCAGTTCGACGTAAGATGCAAGCTGCGTTGCGGAGTTTCTTTCGTTTTTGCATTTATCAAGGATACACAGAGAATGATCTATCCAAAGCTGTACCAACTATCCGCACATATAAACTCGATAGAGTTCCTCATGGCATAGAAGAAGAACAAGTTCAACATTTGTTATCAAGTATTAATCGAAACACAGATGCAGGACGACGTGATTATGCCATTATCCAAATTTTGCACACCTATGGAGTACGCGGTGGACAAATATCTAAACTGTGCATTAATGATATAAATTGGGAACAAAATCAAATACGCTTTCGTGCTTTAAAAGCCGGTAAAGAGAGTATTTTCCCACTGACTGATGATGTTGGTATCAGTCTACTGGATTACTTACAAAATTCCCGTCCCAAAGTCCCTTATCCTGAAGTGTTTTTAGTTGCTCGTGCTCCCTATTCTCCATTACATCATGCTGGTGCACTTTCCTCTAAAATTGCCCAGCGTATTCGTATTGCTGGTATCAAGTCGACAGGTAGTGGAACACACATATTTCGCCACGCTTTTGCTTCCCGAATGCTTAAAAATGGGAACTCACTCAAAGACATAGCGGACATGATAGGACATCGCTCCATCACGACCACATTCATTTATACCAAAGTAGATTTCCAAAGTCTTGATCAAGTTCCTCTTAACTGGTTGGAGGAAGAATAATGAGTGATTGCGAATTTCATAGTTGCCTCCGAGAATACATGGAAAGTTTTGTTGCCCTTCGACGGATGTCAGGAACAGATTACCAGAGTCAAACAAAGCTTCTAAAGTACTTTGATAACTTTTTGCGTAAAGAGAATCTTAGAGCTACATTTTTGTCGCAGGGAATCGTAGATTCTTATCTCAGCAGCATCTCACATTTGAGTCCACGTAGTCAACAAAACCGACTTTCGGTGATAAGACAGTTTTGTTGTCATTTATCTCTGTTTGAGTCTCATTGTTATATTCCAGAATTGCGTTCGATAAAAAACATCTCTTCTACTTCATATATGCCCTTCATATTCAGCAAAGATCAAGTTAGAAGATTGTTGGCCACGTGTTCCAGTTTATTACCTGAAAATTCTCTTAGACCCTATACATATCGCATGCTATTTGGCTTGCTTTATACTACTGGCTTAAGGGTTAGAGAAGCTCTTTTCTTAGATATACATGATCTACATCTGGAATCAAATCGATTATATGTACGCAAAGGAAAATTTTCGAAACAACGTTGGGTGCCGCTATCTACTTCAACATGCTCAATGCTTATCAAATATTTAGCTATACGACAAAATACCTTAGCAATCACCCCCGATGCTCCTCTATTTATCAATTTGAAATTTAAAAGATTGAACTATAGCAATGTCAACTACACCTTTAATTGCCTGCTTAATCAATGCAATATAACTGAAAGTAAGACTTCCAAACCCGTTATCTACAGCTTTCGTCATAGCTTTGCTACACATCGGCTTCTTGAATGGTATCAAGATGGCAAAGATATAAATTCACGGTTACCAGCACTTGCTACCTACATGGGGCATGTTGATATTAGATCTACTCAGGCTTATCTACATGCAACAGCAGAATTGCTTGAGCAGACCAATCAAAAATTTTTAGCATATTTTCGCCAAAACATTGTAAAAGGAAGTGAACATGAATGATTTTCATCCCATAGCTAATTATATGCATTCATTTTTTTACCAATATCTTTCGGGTGCAAAAGGACTTTCAAGCAATACGATTCTTTCGTATCGAGACAGTCTTAAACTTTTCTTGTGCTTCTCTGCTGACCAACGGAATAAGACTGTCGATCAACTAACCATTGAAGATCTTGATGAAAAAACAGTTCTTGCTTTTCTGGATAACATTGAAAAAGAAAGGGGAAATTCCCCAAATACTCGTAATGGTAGGTTAGCTGCTATTCGCTCTTTCTTTAGCTTTATTGGCAGAGAAGAACCCTCTGTTTTAGCGCAATGTCACAAAATCCGTACTATCCCAATAAAGAAGATAGAGCATAAACATATTGAATGTCTGGATACCAATGAAACACAAGCCATTTTTGATTCCATAGATTTGCAATCACGAACAGGAATTAGGGATAATGCATTGCTGTTAGTTTTATATAACACTGGTGCCCGTGTTCAAGAAATTGTTAATTTGACCATAAACGATCTTCGGCTTGATTTACCAGGACAAGTTAAAATTCTTGGTAAAGGAAAAAAGCAGCGTATTTGCCCTCTATGGCCTGAAACGATAGATGCTCTTAAGAGTTATTTCAAAAAGCGTGGCATAAAAAATCCTAATGAACGTGTTTTTCTTAACGCTAATGGAAAACCCATCACTAGATTTGGTATACGACATACTATCAAACATTACACACAAAAGGCATTGCATCGTTGCCATTCTCTCAAACATAAAAGTGTAGGGCCTCATACATGGAGGCACACCACGGCTATGGATTTGCTTCGAGCGGGTAATGATATTAATATGGTCAAAATCTGGTTAGGCCATGCGGACATAAATACCACCCATGCTTATATAGAAATTGATATGGAGATGAAGCGTAAAATTCTTAATTCGAATTCTGCACCCGTTAGTAATAACACTCAAAATAATTCTAAAGAATGGCATAAACCTGATGTCATAGAATGGCTTGAAAATCTTTCAAAAGAATACTCTACTAACTAAAGTATCAATAGAATTATGTGAAGTAGATTTTCTATCTAAAAAGTTTTTGTCTAAAAAAATCAACACCTGAGAAGATCCTCTTCACATAATTTTTTACTACACATAACATTAT
>BQJP01000134.1 GCA_021604765.1 Thermodesulfobacteriota bacterium
CCGCCCCAAAAATATTCTTGTGTACATAGAGGAAGCTCATAACTTATTACCAAGTGGAAAAGATTTAGACTTAAAGGATATATGGGTAAGAACAGCAAAAGAAGGAGGAAAATATCAATTAGGATTAGTCTATGCTACCCAAGAAGTTAGCAGTATTCAACGCAATATTTTAAAAAATACTGCTAATTGGTTTATTTCTCATTTAAATAATACGGATGAAACTAAAGAGCTTACTAAATATTATGATTTTGCTGATTTTGAACCATCTATCAGAAGAGCTCAGGATAAAGGCTTCCTAAGAGTTAAAACTTTGAATAGTCCGTTCATTGTACCAATGCAAATTGACAAGTTTGAGATAAAAATAGATGAGTGATTCTAATTACATATCAGGTCAATCTTATGAACCTCTTAGAAGATTACTTTCTAATAGGAAAATCGAACAGCTTCGATCGAAAATAAAAATTAGAAATGAAGTAGAAGAAGTTGATTGGAGTGAGATAACCATTGCTCTATCTGAACTGGATGGATCAGACTGGGAACCTCAATTAATTATTGCAATTGATGGAGATTATAGTAAGCATCAGATCAACAATGGATTTCCAGGAGCAGAATTAGGGTACATCACAGTATCCACAGTTCTTATATTAGTTGATAAACTGAGAGAATTAGAAGACTCGAGATTTGTTGATCCAAAAAAATATAGAGAAACGGAAAGACCTACATCAATTGACTGTTTGATGGTTGGTTGCAATACTGTTTTAGATGATGAAGGGTCAGCAAAATCAACCATGCGCAGAATTCTATTTGAAAAGTTCAAAGAGACAAGAACGTTTGAAGAAGCAGAAACATTTCTTGATACCTACGAGGCATTGCTGAAAGAAAAAATAGTAAGAAGTTCCAGTAGTTCACTCAAACCAAAATGCCCTCATGATGGATGTGACGCAGACTTAAAGGAAGATTATGATGAATATTCGTGTAATTGTTGTGGAGGTAAATTGTATTCCACAGATGCTTTACGCCTGCACGAGTTAATGAAACCTGTAGGTACTAATGGAGAAATGTACGGTCAAATTAAAGATACACTAAAACGGATACAACTCATTCATTTATTGCGTTCTTTTGAACAAAAGCCGGGGGCTTTTAGTGCTTTAAAACGAATAGCTTTTTTTATTGAGGGAACTCTTGCTGTTTTTAGTGCATCATCATGGTTAGCTAAGTCTTTCCGAACTGAACTTGAAAGATTAAACCAAAAAGTTAAAGAAGACTTCAAGCAGGACTTATTAATAATGGGTGTTGAAAGATCAGGAAACTTTGTGAATCATTTTGAAGACATTGATACAAAAGTAAGTGGAGAAAAAGACAATTTTCCTAACCAATCAGCCTTCCTATTGTCAAATGATTACATAAAGAATAACATCGTTTTAAACGATAATCCTGACTTTGTATATTTGAAGGATACAGCCTTTGGAAGAAAGTTTTTTTATAAGACAAAAGCAGGCTTCAGAGTTGTTCCTTCTATAGTGAGCTATAACAACTATCAATCTGAAGTAAAAACAGCTTTCCCTGCACAATATCCTCGATTAGCGGATTGCTTAAGACTCCTTGATAAACTTGTTTCATCTCAATACAATAATTCAGTTATGCCATTAGCAACAGCACACTCAGAAGCTGCTATTCCGTTGAATATTGGGAAGGCAATATTTGATGATTTAGCAAGAGAAATGAGAAATAATTCGACTACAGAATGATAGATGTAAAAAACATAGTTAGAGGGTTTAAAACTCCTGAATCAAGATGGGCAAGGTTTGGTCCCTATTATGCTATGTTTCCTGTTGAATTTGCATTTGATGTTATTAAGAAATATTCAAAAGAAGGAGACTTTATAATTGATCCTTTTGCAGGTAGATGTTCAAGTATTTATGCTGGAGGAGTATTAGGAAGACATAGTTTAGGGATTGAAATAAATCCGGTAGGATGGTTGTATGGTACGGTTAAACTTGAGCCTGCAAGTAAAGATGAAGTTGTTGACCGATTAATGGAAATTTATTCTAAAAGAAATTACTACAAACGTGCAGTTGAACGAATGCCAAAGTTTTATCGGATGTGCTATTGTGACGAGGTGCTTAAATTTCTTTTGGTAGCTCGTCAACACTTGGATTGGAAAAATAATAGTATTGATGCAACCCTGATGTCTATTTTGTTGGTTTATCTACATGGAAAATTAGGAGAGGGGATGTCTAATCAAATGAGAATGACAAAATCTATGGGGATTAATTATTCAGTGAATTGGTGGAAAAAAAACAAGTTAACAAGCCCTCCTGAAATAAATCCGGTAGAGTTTGTTATGAAAAAATTAGATTGGCGATATAAAAAAGGGAAACCTAAAGTTTTCGATAGTAATGTCATTTTAGGTGATAGCACGATTGAGTTAAAAAAGATTGTCCGAAAATCACAAGAAACAGATGTGAAGTATTCTCTATTGTTTACGTCTCCTCCTTATTGTTCGGTTACAGATTATTATGCGGATCAATGGTTACGTTTGTGGTTGTTGGGTGGTTCTGAAGTTCCTGTTTCCAATCCTGGGAAGCACAAAGGCAGATTTACAAATAAAAAAGATTACTACAATTTACTTGATAGTGTTTTTGGTAATTGTGCTTTATTGATGGATGAAGAAAGTACAATTTATGTACGTACCGATAAGCGAGAGTACACCTTTAATACAACCCTCGAAATCCTGCAAAAACATTTTCCTAACCATAAAGCTAAAATTTCGAAGAAGCCCTTCAAAAAGAAAACACAGACAGAAATTCACGGCAATTCTTCAAAAGAAATGGGAGAGATTGATATAATAATGAGGAAATAAAAAACTACAACACCTTGTGGCGAGTATGCGACTCATCTCCCATATCTATTTATAAGTTTGATAAGGCTTCGTAGTCTTTGACGTATTTCTCAGCCTTCTAAAACCTCACCAATTCTACAAGTGGAACATCAAGCGCTTTTGAGATTTCCAATAAAGTATAGATGGTAGGATTGACTTTGCCATTTTCTAATTTCTCCACGGCTTGTCTATCTTTTTCACAGGCACGAGCTAAATCAGCCTGGCTCCAGCATAGTTAGTACGTATACTAAACTTCAAAAGTTTAGTATACGTGTAGTGCCCAAGGATTGCATCCTCGATGAAATATGCTTGCACCTGATTCTGAATAACTAGGGCTTCACTATGAAACGTCTTTCGAGGATTTCTGGATAGGATAAAAGTATAAGAGATATATACACAATGAGAATATACAACCGTTGTAGATGAAAAATACAAGACGATGAAAAATATATGTTTATTGATAATTTTATTGTTTCAGTTAGAGTCGGTAGTGGGGCAGGAGCGTTCACCGGATATGATTTCATTGAATAAGGTGATAATTAAATTTGAAGAGTCAATAGAGGAAAAGGATAGTATTAAGTTTAAGGAACTATTTTTTCATGAAAAGGTGCCATTTATAGGAATAATGTCACC
>BQJP01000135.1 GCA_021604765.1 Thermodesulfobacteriota bacterium
AATTTCTTTAGCAACTCGTTCAACTACTTTCTTATCTGTATCTACTCCATATTGAAGGGTGAGTTTGTCGTACTTTTCTTTTTGGGTTTCTTTAATAAATGTGATAACATCTTCAGGAATAAGGCAAAGGTCCTTATCGTAGCAGGTGCTATTCTTTTGCACATACTCCCTAAAATTAGAAGAAACGTTTCTTGTCAGATATTTGACTACGTCTTCCTCGAAGTGTTTTTCGCCTATACCTTCTGCCATTAAAGGGCTACTTTTGTTGTTGGTTGCCAATCTCTTACATCTACCTTGCCAGTGACAGCTTCAGAGATAATGGATTGGCGGTATTCTTTGAGTTTATTTACTGCTAATGTTACTTTCTCTAATAGTTGATCAATATTATTTGTGATATTATTCAAATATTCTACAATAGCTTTTTGCTCATCAAGTGGAGGGACCGGGAAAAAGATATTTTTAAATTCAGTAGCCGGTAACCTCCATCTTCCTAATTGTGAAACACCCCGACCATAGGAAAATAATATTTTCATTTTGTATCCCATTTGAAAGAGGTACAAATAATATTCAGGTAAGCAATCTGCTTTTGTTAACTTGAAAACACGATAATCCGGGCTAGTGACTCCTTCTTGTTTTGAAATATCAACATACCCAGTGAGTAAGTCCATGTGATTCATTACAAAGTCTCCTTCATCTACAATTTGGTACTTCGAATAATCCATAGATAACTGTCCCTTTAAATTATCTAAATCCCTGACTTTTAAACCTTTTTGAGTAACTGACAAAACATCATACCCAAGTTCCCCCGCAATATTTTTTTTTATTTCAAAAAGGTAATTCAATTTTGATAATCTCCAACTCTCAGGAATTTCACCCAGCCACACAATACCACTGTCTTTCATCCCAACCTCAGGGTTTAAACCTTTGGTGACTGCTTCATTGATGACCGCTTGCCGATGTTCCTTTAAGAGCTGGAGAAGTTTTTCCTTTTTTTCAATGAGTAGGTCAATGAGGCGAGTTTGATAGTCAAGGTATTCAATGATTTTAACTTGTTCCTCAATCGCAGGCAATGCTACGGGAAAGTCAAGGAACATGGGCCTTCTTAAAGACTCAACTGTGGATTTGGCAGATAACTTTAAAACTTCATGAATAAAGTTTTCTTTGAGAAAATAAAAAAGAAAAGCCCCTGTAACAGATCTAAAATTAGATAACATATAAACTCGCTGGTGATAATCAAATTTTCCGTTTGTATAGTGCCAAACTTTACAAACACCAGCACCATCTCCGGCAGTTAATATAGCCTCTCCATCAAAACTAAATGAAGATATTCTTTCAACAGTTTGCGACCGTACATAAAATGGAAAAATACCGTCATCTTTCCTGTCATTGGTATCTTTATCTCCTGTTGTTATATCACATAAAAATCTCAGCCTTACAACTTGCCAAGTATCAGGGATTTTTCCTAACCAAATAATTCCAGTATCCTTTTTTTCTAAATATCGTTCAATCATTCCATCAAAAGCTGTTTCAATAGAGCATTAATTTCAACTTCTAAGTTTTCAACTTCACCTTTTATTTTTGCTGAAGATCTTAATGGCTTATACTCGTAAAAATATTTTGTAAAATTAATTTCATAGCCTATCCTGGTTTTGCTAAAATCAATCCAGGCATCAGGTAAATGAGTCTTTACTTCCCGCTTAAAATAATCATCAATATCTTCATGGAGTGGAATATTTTCCTTATCTCGTTTTTTAGAGTTAGCTTTTGGGTTACCCTTTTTATCAGTTATAATTTCCCCATCCTCATCACTATAAAGAGGTTGCTCTATCGTAATTGCATAATATCCAAAATATTCGTTGTCGAAAATTTTACAGAATCTATCCTCTTGAAAACTTGTATAAATATCTACTAATTTATTGATGTGAAAACTTTCAATTTTATTGCGCTTGTTGCCCATACTACGTTTCTCAGGTCGGCAAAAACCCTCGGTACCATTTTCTTTATCTTCGAGTATATTGGCATTGATCAACTGTATTTTTCCTCGTCGTTGTGCTGGCTTGTCATTATCTAAGAACCATACGTAAGTGTTAATACCTGTATTATAAAACAAGTCCTTAGGTAAAGCGATGATACAATCTAGCCAGTCATTAGTGATGATCCATTTTCGAATATCGCTTTCACCACTTCCCGCATCACCTGTAAATAGAGGAGAGCCATTAGTAACTACGGCAATCTTCCCTCCATCACGTTCCATTTTACTGATCATGTGTTGTAGAAAGAGTAATTGACCGTCGCTGGTACGAGGTAAACCTGCATAAAAACGACCGGCAGGATTGGCACTTTCATTAACTATATAATCTTTATCTTTTTTCCAGGTAACTCCATATGGTGGGTTGGCAAACTGGTAGTGGAAATGCTTGTCTGGAAATTGGTCATTAGTGAAGCTGTTCCCGTGACGAATGTTTTTGGCATTCTCACCGGTAATCAAAGCCTCTGATTTGGCGATAGCATAGGACTGTTCATTGATTTCCTGTCCAAAAGTCTGAATGGTGGGTTTATGTTTGCTTCCTCTTAGCAATTCATCCAAGACATAGTTTTTTGCCAAGTTTACCATGCCACCCGTTCCTAGAGCTGGATCATAAATGGTACGAATAATGCCAGGCTGAGAAAGTTCGCCTTTTTCAGTAGAGAAAACAATTTTATACATTAACTCAATCACATCACGAGGGGTAAAGTGTTCTCCAGCAGTTTCATTGCTTTGCTCGTTAGAGATCCGGATCAACTCTTCGAAAATATAACCCATGTCGTGATTATCCACCTTCTCAACACTCAAATCTACCTTACAAATAGCATCAATCATTTCGTAGAGCAACTTATTCTTAACCAATCGCGCTACAACTTTATCAAATTGGAAGTTATCGAAGATATCCCGTACTTCTTCATTGAAGCCATTGCGATAATTGTTGAAGTCTATCTCGATGGTTTTGCCGCTTTCCTTTAGGGATTCTAAAGTATGCTTGGAGGTATTGTAAAACTGCAATCCCCCAGCTGCTTTGCGAAGAATAGGGTCCAGTTTTTCTTCACTTACTTTATCCTTAAATTTCATGTAGGAATCCTGTACTTTCTGGTTGACAGGTGCCAATATACAATCCAGCCGACGAATCACCACAAAAGGTAGCATTACGTCTCCAATCTCATTCTTCTTGAAGACATTCCACAAGACTTGGTCAGTAATCTGGAAAATGAACCCTACATCTACTTTTTTATTACTCATTTACTAATCTTATGTCTTTCGATAGTACAAAGATAGATTTTGCTATGCAGTAGCCATGCACAAAAGGAAAAATTATTAAACATCATTTATCAATCTATTGGTCAGAGTTTTGTCAGCCTTACATCCACCAAGAATTGCGCCTAGGTAAACACTACCTCCGCTGGCTATATGTTCTGATAAAGACTTAGTTTCTCTTTTTATGACAC
>BQJP01000136.1 GCA_021604765.1 Thermodesulfobacteriota bacterium
CCTGATCAAGAGCTAAGGTTATGGAGTCATCTGCATTTATAAATGGCGTGATCGTTATACGGTTACCTACTTGCCTTACTTCTGTTTCAGGCTGTATAAACGTACTGGTATTAGTTTGGTTTACAACAACATCACTATTAACACCCGTAGTTAGCACTGTCTCCTCGCCGACAAATAATTCAGCAGGTCTATTGTTCGAAGCAAGAACCAATGGTTTCGATAAAACATTAATACGGTTATTCTGTACTAACAACTCAAGTGTTGCGCGAACACGGTCACTAATAAATTGATAAACAAATGATCCGCCTTCCAATGGAAAATTCCCTAACAAAAATGAATTTGTCGGGAAAAAACTCCCTGCATTTGCCGGGTCGGGAACATCTGATTGGCCTATAGAAGTACTTACATTTGCAATTGAACGAAAATCATCATCGATAAGAATATCCAGGACCTTCATTTCAAGCAGCACTTGTGGGACAGGTTTGTCCATTTGCTCCACAAGGCTCGCTATTGAATCCATTATTTTCGTATCGCTTGTACGCACCAGGATCAAATTATGCTCATTATTTACCGTGACATAAACCGGGGACAATCGTGAAGTTAGACTAGACAGACTTTCTGCAGACACCCCGGCATTACCAGATGATATTGACTCTATTTGGTCGACAGAAAGTTCTGTGTTTATTTCGGAAAGTGGGTCGACTGTACTTACTCGGCTGCTACCAGAAGAGGATGATCTAGAAGAAGAATTACGATTATTATTGTTACGGTTGTTATTTCTATTATTATTCCGATTACTCGCACTTCCCCGTCCAGAAGAACCGGCTCCTGATGTTACAAATTCTTGTTCTTGAGCTGGGTCTAGTCCGAAGGAAAGTTCTACTCGATCACCGAATAAATCTTCAATCGATTGGGCAACGATTCGAACATTAGGATTCAACAATCTGAAAACACGTACGGTGTCATTCTTATAGATGGAAAGATCTTTCTGGTACTCCTGAACCGTTAATATTCTGAATGCACCATTATCCCCATCTTGCCTGTACCAAAGACCGTTAATACGACAAATAGATTCTATAGCCTCTTTAACGTTTACATTTTTTAAATAAATAGTAACTTTTTTATCATTCGCATCTTTACTTGCAATAATATTAGTGCCGCTTTGTTCTGACAACACTCGTATGACATCAACCAACAACGCATCTTTAAATTCTAACTCGTAGATTATATCAGTTTTCTTTTCTACAAATTCTGTATTATCCGGTAATGCATATGTCACGATTGACATCGCAACTAACACACTAAATAAAAGATATTTTTTTATAAATTTATTTTTCATTTTATTATCTAACTATTAGAACATTTCCTAAACTACCTACTTGTACAGTCACGCTCAATCTTGAAATGGTGACTATTTTCATAGCGGCTGATGGATTAGCTGGGTCGTAACTTAGTTCATCACCAACCTTGACCATATAAACCTCTTTATTATTTATTTCTAATAATGCCAACAAATCCTCAGGAGAATTAGCATCTGTATTAACAACGCCTTTGAGCTTTAGTTTTGGAATTTTTTTCTGATCAAAATTGGGCAAAAATGAAGTTGGGCCACCAGTACTTCCTGGAGCCTGCATACCCATTTTATCGGAAAGGTTAAAAGGATCTCGTATAGGTTCATTTCTTACATGCTTATCGTTATCATTTCCGTTAAAGACTTCTTTTATATTATTAACGTCATAATTTTTTAACGATTCATTTATAGCCTGTGTTCTTTCTGTTAAAACATCTAATATATTTTTTTCCTCCTCTCCATCATGCTGTTCAGCGAATAACATTGAGGGCAAAAAAACACTCAAAATAAATGACCACTTTTTTATATTTTTTATCATTATCACCTTCCTGTAGAAACTGCCATAACAGCCTTGAAGAAACCGTAATAAACAAAACCAACTATACCGCCGATAAGTAATATAGATATTGGTTCTACTGCATTAGCAAGCGCTTTTGTTTTTGAGCGAAGATCATCTTCGTAATAGAGACTGGCTTCCTCCATGATCTGTACTAAATTACCGGAGCGTTCACCAACAATCATAAGTTGCTTGATTAGTGAAGATATGAAAGCTTGATTGAAACTTGTACCTAAGTCCTGTCCATGTAAAACCTTGTCAGAAGCTTTACTGATATTTCGCGCAATAATACTATTGCTAACCATTTCTGAAATTATACGGAGAGAATCAACTACCGGAATTCCACTTCTTAATAACACGCCTAACCCCCAACTTAATTGGGCCATAGCAGCGGCAGTAATCGTAGGCCCAACGATAGGAACGCTAAGCACTAAACGATCAACAATTAGTTTTCCAGCAGGTCTTTTATAGAAAACAATAAACCCAATGACGCAACTGATAAACATAAACATCATTACTTGCCAGTTACCAGAAAAGAAGCTACCTAAATCAATCATGGCCTGAGTAGAAGCAGGGATTTTCTTTCCTGAATTTTCCAGAAAGGATTGAAATTTTGGAATAATATAAACCAACAAGAAGATGAAAACACCGATAGCAGCAAGCAATGTGAAGGCCGGATACATCATGGCAGACATGACTTGCTTTTTTAACTCTGCCTTATGCTCCAGATAACTCGCAATGCGCATGAGCGCAACATCCAGTTCACCACTTGTTTCTGCGCTATGTATCATTTGAACGGCTAATTTTGAAAACACACCATTGTATTGACTCATCGCCTTTGAGAATGATTCGCCACTTTTAATGCTATTATTTATCCTCAAAGATATTTGTCGCATGCGACCGCGTTGCATTTTAGTAATAATGTCAAATGCTTCAGTAATTGACATCCCTGAACGTAACATCAATGCCAGTTGTTTAAAGAAAAACACCTTTTGAGATGTTGTCACAGGGGCATAGGCATTAAGTTCAGCCCAAAAGTCTGGCGCAATTTCTTTTTGCTCAAGAGAAACCTCATCCTCCTGCAACTGCAACACATACAAACCTCTTTGACGTAGTTGTTGCAAGACCATGTTTTGATCAATCGCTTCTATAAAGCCCTTGTGCTCTTCCCCCTTCTCATCAATAGCGTTGTAGTTAAATTGCCTCATAAGACTACCGCTAAACGTTGTAATTCTTGAAGGCTGGTTAATCCGTTAATAAACTTTCGACGTCCATCCTTAGCTAAGCTGGTGTAATCTTGTGCTAATGCTATGATTTCTTCTTCCGATGCCCCGCGTATAATGGCTTTTCTGACTTCCGTATCAATCCACAATGTTTCAAATAAAGCGACACGCCCCTGATAACCTGTATCAGAGCAGTGCGCGCAACCGACAGGCTTAAATAAAGCAGTAACTTCTTCATCTGAAAGATTCAATTTATCTTTATGATACTCATCAATATCTAAAGGTAATTTACAGTTGGAACAAAGCTTTCGCGCTAGTCTCTGTGCG
>BQJP01000137.1 GCA_021604765.1 Thermodesulfobacteriota bacterium
TAAATGAGCTAAATAATGCGAATATCGTCTTTCATTTGGATGAAGTAGATTGAGACACTACTCACGTGGAACTTAGCTACGACATAATACTCGGCATATTGGCTGGTATGATTCCTTATCCGAATCATAATCAGTCTCCTAGAAACACTTACTAGTGTGCTATGGGGCAGTAGAGTCTCGGAGTCCAGGGATTGAACCAATTTCAACGTATAGACACAGTCTCTTATTAACTAATATACCCTCAAAAACCACTCGTTCAGACCAGAACCTTAGAATTGAGCAATTTCGACTAACTGCCTTCTGGTCAGAATGCCTGCATAGCCATAATGAGTTTCTCTGGCTACGACATAGAAGACGCTGTGGTGATGTCCGAGTCTTCGATTCAACGAGGCTTCGGCAGAGCCTCTTTATATAAGAAAAAAGTAGTATAGTTCGAGACAGGGATCTCCTAAAACCAAGGAGACTTACTAATAGAGTCCTGAGACTACTAAGACGGAATAGCGGACATTAACACCATACTATATAAGGGAGACTTAATAGTCAACAAGTACACTAAGCTTAATGAAGAAGATGCTCAATTCCGAGGGTCTCTTTATAAGCAGAAATACCCTTCTAGACTGGACAAAGTGTATGCTACTACTTCTGGTAAAAATTACTTGTACTTGAAAGTGTCTTTGAGACAGGAGAGAATTCCAGAAGTCGGAGACAAGTTCTCTTCTAGGCATGGGCAGAAAGGAGTCATTGGTATTAGAGTGAAAGACCACGATATGCCCTTTACAGAGAGCGGAATGACTCCGGATATTATAATGAACCCTCATGGTTTTCCTTCGAGAATGACTATCGGAAAATTGTTGGAAATTTTGACTTCTAAAAGTGGGTCTATTTTGGGCAAGAGATTCGACGGGACTCCTTTTAAGGACAAGAAGTGCTTAAAATGCCCTAAAAAGTGTACTTGTCACGTTTCCAAAGAAATGGGCGAAATTCTACTACAAAACGGCTTCAACTACAACGGCCTGGAAACACTATATTCGGGCCAAACCGGAGAACCCATAGAATGCATGATATTCACGGGCCCAGTATACTACCAAAGACTAAGACATATGGTGGCCGACAAGATCCACGCTCGAGGAACGGGCAAAAAGACCTTTCTGACCAGACAGCCTTTAGAAGGCAGAGCCAAAGAAGGCGGGCTGAGACTCGGGGAAATGGAAAGAGACTGTTTGTTGGCCTACGGAGCAAGTCAGATTCTGAGAGAGAGATTTTTGTTAGCCTCTGATTGCTATAATTGCCCGGTGTGCTCTGAGTGCACTGGAATAAGCTGTTTGGGTCGCTGCTCTCCTTCTGCTGTGGTGGAGTATGTTCAAATGCCCTACCCAGCCAAACTACTACTATAGGAATTGCTGTCGATGAATATAAAGCCCAAAATTGAACTAATGTGAAAATAAACTAATTTCTTAAATTAAAGCCCTTTTTCCGATTTTTTGAGAAATTCGTCAATTTCAGAGAATTTGTTACTTATCCCTTACTAATAGGAATAAGACCTTTTCTTTTCGAATTTTCCCACCTCAATCTCAAAATCGTCCCCAAAGTCATTTTTCAGCGAATCGAAGTGAGTAGAAGGAGCCAACTCAATTTCGTCCATTTCTTCGATGTCTTTGAGGTCCAACTCGAGGTTAGCGAGAACAGGAGTGATGGGTCTGACTTTACTCTTTTTGGCGAAAGTGAGCTGCTGAGAGTAAAATCTGCTTCTGTATTTTTTGGTGTCCATGGAGAGAGTCCTTTTATTAATAATAAAAATAAATTAAATTATAAATGGGTTTTATAGAGCAGTTCTTAGTCTCTTAGTATATGAAGGTGGACAGAGAGATCCACCCACTCAACATCCAGGGCTTTACTGAAAAAGAAGCCAAAAATTTGGACTACCTGATAAAGAGATATCACTTCGCGAGAATTTACGGCTTCGGACTGGGCAGTTTTTTCACTCTGCTCTTCGGATTTCGGTACTTGAGCAGGCCTTCGAGGCTGAGGAGCAAAAAGGACCTTCTTTTCTCGGTGGCTTCTCTTCCACTCTTTCTATTCGGACTCAACTACTACGGTAAGTACAACAGAAAGGCCAGTAACACTTACTTGGGCAATCTCTACTCCAACAACCTCCTGAACCAGAACAAAAATGCTCTCGTTCAGAACTTCTTCAAATTCAACAGAAAGTTCACCGAAGAGGAAATCGAGCAGTTCAAGTTCAACAAACTACTCTAGGAAAGAGGCCGAAAAAAGTACCACTACAACCCGCTCATTCACGGGCCGGAAGAGCAGAAGCACCGGGAAAAGCACGAGGCTTATAATGACGGGAGGCAATATCTGCCCAAATAACTATGTGATAAAATTTAAAGATAAAATGCTGATAAGGCAGTCAACGGAGAAGTCGTGCGTCTCAAGCCCTTTCTTATCAATAAGCATCTTGACCATACTGGACTCATGTTTAAAGCCAAATACTTCAATCTCAGAAAAAAACACAGTCTTTAATTTCATTCATATAAGGTTAATTCTTTTTCTCTTCAGATTTCTCTGATCTTTTTGGAGAACTTTTTGACGATTTTGGGGAGTTTTTGGGAGATTCTTTTGGTTCTGCTTTTTCTATTGGTTTTTCGAGTTGTTTTCTCTCGGGTCTCTCTTCTCGATCGTATTTTGGTCTCTCTGGTCTGTCTCGATCGTATTTTCTCTCGAAATTTCTCTCTCTGTCGTATGTTCTGTCTCTGTCATAGCCACGGTCTCTATCGTATCCTCTGTCGTACCCTCTGTCTCTTCTATCGTATCTGTCGAATCCTCTGTCTCTGTTGTATCCTCTGTCTCTATCATATCCTCTATCGTACCCTCTATCGTATCCTCTGTCGTATCCTCTGCCTCTGTCGTACCCTCTGTCTCTATCGAATCTTCTCTCTGTTCTATAGCCACCTCTTTTGTCCGGGCAGTTTCTCTATATATGACCGAAGCCTCTGCAGTTATAACACTCGATGTCTTTTCTGTCTCTGCCGCCCATTCTTCGCTCTCTGTTCATGTGGTTTAGTCTCTTCTCGGCCCACTCTACTAAAATCTTGCTCTCTTGGATTCTGGCTCCGTTGTATCTGTCGATTGCTTCTCGGGCCTGTTCGTGGGTCTCGTACTCTACGTACCCTTCGTCTTCGTAAAGGACGAATTTCACTATACTGCCCACGGAGGTAAACATGCTTTTGACTTCTTCTTCTCTTCTGCTTTCGGGAACGAAGCCGATGTATATTCTTTTGGGTTGTCTTCTGTTCATTTATAAAAAAAATTTTAATATTAATAAATAAGGGAAATTTAAGGATTTTGGGGGAATTTTATTGGTTTTAGGGATTTTTGGGTCAGTATGGAGAATCTTAGTATGTTTTTGTGTTGTTTGTGGGTCAGTGTTTTTAGTT
>BQJP01000138.1 GCA_021604765.1 Thermodesulfobacteriota bacterium
CGAAATTTCAAAGACATCGACTCAATCAACACAACCACCACAAATAAATGACATCGCCCCAGCTAATAAACAACCATCTCCGAAAATTAACTATGAAAAGTTGCGAAGAAAAATTACGTATGCTGAAGCCACCCACCCTGAAGTACTAAGTGCCCTGACCGAGCGTGATATAGGCGCACTGACTAATACGATTCATGCGTTGTATTCCATGCGCTGGAACCGTGCTACTCTTAATTTGCTCGATGACATGTGGGAATTGAAAAAGGGGAAACATCCAGATTTGGCATGGGATCTTATCGCCAAAGCACCCGCTCGTATTGCTTTAGCGAGTACACTCAACCGCATTCATATTTTGAACATGCAGGAACAAAAAGCCTATATCCGTGCACACAAAGATGATGAACATGAATTCCATCGAGCACAAGTCGTTGTTTCATTGGGACTCAATGGTGATCCTGTTGATGTGCCATATTTGAAAGAAATGGCGGGAGGAATAAATGTATTCGTTGCTCAAAGCGCTATCACCGGACTTGGATTAATGAACAATAAGCAGGCTAGCGATGCATTGATAGAACTTTATAATTTATATAAAAATGATGCCAGAGCTGATCTGTTACTTGAAGTATTGAAAACAGCGTATGAACTTTATCCCGAACCTATGGCTAAAAGTAGCCATCAGGTACAAAAAGATTCCTAGTTACAATGTTCTTTAACTTGTTCTCGCGCCTTCTTTAACCTTTCCAGACGTTCTTCCTCAGGTACACTGTATAATTCTCCCTGATCATCCTCATCAGTAACTCTTGGTCGTTCTAGCTTGGCAACGTTTGAACGTGAAATCTCGCAATTTTTATTCTTACGCTCCATTTCGGCTTTCTGCTTAGCCTTTTCTTCGCTCTGCTCTTTTCTCTCTTGAGCATAGGAATCTGCTTTATTCCGTTGTTGATCCAACGACTTTTGTGCCGCTTCAACATCCACTTTTCCTGGTGGTGTAATGGTTTCACCCTCAACACCATCAGGTGGCGGTGATTGTGTATAGTGCGTATTACCCTTTGCATCGACCCACTTGTACATTTTCGCAGTGAGTGCTGATGAAAACCCCAATAAACAAATAAGCACAATTATGCTTATATGATGACTTAAAGGACTATTTTTTTGCATAGCAGCAATTTCCTGAATTCAAACTCGTAAAGATTAAGTATACGGCTCAAAAAAACTATTGTAACCTATTGATAACAAATACGTATATGTATACATTCATCTACTTGATTAGACAATGTATAAATATAGAAGTTTACTGAATTTTCAAATTCCTAGATTGTCGATATGGTATAGAGAAAGAGGATTAAACGAATGAAACACCTACTCAAAATTTTATTTGCAACATTATTTATTACCTTTGGTCTTCAAGGATTTGCTGCGGTAAATGTCGTTGAATGTGAAGACGAAACAGGAAACCATAGCTTCCAAAAAGTATGTCCACCGGGATCTATGAAGATTGGAGAAAAAAAGCTTAAAACCGGAGCAAGTGCAGAGAAGAAATCCTCTAATACAAATATTCAGGTTACCCTCTATTCAATACCCGATTGCGAAGCTTGTGATGAAATCAGAGAGTTTCTAGGAACTAGAAATATATCTATTACTGAAAAAAATGCTAATGAAGATATTGACATACAAAAAGAATTAACTGAATTAACCGGTAGCCTTAAAGTACCGACAACAATTATAGGTGAAGAAGTATTAACCGGATATAATCGTTCAAAATTTTTAAGCGTACTCGAAGCTGCCGGTTACAGCGACGAAGAGTCTTAAGCAAGACCCTTTGCCTTGATAATGTGTTATCAGAAAGGGAAAACAACACGTTCAATAATAGCAGGGGATTCTTCATCCGTAGAAGAGATCCTTTCATTTAGTGTAACAATAACTTCCTCTATAAAAGTTTTTGGTACTGAGTTCCTGTAGTCAATTAAACTTTTTCCTTCCGTTCAAACTAGACCAATTCTATTTCTAATAAAATTAGATGAGGTAAAATAATTGATAACTGAAGTTACTATAGTTATTCCCACATTCAATGAGAGAGAGAATGTAAGCCCAATTATTAATGCCCTTGAACGTTCTTTAGGGTCAATCTCTTGGGAAGCTATTTTTGTCGATGATAATTCTCCAGACGGGACAGCTGAACACGTTCAGAACATTGCCAAAAATAACCCTCGAATCAGTTGTATTAAAAGACTAGGTCGGCGCGGCCTATCATCTGCTTGTCTTGAAGGGATATTGGCGAGCTCATCTCCCTATGTAGCGGTAATGGATGCCGATTTGCAGCACGATGAAGTAATTCTCCCTGATATGCTAAACGCCCTCACACAAGAGAATTATACCCTTGTTGTTGGTTCACGTTATTTGGAAGGCGGCGGTATGGGCAGCTTGGTACCAGGCAGAATAACAATCAGCAGATTTGCAACATGGCTTGGCCGTTTGTTTCTTAAAACAGAGATTAGTGATCCAATGAGCGGTTTTTTCATGATTCAAAAAGAGTACTTTAATAAAATCTGTGAAAAGTTGTCAGTAAAAGGGTTTAAGATTCTTTTAGATATTCTAATTTCTTCAGATACAGAAATTAGAATAAAAGAGATACCTTATGTGATGCGGTCACGTCTTTGGGGTGATAGTAAACTGGACACTCCTGTTATCTGGGAATACTGTATGTTGATCGCTGATAAATTCTTCGGTCGAATCATTCCCCCAAGGTTTGCTTTGTTTGTTACGGTTGGCACAATTGGAGTAGGCGTTCATTTATCAACTTTATTTTTCTTGTATAAAATACTGTTGATAGACTTCATTTCTGCACAAGCATTATCGACAATAATAGCGATGACCAACAATTTTATTTTGAATAACATTTTTACATACCGAGATATGCGATTGCGTCGATTTCAATTCATTCGTGGTTTAATGAGTTTTTACATCTCTTGTAGCATTGGCGCTCTAATAAATACTCTGTTCGCAAATTACCTTTTTAATTTGAACGTTCCATGGATTATATCCGGATTTATTGGTGCTGTTATTGGTTCTATTTGGAATTATGCTATTAACTCAACAATTACCTGGAAGGAATAGCAACACATAAGCACGGCACTACTAACATTAGTTTTCCAGTTGATAATATAAATTACGATAAGCAATCAGTTAAGAGCATTCTATGGTCATAAAACACCATGAGGAAACAGCGTTGCATGAAAGAAACTAAGCAGATTCTTTTTCTTGAAGCAATTCTTTTGGAAGTGAGAATACGACTCTCTCCGTTATTCCCGGATTCTCTTCAACCAGCGATGCGCCCCACTCCTTAAGTTTGGAGATAACTTCTTCAACTAAAATTTCTGGAGCAGATGCACCTGCAGTTAATCCTATATTTTCTTTTCCAT
>BQJP01000139.1 GCA_021604765.1 Thermodesulfobacteriota bacterium
GCCAGAAATGCATATAAGATCGCTTTTGCCGTATCGCCGAGTCCCGCCATGGTTTCCTCCCATTACAACTACTGTGTTCGATTTGTCTTCGTTTGCGATATTGAAATTATATTTATTAGAATTTTTGTCAACCGAATGATAACTCAGGCGTTAAGACGGGTGTAGACAAAATAAACCCTCTTTTGGAGATAATGAAAATGAAGAATATATCAAAAGCGACCATTGCCGGATTAACTGTAGCGATATTAGGTTTAAGCCTGAGTTTTTCTAGCTTTGCTGATAATGATATTGATAGAAAAGCAAAGCGCGCAGAGATAAGAGCTCAATTCGATGCTGATGGTGACGGCGAATTAAATGACACAGAACGACAAGCGGCCAAGGAAGCCTTTAAAGCTAAGCGAAGGGAACGAATCGACACTGACGGTAATGGTGAGATCAGTGATGCAGAACGAACTGCAGCGAAAGAGACACGTCGTGCGAAGATGATCGAAAAATTTGATACTGATGGTGACGGTCAATTAAATGATGCTGAGAAAAAGGCAGCTAAAGAAAAGCATCGTAAAAAAACAGTGAAACGTTTTGATACTGATGGCGATGGTGAACTGAATGAAACGGAACGCAATGCAGCTAAGCAAGCACGAGAAAAACACCGTGAACAACGCCAAGAAAATCGTCAAGTCAACAGAGATAGTTAATCGGACGTTGCCGATAATAGTTAATCAATTGATAATAACGTGGCCGGATAGCATATCTGGCTACGTTAGTTTTAAGATGGAACAGATTAATTTAACAATAGACAATGAAGGGGATAAGCTCTGGAAGATCAGCGTGAACTTGATGCATTTCTTGTCAGCGTTGAAAAGCGTGCTTTTCGTATGGCCGAGATAGCGACAGGTAACAAGGATGAGGCTCTCGATATTTTGCAGGACGCCATGTTTAAGTTGGTAGAGAAATATGCCACGCGTGATGCCGCTGAGTGGGGGCCATTATTTACGACGATACTGCAAAGCCGGATTAAGGATTGGTATCGGCGTAATCAGGTAAGGAACCGATTTCGAGGCTGGTTTAGTAGCAAAGATGAAGAACATGAAGATGTTATTCAGCAAGCAGAAGATGAATTAGCCAGAACGCCAGAACAATTATTGCAAGCCGATAGGCGTATAGATGAGCTTGATGCAGCATTACATAATTTACCATTGCGGCAACAACAGGCTTTTTTATTAAGAACATGGGAAGGGTATAGTGTAGAAGAAACAGCGATAGCAATGAAATGTTCAGCAGGTAGTGTGAAAACACATTATTCGCGTGCGGTATATAATTTACGTAATAAATTAGATGAGCATTGGTGATGAATCAAGATAACGAAGACAAATTAACAGGACACATCAAACAAACACTCGATGACAGTGTTGAGTCTCTTGATGGTAATACTTTGTACATGATTCGACAAATTCGTGCCCATGCAATCGACAAGGCAATAGGTAAAGCTGTCCCCCAAAAAAATAATTGGACAGTTATTATGACAGGGGCATTGGCAACAGCATGTGTCATGATCTTTGCGGTCATGATTTTATTGAAGTCTCCCGCATCTAATCAACTTATTCCACTGGATGATTTAGATCTAATTTCATCTTCTGAGAGTCTTGAGCTATATGAAGATTTAGAATTCTATGAATGGCTCGAAGATGATGTTTTACAAAGTTAAGCTATGTTTATGGGTATTAATTTTCTCAACACCACCTTCTTTCGCCGAGGAACTAAATAATAGCGATAATTTTCCTGCAATAGATTTTTTGGAGTTTTTGGGCGAATGGAGTACAGATGAAGGCGACTGGATTGACCCGGAGAACTTAGAGAATGAAGATATTGGAAAACTTATAGAGGCAACAATAGAGATTAATAATGAAAACTAGACTATCAACATTAATACTGCTGTGTCTGCTATATTCGACAACTGTCTTTGCCGAAGAAGGTGTGTCGTGGAATTCATTATCAACTGAGGAACAAACACTATTAAATGATCTCAAGGATAAGTGGGATCAGTTACCTGCAAAGCGACAACAGCATATGCAAAAAGGTGCTGATCGTTGGAGCAAGATGACCTATGAACAAAAAGAAAAAGCGAAACAACGTATGCAACGTTGGCAGTCATTGGATGATGATCAAAAGGCAAAGATACGGGAACGACATCAAAAATTTAAGGATTTAAGTCCAGAACAGCAGAAACGTATAAAGAAGCGTAAACAATGGTTTAAAAATTTACCAGAAGCAGAACGAAAGGCACTGCGAGAGAAATTCGATAACATGACGCCGGAGGAGCGTAAGGCTTTTCGAGAAAAGAGAAAAAACAAGCATCATGAGATGCGCCAGAAAATGAGAGAATATATGCAAAGCTTACCAGAATCTGAACGTAAGGACTTACAGGAAAAGTTGAAAAATATGTCGCCGAAAGAGCGCCGTGAATATATACAAAAGAAAGCGGGTTAAGGAAGGATGCGATTCAATATTAATAGAATCTATGATGACACTAGTGATTGATTATCCTTGAGGTTTTTGTAATTCAGATAATAGTTTTTCAAGTTCTTCATCATCAGCCGCTTTTTCATTATTCTTTTTTATTTCTTCAATTACAGCAATCGCCTCTGTATTCAGCCCTTCTGTTGCTAATGATACAGCATATATCTTCATTGTATTTAAATCAGAAAGAAAATTCGGTTCAATATTTATAGCTTCTTCAATGGCACTAATAACAGATCTTGTATCATTCAACTCAAAAGAAGCGCGTGCCAGCAGGATAAAACCTCTGGCAGTCTCAGTTATCGATAATGATTTTTCTACGAATTTTTTTGCGGCTTTGTAGTTTTCTGTCAGGAATTCATGGTGTGCCTTTGTGTAGTAGCCTGACCACCAATCTGGATATTCTTTTATTGTTTCATCTAACAGATCTGATGCTTGATCGAACCTGCCTGTCCAAAGATAGACATACGAAAGGCTAATATTAAGTCGAGGATATTTGCCTTTTAGCTTTATGCCCGCCAAATAAGTCTGTTCTGCTCTATCAAAGGCTTTCATTCGACTATAAAAAGTACCTAGTTCAAGCTCGTAATGCCCCTGTTGTCCACCATAATCGGAATGTTTATCTTCCCAGTATTTGATCGCAGCGTCATGCTCTCCTTTATCGAACATTTCTTTAGCATGGGTTATATCATTAACAAAATCTTTCTGCTCAAAAGAAAAACTATTAATTGAATTAATAAGTAATGATAGGAAAATTGTTGTTAATTTTAAAAAGCGGATCATATTCATAATGTGTTTATTTTATATGTGATGCTGTTTTTAAGTATTAGTTGCTAATCGTCTTGGAAAAAACGTTGATAACTACAACACCTGATATTATTAGTGCC
>BQJP01000140.1 GCA_021604765.1 Thermodesulfobacteriota bacterium
AAAAGAGAATATTAAAATTTTATTAATTTAATATTTATTATTTTTTAAGAAAATACATTAAAATATTCTAAAATAAATATAGGGGTTCTATTATTTTTATAATAAACCATGATAATTGCATATCTCTTCATGCTATTTAACCCTTATATCTTCCAATCCAAATGCGTTAAAGGCTGTCTAAGATGCGATTTAAGCACTTAAGCATGCCTAAAATGCGATTAAAGGAAAAACTACTACTTGCAAAATGAAGAATGCGTTATTAGACTTCTGAATGTCAAAGATTACTATGAGTAATATGACAAGTTTGGAGTTTCCTATGATGAGAATGGCCAACTGATGACCTGCAACAGACACAAATACCCAAAATTGGTCCAAGACCAATATGAGTGCTCGGATGTGACCACTAAAATCCCAAAATGTTTCACTTACGATAGAGATTAAAATTGCGTTGAGTGTGCAACGGGTTTTTTTTGGGATGGCTAGTGCTCAAAATCCCAATACTTAGTTGACTAGTGTTTGATATACGCAGACAATGGTGTTTGTAAAGTTTGTAAAGAAAATTATGAAGTGGTTCATTCAGGAGCCGGTTGCTTTTCCAAATATTTTGAAGATTTTTGCCACATCTATAGCACCGCTAGTTGTAAGGAGTGCGAACCTGGCTTTATTCCGAATTTTGACCAAAATCCCGCAGAATTGACTCACTCTCTTCCAAGTATTTATTATGAAGGCCAATCAAAGTGCGTTGAAAATTCGAACTATTTCTTTATCGAAGATGCTAATTGCTTGAAATATAGCCAAAATGGACAGTGTGAGCAGTGCAAAGTGGACTACTTCTTAGGTTATGACGAAAACGACATTGCTCGGTGCTACGAAGTGCGACTGGCCAATGTCCTTCCAATTCCCCTCAAAGAAGATTGTCTGGAGTACACTCACTGGGGATGCAATAAATGCATTCCTGGTTATTATGTTAATTCGAGGTGGGAGTGCCAATAAAATGGCACTTGCGACGCCCAAGATGTCGAGTGCTAGCATCATTCGATTTACTTCTCCGGATGCATACAATACGACAACTGCATAAAATCCTTCAGAAATTGCATTGCTTGCAATAATTTCAGTTTTTTGAGAAACGGAGTTTGCTACCCTCAAAAAGTAGACCCAAATGCCGCTACCTATCATCCAGCTGCATTCGCAGTACTTACTTGCAACACCGACTATTCTTTGGATTTATTTACAAATTAATGCATTTTTAAAATTGACAATTGCGCAGTGGTAGAAAACGAGCAATGTTCGGTGTGGGAAGTGGGATATAGTCCTTGCTAAGAGAGTCAGTATGATCCCTATTGCGATGACTTTGATTTGAACATTGTACTTGTAATACTTGTCAGAATACCGCTGACGATCCGACCCAAGGGTGCAGCAGAGAGCTTCCCTCGATCGATTTTCTCATTCCCACATGCACTGCAGCCCCTGTACTGCCCGAGGGCTGTGTTTCCGACGGAGAGAACTCGGTCTGCACTGCTTGTTAAGCGGGTTATGATGCTGTGCCTACTGGAAGTGGAGACGAAGTGACTTGTTCTGTTTCTCCTTGTTTACTGAAAGACCAAGATAACGAATGCATATAGTGCAATGATTTCCATAAGCCAGAATTGCAAGGAACTGCTCCGGACTAATAAATCCAGTGCGTTCACTACCCCGACATGAGTTGTTAGTCATACTTTTCTTTCGACCCAGATAACTTCGTAGAGGCTTAATGCCAATAGTGCATTTCTGATCACTTTTTACTCTCTGATTTATAATAAAGGACTTTTTCTTGTCTGGATAATTCTTTATCAGAAATTCCCAATTGCGAGCATGTTAACAGAATTGACGAAGATTCTCTATAGTGCTTTAAATGCTGAGAGAGGTTCTACTTTGATACTAATTAGGAATGCGTGGCTAATATGGAGGGCTGTGCTGAGCAACTGGAGGATGGTGTATGTGACTAGTGTGATGATCACCTCGCTTGTAGTGCTGGGTGCAGTGCTTGCCAGTAGACTGTTGACTTTTGTACAAAATTCAATTCTGATGGGTTATGTTAAAGATGCTAAGATGGAAAACTGCTTTATCCCGAAGGAGGGGGCTTTATTTGCATCGATCATTTACAAAATTCGGTCTTGTCAGGAATAGATCAAGGAAATTTCGGGTCTGTTCTTGTTCGTTTATCTACCAGAGCCAGAAGAATAGAAGTAGAAGAATAGTGTAAACTAGGCTTTGTTCCCGATGAGGATTTTAATGTCCTTACTGAGACTTTAGGTAGTGAGTTGACTACTTGCCGATAATTCGATTTCGTTAGAGAATTCGAATTATCAGATAACGTAATTTCTTTAGAGCCTTCTTGCTAATACTACTTATTCCATTTTGTCTATCTTACGAAGTAGAGAACAATATTATCAAGTGCACTTTATGCGAGGGAAACAGAACTATAGTCAATGGAGAGTGCGTTGATTTGAGTGGTTTAATTCCTTATTGTGTGATCTATTAAGATCATGAAACTTGTATAAAATGCTAAGAAGGGTACGATTTGCGGAACAACCAATGTTTTGCCATTTTATTGCTTGATTGTATAATTTATGGCAATTTAGGAAATTGCTTGTTGTGCAGTGCTAATAAGCAGTTGATTAATGGGAGATGCGAAGAACCTTAGTTTATATATTTGATTTCGAATGATATTTGTGAATTAATTACTATTGATAATGAATGCCAATATTGCAAAGAGCCTTATTTTAAAGTCTCCACCACTCACCAACAAGACTGCCTCGTTAGAGACTACTAAATAGAAGAGCCTTCTCAGGACAATTTCATTCCCTTCTGCTAAGTACTCGATCAAAATGCCGATCGTTGCGTTAGTTGTTGCTTTTAGGCAGACGATGAACTTCCTAGTGGGTAGTTTTGTGATGCTCCTTATGTCCTTAACCCAGATGTCGACGACCCAACGAAGCAGTGTGAGATTTCTGCCGGCGAATCAGGTCCAGAATTAGTACTGCCATTTTGTGAGAGACCTAAAAGCAGAGAAGAATGCTTAGAATGCTCTCAAGGATATTTCCTCAACCCTTCTAATGAATGTCAATCTGATTAAGACAGTCCCGTAACAAACTGCAAATGGTTCAAAGAATAAGGAATTTGCTTTGAGTGCTAGGAAAATTATGATTTATTCGAAAATCAGTGCATAATTGCTTAAGAGGAAAATGACTACTGTTTGAAATTAGAATAATATTCAGATAACAGTCCCGAACTGTAGGGATGGTTTTACAACTAAGTCACTCGATAGTATGAAAAAATGAATTAATGCACTGGTTAGTAATTGAGATAGAATTTTTGCTCTGTTTGTGGCGGTGGTTATGAGCCCAATTATTTTG
>BQJP01000141.1 GCA_021604765.1 Thermodesulfobacteriota bacterium
AAAACGGAAATCATACGAATAGTATTATAATTGTAGTGGGCCTTTCCCTATTTTATCTGCAATCCAATGGTTATCCTCACAATATGATGAGAGTTCCGTCTCTATGAAGTTATCAACTTCATTTTTAATATTATCTGGATAGAGTAAATGTAAATTAGGGCCTGCATCTAGACTGAAATATAAAGGATGGCCAGTATCCTTTCTATAAGATTTAACTTTATCTATTAGTGTTAATGTATTGGGTTTTATTAAAATATATGGCGGATTAGAAGCCATCATGAGGGCATGTAAAGTAAGAGCTTCTGCTTCTAATATATTACCAACCGCTTCGACATCTCCATTTTGTAATGCCAATAATAAATTGTGTAAACGTTGTCGAGCTTGTTGATAGCGTTTATCAGCATATGGATTTCCTTCCATTAATGCATGTCCTGCTCTACTAGAAACAGACTTTTCTCCTTGATTAACAATTAATATTGCATCATGATAAGTTTTAAAGACGTCATGTACTTTATCTTCCATGGGAATAGCATAAAAATCTGAGGAGTTTTCTACTTCTCCCATTTCTCCCCACATGGATAATCCAGCGAAAATAGAACGGCAAGCACTACCTGATCCTAACCTTGCTATATATGATGCTTTTTGCCTAAATGTGTTATCATCCTTTAGCGTATCAAAAAGATTATCTTCTAATGTACATAAGCATAAAGCCAGAGCACTCATACTAGAGGCTGATGAAGCAATGCCTGATGAATGTGGAAAAGAATTGGAAGAATTAATGGTCCATTTTAGTTGGCGAAGAAAGGGAAATATATCAATTATGCTTTCAAGAAATGTTTTAACTTTTTTTGCAAAAGCCTCATTAGGAAGGCCATTAAATAAAAATGTAAGATCTATGCCCTGGTCAACTCCTTTCTTAGGTTCATAGGATAGTGTAGTTTCAGTGTAGGCTTCATCTAAGGTGAAACTTATAGAAGGATTACGTGGCAACTGGCGGCCATGTTTTCCCCAATATTTAATGATTGCTAAATTTGAAGGACTGCGCCAACTGACACTTCCTGCTTCGATTTTATTACTTTCTACTACCAACTTGTGGTTTGTATAATCCAGAGCCATTTGTATGTTTTCATTTTTAACAGTTGCAAAGGTAATGTGTTTTTTCTATATGAATTTAACAATATGTACACGTGTTCGTGTAAATAAAGAAGCCTCGTTAATAATATAACGAGGCTTCTTTATGAAACAATTCTTTTAATTAGTGCCTTCTACTTCCTTTGCTCTATTAGCTCTTTGCATAGGATTTTCTCCATCTTGATCCCATCTACTTGCCTTATACTTATATAACTCAAAACGACTTTTTTGTTCTTGTTCTGGATAATAATTATTCGAACGATCTGTATCCGCTGTTTCTAGATAAGGATCAAGCACTATTTGCTTGACCTCTTTTTCTGATACAAATACTTTAGAGATTTGCTCGCTATTTTTTCTCCAAATTTCTGCTGGGATATAATGCGTTTCTTTTGTATCATCTATATATTGAAATTGTACGATGATAGGCATTACTAGCCCACCAACATTACTGAAAGTAATTTCATAGTAATTAGTACTTCCTTTCAAAAGCTTACGCTCTTCCTGGTTTAGTTTAGCAAGAAGATTATTATAAGTTGTTTTATCTAAAATGTCTACTTTGAGTGGGTCATATTCTGTATAGAAATCTCTCAAAGAAGGATCTATTTCATCTTGTGTTTTTTCAATTGCTTTAGCGTTGCGGATGCTTCCTATATACTGTGGAGCTTGTTCCTGTTCTTGCTTAGCCAATCCTTTTTCTACTTCAGGATTTTGGGTATCTAATTGATACCATTTTACTTGATCAATTTTTATATCTACATGATCTATAGTATAAAACCATCCCCTCCAAAACCAGTCAAGGTCTATACCAGAAGCATCTTCCATCGTACGGAAGAAATCAGCTGGGGAAGGGTGCTTGAATTTCCAGCGGTTAGAATAAGTTTTAAAAGCAAAGTCAAAGAGTTCTCTTCCCAACACTGTTTCTCGCAGAATATTCAAAGCAGTTGCCGGCTTACCATAAGCATTATTACCAAATTGGTAAATAGATTCAGAATTGGTCATGATTGGAGAGATATTGCTTTTATCTCCTTTCATGTAGTCAACAATTTTATAAGCAGGTCCACGACGTGAGGGATAATCTCTCTCCCACTGTTGTTCTGCCAGATATTGAACAAAAGAATTTAATCCTTCATCCATCCAGGTCCACTGGCGTTCATCTGAGTTAACAATCATAGGGAAATAATTATGACCTACTTCATGAATAATTACACCTATTGTACCATACTTTGTACGCTGAGTGTAAGTACCATCTGCTTCAGGTCGACCAAAATTGAAGCAAATCATTGGGTATTCCATACCAATGCGTTTTGCATTTATAGACCATGCTACCGGATAAGGGTAGTCAAAAGTATAATGCGAATACCACTTTAAGGTGTGTGCTACAGCTTTTGTAGAATATTGTTCCCATAAAGGATTCCCTTCTTTAGGATACATAGACATAGCCATTACCACAGAGCCATCACTTTGTTCTACTCCCATAGCATCCCAAATAAACTTTCTGGAAGATGCAAAAGCAAAATCCCGCACATTTTCAGCTTTAAACTTCCATGTCTTCTTACTAGAGGATTTAGTTTTCTCATTTTTTCTGGCTTCTTCTTCTGTCACAATCATTACGGGATGATCTCTTTCTGCTTTAGCTTTATCCAGCCTACTGACTTGTTCTTTCGTGAGTACTTCCTTTGTGTTTTGTAGAGTACCTGTTGCTGCAATCATATGGTCTGAAGGAGCTGTTATTTCAACTTCATAGTCACCAAAAGGAAGTGTAAATTCTCCTCTACCCAAGAATTGTTTATTTTGCCAACCCTCAACATCATTATAGACTGCCATCCTTGGAAAGAACTGGGCAATAGTATAAAGGTAATTCTCATCTCCTGAGAAATATTCATACCCTGATCTACCCCCTATTCTCATTCTGTCATTAATGTTATACCACCACTTGATCTTGAAACTTATTTTTTCTCCAGACTTCAGAGCTTGAGGTGGATCAATTCTCATCATTGTTTTCACTACCTGGTAATGTAAAGGCTTACCATCTTCATCTTGTACATACTCTAATTCAAAGCCTCCATCGAACCATGGTGTGAAATCTTGCAGTTCGTCAGCAGTCATTCCTTCTTCTATTTTATTTGGAGTGACCTTATGTGTATCAGAATCTTTTGCACGCATATTTTGATCTAGCTGAAGCC
>BQJP01000142.1 GCA_021604765.1 Thermodesulfobacteriota bacterium
TTTTCCGGTGTTATCTTTTTGGGGAATCAGTTCGAAAAAGAAATGACCGCTGAAGTAAGTCGTAATATTGATATTCCGCAAATTAATACCGTGGGCAATAGTTTATTAGATGCAGCAGCCTTGATAAAAAAGACATGTCTTTATATTGGCCCGGATTCAGGTCTCGGGCATATCGCAAGCGCGGTTAAGACGCCCACAATCAGCTTTTTTAGTCTTATGGATCCTGTTCGCTTTCGTCCATGGGGAGATAAAGCGGTCAGTATCTCTGGAGCCGAAAATGACGCTCGTAATATATCTGTTGATGAAGTTAGTGCCGCTATAAGGGGTTTATGTTTATGAACGAGGTTTTGCGCATTCTAGACAAGGTTTTAAAAAAGCGAGGCTACGCAATTAAAAAACACCCTGAATATAACCTGCTGCCTTTAAAAAACATGGATGGTTTTAATGATCAAAAAAGAATTTATGCTTCATTTAATTCAGACAAAAAAGATAGCTCAAATAATGTTAGTAAGCTAGAAGTCTGTCTGCGAACGTGCATTAATGAAAAACGATCCAAGGGAAATCGGAGCGGATTAACGGGCGTTAGTCTTGAAGAACACCTTTTAACTTGTATAAACTCATTAGTGCTGTCGGTAAATGATGCCTGTATTAAGAATCTAGATGTTAGTTTTACTGTTTTTGATGATCGGTCTGATAATATTGTATTGGATAAAATTAAAAACTTATGCATGAAGCTTAAATGTAAGTGGAAAATAATAACAACAGAAGTTGCCGGGCAAGGACCTTCGTTACATGAAACGTTTTCCTTTGCCAAGGAAAAAAACGCTCTTTTTTATTTTTGTGAAGATGACTATCTACACTCAAATAGTGCGATTTATGATATGGTCTCTTTTTATCAGAAAGTTTATAACCAAACTAATCAGCACTTGTTGATTCATCCACAAGAGCATGAGTCGTTATATAATCAATTTAGTTATCCTTCCTACATTGTTTTGGGTGAAAATAGGCGTTGGCGAACAATGAGCCATGCAACACATACTTTTTTTGTGCATTCTTCTGTTGTTAGCGAGTATTGGCATTATTTCGAAAACACGAAATATATGGGGTTAAAGAATTCAAAGCTAAGACATTTAGGCTCTGAGAGAAAAACTACAGATCGTTTGTTTGAACATATCTCCGGTTTTTCACCTATTCCTGCGGTCGCTGTGCATTTACAAGAAACGCATTGTTTGCCGCCATTTTTTGATTGGAAAAAACTTTGGGACCAAATAAATGAATTTTAACATAAGTGTTTTAATTGCAGCTTTACGAACTTATTCGAGAAATAAAAAAGGGCGTAAATTTGAGCCTGAAATACCATTCTTAAAAGAAATTTTAAGCGATGGTGAAAACTGTTTGCATATTGGTGCAAGTGATGCTCGCCATAGTTATGTCATGTCGAAACTCATTGGGGACGGGCAAATATTTGCGTTTGAACCTTCGTCTTATTCATATAATCATTTAGTCTTGATGACAAAATTACATCGTCTTAAAAATATTCATGCATACAACTATGCTGTATCTAACGAAGCTGGTACGGTTTTTTTGGTAACGCCTCAAAAATCAACCGGGCATGCGGGACGATCTTTTGCTTTTATTACAGGAATAGACAATCTTAATGCCGGTAGAAAAGACATACAGTCTAGTTCGAGCTCGACCGAAGAAGTAAAGGCGGTCACAGTCGACGGGTTTGTTCGTGATAATAATCTAGGCCATATAGATTTTATTCGGTGTGATACAGAAGGCTCTGAAATGTTAATTCTGAAAGGCGCTAGTGATACGTTAGAAAAATATAAACCTAATTTATTAATCGAAATTCACAGTGACGCGTTGAAAACGGTATTTAATAGCAGTGCCGCGGAAGTCACAGGCTATTTATTTGGTCTTGGGTATCATATGTTTCGAGAAGACAATGGAGAGATCCATCGTGTGAGTGCCGCGGATGAAACAGAAAACTGGAAAGATTATTTTTTTATTCATAATGACAGGGTTAATAATTTGCCCGACGGTTCTTTTCGAAGGGAGTTGGCGTAAATAGAGAAAGCCTAACAAGCCAATAGCTTCTCTATACAAGAGTAAACTTCCTCAGGCTTAATATTGCTCATACAAATATTATTACTACATTTTGTTTTTAGACAAAAACTGCAGCTTAAAACTTTTTCGATGACAATCGAGTTTTTATTGTTCGGGTACCATTTGTTTGATAGGTCTCGGGTTGAGAATAATGCAATCAATTTTGTTCCTGCTGCATCGCATAAGTGCATAGCACCTGTGTCCAGGCCAATCGCAAGCTTTGTATTTTTAAAGACATGATTAAGCTCAGGTATTGTTAACTCGCCGCACAAGTTAATCGTATTAGCTGTTTTTGATAGAATGAACTCTGCTTCATCGGTTTCGTCTCTGCCTCCTATGAGCAAGATCTTTTCTTGAGAGCCAATTAACTCCGCAAGAGTCACCCAGTTTTCAAGCGGCCATTTTTTAGGCTGTAGTTTTCCCCCAATTAAAAAAACAATGGGCTCATGTGTCGCAACGTCTTGTTCCAATATGCTTTGCTTTGGCTCCTGTGAAAGGAGAGGGTAATCAATGTTTCCGTGAATACCATTTTTTTCTAATGTGTTTATAAAGCGCTGAGTTTCCGTTGGTATTTTAAGAAAATGTTTTTGATAACGCATAAGTGACTTGATTCTGCCGCTATCCCAGCCAAATGCGCTTTGAATATTTAAATAATAGCGAACTAACAACATATTTCGAATTGATTTATATATGCCAATATTTTGTGGAATTTGTATGAACAAGTCGTAGCTTGATTGTTTCAGTGATTTTAATGTTTTGCTTCTCTCTTTTTTATTAACGACATATAAGCTATCAATCAATCCTTCTTGTAAGCCGAGGTCTTTGAAAGAGACACTGCCATTGTTTACAGATAATAAGTCGATTTGTGCTGTTGGAAAGCTTTGCCTTATTAAATTTATTGCCGGTAAAGCTACAATTGAATCCCCAAATGCGCCATCACGATTTATTAGAATTTTTTTACAGTGCCCTTGCTGTTTAAATAATAATTTTGAAAGCACAAAAATAACAAGTAATCGTGTTCGACGTATGGCCTCTATATAGAGCATAGTGATTCGTGAACCTAGGTTCATATAAGTCGGCGGGTTTTTAGTTTGTCTAATACCATATCTATAGATATATCGGATATGTTAGCAGGGATAAAATCACGATCATTGCGCGCAATGTCTTTGTTCGCAGTTATTACGTTTTCAAACTGACC
>BQJP01000143.1 GCA_021604765.1 Thermodesulfobacteriota bacterium
GTTCTATTAGTCTTAATGGTATAGTTATTAGTTATGAATGTTAAACAACGAGAACCCAAAAGAGTGTTGGTTTGAAAATTTCAAGAAGGACATTTCTAAATTCTTTAGCAAATAGTAGTGCTGCCCTATTGTTCCCCAATGCTTTCTCAGCGTGTTCGAAAACGTCTTTTATAAATAATGACTCTAATATTATTCTTGGAGGAGGTAAGTTTGCTGATGCCAGTAATCCAGAATTAATTAAGTTTGTATTGTCCGTTGTCAACCTGACATTGAAAGAGACGCGTTTGGTACCCCTGGACTTTCTTGCACATGGCGTAATTATTGACCCTAATAATTATTATAGATTGATTGTATTTGAAAAAATTGGATCGGGTGCTTGTGAAATTGATTTAAAGAACATGAAGATGGTTAGAAAAATTACGACCAGTAACGATAAATATTTCTACGGGCATGGTGCTTTTACGGCGGATGGAAAAATGATGTATAGCACTGAAACCTATCTAGATAACAAGAAAGGAATTATCGCAATACGTGATGCACATACCATGCGAAATTTGGGTGAGTTTCCCACTTATGGAGACAACCCACATGAATGCCAACTAATTGATAACGGTAATGTCATGGTTGTTACCAATGCGGGCAGTACGATTGGTACTAATATAGAACCTTCGGTAACTTATATAGATATGTCTAATCAGCAGTTGATTGAGCGGGTTTTCTTGACTAACAACCGATTAAATACCGGGCATATTGGTATTGCTAAAGATGGAAGTCTCGTTGTAGCTTCTGCTCCTAGAGATGGGCTCGATAAAACTGATATTGGAGGAGTAAGTATCCGTCCCAAAGGTAAACTGATGAAAACAATTAGCTCGCCAAATGAAGTTGTTCAATCTATGACGGGCGAAGCATTGAGTGTGGTTATCCACAGTGCGAAAAATATTGCTGCAGTAACACATCCTGATGGAAACATGGTGACTTTCTGGTCAGTTAGTGACAGGCAATTAGTTAGTATGATCCAATTAGAGAAACCGAGAGGTGTGACGTTGACTATGGATGAGAAAACGTTTGTTATCAGTTATGGGGTAAATACAAATATTATGCTGGTTGATGTTGATACATTGACAACTAAAACGGATGAGACAATAACATTGACATATCTATCTGGTTCACATATCTATAATTGGTCAAAGACGTTAGCGGAGATACTTCCGTTGGGCGAAGCGGTCTAAATAAGCTGAACTCAAATTACAATTAAAATAACTACAGTCTTCATGTTGTAACAGACCGTTTCAAAAAGAATATTTAACCATGCATAAAAAAGAGATCGTATATAATATATTTGGCTGGGCATTTATTCTTTTAGCCGTTTCAACAAATGAATTAGTGAGTGGTTTTTTATTTGATAAACGGGGATCTTATGATTCAAGCCTGGATCGAACACTTCTCTACTTTTTTAATGCGCTTTGTTTTTTTGTCGCTTATGTATTATTGAAACGAAAACAGTGGTTGGGCAATCTAGGTTTATTTATGGTTTCGTTAATACTTAGTTTTTTTATTGCTGATCTGCTTGCGTCAAGGTTTATAAATGTCGGTCTACAGGGAGAAAAAAGACATATTGAATATCTTGGAAAAGAAGGTAATTGCTATCCCTATGTTAAGGGGTATGAGATGCCTGTTAAACGAAGGAGTAGTAAATCTAAGATTGATGAAAGTTGTGTTATTTATGATAAGAGACAAAGACAAGCTGGTTTCTATCCTGATAGATCCAAAGATGTTGCGCTTGTCGGAGATTCTTTTACTTTTGGAGAAGGAGTTAAAGATGATGCTACTTTGGGGTATATTTTGGGGGAAAGGTTTGAGGATTATAACTTTTTAAATTTGGGGCATTCGGGCGCAGACATTATTGATATATACCAAGTTGTTTCAAATCTTTTAAAAGAGCAGAAGGATGTTAAACAAATTATTTATTTTTTTAATATTAATGATGCTTTAATGAGTGAAGAAATTGCCTCAGCACAAAAATTCATTATTGATTTTCAGAATGTCCGGCTAGGTAACATTCAAAGAAACGATAGCTTTGTCACTAAAATGTTATTGAAAAGTTATATCTATCGATTGATTGACAGTGTTTATAATTTACGCAAAGAAAGTAAATTGACCATTGAAAATTATCTGGATATTTATTCAATAGAAAAAAACAAAGAGAACTTAAGTAATACATTGTTATTAATGTTAGCAATGGATACGGCATCGAAAAAAAATAATGTGCATTTTCAAATCGTTTTTTATCCTTTGTTATATAAAACTATCGTGGGGGAGTTCCCATTTAAGTCAATCCATGACTCGTTACTTGCATATTGTCGAACAAGCAATATTCATTGCACTGATGCTTATCCTGTGTTTGAGTCTCAGGTTTCATTAAAAGAATTTATTGTGCACCCGCTTGATTATCATCCAAATGAAAAGGCAAACCGTTTAGTTGCTAATTACTTGCTTGATAAATTAAACTTATAAAAATAATTGATTTCTATTTGCATGACTAGCTGAGAATTATTTTTAAGTATTAATGGAGCAAGCTGATTAGCCTAATTAATATATTAGTTGTAATGAAGATGATATTACATATTTACATCTTCAATTTTATTGCTAGAAATTAGTTAGGGGGCGACAAGCCTGAATTGCTTTGTTTTGATAAATTTGTTTGAAAAACACAGCAATCAAACGATAATTACTATTAATTCTGCTCCACATTCCAGAAATCATCTAATATAATGAGAATGCGATATGTAATTATTCGTATAGCTAGACTAGATACTCAAATATGATCAAAGAAACTTTAGAACGTTCGAATATTAAACCAACATCCCAGCGCACTGAAATTGCGCGTGTTCTGCTCAGTAAAGCGCAACATCTCTCAGCGGAACAAGTTCTTCACCTCGTAAACGCGAATGATGGCCAAGTTTCAAAAGCAACAGTTTATAATACATTGAGCTTATTTGTTAAGAAGGGTCTGGTTCGACAAGTTATCATCGACCCAACAAAGATATTTTATGATTCAAACACTTCTCTTCATTATCATTTCTATAATGAAGATACGGGTGAGCTTTCGGATTTTGAGTCGGATGACATGGGGTTTATGCCTATAGTCTTATTACCTGAAAATACGGTAAAGTCCGGCGTTGATGTCATTGTCCGAGTTAAAAATACCAAATAATTTTCCTGTTGTTTCTCTCTTGCTGCCAAGAACAGTATAGTAAAAAAACTTTTTGCTAATAAC
>BQJP01000144.1 GCA_021604765.1 Thermodesulfobacteriota bacterium
ATATCAACTGGTTATTGCAGGAAGCCAGTAAACAAATCGAAATAAACAATCATGCTAAGGAAAGAATTAATACTGCAACTTACAAAGTAAATAATGACATTGTTAAATCTCAGCATAGCGATTTTCTGCTGGAACATTCGACCTATATAGATTTATCAATAGCTGGCGAGGACTATCGTATTTATATTCATCCTTTTGTCATTGCCAACTCGTTGCATAACTGGTATGAAAATTCAAAAAATCCTGATTTCAATAAACTCTATGCTGTGGGTATCGTAAAAAAAGACCGCCTTGGCGGTTCAGTTTTTTCCTTGCCCTTTGACTATCTTTCCGTGGCGCTGTTGCTGCTTCTACTGGGCTTTCTTTCCTGGCCTTTCCTGCGATTGAAATTCATGGGCATAAGGGAAAGCATATCGGCAAACGACCTCCATGTCATGCTGTTATCCCTATTATTTGGTTTGGTCATCATTACTTTGTTTTTATTAACGATTTTCACTTTTTATAAGCTTGAAGAAGATTCGGAAAAAAAGGCGGAAAAAATTGCTGAAAATATTAAAAATGATTTTCGGCATGACTTAACGAATGTTCTAAATAAAATGACCGAACATGAGGATGTTTATTTGCATTTAAATAAAAAAGAAAAAACAAAAGACAAACACTGTGTCAACGGTACAGGTAAAGATAGTGATAAGCTTTTTTCCTGCCTTTCTATAACTTATCCAGTCTATCCAGTCCGTATATTCACCTTCCCAGAGGTCGGTGATATTTTTGCACTTAACAAACAGGGCCATCAGTATGGACCAATCATCTATTTTGTCGATCAGTTATTCAGTTCAAGCCGGCTAAATGTAGATTTTAGAGATTATTTTAAAAACCCACGGGACGGCAAAACCTGGCACTTTCAAAATGAAGACGAAAAAAAAATACAGCCTTTCTATATCGAACGGATACATGACTTTTCAAATGGCAGCAAGGCCTCTCAGGTAACAATGCCTATATCTGCTACCCTTGATAGCAATAAATCAATTGCAAAAATGGATAAAAATTCACCGGTGGTGATGGCAGCGACGGCATATTTTCCAAGTATTGCTGCGCCGGTCCTTCCCGCTTCATTTCACTTTGCCATCATTGAGAATGCAAGCGGCGGCATTCTTTATCATTCCGAGGATGAAAAAAGCTTTGTAGAAAATCTATATGCTGAAAGTGATTACAATCGTCACTTAATCTCCCACGCCCAAATGCGTTTCAGTGGGCATATTGAAGGGCATTACCATGGTAACGCAACCAAGTTCTTTGTTTTGTCGCTGACTGACATGCCTTGGTCAGTTGTGGTTTATCATGACCTGAGCCGGTTGCATGTCCTGATGATAAAAACTGCCGTCATCACGCTTTTCTCATTTATTCTTTATCTACTCATCGTTCTATCTCTATTTTTTATATTTAATAAAACAGTCATTCAAAACTGGGATTGGTTGTGGCCTCACCACCTTAAATCACATCAATACACAGAACTCAATTTTATGTTAACGCTGCTTTCAATAAGCCTTCTGCTGTATGTGGTGATTGCCAGCGGCTGGTCTCTTTTTGTCGGCCTGATACTGTCAGTACCGCTTATATTAGGTATGGTATGGATTTTTATTGGTGACAGGCCGAACAAAAACAAATATTACGACTGGGTGTTTTTATCCTGCTGCTCGATTCTGTTATTTTCACTTTTCTTTCAACTCAATGCAATTCAGGAAAGTCCAAGAGAAACTTCCTTTGGAAGCTTAGCGTTACCGGAACAATTGATAAATCCGATTGCATTGGTTTTACTTCTGATCATCCCGCTTATGCTAATCCGGTTATTCTGGGAGAAACAATTCAGACAAAAAAAACATTTTCATTTCCCGTACTGGGGATATAGTCATTTTTTACTCGGTTTCCTGGTTTTTTTCCTGGTTTTACTTTTAGGTCACTCATTCAACCTGAACCATAATCTATGGTATTTTCAGGTTAGCGCAACTGTAATACTGATTATATTACTCGCAAAATATATCTTCTTTCCTGGTCCCCCTGTGAATAACAAGAGTTATAACAGATTATGCCCGGAAAATTACAGGTTCAAATACCTTGTCTTTATTACCTTGCTTTATCTGCCTATTGCTGTCATACCTACTATCGGCTTCTTTAAAGATACTTTTACAGCCAATCATGCCATTTATTTACGCCTGGATCAGTTGCATTTTGCCGATAATATGCAAAAAAGAATACACACACTTGATAAATATGCGCGTATGTTTTACCCCTCCGAATTTGATAAACCCTCTAATAAAAAAAGAATGATCCTGAATGATCCTAAAGACTCGAATGACCATAAAAGTACGAATGATTGTGAAAATACCAGGCTCAGCTACTCTTCTGGCATAAAAAGTACTTACGGAATCTATGGGTTTACACGGAATTCCTCTCAAAATTTTGGCACATCGAGCAACGGACTTACAAATGCCGACTGTCCGGCCAGTTCTAGATCCCAGCATGGTCCAGCCGATTTTTTTCTGGAAAAATTATTACATATTAATCTTCGGTTTGCCCAGCAATACGTGGTCAATACGGATAAACTAATTAACGCTGACAGGTGGTGGAAGGAAAAATCTTTGAATCTTACGACCGAAGACTCAGCAGGTGTTATAGGACATCAAATCACTCAGCAAGCGCCTGGATTCGGGTCATTAATCCAGCCATACTGGCCGAGACTGTTATTTTTAATAGTTCTGATTTTATTAGGCTGGTGGTTGCTACTGACTTACTTTTCCCGCAGGGTATTTGCCATCCATATACCGGAACCGATACCTTGCCGTAATGCGTTACCTGATAAACAAACTGTTCCCGACTTGCCTCCTTTTAATATTCTTATCAGAGGCGTAGACAATGAATTTCAAATCCTATTACAAAACAGACAAAACAGTGGCGTTACAGTCGATCCAGCAATAGATATTCGCTATCTGGATATATTGACAGCGGATTTAGATGATTCCCAGGCCTATAAAAGAATTCTGATCGTTGACAATCTGGATGCCGGCATCCAAGATCCGAACAGACGCAAACAGGTCTTGGAATACCTGGAAAAACAAAGCAACATACGCAAACAGGCCTTGGAATATCTGGAGAAGCAAAGCAACAGGCCGTCTGGGCGATACGATTACATTTTTATACGATGTGAAATAGCCCCGCTCTATCGCTTAACCAATCC
>BQJP01000145.1 GCA_021604765.1 Thermodesulfobacteriota bacterium
GGTTTCCCAATCAAACAAGTAAGGTCGAGAAAGATGGAAGTTTAATACTTGAATTTGAAAGTGACCTTAATTTGATGCTTAAGGGATGGATAAGAGGATTTGGCCCTGATGTTGAGGTTTTGGAACCTCTCGTGCTTAGAAAGAAAATAATTGAAGATTTGAAAAATAACCTTAATCAGTATTAATACTATTTCTGTGTAATGTCATCATTTAAAATCAAGGATTATCATGGATACTACTTCATCAACATTCGTAGGGATCATCTTTTGGGCATTCATAATATATTTATCATACCGTTTTTATAAGAAGTATATTCGCAACAATAAGGAAGACCTTCCACACAATAGTTATGCAAAATCAAGTAATGTTTCTGAGCTAAAAAGAGCAACAGACAAGATAGATGCAGAACCACTATCTGCAAATGCCGCAATAGATAAGGCTATAGAAGATCTAAAGAAAAGCGGTTTGAGTGACTCTGACATTGATTTTATGTCTAATCACATTAAGGAATATCTTGAAAACAAATTTATATCCAAAAGAGATTTGAGTTTTGTCGAATATTATCAAGTTCAAGATGCTATCATGTGTCTCGGAGGAGGTGGAGGAGCGGGAAAACACTATCCTGGTTATGGTTACGGTCTTTTTTCTAATATGGATAGATTTAATGATCTATCCCTTGAGAAGATTGAATTTAGATGCAGTTTATGTAATAAAAATGTAGAACTAACAGTCAAAGATTATCAAACTTGGATTACTCATACCAACAGTTTAATTTTTAGTCAATGGAATTATTGGGATGAAGTACAAAAATTACTTAAAGAGAGATACAAAGATTATTTAAGCGATCAAAGAAAACTTCATGGACTGTTTGTTAAACGAGGTATCCAAATAAACTACTTCAGAATGATTCCATTAATGAACAAAATAGAGAAAGATGTATTCAAAGATTTTACATATGGTTCAATTATTAATCCAGCATACGAGAAAATAAAACCAACTTTAGATACTAATGCAGATGCTATGTCAGTTATTAAAGATTATTTAAGATTTTGTCCTGAATTAAATATGCCTACAATAATTTCCGAAAAAATAACCCAAAAATATGAAGTTTGGATGATTAAAGAGCTTCTAAATAAATTTGGCATTCATAAAACTTTTGAAGAATTGCCTGATTTAATAGATATGGCACGAGAACAAAATAGTATTGAATCTTTTGAAAAAACATTGGGGAAGGAAAAGGTCCCAATCTATTATGATTATGCAAGTCTTGATGGTGTAGAGTTCGAGAAGTATGTCAGAACAGTGTTTGAAAATCTCAGTTTTCACGTCGATGAAACCCGAACCACTGGTGATCAAGGAGCTGATTTGGTTTTAAATAAAGGTGCTGAAAAAACTGTTGTTCAAGTAAAAAACCATAATAAGAATATCCCAAATAAAGCGATACAAGAAGTAGTAGCGGCTAAAAAATATTATGATGCGACAAATGCAATGGTGGTAGTATCAAGTTCCTTTACTCAAGGAGCTATAGACTTAGCCCTGAAAAATGGTGTCGAATTGTGGGATGGTCAGAAACTAAGAAATGCTGTAAAAGAAATTAATGATCGTTGAGTTATAAAATTTATTCATCTTTTCCCTTCCAACAAATCCTCTTCAAAAGCAATGATACCTTTAAGATTTTTTGGGTACTCGCTTGTATCTGGAAAATCCAGTTCTCGAATCTTTTTATAGACTATTTTAACAATCTCAGTGACCCTGATGGCATCTTTCTCTGTTATGTTAAGAGGCAATTCAATTAGCTCTCCGTTCTTAGGCTCTACAAATTCTAGCATACCTCTATTTACCTGGTATTTGTCCCCAAAGTCTTTGGAATTTTCAACGAGGATCTTGTAAAAAATTAGTTGCCTTTGATAATTGTGTAGAAGGGTTTTCTCATAAGGGCTACTGCCTTTCCAATCTGTTTTGGCTTTTCCCGTTTTGTAATCATGTACTGAAATTTCCGAATCACCTATAGGGACCATCTTATCAATCTTCCCAGTTAAGTGTGCATTTCCTATGATCACTCCCTGATTTCTGAAGTTAAACTCAGAGAAATGAGATTGGTGGAATGTATTAATTTTCTTATCGTAGAATATCGTAAGAGCATCAGTTCCTTTCTTAGAATAGAAATCATATTCCCTTTTACTGAGCCTTTCATACTCCAGTTCTTTATGAAACCACTCTAATACATCTTCCAGTGTCGGAAAAGAGTCGGTTTTCTTTACATGCTTATAGATCAACTCCAATGTTTGGTGGATTGCAGATCCGAAACACCCTGCTAGATTCTTTGACTGAGGGAATCTGAGTAGATTTTGTTCAAAGAATAGCTGAGGACCCCCTCTTTCTACATTCAAGAAGTTGTTTAAATGTGTCACACTCAGTTGATAATGTTCAATGATCTTCTCAAATATTGCTCTCTCATCATGCACAATAGGAAGCTTGTTAAAAGACTCCCAAGAAGCTTTTAATACTTGCTGAGTTTGAGATAACTCATTGTCGAATTTGGGCTTCTTAAAAGTGAGATTTTCAATTAATTGATTTTGTGACTTGCTTTCATCAACAGGCGGGATAATAAATTGAAGTAATGAAGATTCTTTTCCAGTGTTTCCAAATTCGTGACTTGTAAGATATAAATGATCCTTAGCCCTTGTAAGTGCAACATAAAATAATCTCAACTGATCATCTTCTGTATCACCTGCGGGTGCGATAGGCAAATTCATCGGTAGAGGGAGATTTGAACCACTCCTACCTTTGGTCCAAACTTGCTCCTGGCAATTAATAACGAATACAGTATCAAACTCTTGCCCTTTAGCTTTGTGAACAGTCATTAAACTGACCGAGTTATGAGCATTAACATAAGGACTACTATCAATCACAGGTAGGTTGTTCTTCTCATGAAGTTCTAGAAATACCAGGAGATCATTTATATTTAAAACATGATCTTTTTTATGATCCCTTATTGCCTGCACAAACGCACGTAAACTGGAGAGAAACTTTAAATAGTTAATGCTATTTTGTTTCAATTGTTCTTTACCAAAATAATACTGCTTAAACGTACTTATGAATCTGTTATCATCATCCTCCTCAGAAACAATCTCTTCCTGCTCATCTTGCTCGCTTTCAGGAACTAAATCCCCAGAAGCTCCCATCATTTCATCCAAGACCCGCTCAAGAGTTTCATGT
>BQJP01000146.1 GCA_021604765.1 Thermodesulfobacteriota bacterium
CCAGCAGCATGGCTCAAGCAGACACTTGAAAAACTTCCAATCTGGCCTAATAGCCGTATCGATGAATTGTTGCCATTAACACCAGAATTTATCGAAACATTAAATCGAAAACAATTCTAGACGGGTGTAACAGACGCTTACCCCATACACGCTGTATATCACGCTCAAGTGCTTTATCTCGCTTAATGCGTTCAGGCAACCGGTCAGGATCGCGTTCTCGTGCCTTTTGTTCATAATAGCTTGATGGAGCAATCTGAATCTGTCTGCAGATTGGCTCGACTCCATACTGGTCTTTGTGTTGATTGATAAATCCCACCATTATTTCGGTCGGCGGTCGAGCTCCGCCTGGGCAAAATATGCCGATGCTTTACGCAATATCTCGTTGGCACGTTTTAATTCCCGGTTCTCACGCTCCAGTTGTTTGAGTCGCTCACGATCTGTGGTAGACATGCCTCCCCGGGTACCCAGATCAGTTTCTGATTGTCGCACCCATTTACGCAATGTCTCAGCTGTACAACCGATCTTTGACGAGATCGATTCCAGTGCTGCCCACTGCGACTCATATTCATTTTGCTGTTCATGCACTAGTCGGACAGCCCGTTCGCGGACCTCCGGTGAATATCTTACTTGTTTTTTCATTACTCTATCCTCTCAAGAAATAGAGTCTCCTGTAAACCCGGGGCGGTTCAGATTTCTTCTTCTCGGACATTCATAGTAACTTTCTTGGATAGAAGTGAAGGATAGCGCAGCGCACCTATTAACTTGGGCGACTGCACAAACAAAAAAGCCGGATCAAAAATGATCCGGCTTTAACCAGTTTTGGAAATGATATTTGGGTCAGAATTCAGGCGCAGGTATTTCCAAAAAAATATTCCCACGACGAAGGATGTCGGCTGAAGTTTATGGTTCGAGTTTGTTAGTCAATTCGTACGCAAGGTTCGTAAGCACCTTTTCAACCTCCCACGCTTGTAAGCTTGCTAAGGGCTCATTAGGGTCATTAAAAAACTGAAACTTTGCCAACTCCACATGAAGCTCATGGGGACAAGATCGAACCATGATTGGAAAAACTTGCAAATATCTACGTTCTTTTTCAGCAAATATTCTAGGGAGTTCCTCCTTCAAAATAAAGTTAGAGTTTAGAAAATCATGGGACAGAATAAGAATAGCTACACTAGATTTCTCGATCTTAGAATATATTCTTTCTTCCCAATAGTCACCCGTTTCAATCATTCTATCGATCCAGATTTCATGCCCATTATTATGAGCAAGCATCGATAGAGAGTTACGAATTTGTTTCGCCCAAGAAAAATCCTCATGTGCGTAGCTTACAAATATTACGTCCTTAGTAAAGGTCGCTTGAGAATCAGTTATGTTATTAAAGTTATTTAGATTTATTCTAGGCGCTGATTTTTCACAACTAATCTGTACGTTACTTGGTGTTTCTGAATTTTTTACATCTTCAGCTAATGTTATGATTACATCATCTGATAACCCACTCTTCGCTTTAACAACAATGCTTTGTTCCTTACTGGTATTTTGGTCTTTAGCAGATACATTCAATATACCGTTGGCATCAATATCAAAGACTACTTTTATTTGCGGGACTCCTTTTGGCATTGGCATAATACCAACCAACTCGAACCGCCCGAGCGATAAGTTATTAGCAGCATCTTTATCATCTCCTTGAAGAATATGAATAGTGACTGCTTCCTGGTTATCTTCAGCAGTGGAAAAAACCTGATCAGCTTTTATTGGAAATGTTGTATTTCGTTTGATTAGCCATGTAGCAACTCCCCCTAATGTTTCTATGCCAATAGAAAATGGTATTGCGTCCAGCAATAACACGTTCTGAACTCCACCTGATAAAACACCTGCTTGGATTGCGGCTCCAAGAGCAACATAGTCTTCTCTTCTTATTCCAGCATGCAATTTGTCACCAAAATAATTCTCAATTTTTTCTTGTATAATTGGAATCCTCGTGCTTCCACCAACTAGAATTACTCTATCAATAGAGTCGACATCAAATTCAATAAAATTTTTGTCATGCCTTTCTCGTTCTTCATTTATGCTCAATTCGGCGTCATTGACTGCCCGTTTACATATATTTATTGAGCTGTCTACTAATTCACCAATAAGATCTTGAAATAATTTTCTAGATATAGTGAAATCAAGGTGCTTAACTCCTGCCGCATCAGTAGCAATAAAAGGCAAATTTACTTGAGTTGATAATTCAGATGATAATATTATTTTTGCTGCCTCTGCTGCCTCCTTGAGCCTCTGCAAGGCAATTGGATCATTAAGCAAATCGATTTCGCTAGATTTTTGGAATTCATTAGCAATATGCCTAACAAGTTTTAAATCAAAATCTTCACCTCCAAGAAAAGTATCACCATTTAACGAAAGAACTTCAAATTGAATTTCACCTTCAACATATGTGGTTTCTATAATTGAAATATCAAATGTACCCCCGCCAAGGTCATAAACTGCAATTACTTCATCGTTTTGACAATTCTGATTCACTCCTGAGGTTATTGCAGCAGCTGTTGGTTCGGATATTATTCTTTTAACTTCTAGGCCGGCCATTCTTCCAGCGTCTTTTGTAGATTGCCTCTGAGAATCATTGAAGTAGGCCGGAACCGTAATTACAGCTTCGGTAACTGCATGACCAAGAAATGTTTCAGCAGACGCTTTCAGTTTCTGTAGAGTAAAAGCACAAATTTGTTCAGGCGAGTAGTCTTCGCCACACAAACGCACCCAAGCATCACCATTGTCTGCTTTGATGATTTCATAGGGCATCATCTTCTTAAGATTTTGCACGACAGGATCGTTAAATGATCGACCAATAAGACGCTTAACAGCAAATACGGAATTGGCAACATCTTTCAATGCATATCTTCTCGCTGGTTTTCCAACCAGACGAAGTCCTGTGCTAGTTATCGCAACATGTGATGGTGTAGTGCTATCGCCCTCATAATTTTCAATTATGACAGGAACGGTAGGTGTCAAGGTACTTTTCGCCTGCACAAATCATTTAAGCAGCTTTTTTTTCTACAACCTCCGGTGATTGTTCGTTACTAGGGTTAAGCTTTACTGTTGGCTCGTGTGTCCAGTTTCTGGTTTCACCCGACCAACGTTCCGGATGTTTCTTTTTTGCTTTCTCATAAACATGT
>BQJP01000147.1 GCA_021604765.1 Thermodesulfobacteriota bacterium
TTTTAATTCAATTTTTAAATATATTTATAAAAATGAACAGTTTGAACACTCCTAGATATGTTTTGTCTGAGTTTTGTGGTAGTTTGATGATAGGGTTTTTAATAGGATTGGGGGAAATCAATTTCGATGCCAAATCATAGATAAATTATATATACCTATCATTCACTTGTGGACTAGTACTCGCAGTAGTGTCCATGATGTTCCTTAACAAGTCGGGATCTCACTTTAATCCTTTAATAACGTTCTCCTTAATGATCTCCAAGAGAATGCACAACAAAAAGGGAATAATTTACATGTTGTCTCAGTTTTTCGGGTATTTCTTCTCTTGTTTACTGCTAAAAGTATACTTGCCATAATTAGACTATGATAAAAAGTAAGAATATTTCGGGTCTGCAGTGCTATCAGCAGACTATCCATTTTACGAAGGAATGCTTTCTGAGTTGATTGGAGGATTTCTATTGATTTATGTATATTATGCTTATGTAGTTAATAATAGTAATGATATGGATCAGTATCCCTTGATGGTTGGTGCTGTTTATTTACTATTGAATATGGTTCATAGTCAGAACATGACTGTAATGGTGAATCCCGCCCGATTCGTAGCTGCTGCTTTATTCAACCTCAAATTCAACTACACTTACATTTATTTGTTGTCTCCTTGTTTCGGAGCAATTTCAGCTGCCTATTTGTTTGAGAAAATATACTTAAAAAATCAAAAAATTCATTAATTTTAGTTATAAATTTACTTAAATCAACAACAACCTCCCTTTTTAGGGTCTTTTTCCATTAAAGAGAGAGACAGTTTCTTTTTAGTCACCTCGGGAATGTAAATTTGTCCTTCAAAAATTTAGTCTCTAATTATATCAAACATTTCTTTGATATTTTTGCCATCTTTGGCAGAAACCCAAAAAATCTCCAAATCTTATTTCTACTGAAAATCCACTATCTGTTGATAGAACTCGCACTACTAAAGAAATTCATCGTTAATTTCAAAAGCATCTTCGTATCCGGGAATGAGATCTATTTTGTTGACGACCAAAAAGACCTTATTATTAGTAGTCTCTTCTTATATGATTTCCAAGTAGTCGTTCGCTCTCTCCAAAGAATCGACATTATCGCAGTCTACTACCAAGAGAATGACATTAGCATCCTAGTAGTACATTTTAGCAATAGCCATAAACCTCTCTTGCCCACAAGTATCCCAAATGTTCATGGTCAGTTTTTGTCCATTTCAGTAGAACTCTTTGGTGGTGAAAGCAGCTCCTATTGTATTGGGCAGATTCTCGTTGAACTTCTCTTCCAGAAATTGAATAATAATAGAGGACTTTCCTACGGATGCTTCTCCCAAGAGAATTAATTTCACTTCTTTGTTCATTATAAATAATATAAATTAAAATCATGCATCGTCAATACTTTTAGAAGAGTACTGAATGTCACAATCGTATAATTGTCTCAGTTGGGTATTATTGAGGTTCTCTATATTGGATAGATTTTCCAACAATTTCGACAAATTGTCTTCTTGTAATGCCAATAGACCATATTTATTGAACTTGTTGTTGAGAATTCCTTCCAAATCGCATTCTGCGTTTCTGGCATGTCCGTAAGGATACATAACTAGTCCAGAGTCGAATTCTTGTCCATTGGCTTATAGTTTAATCTATGTTGGAATACCATCGGGATATTTCTAGTCGAATTCTTCTCCTCCATATTCCAATTCGATTTTCTCCATCAATTCTCTCGTTCTTTCGTTTCTAATGGCTTCGAAAGAGTAATCGTCTGGCATCAAAATCAACTTCTTCCACAAATCGTTCATGTTGTGGACATCGTTGAACAATCCATCACTTTCCAGGGCCTTTCTCAACAAAGTAGACAATATATACAGCATGGAATGATCAGCAGATTGTCTGGTTTGTGGGTTTTTCTTATGAGGATCACAAATTATACCATAAGCAGGTTCGTAGATTTTGATCTTAATCTTCTCTATCATATTAACATCATTCCAATTCATAGTTTAATTATCGAATAATATTTGCAATAGTCCATGAAGAGCACCTGCTGATTGATGCTCGTAAATTCCCAATTTGAAGTGATTTCCCATAATAGCAAAATCATCTCCTTTTTTGCCCAATTTGATGTCAAATGGACACTCGTACTCTGTGGTTTTGGTGAACAGTCTGAAAATGGCTTCTGGGTTTCTGAAAATGTCTTTTGGACCAACGAATCCCATCATAGATCTCTTCATGCACTGAATAGCTGCTTCAGTAGAAATACCAGCAGATGCTCCTTTAGAGTCGGACAACTAATGACCGGCTCTAATTGCTCTAAAGGGAATATGATGAGCAACGAACATTCCAATTCCACTTTCGATCTATTCTTCTGTTGCTCCCAACAAAGCACCATAAGTGACTAAGGAAGCTATTGCTCCATGCACAACATGGTCCACTTTGTAAGTCTTTAAGGAGAAAGACTCTGCCAATCTCCCTCTGATCTCATCTTACAATACCATTGCTCTTAAGGCTTTGGCTCCATTTATCTTGGAATTGGCGAAGGAAGCAGCCAGTACCACCGGATAGTAGTCATTGTGACCGAATTCTCCTGCCTGGAAACTGGGATCTTCTGCTCTGTATCCAAATACAGTTCCATTAGAATCCCACTCTCTCACGGCATTGCAGTTGGCTGCGATTACTTTAGTATCGAGACAGAGATTACTGGACCCGAAACATCTTGCGAAGTTGTTGACTTGTCTTTCCGAAGAGAATTGCTTCTTCTGATACTGCATTGCTTCTGCTTTAAGTACAGTGGGAGAATTGGTTTTTAGAGCCAAAGCTGACAGTCCACAAATGACACTGTCGGTGTGGAACAATTTGGTTCTCTCTAGTACTTATAAAGAAGGACTTCCTCTGCTGAGGAAATTTTTGGCGTATTAGGCCAGTCCTAAGGCTTGATTAGTATTTTTCTTCAATAATACGTGCATTAATAAATAGATTTATAATTAATTATTTATTAATGGATTAAAATGTGATTGATGTTGATTTCGATATTGAGAGTATATAGAGAGAATTTATCAGATTGGAGCTGAAATGATAGAAATTATTACAATAATATGAAGAGAATAAGAGAAAAGCCGAATTAGAACAGTAGAACAAATCAGTGGAAT
>BQJP01000148.1 GCA_021604765.1 Thermodesulfobacteriota bacterium
AAACAGGTTTTCCGTCTTTCCATTTTTTAGAATAAACTACCTTCATAATGCGCGGTTTCATTACATCATCGAAATAATTACCCATTTCCCCTAGTACATATTTGCGTGATCCAGAATCTTCAAAATTTAGATTCATAACTGCATGTCCCGTAGTTCCTGATCCGGCAAAAAAATCTAGAATAGTTTCCATTCCAGTATGGCTTACCGATCCAATTAAAGTCTCGTACAAAGAAACAGGATGACAATAAGGAAAATCAAGATTCATGGGAGAAATATCTGCCTTTCCTTTTTTGGCATCTTGAATCACCGAAGATAACTGTCTTTTTTTATCTTCAGTTAAAAAAACTTTTTGTTGAGGTTGGGTTGTTTCATCTTCACCAAAAATTATTTCACCTTTATCTATCATATCTCTTAAAGTTTCTGGGGTTCTGGAGAATCCGTTAGGGGGCATCGCACACGGCTTGTCTGTGACAGGGTGTAATAGTGGTTGATGGAATTTTTTATCTCTCCTAAGTTCTGGAGCACGTAGACTTACTCCTCTGTAAATTCTGCCCTCATCATCTATGTATCTGTATGCTTTTTCACCACCACTAAGATCTTTATTTTTATTTACCCAAGTTGAAAAATCTTTTTTGACCTTTTCGTTAATTCCCCCAGCATTTTTAATTAGCTCCGAGGCTTTAGAAATCATCGTTAAAATGGCTCTATTCCTATTATATATAGGCCTGTTACTTTTTGTATTCCAAGCAATATATTCATGCTGTGTAGCAATGCCAGCTCCAGCATTCATAGGATTTCTCTTATCCCAAATTACTGTTCCAGCATTACTCAGACTATTGTCTTCTAATAAAAGATGTAACTTCTCATATTCGTTTTCATCAATATGACATTGAAAATTCGCATTTTCTGAAAGCAGAGGTAGACTGACATTAATTCTATCAAACATCATACTTGACCAGCTTGAGTGCTTATAGTTGTTCTTATACAAAAATCCACTAGTATTAGTATTATAGGGTGGATCTATATGTATGCAGTCTATGGTCTTCTTGTATTTAGAATTCAAAAATCCTAATAGTTGAAAATTTTCACTGTGTATTAATAAACCACCTGTAGTATCATCCAAGCCCTGAACACCTGCAATGAGGTCATTTTTGAAATCTTCATTGTATAGAACCGTATCCAAGACTAAAAAAGGATTAGCTTTCAGAAAATCAGTATTTAAAGGAATGCTATAATTATCTAACTCATCTATTGCAAATAGTCTTACCCATTCTTGTCTTTGCACTTCATTTGATGCAATTTCAGGATAGAAAATCTCAGGAACTCGGTCCAGGGTAATACAATACTGTGTTTCAGTTACAAATTTTTTCTTAAGCCATAGTCTTTTCTGAAAATCTTCCAGTTGAGCTAGAAAAGCTATTAGCTGACCAGCAATCTTACGAAGTACCCGGATTTTTGCTAAATAACTTTCCACTCGTGGTGCATCTGCAGATTCAATATCATCCAGTCGTATGATTTCATTTTTAATATAGAAGTCTAATTCCCGCTTTAAAAAACTGCCCAAATCTTTATGAATGAAATAATCCATGGTGTTTCGGGCAGTATAACGATTTAAATACTTGCGAAGCAATGTGCGTTTATTATCATCACTAATCTTTATATTAAGCGCATCGTTAAAGTCTTGTACTTCCTGAAGATGATTCAGATGTTCAAAGATTATTTCTTCTGCTTTGTCTAAACGCTTCTCCTGCCATTTTGACGCATTTCCGGACTTTTCGTTATCTGGCTTATATTCAAATTGGATAATTAACTCACCACTTTCCAGCTTAACCGGCTCCTGTTCATGGATTAAGAAATAACGCTCCGTATTATCGATTGGTTTGATATTTCCATGCTCACCTTCATTGGCGTCAACTATCTTCAACCTCACCTTCAATGATTTCTGTTTGAAAGGTAGCCCCATTAATTCGGGTGCTTTGGATAGATCAAAAGTGAAATTGTTCAAATGCTCAGTTGATTTTATATAGTATTGATCACGATTTGCCCAATGCAGGTAGACCTCGCGTCCATCATAGGGCACAGCATATGCAGCTGCTTTACTTTCAGTTTCACGTGCGAAGTAACGACGAGACATAAAATCACCGTTATCATAATAACGTTCAAAGAAACGATATAAGTGCTCATAAACCTCGGCTTCATTTGAATCAGTTTCTTTAGCTGCATCATATGCAGCCTTTGCTTTTTTGACAGGCTCAGTCTCTTCCGGGTTTGGAGCTCCATACTCCTTAGCTTGTTCAAAAGCTACGTCATAAGCCAAACGTGATTCTTCCACTTTAGCTTCATCGACTTCACCAAAAGCATCTTGTATATAGCTTAAAAGGTCATTTTCTAAAAAGTTGGTGACTTGATCAGCTTTTGCATGCATGATTTTGTAAAAGCCAAAATCCAGATCTGGTTGATCCAGTTGGAACAACTCTTTTAAAAGCTTAATTAGTCGGTTTCTTTGTTTTTCGACATTAGTCATTTAACATTTACTCTTTCTCATATTGTTTCTTGCTACCTTTATGAGAATTTGCTTATAAATTTCTACTGTTGGTTTGCAATTCTTGAGTGTGATCTAAGAATTAATATTATAGTATATCTCTGCACAAAATAATATTCTATTATTTAGATAAGGTAAACAAGCCTGAAATTTATTATATTTTAGCATTCAAGTGAGCCAGAGCTTTATCTATGCTTGGATAACTCTTGATGAAACTAATTATGCGATCTATGTGTTTCATGCTTTCATCATTCATGAAATCTTTATAATTCACCCTTTTTGCTTTAATTCTTTTTGAACATCATAAAATCTTCTATGTGCTGAAGATATATCATATTATTAGCCTGATTTTATCGTTAACACTGACAATAAAACTATTTTCATTATTGAAACAAAAGGGTTAGAAGATTTAGATGTGCCCTTGAAAATGGAGCGACTCAAACAATGGTGTGATGATATCAATAGAGTGCAGAAAGAATTTATATACGAATACATTTTTGTAGACCAAGAAAGCTACCAAAAATATAAGCCCAAATCATTTGAACAACTTGTTAACGGCTTTTTAGAA
>BQJP01000149.1 GCA_021604765.1 Thermodesulfobacteriota bacterium
TGATGATATGAAGGATCTACTAATTATTAAGACCATTGTGGATGGATTTAACATCGATATGTGTATTTCCTTTGCTAAATAATAGGATTTGATTGGTATAGAGAAGTGCGATTTCGAAGCAAAAGAGAAAAATGTCTCTGTTTATATCACTGAGTAGTAGATTAAAGAGAAGTGTGCTGAGAAAAAGCCTTGTTATTTGCACATTCAAATCCTAAAGGGCTCCAAAAACGAGAAATTCCAACTCGGATTTACTTACAACTCTCTTCCCTTTCACTTGTCTCACCAGAACATGTTCTTTGGGCCTGTTCCTTACTCCAAAGCAGCCAAATTGAACTTCGTCTATCATCCCAACAAGTCTGAAAGCACTAATATTTACTTAAATACCAAAGGACAGTCCATCAACATGTATACTAAGCTAGTAGATGGCAAAGAGAAGCAGGATACAGAACTCCAATTTCCCGACGATAAGAATTCAGACTATAAGAACAAGAATGAGAATGTAAAGTAAATGTTCTATGATCATAGGCAGATTAAGAAAATCAAAGGAGATCCGGAAATTCTGATTTCTCTCACTAGTTCTTAGTAGAATGATAGTCAGATTGTATTTAATCCCAATTTGTAGTTTGTTATGTAGGCAGTTACTGATAGTTATGAGTTGCTCAGAACACATACTCAAAAAGACTTTTTGTTGGAGAACGAGTGGAAATACTATCACTTTTATAGTAATGGTACTGGGAAAGAGATCAAAATTTATATCAACTCTTCGGGATAGGACTCTTTGGAAGTGTAAATAGCTAAAGGACTCCAAAAAAGACCTCCTTTGAAAGGACAGGCATTTATGACAGAAAGAGGAGTCTCTTCTGTAATGGCTATTATCGACGAGCACAATTTATAAGTAAAAAGTAAGAACCCATTAAGAGGCAATTTCGTGATAGGAGTGAAAAGCTCTACTAAAACAGACATTTCCATTTACTGGAACAACAAAGCGGACTTAAACTACGTGGAGTTGACTGCTAATAAAGAGATGAAAATGTAATTAGACGAAACCAAGAAATTCTACTTCGAGTTTTATGTCGGTCAGAAAGAGAAGAGTGGAAATATAGTAGTATATATTAGAACTGATATAGAGAGTCAGATATATTTATGTAAAAACAAAGACTATGGAATGGTAGCACCATCCAAAGACAACAATGACTTCAAAACCAGCACTGGTAGAAAAGGAGGACTGACTACTATCACTATAGAATCAGGAGAGAGTGGTTTTTGTGTTGACTGTACTTATATTGGTCTTGTGGAAGTTAAGGAATAAGGAGAAATTTCGATATTGGTGGAAATAGAGCACTACAACCAGCCAATCAATTTGGAGATTAATTCTCCTTTCCCAGGATACGTAAAAGCTCTCGGAACCAAAAAGTACAAAGTATACAATCCAGATACAGACCTAATAGATGTCACCATATCAATGCTTTCTGGGTATGTGGAGATATATGTCGATTCCAATGAGGATGTATCAAGAGAACAGTTCAAAGACAAGTATCAAATGAGAAAGAATCTGACTGTCCATCAATTGATACCCATCTCTCCTGTCATTAAGTACGATATTAAGACAGCCCACGACTACTACTTATTAGTAAAGAATACTGCTGATGTTCCTGCTTCGTTTATTATTAATGTGGATAAGAACAACAATTCTGCTCCTATTATACCAGGAGTGATGAAGTTGGGCAGATTGGCTCCCGGAGAGAATAAGAATTACTTCTATAAGCCAAGGGCAGAAGAAGACCTCTTCGAAGTTCAATTTGAGTTGAGAAATGTCTTCGATGACAAATTCACCAAATTCGCTTTGGATTCTATCGGGGCTTATTGCGATGTTTATAACATATCTGAGTATGGAGACAGATTTAAGCTCAAATATAAAGAGAAAAATACTCATGAAAATAGAATATATATCACTTTCGACATTTCGCAAAACAAAAGAGGCACTTTCACCATTCATATATACAATCCAGTGGGTAGTTCTATTATGTTTGGAGTCAATTTGCTCAATGGAGGGTATAGACTGATGAATTTGAATGAGCACAGAATAGACTTTTTGGCTCCTAAGTAAGATATGCTCTTTGAGGCCTATGGAGATAAGAACAAATATATATATTTTGATCTTAAAATGTGTTCTGGAGATCTCGAAGCCCAAATGTTCGAGTCTGATATACAGCCAGTGGACGGTAAATCTCTTACTTACAAGACTATTAAAGACAACAATAGCTTTTTGCACTTCATTAAAGTGAAATAAAGCAGAGTGTTCTTGAGACTAATAAATAAAGATGAAAAAAAACCAGCATATTTCGATCTCAGTGGGTATGTAGAGAAAAACCTGGACACAGACCCTCACTCAGAAGTCAGTTTGGCCAATAATGGTAAAGTTCAGTTCGAGACTGATTACTATACAGTCAATTTTTAGTCTGTTTAGTTGAATTCTCATTATTCTGACGATTTTGTCCATAAAATCAAATATTTCGTGTATTTGAGTAAAAATATTGATGCTATGAGATATGCTAAGTACTGTGGAGAGTTTTTGTTGGACCACAACTACCCAGACTCTAAAATATATGTATATGATACTGAGGAGTATGTTGAGAATGACAATATTGCTCTTTACTCTGGAATGAAAAAACTTCACTTGCACAAATTAAGACCAAATACCAAGTACTATGGAGTGGTAGTAGCAGAAATTTCGGTTTTCGAGAAAAATGCTGGTCAATTAACACCAGTGAGACAAAACAAACTCTATTATGACGAGTTCATTTTCATCACTCCCAAATATTAAATACCATTTATATACTTGATAGCCATTACAGTGGTCATTGGAAGTGTATCGATGATATTCTTCATTATAAAAGGGTATATTTTCGGTAAAATAAATAGACTGAATGGATTAGAGAAGCTGAGAAACATGTCTGATATCGATGAAGGGTCTCTTGGGTACTCTGTGATGAAGGCTATGGAAAGTGATCTGTTTAAAGAGATGTAAGATGAAGAGGAGAAAGAAGAAAATGAGTAGAAAGAGAAAGAAGTGGAAATAGAAGTGGATGTTGAAGAGGATATTGAGA
>BQJP01000150.1 GCA_021604765.1 Thermodesulfobacteriota bacterium
GAGAAGAAATAAGATTTTTGCGTATTATTCATAGATAAAATACAAAGATTGGACAAGATTGCTCACAGTTTAAACCTATCTCAACATGAGCCCTAATTGGATAAAAGCGGGGCTCTCTTAAAGCCAAAAAATTCAAATGATTGCTGAGTGTGCTTGAAAACATAGTGCAGACGGATAAACTCTTGCCTTTGGGAATAACAAAAATTATGCAATTAAAAGAACTTTATTCATTTGGAAAAGAAAACCTTAGCAGGCACTCAATTGAAACTCCGGGCTTAGAAGCTTATCTACTGCTATCTGAATCAGCGGTGATTGACAATCTGTCTGAGGTCTATGTGTACCCAGATAAAGAGATTGATCTGCAGATGTTTAATCGGTTCCAAGAACTTCTGGAAAGAAGGATAAAGAAGGAACCAATAGCATATATCCTAGGGGAAAAAGAGTTTTACTCAAAACCTTATAAAGTTAATCCGAGCGTACTAATTCCTAGACCGGAAACGGAGCTATTGGTTGATGAAACGCTCAATTTAGTTAATAAGATAACCTCCCCTTTAATTCTGGAGATAGGAACTGGTAGTGGTTGTATATCTGTAACAATTGCTTCTTTATGTGAAGATGCAAAAATCGTAGCTTCTGATATTTCTCACGAGGCTCTTGTTGTTGCAAAAGAGAATATTGGCAAGCATAATCAGAAAAATAGAATCTCATTGTTAAGAGGGGACCTCCTAAACTCCTTTAAGGGGCAATCATTTGATATCATTGTTTCAAATCCGCCTTATATTACAGAGGCAGAATTTGATGGATTAGAATTTGAAGTTAAAGACTTTGAACCCGAAATTGCACTAACAGCCGGACAGGATGGTCTTTACTACATAAAAAAAATCATTTCAGATTCCACAAAGATATTAAAAGATGGTGGGTGGTGCGTTCTCGAAATAGGGCACAATCAGAAAGAGGATGTCCAAAACATGTTTAGGAACTCTGGTTTTACAGAAATTTCATCTACTAAAGATTTAAATGGCATAGAGAGAGTGATAAAAGCTAAATGGAAAAAATAATTATAGAAGGCGGTAGAAAGCTTGAAGGGGAAGTAACCGTAAGTGGAGCTAAGAATGCCGTATTGCCGCTTATGGCAGCCTGCATATTGGTCGAGGGCAAGAGTACTATCACGAATGTGCCGGACCTAGCAGATGTAAGAACTATGGTTCAGCTGCTGGAGATTCTGGGCGCAAAGGTAGAATTTGAAAACGGAACGCTTATTATAGATTCGACCAATATGGATACTTGGGAAGCGCCTTATGACCTTGTAAAAACTATGCGCGCTTCAGTTTTGGTCCTCGGACCACTGACAGCCAGATTTGGAAGATCAAGAGTTTCACTACCTGGTGGATGCGCAATTGGTGAAAGACCAATAGATCAACATTTAAAAGGTCTTTCAATTCTAGGGGCAAAAATAGAGATAGAAGAAGGCTATGTCGATACCATTGCACCAAAACTCAAAGGCGGCGTAATTCCTTTTGATGTATCCACTGTAACGGGAACAGAGAATCTAATACTCTCAGCAGTACTGGCTGAGGGAGAAACTGTAATACTTAATGCGGCATGTGAACCCGAGGTTACAGATCTTGCTAATTTCCTTATAGAAATGGGTGCCGATATTAGCGGCGCCGGAACTGACATAATAACGATAAAAGGGGTCAACAAACTGACACCGATAAAAGAGTATGAAGTTATGCCGGACAGGATAGAGGCAGGAACATTCTTGATTGGATCGGTATTAACTGGCGGCGATGTATTGGTTAAAAACTGTCGCTTTGAAAACATGGGCGCTCTAATTGGAAAGCTCATTGAAGCCGGTGCTCAAATAACCCGTGAAAATGGTGGAATAAGGATAAAAGGAAATGGCAAGATAAAAAGCGTTGATTTTACAACTCTTCCTTATCCTGGTTTCCCAACTGACATGCAGGCACAAATGATGACCCTCATGAGTGTCGCAGACGGACTTAGTATCATTACAGAAACAATATTCCCTCAAAGGTTTTTACATGCAGGGGAACTCAGGAGGATGGGAGCAGATATCAAGCTAGTAGGTAATAGCGCTGTTGTTAGAGGTGTAAAAGCGTTAAGCGGCGCCCCAACGATGGCGAGTGACCTAAGAGCAAGCGCGTCTCTCGTTTTGGCAGGAGTTGCGGGAAATGGTAGAACTGAAGTATCTCGCATCTACCATTTAGACAGAGGATATGACAAATTGGACAAAAAACTCGAAAATCTAGGAGCTAGAATCTGGAGGGAGAAGGAATGATAACGATTGCGATTGCTAGAGGAAGATTGCTTGAAGAAGCTGGGGATTTATTTATTAAAGCTGGATACAAAGTAAAGGATATTTTGAAAGATTCTAGAAAACTTATATTTGAGTTCCCAAAAGAGGAATTAAAATTTCTTATCATCCGCCCTACTGATATTCCTGCTTACGTAGAATATGGAGCAGCGGATTGCGGGATAGTGGGAAAAGATACTCTATTAGAAGAAAAAAATGATCTTTATGAACCTCTTGATCTAAAAATTGGTGAATGCAAATTAGTCGTAGCAGGACCTAACGGGTTTGACTTTTCATCAAACCGCTCACTCAGGGTAGCAACAAAATACCCCAAGACCACTTATGAACATTTTACAAGCCTTGGTGTAGGGGCTGAAATTGTTAAACTCTATGGCTCTGTTGAATTAGCGCCACTTGTAGGATTATCAGATGTAATTGTAGATTTATCAGCTTCCGGGGAAACTCTTAAAAAGAATAACCTGGTTGAATACGAAACTATTGCAGATATTACTGCAAGATTAGTTGTAAACAGAGTAAGCATGAAGGTGAAAGCTGAAGAAATTAAACTCCTAATTGAAAACTTAAGAAAAGTTAGAAAGAAATAACCATTAGAGCAAATTATTTACAACCGTATATATTCAAAGAACAGACAGTCGGAAGAAACGCTTTGCAAATCCGGACACTCTTAAGCGAGAAATATCCAAATTATTAACAAAATCTAAACAAAAGCTAAGTATTCTTTGTAAAAAAGATAAGTATTTGCTAAACTTAGTTTAATAATA
>BQJP01000151.1 GCA_021604765.1 Thermodesulfobacteriota bacterium
ACTTCCAAAAGAGTACTCTCTCCCTCTACTATCTTATTACACATCCCATTCTAATGAGAAACAAAGAATTTCACTGGTATTGTGTTTAAGAATCCACTTTTTACCTTAGAAAGCACTAAAAAGGCTTTTTCGATCTCTTACTATTACAAATACTGTAAATACTACTCGATATCTTATCCATTGAGATTAATAGTCCCATAGTCGGACTTCCCACTCCTCACCCAACAAGCATCTTTTATACTATGAATGATAGAATTGTTGAGAATCTCTTTATTCGGGACCTGCCCCAAAACCTTCGGAAAATTCCGACAATGAAAAGTCACTTCGTAAAACTCCTTCTCCCCAGAATAGTAAATATCCAAAATCAGCCCAAACGGCTTATCCCACAAAACAGGCACCCCTCCAATATCGAACCAATACTAATGCTAAGTAATAGACTAAGCATAATTACTAAAGAATAAATTAATCTACTACAAAAACTGCCACAAATAAGAGTACCGAGAGACCTTTAAGTAGTAAGGAGGCGGTTGGGAGAAGTCTCCGACGTCATTTTTGTCGAGAGTGACTTTGACCAAATAGAATTTTTGCTGCAATTATTTTTTTAATTATTCCATTTATTAAAATATAAAAATCCCATTTAATAATTCATGTCTGAAGAAGGTCTGTACATACTGTTGATTTATTTGGCTGTCGCTTTGGCTCTGTTGTGGGCCATTTTTAACGCCATTGAAGTGCTAAGGGTGAAATTGGTCTTAAATGAGAGCAATTAGGAAACCAAGGGACTCGTGGATTCTAACAGATTATCACTGATCCGAGAAATTGGTTAGAAAATATAAATCGGATCGAACGCCTTTTTGGCTCAGGAGTACGTGGTGATGATTATCTTTATCGTTATATTCGGAATCGTCATTTTTATCGTAGTTGACTTGTTCGGGTAAGGATCTGCCAAGTGGAGATTCTACGCCACCATTGCTTATATTGTCGGTGCTCTTACTTCTATGCTTTGTGGGTACATTGGAATGAAAATTGCTACTGCTGCTAACTACAGAACCACATACAAAGCCATTAGTTCTTTGTAAGAGGCTTTTAAGATCTCCTACCGATCTGGGACTGTTATGGGCTTTTCTACTGTTGGTATTGCTCTGGGGGTACTTTTGACACTTATAATTATATATAAGGCCATTTATGACCCTGTTGAATTGGTTTCCGATAGAAGGTCTTACTCTGTTTTGATGGACTTGGTGGCCGGTTACGGACTAGGAGGCTCTACTATGGCTCTGTTCGGAAGAGTAGGAGGAGGAATTTATACCAAGGCAGCCGATGTAGGGGCAGATTTGGTCGGAAAAGTCGAAGAAGGACTAGACGAAGACTCGCCTAGAAACCCAGCCACCATCGCAGACAACGTGGGAGACAACGTCGGAGACATTGCTGGAATGGGAAGTGATCTTTTTGGCTCATTTGCTAGTAGTTTGTGTGCCACTTTAGTACTAATAGCTTCTACTTAAGATCTGATAGTAGATGATGACACTCTGTACTTCCCTTTGATGGTTGTATCCGGAGGAATTGCTTGTTGTTTTATAACCTCTTTTATAGGGATTTATTTATATAAAGTGGAAACTTTCAAATAAGTGCCACAAGCACTCAATTTCCAGCTATTCTTGTGTACTATACTTACTGTAGGAACAACAATAGGATGCATTTACATACTACCAAGCGAATGGAATCACGATGGTAAGACTGTTTCGAGGTGGAGAGCCTTTTTGGCCATTATACTCGGACTGGTGACTGGTTTCTTAATAGGAATTGTGACTGACTATTTCACCTCGCATGCTTACTCACCAGTGAGACAAATGGCTAAGTCTTGTACTTCTGGTACTGCCATTAATATCATATACGGTCTAGCACTGGGCTATCTCTCTACTATAGTACCTATACTACTACTAGCCATCATAATACTCATTAATATGGAGATGTTGGGTATGCTTGGAGTCGCTTTGGCCGCAGTGGGCATTTTGACTACCTTGCCGATCAGTATGTCCATCGACGCTTTCGGCCCAATAGCTGACAACGCTGGAGGAATTTCTGAAATGGCTGAGTTGGGCGAGACAGTCAGAGCAAGAACCGATGCTTTGGACGCAGCAGGAAACACTACTGCTGCTGTGGGCAAAGGATTTGCCATAGGAAGTGCTACTCTGGTCGGCTTCGCTTTATACGGCGCATTTATCACCCGAGCCAAAAAAGGAGAAGACAACCCCATAATAGACATAGAGATAACAAATTCCTGGATTTTCAGCACTCTTCTAATAGGAGCCATGCTTCCTTATGTTTTCGCAGCTCTTACCATGAAGTCCGTGGGCAAAGCAGCCCAACAAATGGTATAAGAAGTGAGAAGGCAGTTTCAAAACCCGGATATCAAGTCGGGCAGAATAGAGCCGGACTATTAGGAGTGCATTAGAGTCTCTACTAAGGCCTCTATTAGAGAAATGATACTTCCCGGACTACTGGTCATCGTTACTCCTTTGTTCTTGGGAATAGTGTTCCATCCGATTGCTGTGGCCGGGATGATTCCCGGGGCCATAGTCAGTGGAGTGCAGTTGGCTATTTCCATGTCCAATTCCGGAGGGGCTTGGGACAACACCAAAAAGTACATCGAGTCCGGAGTGTATGTAAACGCCAAAGGAGAACCTAAGGGAAAAGGAAGCAGAGAACACAAAGCCGCTGTAGTAGGAGACACCATCGGAGACCCTTTCAAAGACACTAGTGGGCCCGCTTTGAACATTCTGATCAAGTTAATGGCTGTTTTGTCCTTGGTATTCTCTAGTGGGTTCGATCAGACCTCTTGGTTGGCAGAGCCTCTCGATATAGAAAGATAATTTTAAATTATATTAAGAATACGAATTTTAAAGGCTTTTTGTTTTTTTTTGTTTTTTAATTAATAATTTTTTATTTCGAAGGAAAGTTCGATTGTTTGGGAGGAGAGTATGCTTTGAAGGGTCAGAGAAGACTCGAGGAGTTCGTCCAAGTGCACGAAAATGTCTTTTTAGTACTCTTTGGTTATTATAAAGCCGTAATTTTTAC
>BQJP01000152.1 GCA_021604765.1 Thermodesulfobacteriota bacterium
AGCACCATCTTTATCAGACACGGCACCTGAAATCACTTCAATGTCATCATGCCCATTAAGGATTAGATTTTTTTTAAGCAGATCTATATTGCTCGGCGATGGTTCGATAGCGATCAAGTTACCCGACTTCCCAATCAATTCAAGTTCCATCAATGGATAGTACCCAATGTTAGCGCCAATATCGAAAACAGACATGCCATGTTTCAATATTCTTTCAAGCATGACTTTATGATCTAGCTCTCTTTCACCAAACAGTAACAATGTTCTTGAAATGCCGGGGTCATTTAAATCAAGTGACATTTGATACGTGTAGATATTTTTTTTAATGAATTTATTTTTTAATACATATTTATTAAAACTTGCTACTGAAAGCCAAAAGATAGCTTTAATAAGAACAAGTAAACCACGATCTCTAAATGTGATATAAACGCTATTTATCATCCAACACTCCTGTCACTCTTGCGGCGACAAGATATACTCAGCCAATTTAAATTCACTAACTTCACTCCCGTCTATTTCTGTACATTTATACTTCAGCCGCTCTATTAATAAGATTACTTTTTCAACAGAACACCCTAATTGCAATAATTGTTTAGGGTGCATACTAAGAAAAATAAGTGGTTTTGCTTTAGAAATAATTTTTTCTGCACCCGTTAGCACTTCATATTCAAACCCTTCAACATCTATTTTTATTATATCAGGGCTGAGCGACTCATCCTCACAAAAGGTATCAAGCTTCGTTTGTTTGCGCTTAGTCTTCTTATACGAACTGGACTCATCATTGTTTACAGAAGTATTCATGCCACTTGGCTCAGAACATTCGTAGAAGACAACTTCACTTTTTTCAGTCGCACCCACCAATGCATTTATAGTTTTTATGTTATTAATATTATTAAATTCTATATGCTTTTTAAGGTATTTTATATTTGCAGTCGCTGGCTCAAACGCATAAACATGACCACCACTGCTGAGCACTCTGCTTATCGGCATACTAACCAAGCCGACATGAGCTCCTATATCTATCACACAATTTTTATTTCGACATTCTTCTATACATTTAACAAACCCATTATTATGACCTTTACCCCATGATACGAAATCACTAAAAGCAAAATAAGAATCTAATTTAAAGGGGCCATATGGACCAATATAATGTTTTGCTGATATCTCTATACCTGTCAAACTTATTACGGTTCGGTAAAGATTTCCTAAATAAACCCAGTATTTACCCAGGAATTTTAATGGGCCGTGTCTTAGTTTTCTGAGAAGATTAAGCAATTTATTTTTATCCGGGCACGCTACCGCCATACAACGTCTAAATAACGCTGCATGGTTTAAAATATTAATAACTAAATTTAGTTGTTCTCTAAATCTTTTTTTATTCCTAATATTTCAGGAACAAATACAATCTCTATATCTACTTGCGTTCTCATATACTCAATTAGTTTATGAGGCTCTTTTAATTCAGTAACAACACATGCATCAAAATCAGGTAATAAATCAAATGTTGACCAAATCGGCAATCCTAAAAATTCTTTTTTATGAGTATCCATGTCCAGTGTGCCAACTATATCTACACCCTGTTCTCTCGCTCTGAGGCTGGCAATTTCTGCAAGTTCAGATAATCCACATAACAATATCTTGTGATATCCAAGATCGTGACAGTGTTTAAATACATCAGAGCATGATGCACTTGCATGTCGGTAAAAGTTAAATGAACTACTGAGGTATTCTGTTGTGAGTCGACTTTTTTCTGCAAATCCTTTTGGGGTAAGATAATAAAAGTATCGGTTTGCAGGAGCTTGATGAATTTTGATAAGTCCTTTGTGAACACACCGTTTTAGATAGGAATTCGCCAGGCCTAACGCAACATCAAGTTTGTCAGCGAGATGACGCTGCGTAACATCCTTTTTACTTTCAATGGCTTGAAGAATTTCCAAGGTGGCTGTGTCTTCTTTTTGCTGACTGTTCATAATCTGAACAGTATATAGCAGGCTGTTCATAAAATGAACTACTAGATATAGGGAATTCAGAAGAGCGTTTAAGAATAGGGAGACTAATTAGTCGCGTACATAGCAACGAGAATTTATCGTAAAGGCTCTATAAGTGATTGTTCAAGCTTAACTTGTACAAAGTTTTCAGCGATTTTTAAAAGCACGATGACGCGATCATCTGATTTTTGGCTAAATAAGGTCGCTTCATAGCCCTCAAATGGGCCTTCAACAATAAGTAATTTATCGCCGGGGGACAACGGTTCAGATATAAGCTCATGAATTCCTTGGCTATTTTCATTGTGCTTTAACGTCTTTATTAGATTATCTGGCACTTTAGCCGGCGTCGCACCAAATCGAATCAAACTTGAGACGCCTAATGTTGAACGTATTGGCCCCCAATCATCGGTTTGGTCACTCAAATGTATAAATAAGTACCTAGGGAACATAGGCAAAATAGATTTTGTTGTTTTACCACGCTTTTTCGTTCTACCAAGAATTAACGGCAAGTAAGTTTCATAACCTTGTCTTTCAAGATTATCTTGGGCTAGTTTCTCGTCTTTTGGTTTTGAATGGATTAGGTACCAGTATTTCATAAAATATTGGGTAACTATTTATTGAGTAATAATTTGTTTATCGCGGAGATATTCAATAATACATTCTACAGATTCATCTATCGTTTGATTTTCAGTATCAAGCACAATCTCAGGATTAATCGGTTTATCGTACCCCGATGATATACCCGTGAAATGAGGAATCTCTCCCGCCCGCGCCTTTTTGTATAGACCTTTTATATCGCGCGATTCACACACATCAAGTGAGGCATCACAATACACCTCGATAAACTCACCCTCAGCAGCTAATTCCCTGACAATTTGCCTATCTTTAATAAAAGGTGAAATGAACGCAGTCAATACAATAACGCCTGACTCCATCATCAAAAGACTTACTTCACCTATTCTTCTAATATTTTCATTCCTGTCTTTGTCAGAGAACCCAAGATCTTTGCAAAGGCCACGTCTAACATTATCCCCATCAAGGACAAATGTTCTAACCTTATTTTTATGCAATCT
>BQJP01000153.1 GCA_021604765.1 Thermodesulfobacteriota bacterium
TTGCGCAAGTATGTAGAGGATAATGAGTTTGTTTCGGGGCAATCTATAACGGTTAGCCTAGGTGTAGCCGAATACAAAGTAGACGAGAGTTTGAATGAATGGCTTGCTCGTGCCGATAGTAACCTTTACGAAGCAAAAAACCTTGGTCGTAATCGTGTTTATCCCAAGAAATTGTAATACGTCTATAACAAGATAGTTCTAGTGGTTCTTCGCGACCCTATAGACTGCATGTCTGCAGAAATATAAATCAGAAGGTCCAATGGGTCGAAACGACCTTATATTAGTAGCTAACGTTACTCCATCCAGATCCGCCTTGAACTTTCGTGTGAGTTTTCCTTGATATTATGACGCTAATAATTTGATGGTTTATAATTATTCGTTAGCTGAAATTGCCATCATTTGAATTTACTCATTTTATACGTATCGGTCAGTCTCAAGTATTGAAAAAATAAAAGCGTAGATAAATTTATGTTAGTGGTATTTATGACAACGACGAGGAAGATCTAATGAAAAGTTTGAAAGAGGCTTATGGTGATTGGGCGTTGATAACAGGTGCTTCTTCTGGCATAGGAGAAGTCTTCTGTCGAAAATTGGCAGCTGCTGGAATGAATGTAGTGTTAGTTGCCCGACGAAAGGATCGGTTAGACAAGATTGCAAAAGAATTAAATGATGAACATAGTATTCATACCCGTGTAGTTTGTGCAGATCTATCCGATGAGGAGGAAACTAAAACCGTTGTCGGTGCAGTAGATGATTTAGAGATAGGCCTGTTAGTTAACAACGCAGGTATCCTGAATACGGGAAATTTTCTTGATAATGATCTGGAAGATGAGATCAGGTTAATCAATATAAACTGTAAGTCCTATATTATATTGACGCACGGACTCGGCAATAAGATGAAGGAAAGAAACAAAGGCGCATTGATATTTTTGTCTTCTCTAACAGCCGTTTCTGCCATATCTCGTTGGGCTAACTATGCTGCTTCGAAAGGTTTTGATTTGCAGTTCGCCGAAGCAATAGATGCAGAGCTGAAAGATTACAATATAGATGTCATGGCCTTGTGTCCGGGTCTTACACATACCGAGTTGGTAAAAATATCAAAATTCAATAATCCTATGACGATGAATGCCGATGTTGTTGTTGACAACGCTTTAAACAAACTAGGTAAAACTAATTTGCTTGTGCCAGGTCTTATGAATAAAATTAATTTCTTTTCGACGCGAATCAATCCACGCCTGCTTAACACCAAGATATTTTCATCAGTTGTAAAATCCACTCAAGAATCAAACCTTAAGTAATAAGTTGCTGAATTTAATGTTGTTTTTTTGAATTAAAATAATTCTTGTAATTTAGTACCGTACGGTCCAAAATAATGCACTATAAATCATGGCTGTTTAGTCATCCTTTTTAAAAGCTGAATTTATTCGAGGAATTAGAAAATGAAATTTGAGTTATATACTAAAGATAATGCGCCGAAAGAGAGTAGACCTTTGATGGAAGACTCGTTAAAGGTTTTTGGCTTTGTGCCTAACCTGCATGGTGTCATGGCGGAAGTGCCAGGTATGCTGTCTACTTATAAAGATCTGCACAATGCCTTTCAGGCTACTAGCTTTGACGCAGAAGAATTAACGGTAGTTTGGCAAACGATTAATGTTGAACACGAGTGTCATTATTGTACACCTGCACATACTGGTATCGCTCATATGATGAAGGTAGATACTGCAATTATTGATGCGCTTGTGAATAAAACAGAAATGCCTACTAAAAAATTGCAAGCTTTACATGAAACAACGTTAGCCTTGGTACGCAATCGTGGTCATTTAAGTGACTCTGAATTAGCGGCATTTTTTGAAGCAGGTCATGAAAAACGTAACCTATTAGAAATTATATTAGGACTCTCGCAAAAGGTAATGAGTAACTATGTTAATCACTTGGCTGAAACACCTGTAGATGAACCGTTTCTACCGTATGTATAAAATTTTTAACATATGTAGTGAAATCTATGGTGTTATTTTAATTAATTCTAAATCTTACGCACTGTTTGATTGCTGATTGCACCAAAAGAACGTAACAAGTTAAAGGGTAGCGTTGCTAGAAAAAGTCGAGATGTTCTAAATTATTTTTTTGCATTTAAATGAATGTTGGCACCTGATTTGCCCATATTTATATGAAAGTTTTATTTATTAAGTGTAAAGAGTGATGTTTCCATAGTTAATAACATCTGAACTTCTCAATCATTCTTCTAACCCTTAACCTAGACGGAGGACTCTCTCCTCCGTCTCTTTTTTCTTGATAGTAGATGGTAATCGTTATGGTAAACTTCTGATCCCGGTCATAATGTACATCTAATTAATATGCCATATATAGTTTCAGTATTAATCTTTCTATCTTTAACTTGTTCTGCTAACGCGGCAACTTTGGAAACCTTGATTGAAGGCTTAGACGGTAAGCAATACTCGCTAAGCAATTATATCGGTAAAGGAAAGTGGGTCGTGGTCAACGTGTGGGGAACCGACTGCCCTTATTGCAGAGCAGAACTAGATGCATTGATTGATTTCCATGAGGATCATCAAGATAAAGACGCCATTGTTATTGGGCTCACTCTAGATTGGCCGACCTTTGATTTTCCCGATAAGGAAGAGCTGCAAGAGTTTGCGTTGGATTATTTTATTGAATATCCATTGATGTTAGTTGATGCCAAACTTGCAGGCGAGGTCGTTGGTAAAGAGGTTAATATGATCCCATTGACGTTCTTTTATAATCCTGCAGGTGATTTGGTGTTACGCCTAAACGGTGTTGTGACTAGTGCACAACTAGAAAAGATCATTAAGAATGATAGCGTCCGTTATGAAGTTGAGTGGGCTGATGACGTTCCGCCTGAATTCATGCCAGAGAAATAATATTACGCGATTATTATTTATCATCCTTATCTACAATCTCGCCTTCTATTAGCTTACCTTTCTCTTCCTGTTTTCTTTCATGCTTCAAATTGGCAAGAATAATAGCTAATAGTCCAAGGA
>BQJP01000154.1 GCA_021604765.1 Thermodesulfobacteriota bacterium
CAGCAATAGAAGTAGTGCGGCAATCAGTACCATAATCATTAACCAGCCTATCGGGTATTACAAACCAGTTAAATCCTATTCTGACAACTAGCAGTACAGCAATTAATACCAATAAAGGTTCTGCTTTTTTCTTCCAATAGAAAAAGCACAGTGTAGCTATCAATGAAAATAGGAATAGTGTCTTTATATATAAATAAGGAGCATTTTGTAAGCGATCAATAAAAGGCAAGGCGATCGTAACGATACTAGTTAGTGTGATGAGACCACCAAATAGGTAATATAATGTCCTATATGCCCAGGTGTTTTCTTTTTCATGCAGTTGATGTAAATACAAATAGGCCGTAAAAAACAAAGGAACCAGCATAAATACATAACGTGGATGTACTTTGGGAGCCGTCCAATACACTAATATATTAGCTAGGAAACAAATTAAACTAAATACAACAAAAGGATGCTTTTGCAATAGATGTAGTATATCCTTTCGGATGAAGTAAATCACTAATAAAGTCCATGGTAGGAAGTGATAAATCATCTCTAGAGGAAAAGTTATGAAATGGCTGATAGTACGCCAAATGCTATGGTTGGCAACTGTGCGTTTGGTGGTTTCTGTAAAAAGAGTGGTAAATACATTTTCCAGGCTGTTGTACTGATGATACAACAAATAATACCCTCCTACAATAATAATAAAGCTTAATCCACCTACCAGGTGTTGCCAACTAAACAGTTTCCAAAATCGCCGGCGATAAGTGAAGTATACAAGTAAAGTAGCTCCTTGAAAAACAACTGAGGGTAAACCTTTCATTAAAAAACCAACGGCAGCCAATAAATAAGATAAAACAAAAAGCTTTAACCATTCTTCTTTCTCAAAAGAATGATAAACAACCATAAAAGACACAAAGACCGTCCAGGAGTAGCAAGTATCTATGAGCCCAAGCATGGAATCATAAAATAGCATTCGGCCACAGGTGATCATCATCAAAGCCCCTAAAAAAGAGAGGTGAAAAGAAAAATGCTTACGCAAATAGTAAAAAATGGTAGAAGCATAAGCTATGAGAAAGAATACAGTAGGAAGACGTACCGTCCATTCATTGACAGTACCTGTCAGCTCAAAAAAGCTGAGTAGTATCCAGTTGTAAAGAGGTGGTTTTTTATAGTAGAATTCACCATTTACCGTAGGCGCAATAAAATTGCCAGAGTATTTCATCTCCAGGCCAACCAATGCGCGAAGTGCTTCATCATCAATTAGCGTTACTATGCCCAGATTGATCAATAAGGCTGGTACTAGAAGTACTAGAATAAGGTAGTATAGCCAGGTATTATATTTGTAAGTAGAGGTATTCATTGTAATGGTTCTTTTACAAACCCTGTGATTCTTAGCAAATGATTTGTAAAAGAAGGATTGTTATTAGCTGCAAAACTAAGAAACAGGAGTGGTGATTGCTTAGTTTTTATCATTGATTATTTTTGAATTTCTTTCTCTGATTATTTTTATCATAGCTTAAAGGTAGTTTCGTATTATGAAGATGCATGCTATAACACTTATACTATCCTTATTGGTTGCTGTATCATGCCAAAACAGCAATAATTCAACGGAGGAAAGGCTTTCAGAGCAATCAGACAGCACTCAATTACTTGAAAATGAGGTACTGGTAGAAGATACTACTCCAGCTACCCTTATAAATTTTCTTCCAATTGATTATGATACTTCCAAATGGACAGAACTGATACGACTGGATTCTACTATCCTACTGGATTTACGCTATGCAACGGATAGCAACTTTGTGGGAGAGAAAATGTATGGTTGTGGTCGATGTTTTTTGAGGCCCCGAGTAGCACATACTCTGGTGAAAGTACATCAACAACTAAAAAAACGGGGATTAGGCTTGAAAATGTATGATTGCTACCGGCCCCGGCCTATACAGTGGAAACTTTGGGAAAAGGTACCAGATAGAAGGTATGTTTCTGATCCAAGGAAAGGATCTATGCACAATAGAGGAGCTGCAGTTGATTTAACGATAGTAGATAGTACAGGACAGGAATTGCCCATGGGCACTCCATATGATTATTTTGGGATAGAAGCTTATCCTGCTTATCAGGATTTAGCAGCTGATGTTTTGGCTAATCGAGCACTCTTACATGAGCATATGAAAGCGGTAGGATTTAAACCAATCAGGACTGAATGGTGGCACTTTTCTCTACCCGGGCAAGGAGCAAAATTGTCAGACATGTTATGGAAATGTTATTAAAATAAGGATACCTTCTTAAGAAGCCAACAAAGCTTATATTTGGCGTGTTTTGAATGGCATTAGCTGTAAAAGGTATGCCTTTTTCTTATTTATGATATGGATGGGATTTTTTCTTCTGAAAAGTATCCTGCCTCACTATAAATAATTTATGATTCCTTTATATCTCTATGTATCTTTGGCTCGTTTAGAACAATAATACAGCTTTCGCGTAAAAATTGTCAAAGAACAATATTGATATAGAGAGAAAGTCAAATACAATTGAATGGCACAGACAGAGTTTAAATCAGATGTAGAGGCGGTAGACGCCCTTGCGGCATCCTATGAAATATTACGCAAAGAAATAGCTAAAGTAGTTGTAGGCCAAAATGACGTGGTAAGAGCGGTGATTATTTCACTGTTTAGTAATGGACATAGCTTATTAGTTGGAGTTCCTGGACTAGCAAAGACTTTGTTGGTAAGTACTATTGCAGAAGTATTAGATCTGGACTTCAAACGTATACAGTTTACGCCTGATTTAATGCCTTCAGATATTACGGGTTCTGAAGTACTGGATGAAGACCGCCACTTTAAGTTCAACCCCGGACCACTATTCGCGAATATTGTTTTGGCTGATGAGATTAACCGTACTCCTCCTAAAACGCAAGCTGCCTTATTGGAAGCTATGCAAGAACGCTCTGTAACAGTAAGTGGTGTGCGCCACCCTCTGCCAGCACCATTTTTTGTGCTAGCTACACAAAACCCTATTGAACAAGAAGG
>BQJP01000155.1 GCA_021604765.1 Thermodesulfobacteriota bacterium
TAGTTTATCAAGCTAATAAAGACGTACTTTTGGCTGAAGATATGTCAATGGCTTTGGAAAAGATGTTCAATATAATGAAGGAAATGTTACCGAAACTCAAAGGAATTGTAACTCATAATGATTCTATAAAACAGTTACCTAAAACTGAAGGCAAAAAGATAGACAAAATAAACATTAATCAACTGATGTTACGATTTTATATTAATAAGTTACAGGGCCAAATCAAAGATGATAATGTTGCTCGAGATGAGAACATTAATGAAGGTTCTGAAGATGAAGGATATGAATCTGATCTTTCTAATCACAGTACAAGTAGTGGTGATAGCAGTTCTAGTATAAGTTCTAATTCTAGTTCAAGTTCTAGTTCTAGTTCAAGTGTCAACTTTGAAGAGTTAAACGACTCTTCTGAAGATACTATGAAGGATGATCCAGAGAAAGAAGCTTATGTTCCTGACAGTTTGAGTAAAAAGAAAACAGAAGCAACTGAAAATAAGAAACGAGCTAGAGTTTATGAAACTCCTTTTAATAACTATTTGTTATGCTCAGTTAAAGGATTAGGAAGAGTACATTATACTTTAAATGATCAGGAAATACTGAAGTTAAAGAAGAAGATTGAACATCCTACGATAACATTTTCAAGCTCTGACGGCAACAGTTATGATTATATTCCAGAGTCAGAAGTTGGTTATGGTGAAAATGTAGTTCATGCTGAAGAAGAAAACGATAGATTTGAAAGAGACAAAAAGGAAATTTGCGACATTATTAATAAGAAATGTGATCTAATTGCAGAAAGATTTAATGATCATCCAGGTGTTGGACCTTCCAATGTAGAACGTCTAAGATGTTTACTTTTATTACACTGGGAGGCTTTTGGGACAAAGAATTCTAAAACCCAAATAAGCCAACTTAAACCTATTAGAGCTAGACTTAAATCAGATGCTCCAGATGTTATTAGAGCCAACCCGATAAAACCAAAAGGTTTACCTCAACAAGAATTTATGGTTGAAAAAGTACAACAGTTACTTGACAACGGTTTGATTCAGGCTTGTCATTATCCCAGATATAGCAGTGCTGCATTTCCAGTTATGAAACCTCATCAAGATAAACATGCAAAGAAGAAAAAGTATCGAATGGTAATAGATATGAGGCTATTTAATGACGCTTGTGTGAAGACAATATTAGAATTACCAAACTTAGAAGAACAGTTTCTTCATTTGAACAAACCACTATTCTTTGCTGTTCTAGATATATTATCAGGGTTTGATTACTTACCTACTCATAAGGAAATGAGAGATTTATTTTGCTTTACTACAACTTTCGGAATTTATTCATTTATAGGTGCGCCACAAGGTTGGCTAAATACACCTGCTTTCTTCTCTAATAGGATTTTACAAGAAATATTATTACCTTCTGGTTTATTAGGATCTAAGATTACATCTTATAAGAGACAAGTTTTACAGTGGATAGACGACACTTTGTTATTTGCAGATGATTTTCAATCTTATTATAATAATTTCGAAAGATTATTAATTGGATATAAAGCAAAAAGAGTACGACTTAATATTGAGAAATGTCAGTTACTTAGACTAGAAGCAGAATACTGCGGACGAGTTGTTAGTAGTAAAGGCTGGAGATATCCAAAAAGATTCTTTACTAAGATTTTAGGGACTACAAGGCCTGTTTATCATCATGAGTTAGCTCAAGCGGTTTTTGTTATTAATTGGTTATCAACTGCTATTCCAAACTTGTCGAAATTACGACAACCGTTTTCTTCTTTTACAAACTTAAAAGGCAAGAAGTTATCTATGTTGAAGAAACAAATGAAGTTGATCAGTTGGACACCTTTATTGGTTCAACAGTGGAAAGATTTACTTAAAGCAGTTGCTTGTAGTGCAGAACATAACTTAGCTCACTATGACAGAAATTGTGATTTAGGTATTTTTATTGATGCTAGTCAAGAAACTTGGGCTTTAGTTTTAGGATCTATTGAATTTGATCCTTATATTCCTTTTAGTGTTAGATCAAGTGCTTTTAAGCCGATGTTATTTCTAAGTGGAAAGTTTATTAACTCTCAGTTGAACTGGACTATGAGTCAGAAGGAACTTTTTCCTATTATTAAATCATTTGAGAGAATTAAGTTCTTATTAGAAGGTCATGTAGGTGGAATCAATCTCTTCACAGACCATAAGAATTTGATTCCTATATTAAGACCAACTTGGGTCGAGAGAACATCTTACTTCTCGAGACTTAGACGTTGGAGCTTAGTATTTCAGCACTTACGTTTACATGTCCACCATATTAGTAGTTCTCAGAACTCTTTTGCAGACATGTTAACAAGATGGGCTACTATATCTCCAGAAGCTGAGAAAGCTATTGCTAAAGTTAGTGCTTTTTATATCTTGATTAATAGATTAGGACAAAGAAAAAGAAAACTTATTAATATTAAAGGAAGAAATCCAAGTACTGAAGAAAGTAAGAAGAGAGTTAAGGAAATGATGGATAAATTACATAGTTTACGACTTAGTTTTATACATCCTTGGTTTAGATCTGATTGGTGGACGCCTCCAAATGAAAGTAAGTTAATAGAAGAACAGTTAGTTTGGTATGATTCTTTGACGAATACTTCAAAAGTATCTTTACACTTTTGTTCCAAGTTGAAAGAACGAGGTTTATATAATGTTATGAAGAAGAAGTTAAAGAAAGTAATACCTCCTAGTTATGTTGAAATTATGCTGTTTTGGATACATGTTTCAGTATCTCATGATTCAGCTACTTCTGAATATAATTACGCTGATGATTACTATTTCGATTTACCTCCAGAAGTTAATCTTAAGGAAATTATTGATCAAATTAGACATAATTGTTTACATTGTCGAAGAGTTCCAAGTCTTATTCCAAGACCTTATTCTGTAACAGATATTGCAAGAGCTCCGAGAGAGATTATTCACGCTGATTATTTATATATCAATAAACAAATGGGTTATATTCTAGTTCTA
>BQJP01000156.1 GCA_021604765.1 Thermodesulfobacteriota bacterium
CCTCCTTCAGCTACGATTACCTGTGATTTTCTAATGGAATACTCTGAATGAGTTTCGACTATAAAATCAATTCCATATTTTTCATAGACCTCTAAAAACAGATCCGCTAATTTACTTTGTAATGCAGGGTGTAAATTCAGTTCTGGTTCTTCAATTATCACTAATGGATTATAACTTATCTTTTCGGTTTTATGAATGATACAAGCAATTCGGAATAGCAATAGCATCGCTTGAATTGACCCCATTCCCTTGTCGGCTAAGGGGATTTTTGCTTCAAAAGACTCTATAATTACTTCATATGCTTCACCAGCCCTAGGAATTATTTCAAATGTGTCGCCTATCTCAAAACCGTCATCATTTTGCATCCATCGTTCAATAAATCTATAGGCTTCTGTTCCTGTTTCTATGCCTAATTGAACAAAATCATGTATAGCTTGCGCTAGTGCATTCCCCTTATCTCTTATTGCAAATAATGCAGATTGTTTGGCAGGATTAGCAGGTAAATAATAGATATTTATCTTGTCCAATTCTTCGTGTAGCAAGGATAAAGAATCGTCTATTATTGTACCATACTGTTGGAAAGAGATGTAATTTGAATAGGGATCCTTTAATTCATTTGACCTGTAACCCTTGTTTTCAGGAAGATTTTGGAACTTCGGAAAATTCATACTCTTCGCTTCTTCAACAGCATACTGAATTATATCTTCTAAATCCTTAGGATAGAAGTAATTTGTTGCTATTTCGAAAAATTCTTTTGCTTCTATATTGGTACTGGAATGAGCGAGAATATTTCTTCTCCTCTTAAGATTTCTCAACTCTTCCATTTTTAAAATATATTCCTTGCTTGATTTTTTCTGGTCTGTGCTTTTTAATTCTTCTTCGAAGCTCTCGATTATTTGCTCCAGAGATGCTAGTTGGTTCGCATCTATGTCTTCAGCAGCTTCTTTCGATTCACCAGATTTTGAAATCTTGATTGTCTTCAATTGAGGTCTTATTAAAAAGGAAAAGTGTTGTTTTAAGTCAGTAACAATCAAGGTATCTACATCGACTATAGTTAAACTATTCTTTCCTGTGATTGTGATATCAAATTTAAATTGCCCGAGAGTAAATTCAAATTTGATGAAATCCTCATTAGCAAATTTGTTTTTTGCTCTTTCATAGGTGACAATATTTGCATCTTCAAGGCTTTTATTAGCAAAAGAAAACTTACTGACATCGTTTGATTTCAGGTATTCTAACACTAATAAAAGGGCCTTAACAATTGTCGATTTTCCAGAATTATTTCTCCCAACCAAGAAAGTGATATTATGATATTCTATTGGTTGGAAGTTGATGAATCGACGGAAGTTTTTGAATCCAATTTTATTCATCTATTACTTTAATATTTATTGTTAATATCTAAAAAATAAAGTTATTGTATAATTCAATGAAGTTTTTATAACATGTTTTCATTCTCATTATCTTTTGCAAGATAATGCTCTGCCAATGTCCACAAATTTTCTCCTTCTTCATCTACCCAACACACATTACCATTTATGCCACCAGGGTTTTTCTTATCAGGGTGATGATTTTTAAAAATATGCCAGGTTAAGTTAGAAATAGAATATTCCTGCTGATCTTTTTCCCATTTGATAGCGTTGCTTCTACCAAGCTTTCCAGTTATAGTCGCTTTGTAGGTAGGGTCTTCTTCATTGTATTGCAAATAATCAGGCAAGCTATTTTTCAAGTAAATGATATCCCCTTCTTTGAGCACTTTACCCTCTATCAAAATTTTCATGGTCTTCTTTCGGGTTCTTTTCTTGCGCTCTATACGCTCCTCATTTTTCTGTTGAATGTCAATCAGGTATTGTTGTGCTTCCTGAATAGGGATAATTCTATTAGGCACAATGGCAACCTTATCGCCAATTTGATGGGGCTTGATTTTTACACAAGTTATGTCCAAGCCATTTTCTATTAACCAAAGTACGGTAGTAGTCAATTCCTGAGAAAAATCCTCAGAGCAAAGAATAATTCTAGGGGTATTGGAAAGCTCTTGAAAATCTTCATCGTTAACAAACTCAGTGATATTAGCGAGGGAATTTTCATTGGTAGGAATATTTACACCAAGAGATTTTTTTTGATAGTGATTATAGTAAGGAAGTAACTTCTCAATGGTCATAGAAGAGACCATAGCAGCATACCGTATAGCCTGTAAGTCGGCATAGCCAGCAAAAGCATCCCTCTTCAGTTCGATCACAACGATATTTCCCTCCCTGTCAATTGCCAGCACGTCAAGCCGATCATTAGAGTTGTTGAAGCGATCAAATTCAATACTTACCACAAGGAGGTCTTCGCCAAGAATTTCAGGCGTTTGCCTGATCCATTCTTGTATATGCTTCCTCTCCCAGATGTTCAACTTTTCAAAGGATGTTTCTTCTACTTTCTCGTACGAGTTAAGATCATGATTAACAACTAAAATCACAGGAGTAGTTTTTTGGTTTCATATATAGCTAGGCTTTACAAGGCACCTATAATTTGTGCTCGCTTTCCTTATTTGTCAATGTTAATAATTATTAATCAACTACACTAAAGAATTTGTAATAATATTATACGAACCGGATTAAAAAATGATACGTTTTCTAAAATAATCAGTCTTATGAACTGCTATGTTATAGAATTTATTAACTCTGTCTGTGGAAAACAACACCATTGCCTGAAATGGAGGTCGTGTTGAATGATTAATATAATTCCTTCTCTATGTTATTTTTCAAGAGTTCTGCTATTCCATGATCTGGCATATATCTAGTCAAAAGCTCACCTGAATATAGGTTTACCCAATTGTGG
>BQJP01000157.1 GCA_021604765.1 Thermodesulfobacteriota bacterium
AGACTTAGACGTTGGAGCTTAGTATTTCAGCACTTACGTTTACATGTCCACCATATTAGTAGTTCTCAGAACTCTTTTGCAGACATGTTAACTAGATGGGCTACTATATCGCCAGAAGCTGAAAAAGCTATTGCTTATCGTGTTGTAACACAAGGATGCTTATTAACGGATAGTTCACTATAAAATAGTTCATAACTAGTACCACTAATAATAAGAAATCACAAAGGAGAACAAGGAAATTACATACATTTTTATTTACAGCATTACACATTATCAAAGACCTAATAAAGATTAACCAAGTGCGCGCTATAACAATATTTATCGATAAATATTAACGTTGTTATCAACTTAACTTGAAATTGACATTAGGTCCCAAATTTTTACATTTAAAAATATTTCCAACTAAAACTCCAACTAAAAGCTTATAATACTAGCAAATACTTATAGACAATTATAGAAACAGTAAATATATATACCTTATACTTTATATTATCAATTTTATATTACATTAATTTTTATTCAATTAATTACAATTTACATTTCTAAATTTATATACATTTTTATATTTTATATTACGAGCTCTTTATAGGTCAAATTTATATATATTATTTTATACATACGTTTATATTATACTGAAGTATTGGAATTTGGATTGGATTGGACTCAAGCTGGTAAATAGAGAGTTCATTACTGTTAAAAAATCAAAAACAAAGCACAAAAAATAAATAGGAATCTTTGCAACCTATACAAACAAAAGACTTTGTTAAATCCTTAAAAAAAAGGTCAGTAAACTCTAAAGTAAGTAGAGTAAATAGAGTAAATAGAAAGAAGTGGATAGAAGTGGATACGAAGTGGATTTAAAGCTTACATTTATTGAAAAGAAGGAAAAATTACTAGAGGTGTTATCAACGAAGAGTTTGCTGCCATTGAGAAAGCAGCAAGAGAAGAAGCTCTTGAAGCAATCAGGTTACAAAGAATACAAAAAGACAAAGAAGAGTCTGATAAGTTTCTTGCTCAAATTTTAGAGCGTGATTCGAGCGAAGAAGATAACATTGTAGAAAGTCAAATCAACATGTCAATCAATCCTGTTACAGACTTTACATCCAACAGTGATAATAATAATAATAATAACAACAATAATCAGTTTACAAATACTACTCAAGTTCAACCAGAACATAATGAACCAACGAACGTCGAACAATCTAACGAAAATATTGATGCCTCATCATCAACAAATAATAATGTAGAAGTTAATTCAAATAATGGTGGAAATAACAATCAGAACAATAGCAACAACAACAGCTCAAATAACAGTGGAACTATAACTCTTACTAATGAGCAGTTTCTTCAATTATTAAATGGTAATAATAGAAACTCAAATCAAACCCAAAGAATCTCCAAAGTCGATAAAATAGGAACTCTTTCAGACTTATCCAGAAGTTCTATTGAAGAATTCTTGTTTAAATATAATAACAGAAGAAGACCTGACGATCAGATGACTTCTTTCTTTGACCTAGATGTTTATACATGGGTTCAAAGTAAAGCTGCTGAACGCGGTTTACCTTTGCAAGATGACATCATTAGAGGTTTGTTAAACGAACATGTTTTATCTTTAGATGAAAGCATTCAGTTTGGAAGTCTAGATCATATTGTAACAGAGCTTATGTGGCCTTCAACAGGAACAGCTTTAGAAAGAGTATCAAGTTTCATGATGCAATGTACTAAGCTTGAACGAAGAATCAAAGACATTGGAAATATATTTGTTCGACATGAATTTAACAAAGCTATCTCTAGAGTAGTTCCTAAATCGTTTAGATTTCTAGAAAGTATGGCACATCATTCAAAATTCTCAACTCTCAGTGGTATTGAAGCTGTTTTAAAAGAAAGAGCTTGGGTTATTGATCTTAAAGATGATGAACAAGATAAATCAAGTAATAAATTTAAAACAAATCGAGTAGAGAGTACAGAAGGTAATAAGAGTATTATTGATCAAGCTCTAGCAGTTGTTAAAGAGAAAGCTGATATAAAAATAAATCAACTGAAACAAAAAGTATCTCAGTTAGAAGAGAGAACCAATTCAAGTCAAAATAATAATAATAATATGATGCCATTATTGATGGAGATGATGAGAGTTAATAATCAGAGAGGTTATCAAGATAGTATTCAAAACAACCCATCTGGTTTTCAAGGGTATCAGCAGTCAAATCAGTTTGGCTTTCAAGGAAATCAATATCAGAATCGTTTTCAAAATCAAAATCAGTATCAAAATCGTTTACAAAATCAAAGTCAATTCAGACAAAGAAGTTTCAATCCTTTCTCTCAAGGTCAATTACAAAATGGTATTCCTCAAACACAAAAGAAAACTTTATCTGCAGCTATTATAGCTTTGCTAAATAAGTTTAATCTTCCTTTAACTGCTAAAATATATGAATTGAAACGTACTGGAAGTGCTCAATCAGTAACACTCACAGTTTTCAATAATGAATCTAAAACAAATAATAATGTTGATGGGACTTTAGATTCTGGAGCCTTCACGACAGCAGGGTCTTTAAAAGAACATGCTAAATATTGTAAAGAAGTTAGAACAGTTAAAGGAGATGTATATTTAGTATTGCCAAATGGCACTCTCATCAAGTGTACTACTTGTGGGATAATGGATGTTTTAGCAACAAATAAACAAAATCAACAGTTAATGTTCAATGATGTTTTAGTATTTTTAGTTGATGATCCAAACTGGCATGAACTGCTAATAGGTAGACCAACTTTAAATGCACATAACTTATTGCCTGAACAAAACTTTAGACAAAATACA
>BQJP01000158.1 GCA_021604765.1 Thermodesulfobacteriota bacterium
GGAGATGAGTTGTAAGATGATGATGGGTAGCCGGAGACTTGGGTTTATTGAAGTGGTTTGTCAATTTTGTATTGTTTTTGGTTGTTAATTTAATATTGATGTTTGTATAGTTATTAATACATATTGGTTTTTATACTAATTTTTATAGTCTAAAATCTGATTTATGCATTTTTATCAAATTTCTCAAAATATCCTATAAAATTACATTTTCGCCAAAAAACCATTTTTACATCTAAAATCTCTTTTAGTATTATATTATCTTTTAAAACCAATTTTACATCTAAATATCTCATATATACAATATCTCTAATTCAACAATTCAACTATTACTCTTCTAATCATTAAAAAAATAAAAAAAAAAATAAAAATTAATAATTAACCATAAAAAGAGTATTTAATTTTATTGCAAAAAAAGTTAATTTATCAGTGTCTGAAAGCAGAATTTCCGGATCCCTTAGTTTCGTAGTTCTTTTTGTAAACCACCTTAACACCTTAGTTATTGTATCCTTGTCCCATCCACAATCCGTGTCCGGCACCTTATCCCATATTACCATGACCATGACCATATCCGCATCCTGGCATATTGCATCCATAACCACCCCATTTATTTCTATCATTCCAAGAATATCCATTTTGATAGTGAGAGTGTCCCAAATCGACATCCTCTTCAGAAGACTCTGAACTTTCACTCTCAGGCATATGTACATGAACATTAGTAGAATTCAAAATTTTGGTTCCTCTGTTTTTCTCAGAAGCAACGGGAACTGGAATTCTTCTAACAATTGGCACTTTGTTGAGCACTGGGGTTGGAACGGGAACCGGTCTGGTGACTGGGACTCTTCTGATGACTGGGTTTTGAACGTGGTGGATTTCGGTCTCGTTGACGTACTCTTGTACTACAGGTTGGGTGATGATTTGTTGAGCAGGGGCCTAGACAGTCTGGACTCTCTTTTGAGTGTTGTATTGGGTCTGTTCGGTGATTGGGTCCATTTCGATGGTTTGGTCTTGTCCTCTGTTGAACTTGACTTCCACGTTTTCTCTCTGGACCACTGGTTGGATGTAGGTCTGGTTGATGATTTGTCTGCCGGGTCTGGTCACATTTTGGGATCTGCTGGTTTGTCTGATCTGAGCCTCTCTAGTAATAGGGTCTCTGTTAATGACTTGGGCTTGAGAAGGAACGAAGTTGACTTTCTCGGTGTTGTTTACTACGGTTCTCTCAATGATTGGTTGGGTAAGGATTTCCTTAGCAGGAGCCTAGAAGTCTCTGTAGACTGTTTTGTTGTCGTATTTGGTGGGTCTGGTGACGACTGGGTTGTTGACTGCTCTGGTTTCTCCTCTTTGGACGTTGAGTCTCTCGGTAACAGTCTGAACAGTAGGCTGAATATATTGCTCTCTAATAGTGACATTTCCAGGTACTTGAACGGGAACACTTCTTTGAATGGTTCTCTCGTCGACAATGGCGTCTTTGGTCTCTCTTTCAGTATAAACTGGTCTAGAAACGACTTTCTTTCTCACAATAGGAGTCTAAACGATTCTCTATCTGATGATGGGTTGGCTGACTATTCTCTAAGTGATAACAGGCTGTTGGATCACTTTTCTGGTCACAACTGGTCTGCTGACTATTTGCTGGGTTTGAGTGATGATTGGCTTGGAGTAAAGGACCTGAGTGGTCAAGTTCTCCTACTATACAGTCTGACCGGTGGTGGTGAGTTCTCCGGTGAACACCTATCCGGTGGTTGTGGTGGTCTCTCCTTGCATAGTGGCCGAGCCGTTGAGCGAAAAAGAGCCTCCATTCATCTCCACTTCCCGTAGCTCTCCACTTTCAATCAACTTAGCCAACTCTTCCGCAGTAATAGTCTCTCCTCCTTCACTTGTGAGCTGACTATTCTGACCGAGAACGATCTGCTCGGCTTGGACCTGTTCAGGAGTGGCCTCCAAAAGGACTCCTAAGCTCAATAAACAAATGCTTAACAATTTCATTTATTTATTTTCGAATTAGTTTGTTTTTAAGGGCTTTAATTCAAATTTGGTTTTTCTAGTTTAACATTTTAAAAAATTTTAAAATTATTTAGTCATTTTTTTGTATAATTTCCGGAAAGAGGTTTTAGAGGAGTTGCTGAGGCAGTTGAGGGAGTTTTTGGTGTAGTTCAGGTCTATGGTTTCTTTTATGCTTTCTTTTATGGTTTCCGGGGTTAGGTTGAATTGTTGGTAGAGGGAGAAGGTTTCTTTGAATTGGGAGTGGCTCATGAAGTGCTGGATTTGGGTTGCTAAGAGGTTTGTGGTTATAATGGTCATTCTGTTGTCCATGAAGGACATTTGTTCGATGTACTTATTTCTCAGCTCGGTCACTATTCGGCTCATTTTATTGCTTTTACCAATTTTACCCAATAATTAAGGAAATTGAGCAAATTGCAGATTTCTTTTTAACAACAAACAAGGCCTTATTGTAGAGTAGTAGCAGAAGTCGGATAGTAGAGAGTAATTCTGAGTACTGCCTAATTCATTGTTTATTATATCAGAGTATACTATTGAGTCCATGCACAAATCGGCTTTTTTCAGAGAATCTTCTTTTTTTTCGAAAATTCTCGAACAGTAATTTTCGAAAATAAAAAAGTGCATTAAGTTGTAGTCCAAAAAGTAGTATTTTCTGAGCAGTTTAAAGTCCGTTGTGGGAGTCAATTTCGAGTTCAGTAGTAAAAGAGAAGCCTTCATCGGAGACATATACTACAAATCATCTTTTTTACTCAATTTGAACAAAATTTCTTCTTTTTTCATATTATCCTAAAAATTATCTTACAAC
>BQJP01000159.1 GCA_021604765.1 Thermodesulfobacteriota bacterium
TTCTGCAAGCCTGGCTAAACAATCATCTGTTTCAGGTGCAATTAACCACGTAATATCAGACCCACTAATACATTTATGTAATTCTTCTTCCAGTGTTTCATTGATAATATACTGACTCACTGCATGTTCACACAAACCAAGTCTTTTATCTCTGGTCAACGTTATATCCGGATGCCCAGCCTCAATTATTTCATTTAACAAGGTTTGTAGCATGAGCTCGGCTTCTTCGATTAAATTTTCTGGCAGGGCTTGTCCAGATAACCCACCTCCTGTGATAAACTCAAGTAAAAAATGACGCATTGTTATTTATGTTAATAATTCCAGTTCTTGATTTAAGTCGCGGTTTGGTTGTTCATGCAACGCAAGGCGAGAGAAGCTTCTATCAACCCGTCACATCAGTCATATCATTGAGCTCTGAACCAGAAGCTATCATGTCTGCTTTTCTCGAATTATACCCTTTCAAAATAATTTATATTGCTGATCTTGATGCTATTCAGGGGATTGATGATCAGAGTGCATTAATTAAAGAACTTTCAGTAACGTTTAAACAATGTGAGTTCTGGGTAGACGCAGGCATCAAGGCCCTGCAAGCTGATAAAAGTTATTTTAAAAGTAATAACATCAGACAAATATTAGGTTCAGAAAATATATTATCGCCAGATTCACTTACTGAAATCTTCAATAAAAATCCAGATATCCTATTATCGCTTGATTTTAGCGACACGGGTTTTCTGGAAAATGCTTATTTACTTGACGACGCAAATCTATGGCCCAAACAGGTCATCGTCATGATGCTACACCGTATCGGTTTAAATAAAGGTGTTGACGTAAACTGTCTGAATCAAGTCTTACAACTTGCCAATAATCACAACATCTATGCTGCGGGTGGAGTGCAAAACATAGAAGACGTTTATCAGTTACATAAAATAGGTGTAAACGGAGTATTACTCGCTTCTGCACTGCACAACGGCTCAATAACCCAAGATGAGTTATATTTAATTGCTAATCAATAGTTTGCATTCAAAAATACCTGCTCTACAGCCTTTAAACTACTTCGCTTAAAATTATGATTGACGATATACTCTGAACAATATGTTTCAATTTGGAACTTACTTTATTGTCGACGCAGGGATAATTCATAGATACAAGATTCCATTTATATAGGCATTAATCATGTCATGAGATCAACCGTTAAAATATCAATATTTGCAAACCTGATCATCGGAAGGGTGTCATTTTGATATATCGTCTATCCTCTTTTAATCTTGCGTCATTTTTTCAATACTTAGTTGTCCTGCTGCTGCTTGCCCTTATGCCTGCTATCTGTTTTACACCGGGGCAATTGCCACTCAAAGTAGGCATCTACGATAATCCTCCTTTTGTCTTTATGGATGACAAGGGTATTCCCAGAGGATTCGACATAGAAATGCTCAATGATGTCGCTGCTCAGGAAGGCTGGTCACTTGAATATGTCTTTGACGAATGGTCTATTTTGCTGGAAAAAACCCGCATGGGAGAAATTGATCTGCTAATGGGGATCGCCTATACCGAAGAACGAGACAAATTTCTCGACTTTGGTGATGTTGAGTTTTTCTCTACATGGGGAGCGGTCTCCGCTCTCGCTGAATCAAACATTCAGGATATTAGTGATTTAGACGTCAAGCCCGTCGCTGTGCTTAAAAATGATAAAATTGCCGAAGACTTCAAGCAGCACTGCTTACATGTAGGCGTACACCCTATTTTCTTTGAAGTAGATACCTATGCTGAAGCGTTTAAATTAATAGAATCCGGCGAAGTGTTAGCCAGCATAAGCAGTAATATCTATGCATTGCGTCATGCCAGACACTTTAACGCTCAATTAGTACCAATCGAATTCGCACCAACCCTAAGCACACTAGCCTTTCCAATAGGCCGTCACAAAGATATATCGAAAACTATTAGCAACCGTGTCTGGCGTTTGAAAAGAGACAAATCTTCAATTTACTATCGTCTCTACGATAGATGGTTTAGTGGAGAAAAATTGATTGGGCTCACCCATGACGAACATGCATGGATTAAAAAGCACCCCGTAATTCGTCTTGCCCTAGTGTCAGATAACCCTCCCTATCATTTCTTTGATAGCAATGGAAAGTTTTCTGGTTTGGCCGCTGACTTTTTTGAGCTCTTTCAAAAAGATCTGGATATAAATATAGAAGTAGTCAACGCTGGAAGCCAAAAAGAGATATTGAATATGCTCGCCAATAAAGAAGTTGATGTCATTCCTTCTCTATACCCTCTTCCTGAACATGAAGAGCACTTGCAGTTCTCTGATGACTTTCTTCATTATAGCTATGCTATCGTAGCGCGTAGAGGAGACACGACCATTAAAAACGAGTCTGACCTTTCCGGCAAAAAAGTTGTTCTGCTTGAAAACTTTCCCGCGAATGATGCCTTGATAAGAAGACATCCAGATCTAAGTTATTCATACGCAGCTACTCCATTCGAAGCACTACTTCAGGTGACTGAAGGTAAGGCCGACGCAACAGTATTATTACATGCAGCGTCAGTTGATTTAATGAATCGCAATGAGATATTCGGGCTTGATATAAAAACTGTTCTACCCTGGGGTGGTGGTAAGGGCAGTATCGGCGTCAGAAAGGATTGGCCTGAGTTCGTATCTATTTTGAATAAAGAGTTACAAGCAACCCCTGAGAATATAAAAACAAATATTTTTAATAAATGGGTCTATCCCGAACGTCGGATACTAGACATTAAACGGCTAGTGTTAACAAAAGAAGAAAAAGTCTGGCTTAGAAAAT
>BQJP01000160.1 GCA_021604765.1 Thermodesulfobacteriota bacterium
TTTTGCTTGAAAACGGAGTATTATCCCGATTTACGTATAACAATATTGCCGGAATTGCTCTAAGGTTACAACGATTGGACTGGGTAGAGCAATTTCTATATGATTATCGTCTTTTATTGGCAAAAGATCAGCAAGAGGCAGCCTATAGTTTAAATGCAGCAAGGGTTTCCTTTTTGAAGAAAGATTATCAACAGGCTATAGCATATCTGCAGCGTGCTGATTATAAGGATTTTATCAATAATATGGTAGCTAAAACAATACTACTCAAATGCTACTATGAACTGGATGAATATGATCTTTTGGATTATCACCTGAAAACGATGCGTAGTTTTTTAAGACGCAAACGTAGAATGGGGTATCATCAGCAGAATTATAAGAATATCGTGTCTTTTGCCTTTCGGTTGCTCAGCCTCAAGCCAGGGGATAAGTCGGCTAAAAGCCAATTGAAACAAGGGATTGAATTGACAGAACCCTTAACAGAGCGAAAATGGTTGTTGAAAAAGGTAGAAGAATTGTAAGGGATAGGAAGTTCAAGATCAAACACAAACTCAAGTGCAAATTCTCTTAACTACGCTTGCACTTTGAACTTGCACTTGCGTTTGAACCTGATCTTATCTAATTAATTCAAGTTGTGATATTCTTAACTTGAAACCGCAAAATGAAAACGTTCAATGTAAAATGTAAAAGTGAGGGCAAAGTTTGGTAGTATTCTTTTACATTTTTTATTGCTCTGCTCTACATTTTACATTCAGCATTTGCATCACAACTTGCGTTAATTATTACTAGCCGAAGTGCCTGGTATTTCATAAGATATATCCATATCACTTAACACCGCATCAAGAATGGGATCCTTTCCTTCTGTGTATCCTTCTTTGAGATCGTGTCCAAACATTCCACCCATCGTACTCCAGTAAGAAGCAGTAAGTCCATTCCTAAGATCCTTGATGATGGTATGCATATTCGTATCCAGTTCTCGTTCTACCATTTTGATCAGGATCATACCTTGTGTCTTGGTCAGATGCTTAAGCGGATCAGTAAATTCACCTTTTAGGTCTTTATGTAGGTTCTTGATGTACTTTTTACGTTTGCGTTCCGGCATGGTAGCCGTTGCATATTCCACCTCGCGATAAAGTTTCACGGCTTCAACTGCATAAGGGTATACGATGGCAGCATACTTTCGGTAACGGCGATAGGTCAGATAATCCTGACGACTATTAAATTCTCGTAAGGAAGAAACGGAGACATCGTCCAGGTCAGCAATAATTAAGGTGTCACCACACTCTTCTACCATATAGGTATATTGTTGTCCATTGATTGTTACTTTGCCTTGCTCTTGTGCATTAACAGTAGCAAAAAAAGCTGTCAGAAGAAGCAATAACAAGCCGGATTTTTTAATCATTCTCATGGGTTCAGAATTTTTAGTAAATGCTTTTTTTTGACGTGGCAATTATACTTTGGTAACGAGTTGATGGTGTACACCATTGTTTTTTCAGTACTTTTAGTAAAACCTTAACGATAGTTCAGTGCTTATTTCTCTATCGATTCATATTTACGCTTATACTTTTCGTAGAGCTGCTTTTGGATATTATCCAAATTAACGTCTCTTCCTTGAATAAACGCTTTGGTGACTTGGTTGGTTCTGATATCAAGTGCATCACCAACTGCAATAAATAAATTGGCATCTTTGCCTTTTTCTAATGTGCCCGTTTGTTCATTAATTCCTAATATAGTAGCTGTATTGCCAGTTAGCGGAGCTACTGCATCTTCGTATTCCAATCCATATCCGATGGCTTGCCCTGCCTGAAAAGGCAAATTGCGCTGTTGCCAAAAACCACTCTGACTGAAGCAAAACAAAACAGGTCAATATGAACACTTGCTCCTGTTAGGGCATAAAAGCGCTCGCGATGATCCATGACACCATTGCGGGGAAAGGTTTCCTGTGCACTTATCACCATTTGTGTGATAAATATCAGCAGGAAAACCGTACAAAGTTTTTTCATGAAGTATATTAGTTCACTCTGCTATTTATTTCAGCTATTGCCTTTTGCACTCTGGTAAGCTGAAAAGGATTTTTAAGAATATCCTTAAATATATAATGTTCTTGTAAGACGGGATAATCTTTCAGTAAATCTACCATTAATTCATCTGTAACAATCATCGGGATACCAGTTTCCATATCCAAAATAATCCCGACTCTTACCAGAGCTTGAGGAAGCTTGGGTTTAAAGCCAGATTTAGGATCTATAAATACTTCATCGATCATAAATAAATAGCGTCCCTGCTCTAATACTCGTAAATAGTAATCGCCTGATCCAGGAAAATTATTGGCCTTGATATATAAATGCTCTCCTTTTTTGAATGCATAATATGGAAGCATATCCTCAACCGATTTGACCCTATATCTTAACAGCCTCCGCCGGTCTGATCGTTTTAAAATTATATTTCTGGCAACATCCTGGAAATTTTCTTTTTTTAAATCAAGGAAATTGAGTGCTCCCATCATTTTGCTCGATGAGTTATCAGCGTTATTAATATTTGCCTTATGTATTACCAGATTATTTTGGCGCTGTTCTTTATATCGATTCAGGCAGTCAAAAAAAGCTTGTTCCAGGCGCAAAGCATGTCCTCCTGTTACTTCAGTTTTTTGCCCTGATAGCTCTACCGCAATAACAGTTGCCAATTCATCTTCTTTTTCTTTAAAACCTACTTCGAGCCTTATAAAACCCGTGCCGTTTTGATTATTCAGATGTTCCCATAGATATAAC
>BQJP01000161.1 GCA_021604765.1 Thermodesulfobacteriota bacterium
GAAATAGCACTATCAGGCGATGTGATCATTGCTGAGCGTTCGGCAATGATGGGTTTTCCAGAAATATTGTTTAATTGTTTTCCTGGCATGGGAGCATTCCAGACACTTTCATCAAGAGTCGGCTTAAACAAAGCTCATAAATTAATTTCCAGCGGTAATTTATATAGCGCAGAAGAATTGTATGACATGGGAATTATTGATGTTCTTGTAGAAGATCACTGCGGCGAAGAGGCTGTTTATTCATATGTTCAAAACCATAATAAAAACTGGAATGGAAATATGGCGATGCAAAAGATTGTTCAAAATTTAAATCACTATGACAAACAGGAACTGATGGATATTTGTTGTGACTCATGGGTTGATACGGTTTTTGATATTTCTGATAAAGATATTCGAACAATCAACCGCTTGTTGCGTAGCCAGAAAAGGTACGAGACAGAGTATCAACATGAATATCCAAAAGTAAGTGTATCTTGATAATTAAGTAGAACAATTAAACAAGTTTAGGAATAGGTGATAATAATGAATTATTTAAATACTAAAGAGTTACGGCACTCAATAAAGCAGTATGCAAAACCATCAAACAAACTGGCATTATTTATATTTTTTTCTGACCTCACTATCTATGCACTAGCGATAGCTGGGACAATCATGTTTGAAAGCCTATTCTTACGAATAGCATGTGGTGTTTTAGCAGGGCTGAGGATAGGGACATTATTTCTGGTTTCACATGATGCGGGACACGATAGTTTTACATCCAATCGATTATGGAATTCTATAATAGGCCGCATAGCCTTTTTACCTTCATTCCATAACTACAGCTTATGGCTAATTGCACATAATCGCTCACACCATCAATCTCCTAATATTAAAGGTATAAATTCATGGTCGCCTTTGTCAAAAGAAGAATATGACGGTTTGTCTACAAGTCGAAAGATGATAGAACATTTGTATAGATCTCCATTAGGGATTTGTTTCAATTATATGATTGAGCGTTGGTGGAAAGATAAGTTTTTCCCATACAAGCGGATTATCAAACAGCAGAGCGGTTCTTATTATCTGGATTTTATGTTAGTGATTAGCTATATGGTAGCTTTTACGACAGCACTTATTTATATGGGAATGCAAACCACATACACAAGTCCTTTAGAAGTATTATTGTTAGCGCTAGTTCTTCCTTTTCTTGTAAGTAATTTCTTGATAGGGGTAACTGTGTATCAGCATCATACACACGAAACTGTTCCATGGTTTAAGACTCAAGAAGAGTGTGATTCATATGCAAGTCTCGAAGATATCACTGTGCATATAAAGTATCCGCATTGGTATAATTTGATTAGTCACAATGCAATGGAACATACTGCACATCATGTTGACCCAAGGGTGCCGCTCTATAATTTATCCAAAGCGCAGACTGTTTTATGTGAGCTTTATGGTGAGGATTTAATTACGATGGACTTTTCATTAATGAGCTTTTTTTCAACAATGGGGAAATGCAAATTATATGATTATGAAAATCATCTCTGGATTGATTTTGATGGGAATTCAACTAGTACCAAAACAGTAACAGTTGAAGAGCTGGATTACGCAAAAGCGGCGTAATTGAATCATGATTTAGATGAGCATCGTATTAATGAGACAAGGATGTCTCATTAATTATCAATATTGATAGATTAAACTAACTGTTTTGTTGTGAACTTGACGAAGTCGTATTTGAAAGAAATACATTTAATTCAGCATGTGTTTCTTCGAATACGCTATTCATTAATTCCAGATTTTTTAAAATTAATTTATGTTGTCTGGATTGGGCTTGTTTATATATTAAATCGGCAACCCTTGACAGTCTCTTTGCGCCAATTGAACGTGAGCTGCCATCGACATTGTGAGCAAGTTCGGCCAATTTATTTAAATCATTATTGCTGGGAAACTGGGCCATATGTTTTATGGAATTAGCAGTGTCACGTATGTAACCTTCTATTAAGGTTTTCATGAATGATGTATCACTGGCCATTGAAGCTAAAGATTCCAAAGAGTCTTTATCTATTAGTGGTGAGTTATTTGGGTTGTTTATATCAACAACTTTTAATACTTCGTTACTATCAACCAGAGGTTCATTACTATTATCTTCAACAAGTGAGGCGATAACCTTGATAAGTTTTTCAGGCTCAACCGGCTTGGTTAAATAAGCATCTAGTTTTGCCTCCTTACATGCATCATGAGCTTCCTTTGTGGCATTAGCGGTTAACATCAGTATTGGAATATTGCTTTTCTCCGGATACATATGACGATATATTTTAGCAGCTTCTATCCCACCCATAACAGGCATCTGCATATCAAGAATAATAAGATCAAATATATCTTTTTCCAGAATATCGAGTACTTCTTCTCCATTGTTAGCTAGTGTCACATTATGGTTAGCATGCTCCAGAATACTTTTGATTACTTGTTGATTTGTTTTGTTATCTTCACCAACAAGTATTTTTAGTTTCTTTGTTTGCGTTATATCATATGGCTTACTATTAAAACCCTGGGTGCTATTATTTGTTGATACTGCATTGTCACCAGAAATAACGGAATGCAATGCCCTGAAGAAGTTTGTTCTATCAAGGTTGCTGCGTATTACGGAAGCATAGCCCGATTGTAATAGATCTGTTTTTTCGGGTTCAGGTAATTCGCCATCATTTATGAGTATGAATGAGTGGTCCTTGAAATTTGA
>BQJP01000162.1 GCA_021604765.1 Thermodesulfobacteriota bacterium
CTTAGCAACAAGTAAGAAGACTAAGGACTATAGAGTAATACCAATTAATAAAAATCTAGAAAGTATTTTAGAATGGTACACTAAATACTATGTAAATCCTCGGACTATGAAGGTATCAATTAGACATGCCAGTCAGAAAGAGTATATATTCTGTCACCCTGATGGCTCTAGTATCAAAAGCATAAAGACTAGCTTCAACAAAGCTTGCAAAAGGGCTGGAATAGAAGCAACTCCACATACTCTTAGACACACTTTTGCATCACATCTAGTGATGAATCAAGTCGATCTGGTATCTATAAAGGAACTGTTGGGGCACTCTAATATTTCAACTACTATGATCTATTCTCATGTGTCTGAGGAGTATAAGGAAAAGACTGTAGCTAGATTGCCATGGTCGAATATAAGGAAATAATAGATAATGGTTTGTTACTGACAAAATTCCTTTATCACATCATAGGCTTGCATTTGACCCATTTCACCGGCTTTAGATAGGTCTAGACAGCCGGAGTCTTTTTGACCTAGTTTTAATTTAGCAAACCCCCTGTTATAGTATGCTTTTGGGTCACTAGGGTCTAATTCTATAGCCTTGTTATAGTCTAGTATTGCTCCTCTGCTATCAGCAAGTAGAGATTTAGTAAGACCCCTGATATAGTATGCATCAGCATCATTGGGGTTTATCTCTATAGCTTTGTTATAGTCTAGTATTGCTCCTTTGTAATCACCTAGTTTACCTTTAACAGTACCCCTGTTATGATATGCATTAGCATCATTAGGGTTTATCTCTATGGCCTTGTTAAAGTCGGCCACTCCACCTCTATAATCACCCAGTTCACCTTTAGTAACCCCCCTGTTATAGTATGCTTTTGGGTCACTAGGGTCTAATTCTATAGCCTTGTTATAATCAGCTATTGTTCCTTTATAATCACCCAGTTCGCCTTTAGTAACTGCCCTGTTATAGTATGCTTTTGGGTCACTAGGGTCTATCTCAATAGCCTTGTTAAATTCAGATATTGCACCTTTGTAATCTCCTAGTTCAGATTTATCCACACCCTTATTAAAATATTCTTCAGCTGTTTGGGCAACAGCTAACTCTGGTATTAATAATAAAAATAAAAGTAGTACTGATTGTTTCATATTTATCCCATTATAACACGCTGCCTACATGCATTGCACCACTTTTGTCAAGCTAAGTTTAAGTTGGAATAGCAATTAGTCAAAGATGCCCTGCCTCACGTTGATTTCCTGGAATACTTTACTAACATATCCTTTAGATACATTCAGTTTCTCTGCTATATCCTTTTGTTTCTTACCTTCCTCATAAAGTCTAGTAATGTCTCTCTTAATATCTGTATCTAATTTCTTGCCTAGTTTTCTGCCAGGTTTCTCTTTATCAGGTCTTCTAAGATCGTTGTTCTGTACTTCTCGTTCATCCATTGCTTCACTCCAGCTAAAGTCACGGAATGGATTTTCTATTTCATTAATAAGTTTTCGCTTACCATCCCATTTTATGTCTATAGTTGATTGCTTATATTCTACAGAGTTAAGTTCTTTTCCCTCTAGAATAGACTTTTCATATTTTATAGTTTTCTTAGATTCAAATGAAAGATCAGGGATGTTTCTTGTCTCAAATCCTTCTATCATAATCTTCCTAAAATCTTCGGGTTTGCATGAAACAGCATGTCTTGCTAAATGTCTTTCTCTTGGGTTCTCATTTAAAGGATTTAGTCCATACAGTCTAGCTCTGATGATTACACCATGATCTACATGAAACTCTTTCCTCAGGTTGCTGCCCACACTTCTCAGTTCATCTAATGAATCACAATTAATATTTAAGTCTTTTGGTAATAATACAGAATCGGATGAAACAAAATATGTACCCATACTAATAAACTCTGACATGAGGGCTCTTGCCTTTCCCAGAATTAATGAAGCCCATTCAGGGTACCACAGATTGCCTACAGTTGACTTCCTATAATTATCTAGTTTTTTATAAGCATCTCTAGAAATGCCACCCTTATTTACCATCCCTAATGTCCTATTATTCTTATCTCTTTGGGCAAACTTTCCTACAAGGGAGTTCATCAGCATTTTGTAAATTGAATATTCTAGGGTTCCTTTTTGAGTTTGTTGCTTATTCTCAAGTATTTCATTCATATAATAGACTAGTGGGTGATCTTTTTCTCTTCTGGTAGGATAAAAACCAAAACCTGAGATAATCTTATAATCAATTAGACCTAACTTAATAGCCATTCTAAGTTCAGCAATTGTACAATATGTTATGCCAGACAGGGGGAAATAGAGAATGCCATCCCTTAGGCCTGAGACAGGCAAGCATGGATAGAAGGTTTCAGGTGAGTAATGAAACTCTACCTCTACAAATCCCTCTGCTTTATCTAAGAATTTATCTGCATTTTGTTTTGAATATTTTATCCACTTAGTATCAGCTAGTGGCAGAGGTTGCAATATTGAGGATGATGGATATAGAGAATCAACATCATAGTAAATAAGTTCTTTATCTTCAAACCTACCTCTACAGAAAGTTTCTATCCTTGCTCCATGATAGGCTAAAAGAGAGTATTTTCTTACATTAAGATCACCATCGAATATTTCTTTTTTCTGAAGAACATCGTAATATTTTTCAATGCCATCTGATAGAGTTTTCTTTTGTTTCCTTGCC
>BQJP01000163.1 GCA_021604765.1 Thermodesulfobacteriota bacterium
GACCCAGAAACAGGGTTTCATCTCGTTGAGACAAGTCAAGGCAGAGTCTTAAGAATTGCAGATTTGGTCGAAGATGATCCAATTAAGCGCGATAAAGTTATCAGCGCACTAAAAAGCTCTAAAACAAATGAAGATAGAGAGTCTGTTGATATTATAATTGCTCTTGGTATGGCGAAGGAGGGATTCGACTGGATTTGGTGTGAACATGCCTTGACAGTAGGTTATCGGTCCAGCTTGACTGAGATTATACAGATCATTGGTCGTGCAACGCGGGATGCTGAAGGTAAAACTCATTCACGATTTACTAACCTTATTGCTGAGCCGGATGCATCTGAAGAAGCAGTCACTGATGCAGTAAATGATACGTTAAAAGCGATAGCTGCGAGTTTGTTAATGGAACAGGTTCTTGCTCCCAAGTTTAACTTCAGATCAAAGTATCCAGAGAGTGAGCCTGTTGCAGGTTTCGAATATGGTGAAAATGGTTATGACCCCAAAGGCTGTAATGTTGGATTTAATGAATCAACTGGACAGTTTCTTATAGAAGTAAAAGGTTTAGTCGAACCGAAAAGCAAAGATGCACAACAAATATGCAGGGAAGATTTAAATGAAGTTATTACTGCATTTGTGCAGGATAAAACTGTATTGGAAAGAGGTTTGTTTGATGAAGAGATGGTGCCTGAAGAATTAACACAAATTCGCATGGGTAAAATTGTTAAGGATAAATATCCTGAACTTGATGATGATGATCATGAAGCTGTTCGTCAACATGCAATTGCTGCATTCAATTTAACTCAGCAAGCCAAAGAGATTACGAATGAAGGTAGTGATATTGAGAGAGCTAGTACCGCTTTTGTTGACGGGGTAAGGAAATTTGCAATGGATGTGCGCGATCTAGATATAGATTTGATCGACCGAATTAACCCTTTCAATGAAGCTTATGCAATTTTAGCAAAATCAATGGGAGAAGAACGTCTTAAACAGGTTGCAGCAGTCATTAATGCAAAGAAGATTTATTTAACAGAAGAAGAGGCACGTCAATTGGCATTAAGAGCACTCCAATTCAAGAAAGAGCGAGGACGATTACCTGAGATAACCTCTAACGATCCATGGGAAAGACGAATGGCAGAAGGGATCGCTTTCTTGCAAAGAAAAGAGGCAGAAAAAGATAATGACTGAAAAGTCCAATAAAGAACTGCTTGATGAATTAGGTGTTGAAGTTAAACAAGAGAAGAAGGTTACGCATACACCGAAACAAGAACGGGTTATTGCTGGCTTTGAAGAAATTCAACGATTTGTTGATGAAAAAGGACATATACCAGAACATGGAGAAGATAAGGATATCTTTGAAAGACTGTACGCTACGCGGTTAGATCAAATTTGTTTAAAAGAAGAATGTAGAAACCTCGTCGTTGAAATGGATTACCAGGGACTTGTGAAAGATATCAATCAAATTGCCGAACCACCTGGGGAATATAAAAGTGATAAGGAAATTCTTGATGAGCTTGGTATAGAGGCGCCGAAAGAAGGCGATGTCACATATTTAAAACACGTCAAACCCAGAGGGGAAGTTCGTGCAGCTGAACAAATTGGACAGAGAAAACCATGCGAAAATTTTGATAGTTTTCGATCTATATTTGAATCTGTACAGAAAGATATTGAAGTAGGTAGAAGAAAAACGATTCCATTTCAAAAAGATGGAAGTATAGAAAAAGGTAATTGGTTTATTTTATCGGGTCAAAAAGCATATGTGGCAGAGATCGGTGAAGAATTTAAAGGTATAGATGGAAGGAAGGAATACCGACTAAGAATTATTTTTGATAATGAAGTTGAAAGCGATCAATTAATGCGTTCTCTTCAAAAAAGATTATGGGAAGATGACACAGGAAGACGTATTACAGATATAAGCATGGGCCCATTATTTGATAGTATTTCAAATGAGGAAGATATTGATAGCGGGACGATTTATGTTTTAAGAAGTAAGTCGGAACTTCCTGAAATAATTGAACATCGAGATGTGATACATAAAATTGGAGTGACAGGTGGAAAGATAGAAAAACGCATAGCTAAAGCTCAACTTGATCCTACGTTTTTAATGGCAGATGTTGAAGTTGTCGCGACTTATGAACTATATAATATAAATAGGGCAAAGCTTGAGCATATCATTCATAGATTTTTTGAAAGCGCCAAGCTTGATATTCAAATTAATGATCGTTTTGGTAATCCAGTAACACCGAAAGAATGGTTTTTGGTTCCCTTGAATATCATTGATAAAGTCGTAGAACTAATAAAAAATGACGAAATTAGCAGTTATAAATATGATATAGAGACTGCTAATTTGGATCATATTTAGTGTGATCGAGAAGGGATTAGATATCGCCGCTTCTTAATTGATAGGGATAAAGAAATGTCTAGACTAATACTGAAAAATAAAGAATACACTCTTTTTGACTTTGATCTAGAAGACGATCTGGAAAAAGCAGTTATAGAAAATCAGCAGGCTTTATTTGGAAAAGATGCTGTTTATATTGATGTGAAAAAATTAATCGGTAGAAGTAAACATCGAGGTATTCCCGATGCATTCCTCATTGATTTCTATGATCCACAAAACCCACAACTTTATATAGTTGAAAATGAACTCGCTTCTCACAGT
>BQJP01000164.1 GCA_021604765.1 Thermodesulfobacteriota bacterium
TATGAAAGTAAGAATAAGTCAAGCAGCAAAAGAATTAGGAGTATCAATAGATACTCTTCGCCGATGGGAAGCAGCGGGAAAAATAGAAGTAGAAAGAACTCCTAACGGTCATAGAAGATATGATCTAGCGAAACTAAGAGGAGTGATTCCCAGAAAATTTGCTGCCGAAAAACGATCAACAATAGTTTATGCGAGAGTATCAAGTTATGACCAAAAAGAAGACCTAAAAAGACAAGTAGAAATGCTAGAGTCTTTTTGTGTCGTAAATGGTTGGGAGTACGAGGTAATAAAAGATCTAGGTTCCGGTTTAAACTACAACAAACAAGGTTTACGAAAGTTAATCGAAAGAATATGTTCGAGAGAAGTAGGGCGATTGGTGATAACTCATAAAGATCGCTTACTCCGTTTTGGTTCAGAGTTGATATTTTCTCTATGCGAACATTTTTCAGCAGAAGTAGTGATAATAAACGCCAGCGAGAACGTATCGTTTGAAGAAGAATTAACAAAAGACGTGCTAGAAATAATAACAGTATTTTCGGCACGTCTTTACGGCAGCAGAAGTAAGAAGAATAAGAAAATAATGGACGAATTACGAGAAGCAGCTGAGGAAATAAAGAAGTGAAAGAAGTTCCAACAGTAATTAAGTTAAGACTAAAGCCAGAAAAAGGAATAGGAGAAATTCTTGATGGGCAATCGAGAATAGCAAACTGGCTATACAATAATTTACTGGAAAGAGCGAATAAGCTGCGAGAAGAATACAAAGAAAATCCAAGTGAAGAAATAAGTAAAACACTATACACAAAACGAGGATTGCGTAATCTACTTCCAGGAATGAAGAAAGAACATCCATTCTTAAAAGTAGTGTATTCTTCCCCCTTGAAAAATACATGCTTACGATTAAGCGAGACAATCCAGACATACCAAAAAAGTCGTAAGAAAAAGCGTAAAGGAAAAAAAACAGGTTGGCCGAAATTTCGTTCATGGAAAGCAGCTTGGTTTTCACTTTTTTATGACGAACCAGGAAAAGGATATAGCATAAAAGAGGGAATGCTGCATTTATCCTTAGGAATGGGAGAGGATCGAAAGCAAAGAAAAATAAAGATACCGATCCAAGAGTCAAAAGTTTTAGAAAGAAAGAATATTCGTAATCTAAGGATTGTTAAACAAGCAGGAGTATTCTTTGCTGTTTTTACAACAATAAGAGAAATACCAGAGGTCAAACCAACTTTGGCAATCGGGAATTCTTTCTTTCATCCCAAAAGTTTTCCCGACTACAATGACTTTGTGAATCGGATAATAGCAGAGAAAGAGCCTATTTCCCAATATCTTAAAATCTACCTAAGCGACTTGCTTTCGACCTATCATAAAAACTCTAAACAAGATAAAGATTTCTCCACAAACTTAAGTGAAAAATTAAACAAGTTATTGGAAGAGGACAATTTTCATTGCCAAGAGGATCTCTTCAAAGAAGTAAAGTGGAGAAATACAACAGGAAAACTAATCTCTCAAAATCCAAAAGGTTTGAAGTTAATAAAACTCAAACGTATGCTATTGGAAGATGCTTACCCCAAAGAAATAATGAGAAGTTGTAATATTGTAGCCTTAGACCCAAATCACAAAAACTTTTCTTATGCGGTAGATTCGGACGGCATTGCCGTTGAAATTGAGGCCCCAAAATGGCTCAAGATATATGACAAACGCATTGACGAGATTAAATCAAAACGAGATAGGTGCAAAAAACGCTCAAAGCAAATAGAAATAATAGACAAAGAAGGTAAGTCCACCGGAAAAAAACGTTGGCAGCCTTCGAGAAGATGGATTAAGTATAATCATATCCTGGAGAAAGCCCTGGCAAAACGTCGAGATCAGACTAAGACGTTTTTGTTTACCTTAGCAAATAGGCTCTTTCGCTCTTATGATATTGTCATAATAGGAGACTATACTCCTCATGGTGGTGGAATTTCTACTGGGATGCGCAGAGCGATGAACAATCGCTCTCTTATCGGTCGTTTTAAAGATGTACTTTCTTGGACTGCTATGAAATCTGGTAAACTCTCTAATATCTTTAACGAAAGAGGAACCACTCGTACTTGTTGCCAATGTGGCCATGTCGTTAAAGATGGCATTGATCCAAATATTAGAGTTTGGACTTGTCAGAATTGCCAGGCAGAACATATTAGAGACGAAAATGCATCACGAAATGGCTTAGCCAAGTATCTGCGGATCTTGGAAAAGAAAGGAGAGATTTCTCTTCTAGTGCCTGGCTCGGGCCTTGTTTCCGTCAGGGAACGATGGGCTTGGTGTGTTTCAACTAGGGGAGTAGTTTCACTATTCTCCGGGGGAGAAACTGTGGTTCGACCACTAGCACCGAGTAATTAAAACAAAGGAATGTTATCCTTGAACCCAATTATGCCTATATTTGCTAACTTTTGCATATATTTACATAGATTTGGGAGAGCGGTTTATGACTGGATCAATAGAACCATTCCCTTGCAAGCGGATATGGAGTCAGCTCTGAACACATTACTCGCGATGAAGCTGCTCGAAAGAAAAGAGGAAAAATTTTTGATTCCGGCAGAGGAATGTGAGAAGTTCGAAGCTTTCCGTAAGAAAAAGCGTAAGGACAAATTTGATGTCGTGAAGATGTATT
>BQJP01000165.1 GCA_021604765.1 Thermodesulfobacteriota bacterium
CTTCGAAATACCCTTCTAATAAGTGCTGGAATTTTATGACAATATCCTCTGAAAACCTCTTCCGTGTAATGAACTGCCGATTGTAGAATCGTTTCGAATAGTTGAGAAGAAGTTCAAGATTTGATACAATAAGCTCCTCACTAAAATCGTCGATATTTGATTCTAATTCCAACTCTATTTTTTCAAGTATGGAATAAATCAATTCTTTTTCTTTTTCAGATACGTGCAACGCTTCATTTGTCATATAGTCGAAAAAGCCATACTCTTTAATCTTATCTCCCAATGGAAAACTTCTTATCAAATCAGGATGAAAAAAGAGTGACCATCCACTGTTTATTGTGACTTCTGAAGATTCATCTCCATAAGTCATTACTTGTTCAGGGCCTATATAAATGAGCGAACCTTCTTGATAATCGTAACTGTTTCTTCCATAACCAATCGCCCCTCCTTTATTTTCTTTAAATGAAATCTGATAGAAATCACAAATGGTTTTTTGTTGAGAAACGGTTGTAGTAAGAGGAGAGCTGGAATAATCCAGTATTGCAATCAATGGATGTTTTGGTGACGGCAATCTTAGCGCCCTAAACATTTCTGACAAGGTTTTTATTTTATAGAATTCGTTCATTTGCTCAGTTATAAAGTTAAAGTATCTTGCTGTTATTCCTGGCTCTCTTATCAAGACGGTTGGGAGAACCTATCATTCTAACCATTAAACTATTACTACATGACTTCGGCAGCAAGAAATTGAAGAGAAAACCTCGATTTTCATATCATGTGTTGCATCATAAGCAACATGTGGGTAATGTTATTTTTTTTCCCTTATAATATAACTTTTCAAGCCGTATGCTCTTTTGAAAGAGCCCAAACCTTATCAACTATTTGTGGATTTAAAGCCTCTGGATTAGGGTCTCTTACCTTGTCTTCATAGATAAATTTGCCAGTTATACCATCAAATTCCTCTGAGAAAGCGAGTCGTAAAATTCTATTAGCTCCAACTTCAGGTTTAGATGCGAAAAAGAACATATATGGAACTCCTATGATTCGCTCCCATCCCTTCAGTTCTCTCAGTAGGTTTGTTTTAATAAACCCTGGATTTAATGCATTCACAGTCACTGCTGTTCCTTCAAGTTCCTTTGCCAGTTTCCGAGTTACCATGTTCATGGCAAGTTTTGCCTGGGTATAAGACTTAAAGGTGCTCCAATGTTTCGATAAGTGAATATCATCAAAGTGTATATGCCCACTTTTCTCAGTTGCAGAAGAGAGGTTTACAATTTTAGCTTTGTCATTTTCTTTCAACCGTTCAAGAAGTAGGTTGTTCAGCAGAAATGGAGCTAAATGATTTACAGCCCAAGTCATTTCATGACCAGCCTCTGTCAATTTTCTTTCGCCAAAATTTGCACCTGCACAGTTTATCACGTAATCAATCTTTGGGCAATTGTCCAGCACTTGCTGTGCAGCATTTCTAATACTTGTTAGAGAAGCCAAGTCACACTGAACAAACATTGTATTATCTTTTTGGGCAATCTCATTTAACTCCTTTACAACAGTAAGCGTTTTTTCCTTGCTTCTTCCAAATAGCATAATGGTAGCTCCCATCTTTGCAATTTTCTTCACGGCTTCTTTGCCCATGCCGTCCGTCCCTCCCGTAAAAACAACCGTTTTACCAGTTAAATCTGTGTTCAAAAAATCCTTGTTCATACCTCTTGGTTTAAATGATAGAACAAAGGTATGTTGGTGTTAAGTGGTTGATTGTATACAAATTATTCAGTCTTGTATACATTTCACTGATATATTGTGTTTAGTTTATATTGTGCCTAATATTTGTATATCCATTATAGCTTGTTATCTTCTTTTTTTCTACTCTTCAAACCGTTCAAGCCGCGATTTAATCCGTTCAATGATCGTACTATCCTGGTCATTATAGATATCTCTGAGTCTATAATTTTCCTTTTCTGCATGAGTTTTATTTGCAAATTCGTTTATTCCTAAATTGAAAATGGCTTGCCCAAATCTTTGACTATAGTGGTTTGCCAAATAATCAGCAATCAGGTCCAGAATTTCTTGATGCTCTTTTTTAGGATTTGACTTTCTCCATTCCTGTTCAAATTCATCTTTTCCTATTTCAAACCTCTCAAATTCCTGTATATCTAAAGCCTGGTCACCGAGGCATCCGTAATCGTCAAAAGTTTTATTCGAATCGTACTTTAATCTATTACCATTTTCATACAACTCCATTTGTCTAATTGGATATCCATCTGTTCCAACTTCCAGATACCAGATAGAGGCTCCCCATGAATCAAATTCATCGCCTCTTGTTTCGTTCCATTCTCTTTTGAAATACTTTATCATTTAAGATGCTTTAAAAATTCTACGCCTCCTATTCGATTGCCTTTCAATACATCCAGAACAATTGTTCCATGCTCTTCATCTTCAAGTATAATGTTTTCTTCAATTTGCCATTCCGAATCAGGCTGGTTGGGATTTTTATTATCCACAAAATAGATATAAGCTTTACTTTTCACTCTTGCCTGAATACACTTTGTCAATGCCTGAATAATTTCGGTTTTATCAGGGATATGCCTTTTCGCAATTTCAACCAACCATTGAGGATTATATGTTTCCCATTTTTTGTTCATGTAATTG
>BQJP01000166.1 GCA_021604765.1 Thermodesulfobacteriota bacterium
AAAGGAAGGAATTTTATTATCATCAACAACAGCGACAAAAGCAACAACAGCTAGATTCTATTTACTTAGAGTCTATATATAACTTGATATTGTTTTATAAACAAATAGATAACAGAGAAGCTTTGTGTCGTGAAATTAAAATATATGTAGATTTTGATAAGTATGATGATGAAATTAAAAAAAGGGATGCGCATAGCTGTTGGGGGGGCACTTTTGTTGGTCGGCTACGAGCTAGGAAATGGCTAAATTTACCTTTTTTGATCCAGTATCACATATCGAGACGAAATTTGGAAATGGCCACGTACTATATGAATATGGTGACAGGCATATACCATTGCGCCCCTTGGTGTGGCTCAGGCACTAGCCCAACAGAACCTTACCGGGACTATTTGGAAAAGAAAGAACTAGAAAAACGAGAAATAAGTTTTGACTCACTCTTGATATACACATTTTCATATTGTAATAAAAAGCAAGGATTTCTATATGAAGACGTCAATAATATGGTAATTAATTACATTAAAAAGTATGATAAAGTAAAACTAGTTCGAGAACAAAAGAAAAATTTATGCATTGTAAAAACTAAAGAGGATAAGAACAACCAATGCCCAATATTTTATGTAGAATTTTGTGGTATTGAGTTATCTTTCTCAAGATACTTCACTAGAAAAAAATATGCCAATGAATTAGAAAAATCTGGCTTACAAACCTCAGACGAGTCTATTATTTCTCTAATCAGAGCTTATTATGAAAACAAGATGAAAGAATCACTTCTAATGAAAGAATTGGAAAAACTTTAGAAGAGGTTCAATTAGAATAAACCTCTATATAATTAGCCTGTTTGATATTCTTTCAAGCAGGCTAATTATGTACCTATAGTAGTTTGTCGAGCTTTCTTAAACTTGTGTAGTATAAAAGTCTCTCCTAAACATATATCATCTAATTTGCTCTCTTACTTACAAACAACCTAAGAATACAAAAGAAACCTTAAAATGAAACGAAACATTCTCCCCCTATTAATGATCCTACTATCAAGCTTCACTGGATTTGCTCAAAATTTTGATAAAGCCAAGTTAGATAGCTATTTCGATCTACTTGAAGAGAATAACAAGTTTATAGGTAGTGTAGCTATTTCTGAAAATGGAGAAATAGTATACACCAAAACCATAGGACATGTTGATATTGAAAACAATATAAAAGCAGATGCAGAATCTAAATATCGAATTGGTTCCATTTCAAAAACATTTACAACTGTCCTGAGCCTGCAAGCAGTTGAAAAAGGAAAATTAAATCTTTCACAAACGATTGAAGGTTATTTTCCTAATATCCCAAAAGCCGATAAAATAACTATCCAGCATCTGCTATCTCACCGAAGTGGTATACACAACTTCACCAATGATGAAGACTATTTGAGCTGGAACACACAAGCCCAAACAGAAGAAGAAATGGTGGCGATGATTGCCCAAAAAGGGAGTGATTTTAAACCTGGCAGTAGAGCAGAATACAGCAACTCTAATTTTGTCTTGCTTACCTATATCCTTGAAAAAGCTTATCAAAAGCCTTATAGTCAGTTGGTTTCAATGTACATAACAGAGCCTATCAATTTAAAGAATACCTATTTGGGAGGCAAAATAAAGCCTGGACACAATGAGTGTAAGTCCTATCGATTCTCTGGAAGCTGGCAATTAGAAACTGAAACAGATATTTCAATCCCCTTGGGAGCTGGTGGAATTGTTTCCACGCCTAGTGATTTAGTACGATTTAGTGATGCCTTGTTTGGAGGAAAGCTTGTTAGCAAGGAAAGCCTTGACTTGATGATGACCATTGAAGATGGTTACGGTATTGGTCTTTTTCAAATTCCTTTCCATGACAAGCTAGCTTATGGACATACTGGTGGTATCGATGGCTTCTCATCTATATTTGCTCATTTTTCTGATGGAAATATCTCTTATGCACTTGTATCCAATGGAAGTAATTTCAATAATAATGACATTTCAATTGCTACCTTAAGTGCTGTTTATGACAAAGCTTATGAACTTCCAACATTTAAAGTATATGACTTAAGTTCTGAAGATTTAGACAAGTATTTAGGCGTATATTCTTCCAAACAAGTTCCATTAAAAATATCAATCACCAAAGATGGTAACACACTAATAGCACAAGCAACTGGCCAGGCGGCCTTCCCACTTGATGCTACAGAGAAAGACATCTTCCAATTTGACCCGGCAGGAGTTGTCATGGAATTCGCCCCAACTGAAAAGTCATTTATCCTGAAACAAGGAGGGGGAGCCTTTACATTTACAAAAGAGTAAGAGCTTGTCAGGATTTTTTGGTAACTTCTCTTAGGATATAAATAAATTGAATAAGCTATTTATATCTTGATAGAAGTTGCCTATAAACAAAGTAAAGAATGACAACAGTAGACATCCTAACAAAATTTTACACTTCATTTTCTGAAAAAGATGTTGAAGGAATGCTCTCATGCTATGATGATAATATCGTTTTTACAGATCCTGCATTTGGCGCTTTACAAGGAGACAGAGCAAAAGCTATGTGGAAAATGTTGTTGGCAAATGAAGAAAGCGATTTAAATGTCTCATTTAAAATACTAGAACATACTCCTGATGCAGGCAAGGTCAACTGG
>BQJP01000167.1 GCA_021604765.1 Thermodesulfobacteriota bacterium
AGGGCAAGTGCTTTCAAAACCAGGTAGTATAACGCCTCACACTAAATTTAAAGCAGAAGTTTATGTGTTAAAGAAAGAAGAGGGTGGACGTCATACTCCATTCTTCCCGGGATACAGGCCTCAGTTCTATCTAAGGACAACCGATGTGACTGGATCAATAGTGTTACCAGAGGGAGTAGAGATGGTAATGCCAGGGGATAATATAAACATGGATGTAGAGTTGATAGCGCCAGTTGCAATGGAAGAACAGCTTAGGTTTGCAATAAGAGAAGGTGGTAGAACAGTGGGCGCTGGTGTTGTTACTAAAATTACGGAGTAAAGGGTTTAAGGGTATTTATATATGAGTCGTGCATCTAAAATAAGAATAAAATTAAAATCATTCGATCACAGATTGCTTGACCGCTCTTCTGTGGAAATTGTGGATACAGCCAAGAGAACTGGCGCAAGGGTTGCTGGACCTGTTCCGTTACCCACGCACATTAGCCGCTATTGCGTGCTAAGGTCTCCACATGTAGATAAAAACTCAAGGGAGCACTTTGAAGTTAGGACTCACAAAAGACTTGTAGATATACTCGAGCCTACTCAGCAAACTATTGATGCTCTAATGAAGCTTGATCTGGCTTCTGGTGTTGAAGTCGAAATAAAGCTTACGGGATCTTAATTAAAATGATTAATGGATTAATAGGTAAAAAAATAGGAATGACAGAAATATTTCTTGATGACGGAACAGTCGTTGTCTCAACTGTGATCGAGGCGGGTCCGTGCTATGTTGTGCAGAAAAAATCTGCAGCTAAAGATGGATACGAGTCGGTTCAGATTGGCTTTGAGGAAGTAAAACCTCAGAGGGTAACTAAGCCAATGCTTGGTCACTTTAAAAAAGCTGGCGTGCCGCCGCTAAGACATCTTGCGGAGTTTGATCCTGATGGAGAAGATTATAATTTAGGGGACTCCATAGATGCTGGCCTATTTAGTGAAGGCGACATAGTTGATGTTGTAGGCAATAGTAAGGGAAAGGGCTTTTCAGGAACAATGAAGAGGCACAATTTCAGAGGTCAACCAGCATCACACGGTGGTATGGCTCACAGAAGACCAGGTGGTATTGGCCAGGCTTCTTATCCCGGAAAAGTTTGGAAGGGGATGAAGATGGCAGGTCAAATGGGTAATGAGAGAGTTACAGTGCAGGGCCTGAGTGTGGTTAAGGTTGATGCGGAAAAGAATCTGCTTTTAGTCAAAGGCTCAGTTCCCGGTCCTAATGGTAGCACAGTCATAATTAAGCGTACAACAAAAGGGAGATTAGAAAGTGCCGCAGCTTGATGTTTATGATTTAGGAAAAAGTAAAGTGGGCAATGTCGATCTTGATTCTTCGATATTTGAAGCCCCTGTGAAAGAGCACCTGCTCCACAGTGTGGTAAATTGGCAGTTGGCAAAAAAACGCTCCGGAACCGCTTCAACTAAAACTAAAGGAGAGGTTCGTGGTGGTGGCGCCAAGCCATGGAAACAGAAGCACATGGGACGAGCTCGTCAGGGCAGCATCAGGGCTCCGCATTGGAGAAAGGGCGGAGTTGTGTTTGGTCCTAGGCCTAAAGACTGGTCTTATTCACTTAATAAAAAAACTAAAAAGAATGCTTTAATTAGCGCATTATCACTTAAATATTCAGAGGGCGTTTTGATTGCTTTAAATGAATTTGCCCTTCCGGAAATAAAAACAAAACAAGTAGCAGAGTTTGTTAAGACTTTTGAACTTAAGTCTGCATTAATAGTCGTCAGCGGCGAAAATGAAAATTTAGTTAAATCTGCTAAAAATTTGAAAAATGTAAAGGTTATCGATGTAGACGGGCTTAACGTATACGATATTCTTAAATTTGAAAATCTTATAGTAACGCAAGAATCTCTAGCCCGTGCCCAGGAGGTTCTTAAACATTGAAAGATCCAAGACAAATAATTAAACGTCCATTGGTAACAGAGAAGTCTTCTGACGCAAGAGAGATCGATTGGTATGTTTTCTCTGTAGACAAGAGGTCTAACAAGATTGAAATAAAAGACGCCATTGAAAAGATCTTTGGAGTTAAGGTCGGAAAAGTCAGAACACTTATCACGGCTGGAAAAAAAGTAAAACGAATGGGGCGCATAGCGGGAAGAAGATCCTCTATTAAAAAGGCATATGTAAAGCTTAAAGAAGGGACTATTGAATTCTACGAGGGAGTTTAGGTATGGGTATTAAAAAATTTAAACCGGTAACTCCGGGAACAAGATTTAGGTCCGGATCCGATTTTGTAGATGTAACAACAGACAAGCCCTACAAACCACTTACTGAACCTAACAGGAGAAAAGGTGGTAGGAATGCAAATGGACGAATTACTGCTTTCCAGAGAGGTGGTGGGCACAAACGTCTCTATAGAAAAGTTGACTATAAGAGAAATAGGTTTGATATACCTGCAAAAGTTGCTTCAATTGAGTATGACCCGAACCGTTCATCAAGAATTGCACTATTAAATTATGCTGACGGTCTTAAAAGCTATATTATAGCTCCTGATGGACTTAAAGTTGGAGATACAATAGTATCAGGAACAAATGTTGAAATTTCAGTTGGCAATGCTTTGCCAATTAAGAGCATCCCTGTAGGTAC
>BQJP01000168.1 GCA_021604765.1 Thermodesulfobacteriota bacterium
CATTCACAATATTAACTACTCGTCCTGGGAACCTTAATTTTTACTTTCCACTTCCCGAGGCTCTGGAACAATTATCAAGCTTAGGGGCTTATAATTCCTAAGAACAACTAAACTAGTCGGAATACCCGGTTTTGAATCTGAAAGAGCATACACATAATCATATATATTCTTAATTGAGACCCCATTAAACTGAACAATTGTGTCATCATCTAAAAGTCCCGCCTTATCAGCTGGGCTACCTTCTTTTACTCCCATCAGCTTTACGCCTTCAATCTGATTTGAATAATCCGGTATGGTTCCCAGATAGACATTAAATTTTGAAGACCCTCTTTTTTGCTCTTCCACATCCGAAAATAGCAATTTATCTTGCTGCGAATTTAAATCCAAAATTAGATCGGACATAAGTGCAAGCACTTTTTGCTGCCCTTTGGAATTGATCTTCTCCCAATCATCACCAGGGGTATGATAATCATCGTGGAGACCAGTGAAAAATTGCAGTACTGGAATATCTTTTGCGAAAAATACAGATTGATCACTTGGCGCAAACCCTGAGTTGTTCAAGCTTATATTGAAATTATATGAAGAATTTGCGTTATCTATTAATGCTTCCCAATCAGGGGAAGAGCCTACTCCAAATATAGTGAGGTTGTCATCTTCAAGCCTCCCTATCATATCCATGTTCAACATCGCGATTGTATTGTCTAAGGCTACTGTTGGATTATCAACAAAGTAAGATGCTCCTATCAGTCCCAATTCTTCGGCCGAAAAGGCAATAAAAATTAAGCTCCTGTTTAGAGATTGTTTTTTGCAAGAAAAAAACTTGGCCAGCTCTATCAAACCAGCTACACCGGAAGCATTATCATCAGCTCCATTATGAATAATGCCGTCAGTCTTATTTTCTGACCTGGAATTTCTTTTACCTAATCCGATATGGTCATAATGCGCGCCAATTACTATGAACTCTTTCTTTAAATTAGGGTCTGATCCTTCTATTATGCCAATTACATTTACACTAGTTCCTTGCTCTTGTGTGAGTTGTGTTTTAATTTTTGTTCTGACGTCTGATATTTTGAAGGAAGAATTCTTTTTCTTTGATAGGCCTTCTTCTAAATTTTCAAGGTTTTTATCGACACTTAACAAAATCTCCTCTGCTTTACCCCTTCTAATTATCAAGGACTGAATACCCGAATTCGAGTATGAAGAATCAATCCCAATAGAAGTTAGATCTTGCTCCTCTTCCTCAGAATATGGAGTAACAAAAATAATAGCCTTAGCACCTTTCTCTCTCGCATTCATAGCTTTATATCTAAGTGCCGCATAATCATAAAATGGGCTCTCCGCATCATATCCCTCAGGTGTGTACCGCAATACTAAAACGGCTTTACCATTTACATCTAACCCTTGGTAATCGTCATACTCAAGCTCAGGAGCACTAATCCCATATCCTGCAAAAACTAGTTCTCCGTCAACCAAACCGCTACTGGAGAAGTTGAGAGTGTTAAAGTCTTCTCCTAGCTCTAATACTGTTTTTGTTTTACCCGATATAACCTCAAAGCGATTCTCAGAACCTAGTTCAATAGCTTTGGTAAATTGGAACTCCTGAAAATAAGAATTGTCATCCCCTAAAGGTTCAAGCCCCGCATTTTTGAATTCTGTGGATATGTACTTGGCAGCTATTTCAGCTCCGGGGGTTCCTGACATCCTGCCCTTTAGATCATCTGAAGCCAGGTAACGAATATGAGAGATTATTTCCTCTGATGCAATAAACTCATTCTTACAATTAGGATCCGAGAGAGCAAATTGAATCGGCAAAAAACTCAAAATAGCTACAAAACACAAAAAGAATCTTCTACTCATAAAGAAATAAGTTACCACAAGATATTCAATACAAATCCGAATTTAGCAATTCTTAATAGAAATCAAAATTACATAGATGGCATTTAGAAAAACGATAGAAGCTTTAAATACAGTTTGCAGAGAGGTTTAAACCATGTAAGACTTACTTTTAAATTATTATAGATGGAGAGAGAATGTATCCTACACTTTTCACAATCGGAGATATATATGTCTCCTCTTTTTCTTTTATGGTACTAGTCGCTTTTCTTGTCGCCTATTTTGTGGGCGAATCCGAACTTAAAAGGAAGGGCTTAAACAGCAACCTGGCAGATCTATTACTAATTGCCTGCGTAATTGGCGGCTTGGGAGGAGCAAAAGTACTCTTTCTCTATCAAAACGTGAGTTTGACTGACTTCATTTCAGATCCTGTTAGATACCTTGCCTCTGGTTTTACATTCCTCGGAGGTTTTTTGGGTTCGCTACTTTTAATTTGGTTCGTTACACAGATGAAGAGAGTTAGATACTTAACGGTAACTGACGCAGCTGCTCCTGCTCTGGTTTTAGCATACGCAATAGGACGTATCGGATGCTTGCTAGTTGGAGACGATTATGGCGCACCAACAAACCTGCCCTGGGCTATGTCATTCCCTAATGGGTCTCCTCCGACTTTCTTAACAGTTCATCCAACTCAAATTTATGACACCATATCAATGCTGATATTCTTTGCTATATTATGGAAAATACGAAGAAAGTATTTCCCTGTTGGTTGGATGACTGCTGTCAC
>BQJP01000169.1 GCA_021604765.1 Thermodesulfobacteriota bacterium
ATATCCATTTTATTCACGGGCTTATCTGAACTGCCAACCAGCACCAAATTTTTAATCTTATTAGGCTGAACCAAATCCGCTAAATCGGCAAGTTCTTCGAAACTAGGCATAGGAGAATAATTATTATTGAACTGATTATCAGCTAAAAATAAATAATAAAACTGAAAAACTAGCTAATCTGCCTGTCGAATAATAGAGAGAAAAGTTTCTATAAGCACCTTGTTAATTGCGGATATTGTAGGCGTAGTGCTGAAGAAGGCTGCCAGATGAGTAGCTATATTGCTGCTTATCTAGCGTGCTCTTACTGTTGCTCCCCGGCTTTGCTGTGGGAGCCTTTTTATTTTAATGGAACCGGTTGTCGAGCGAGTCGAGGACGAATGCCCAGAGGGTTTCGTAGGGGATAATTTCTATATCAGCATTTTGGTTTGATTTTTCTAATGGTACGGAAAGCAATTTGTCCCAATACTTTTTTGCTTTTCGGATTACGCCCTTTTTATGAAAACTAGCAGCAGGTAATTGTAATAGCATTTTTATAAAACAATTACTTCGGAAGGTATCATCTTGGCGAAGGTATCGATGAGTATAAGTTTTCAGAGATTCTACCCGATCAATGATTTCATCATATTTTTGTTGTTGGAGAAGAAAAAGTACATGCAAAATCAAAATCGTAATATTGTTCCCCCTCTTATCTTTCGAATAGTTAGGGACCTCATTGAGGAATTTCTTTATCCGAAATTTCTTTAGTTGGCTCTTTTCATCTGGCTTCACCAACCCTTTAATGATTAAATAATAAATGAATGCCTCTAATGTTTTCCATCGCTCTGAGATATACTTGTATTGCTGAGAAAAAGAAGAATGGTTTACTGCTTTTTGATAGGTATAATATGCTTGTTGAAATTTTTTAGAATGAAAGCTCACTAAAATGTTATAGTCAAGTGCAGTGTACCAATTACTAATGCCCTCATCAACATGGTCTAAACATTTTTTTGCCATCTCTTCGGCTTTAGGATAGTTTTTTAGTTGGATATAAGCCGAGGTCATTTTAAAGGCATAATGGAAGATTGCTGCTTTCGAAACTAAATGTTTCTTAGTTTCGAAATATTGGATAGCCTCATTGGATACCTTAATGATATTTTTATAATCATTTGCAACTTGATATCGAAGAATAAATACAAGGTATGAAAGAAAATATAATTGATAAGACTCGTGACGTTTTAACAAATTTTTTAATTCCTTGGCATATTTTTCTGATATGCCTAAAACCTCTTGTTTCGTTTCACTAGAATTCACATAATTAATAATTAACTCAGTATAGAATTCCTCCGCTTTCAACTCAGAACTGTACAATCCTAAATAATGGCTTACAAGATTATTATATTTATTATAGTTTTTCTTGTCACCTACTATCGTTCCATAATGGGTTCGCAAATGTTTCGCAAATGCTAATGCAATATCCGTAAATTCAAATTTCTGAGCTTTTTTAAATCCTTTTTTTGCAAGAGGAATTGCTGCTTGCCTTGCTCCTCTAACCAAAAGAGCCTTCACAGCTAATAACTGCCTAAGGCAGAGATGATAGGCACGTTGGTGATCTAAAAAAAAAGGTTGATTTACATCAATAAAAAACGAAGTTGTTAGCAGACTTTCATAAAGTCTTTCCTTCAATTTATAATAGGCTGGTAGTTGGGGAGTAGTTTGGTAAAGAAGTGCTGCTGCTTCATCATCATTTGCAACATTATTGTGGACAATAGCATGATAAAATTCATCCAGTTTTGAGTCAGGATTGCTGGTTGTTCCAACCAACACCAAATTTTTAATCTTATTAGGCTGAACAAGATTTGCTAAATCGGCAAGTTCTTCAAAACTAGGCATAGGAGAATAATTATTATTGAACTGATTATCAGCTAAAAATAAATAATAAAAATGAAAAACTAACTAATCTGCCTGTCGAATAATAGAGAGAAAAGTTTCTATAAGCACCTTATTAATTGCGGATATTGTAGGCGTAGTGCTGAAGAAGGCTGCCAGATGAGTAGCTATATTGCTGCTTATCTAGCGTGCTCTTACTGTTGCTCCCCAGCTTTGCTGTGGGAGCCTTTTTTTTAATGGAACCGGTTATCGAGTGAGTCGAGGACAAATTCCCAGAGGGTTTCGTAGGGAATAAATTCCAGTTCTGAGCTCTGGTTGGCTTTTTCTATAGGGACAGATTGTAACTTATCCCAGTATTTTTTTGCTTTTCGAATTACCCCCTTTTTATGGAAACTTGCAGCAGGAAGCTGTAATAACATTTTGATGAAACAATTACTACGAAAAGTATCATCCTGTCGCAAATAACGATGGGAATAGGTTTTTAGGGATTCTACCCGATCAATGATTTCTCCATGTTTTTGTTGCTGGAGCAAAAACAGAATATGTAAAATCAAGATAGTAATATTGGTGCCACGTTTGTCTTTTGAATATGCAGGAACTTCATTGAGGAATTTTTTGAGTCGAAATTTTTTTGGATTTTGAATGCTTTCAGTAGGAAGATTAATTTTTTTACAAGTAATTAGGTAATAGATAAATGCATCATAGATTCTCCATCTTTCAGCAATATATTGATATTGATTATTGAA
>BQJP01000170.1 GCA_021604765.1 Thermodesulfobacteriota bacterium
TAGTAGGAAGGCCATTGTCGCCGCAAATATATCCATTGGTTGCAAAAGGAATCCATCCTCCACCATCTACAGAATATTCTATAGTCATTTGGTCATGGCTATTGTAAAAGCCAGCAGGATCATTAGTGGGACCTCCTGGAAAATCACATTCAAAATCACCCGTAGATCCTATCGCTACCGAAGCCCTGACACACTGATAAGGACTAATATCTATAGAAATGGTAGTAAAGGTATTTTGATTATTTCCTCCCATATTGCTACCTACTGAAGTACAGTTAAATCCTTCTACATCTGTTACCTCAAACTCTCCATTCTGGACTCCCCACTCTACATTTCCAGGGCTATCATCACAATCATTAAACACCGTGCTCCATAAAGCGCTATTTTGCGTCCCATTTGGGTAAGAAGAAAAATCTTCCTGCCAAAAAATCTGAGCGTTCATTTGTTCCTGGCCCATAAATAGAGCAATCAATAGTAAGGTCCTAAAAGTAGTAGGCAAAGTACTCAACCGGTTCATGCAATTGATGATTTTTACTAGACTTAGTTTAGTATTAATCAAAAAACAATATCCTCGTGTTATTATCTTTTGATTGATTCTTTTTTATTCGTATTCGGGGAATTGGAGTAGGGTCATTGTCCCTTTCTGGTAATAGAATCCCAGTATAATGCCTCTCAATAATCTTGAGCGTAATAACTGGGCATTTTTTCATACTTAAACATAGTATTATTGCTGGATTTTGATAGCCAATCATTGCGGTATCGCCCCATCAACTTCTACTAGCGCACAAAAATAGGGTAAATCCTGAAATAAGTGCGTTAACTGTATTTTAATTAACCACAACATATAAATTTATATATACTTCTCCACTATATTATGGAAATAGATGCTAGTACTATAAAAAATTTAAAAGATTAGTTTTTTTAGCTCTGAAAAAGCTTTACCTTTGCATCCGCTTTTTACTAAATGAACATAGTTTACACAAAAGTGTAGTAGACTAACTTAAAAGCCTGATACAATGGATCCCTTAATTGCTTATTCGATTCCCGTAAAGGGATTGCACAGTGGAATCCATCAATTTGATTATCAAATTGATCACTCTTTTTTTAAAAGTTTTGAAGACGCTCCCATAAAGGCGGGCGCAATCAAACTAGAAGTAGACTTTGACAAGCGCGATGATATGTTTGTACTTTGGTTTCGGTTTTCCGGCACCGTGCGTACAGCTTGTGATCGTTGTTTAGTAGCAATAGACTTGCCAATAGAAGGTGAGGAGAGATTATTAGTTAAACTAACAGAAACACCTGAAGAGGTATCAGAAGATCCTGAGGTTGTTTTTGTAAGTTCAGAAATTCAAAAACTGAATATCGCTCCTTATGCGTATGAGTTTATTTGCTTGTCGCTCCCTTTAATAAAGGTTTATGATTGCGAAGAGGATACTCCTCGCCCATGTGATCAGGAGATGCTTAAATACCTCAGTCAAAATAGTGGTAGCAGTGTAGAAGAAGCAGAAGAGGAATCACAAGAAAGCAATCCTATTTGGGACGCATTAAAAGATTTGAATAACAATAAATAATATGAGGCTGTAAAGCCTCTTGTACTAATAGTTTAAAATTTTTAGCGATGGCACATCCTAAGAGTAGAATATCGAAGCAGAGAAAGCGTAAGCGCAGAACCCACAAGGTTGCAGTAGCACCTAATGTAGCTACTTGTCCAACAACTGGTGAGAAGCATTTATTCCACCGTGCTTACTACGATGTAGAAGGCAACATGTACTACCGTGGCAAAATGATTGTAAAAGTAGACGAAGAAGCTTAGTAGCATCTTTTCTCAAAAGCATAATAAAGCTCCCATCTAATTGTGTTGATGTGGGGCTTTTTGTGTTTCTTTACTCTGTATTAAGACTATAGAAGTAAACTGCATTTTTGCTTAAAAATTAAGCTCCATCAAATAGTAGTTACGATCTCTTAAACCACTACTAACTATTTAGCATAAAAAACAAAACCCTGATGAAGAAAATAGTACAAACAGATAAAGCTCCAGCTCCCGTAGGCCCATACAATCAAGCGATTATCCATAATGGTACGCTTTATGCATCTGGCCAGATTGCGATCAATCCTGAAAATGGAGCACTCATTACTAGCGATATTGAAGCGGAGACTCATCAGGTAATGAAAAATATTGGAGCCATTTTGGAAGAGGCAGGATTAAGTTACGAGGATATAATAAAGTGTTCTATTTTCGTTTCAGATATAAATAACTACGGCAGAATCAATGATGTCTACGCTTCTTATTTTGATGAAGCGACTGCTCCGGCAAGAGAATTGGTAGAAGTTGCCAATTTGCCCAAGCTGGTTAATGTTGAGATATCTGTAATTGCTGCCTTTGATTAACCTACAATTTTACCAATGAAGAAAATTGCTATTCTCCTGACTATCTGCCTTTACAGTGCATCATTTTTAGTAGCTCAGCCTGAGGGTGAAACAATTACTCGTGCGGAAGCTGAAGAAATTCTTGCCGACAAAATGATCAACCGCGTGCAGGAAATCACTGCTCGTATTGATGCTCGCTTATCACAACTGAAGCCGAT
>BQJP01000171.1 GCA_021604765.1 Thermodesulfobacteriota bacterium
TGGGCTACCTCTTTGGTAAATCCTGATTTTGCTGCTTACGCAAATAGCTGCGGTGCTTTTGGTATCCAGGTAACAAAAAAGGAAGAACTCTTTGATGCCATGCAACAACTGATGGAGCAGGATGGCCCCGGGCTTTTGGAGATTAAAACGGATGTAGCTTTATTGTAAAGTTTTTCAAATTTATTACTCTGTATTATAGTGAAGAATGAAAAAACAAATTAAGCTAATTATACTCTTTTGCGGATTATCAGTTGTGATGATGGGACAAGCGGATTTAGATTACAAACTGTATAGAGATACACTTAATGGGATAAAATTCGAGATACCAGAAAAATGGGAAATTCAAAAGTTAGAAAGCCTGGCTGATAATACATATATCTGTATTCCAACTGATCCTTTGGAAATTGAAGAATATAGAGAATGTTTCGATACGATCGTTTTTAGATGTATGATTTATGAAAAAGGAGTAGAAGAATTTCTGACAGAAAGCGATTTTTATGAGAGGGTAGGAGATGACTATTACACCTCTGATAGATTTACCGATATGCTGAAAACAACACCAATAAATAAAAAAAATTATCTAGGTATTTATCATCTTAATGTATGTGGAATTTCTTGTGAAGAAACAGGGTTCTATGCAGCAGCGGGAGAGTGTGAAACAGTTGTTATAGGTAATTTAATAAAGACGGTGAGCATATCTACTGAAGGAAAGGCATTTGATTCAGAGGTACTAAAAAATCTTATTGATAGTTTTGAAATGGAGTGAAATGGGGAATAGTGTAAATTGCGCGGAATTAATGATCAATCTCCCCTTGTAATAATCTATCCCAACATGAAGCAATTGATCTTCCTTTTGTTTGTGGCATTATCGATTCAGGCCTTTGCACAAACAGCTAATACAGGATTAAAGCAAAAAGTGCTCAATAAATTTCAATTTGAAGAGTATAGTATTCCTACAGAAAAAGACACCATTCTTTTTTATCTCCACAAAACAAAGAATGTCCAGCCAACGAAATTGGTTTTATACCTCCAAGGGACTACGCCTACTCCTGATCCATTTTTTGAAATCAGGAAAATAAAAGAAGGGTATTCTTATATTCAATATTTTCCTTCTGATTACGAATTGCTCGGCGATGAATACGCATTTGCTTTTATTGCAGTCCCTGGAGTTGCTGCTATTAAAAATATAGGGCCGTACAACTTGACAAAATATAATAGTTTAAACTCATTAGATTATAGGGTTTTTCAGGCAGATACCGTCATCAATTATATTTCAGAGCAGTTGTTTGAATTGGATAAAACGATCGTTTATGGTCATTCTGAAGGAGCTCCTGTCGCTGCACGATTAGGGACTGTAAATACTCGAATTAGCCATCTGGGCTTTTGGGCAGGGAATGCACTACCAGATTTTTATGATTTCATACTTTTCGAGCGCAAAGCAAACCTGCAGAACCTACAGTCTGATAGTACCACACAGCAAAATATAGAGGATGTCATTTCCTTGTTCGAAACGATTGCTGCTGATTCTTTAAATACGGTTCCAGCGAATACAAATGAAATAACAGAATACACCAATAAGCGGTGGTGGAGCTATGCAGATCCACCAATCAACGATTTGGTGAAAATTGATATTCCTCTTTATGTGCAGGTAGCAACCGAGGATGAAAGTGTTGCTGTTGAGAGTACTTATCTTATACCATTGGAGTTTATACGGCTGAAGAAAGAAAATCTCACTTTTAAGGCATGTGTCGGTTGTGATCACAGCTTTGTTAAAGGTGATAAAGATTTATGGCCGGATATTTTTTTGGATTTTATTTCATGGACAGAGAAAGAATAAGAATTGGTATAAACTTTTCTGATGAAACCGAGAGAAATGGCTTGTGATTGCTGGCCTGCCTGCACGTAGCCGTTTCGGCGAAGGCAAGGCAAAGCTCATTTTGAGTTTCGTACTTGGAGAGTACGGGACGAAAAATAGCTGAAGTCCAGCGAACACAATGCATCTTTCGTAGGTCAGTACGAATAAGTTTAAACCAGTTCTAAGTCCAAGGTTTGGTAATGTAATGTTGCTTGAGTAAAAGGCATGGGGTAAAATCTTGCTAAAATGCATTTCAGCTTTCTCCGTTTATGGATTCATTATCTATAGTTTGTATCTTAAGTAAGTGCCAAGGCAAATTTGTATTGGCAATGAATAAATCACCTGCTTCTTAAAACAAAAAAGATACAATGAAAACTATACTCATCCTGTTGTGTCAAACTCTTTCTGTATGTGTTTATGCTTCGGGCTTGTCAATTAGTGAACCCATAATATATATAGACGAAAACGAATCCTATGCAGTCCTAAATATAAGTTGGGAAAATGGCTGGAATAACGAACGCAATAACGATGCTGTCTGGTTGTTTTTCAAATTACTCCGTGGCGAAAATGGGTATAGACATGCTAAAGTTAATGCGGAGGGCCACCTTATAAATACGCTTGATCCAGAACAGAAAGTCAATATCGGTTATACAGTGCCAGCAGATGGTACAGGTATTTTTATATACCCTCAATCCACTTTTAGAGGAAACATTAATCTAAGCGTAA
>BQJP01000172.1 GCA_021604765.1 Thermodesulfobacteriota bacterium
CAAACCCCAAACCCCAAACCCCAAACCCCAAACCCCTTATATACCAAATATATTCTATTAAATCAACTGTAACTAAATTAAATTAAACAATTTATAAATGTGTGGAATTTGGGGCTGTTTGGGAAAAGAAGAAGACGTAAAAATGTTCAAGTGCTTCAACAACATCAGAGACAGAGGACCAGAAAGAAGCCAATTCCTGCAATGGCAGGATTGGTACAAATTGCACTTTGGCTTTCACAGACTGTCCATAGTATCAACAGACGCCACAGACGACTAGCCATTTGTCTACGAAGACAAAGAGCGAAAAGTCATGCTGGGCTGCAACGGAGAAATATACAATTACAAAGAATTGATAAAATCGGAGAATTTGGCAGTAAAGACTCATTCCGACTGCGAGGTCATTTTGCACCTCTTCATCAAATATGGCCTTGAAAAGACCATAAAAATGATCAATGGAGAATTTGCCTTTTTCATTTTCGAGATTTTCAATGGAAAGAAAGAAATGAATTTGTATCTGGGCAGAGACCATTGCGGAATAAGACCCTTATTTTACGGCCAAACAGAGCACACCTTCGCCTTCAGCTCTGAAATGAAAGGACTTGTGTCTCATTTGGGCGATGGGCCAAAATAGCTCGTTCAGAACATACAGCAATTTCCACCAAGAAATTTCATGAAATTGAACTATTCTCTGGTAGACGATGTTTTTCACAGAAAAGTGACTTTTCACCAATATATCGATTTTAACCCTATTAAGACTACTATCAGTGATAGAGCCGAGGCTTTAAAGAAAATCAGAGACCTTTTTTACAAAGTAGTACAAGAAAGAGCTTTTTCTTGTAGAAAAATGGGTGCTTTGTTGTCTGGTGGTTTGGACTCTTCTTTGGTTTGTGCGATATTTGCCAAAGAACTCGCTAAAAGAGGCGAAAAGTTGTATACTTTTTCTATTGGTATGCCTGGAGCCACTGATAGAAAGTACGCTGAAATGGTTGCTAAGAAAATCGGATCTGTTCACCAACACGTGGAGTTCGCAGAAGAAGACTTTATCTCTGCAGTGGACTAAATAGTAAAAGTGACCGAAACCTTCGATATCACCACTATCAGAGCCACCACCGGGAACTACCTCATTGGTAAGTACATATAAGAGAATACTGATATTAAGGCTCTTTTGATCGGAGATGGCTCTGATGAGCTGTGTGCTGGTTATATGTACTTTTTCAATGCTCCTACTCCTTAAGAGCTCCATAAAGAGAATCTGAGACTGATAAATGACATTCATATGTTCGATGTTTTGAGAGCAGATCGAGGAGTGGCTGATAATGGGCTGGAGGCCAGAGTGCCTTTTTTGGATAAAAAGTTCATTGAGCTCTATTTGTCCATTGATCCGAAGCTGAGAGGACCAGATATGACTTCTGTGGGCATTAAGATGGAAAAGGCCCTTCTCAGAGATGCTTTTAAGGACGAGGACTTGTTGCCTTAAGAAGTTCTGTACAGAAGAAAAGAGGCCTTTTCTGATGGGGTCTCTTCTCAAGAGAGATCTTGGTATTAGGTCCTTTAAGAGAAGTACAACGAGGACTATGGAAAGGACTGGCAAAAAATCGCTGAGTAGTATAAGTACTTGCCTCCAAATTCTACGGAAAGTCTTCATTTCAGACACGTTTTTGTTAAGTATTTCGGAAAAGGGGATGTTGAGAAGATCGTGCCTTATTTTTGGTTGCCGAAATGGTCCGGGGATATTAAGGACCCTTCTGCTAGAATATTGAAGGTGTATCATAAAGAGGATTAATTTTATTTATTATTGATATTATATGTATAAAATAATTTTTTAAATATTAAATTTATCAATTAATAGCGATTTTAGTAATTTTTATAAAAGGCATAAATGACAAGATTTTATATCTTATTTGTGTTGATGGGAGTGCTTAGTTGTGTACCAAAGGATTTAGTACAGGAAATTAGAGATGCTGAGGAGAGTGAAGTTACTGATTTGGGAAAGAATGGTAAAATTGTCAAGATTAACTAAAAAGCTTTAAAAGACAAAAAATTCAAGATGAAATTACCAAATGGTAAAAACATTAAAATCAAATAAAAGAGAAAGGACTTCGTTAACAACAAAGACTTCGTATGGGTAGGTGATGTTGAGGGGTATGATTACTCTGAAGCTCATATTATCTGTAGTGAAGGGGATAATGGAGAGGATATCTGCAATGGAACAGTGTAAGTAGATGGAAGCTATTTTGAATTAAGACAATAAGGAAATCATTAGTAATTATTTGAATTGGATCAATCTAAGATGTAAGAGGATTAAGGTATTCCTGCTCCTTAAGGAGAGTTAAACAACTAACCACCAGTACAGTCAGAAGAAACAATCGTAGAAGTAGACATACTAGTAGCCTATACACCAGCAGCTAGATAAAAAATGGGCTCAACAACAGCAATACTAAATCAGATCAACATTGCTGTCTCTTAGATGAATACATGTATGGTGAATTCTGGTGTGCACATTCATGCCAATTTAATTTACACTCATGAAGTCAACTATG
>BQJP01000173.1 GCA_021604765.1 Thermodesulfobacteriota bacterium
GACCGGGCTCATAGACAAAATCTTCCCGTTTAAAGCCATATTCAATCAAGGCTTCAATGAGAAAATCTACATCCATATCCTCTCCCTTTTGAATGGTAACACGCTGAGCATTCAACACTTCAGGAGCAACTACTTTTTCAAATAATGCTTCCGGATAGGTAACGACTATTTCTCCATTTACAGTAGAGTTAACTACTTTATTGATCGTTTCTGTACGCAAAAGGCCATTAGTGGGATTCAGCTCCTCAAAAAACATAGGCCGCTTAAAAGAATCCGGGAAAAAGCGAATTGATTTGCCTTTTAACAAATTAGCCAGATTATTTTGGATATAAGCAGCCTCTTCCTTGTCATTTGCTACAATCAAGTGACTATGCCCTGCTTTCATGAAAGTACCAGCCAACACAAATGACTCCTGTGCACCTGCCATACCAGACAATCTTAAACGTGCTGGTTGTTCTCCTTCTGTCGCAGAAATGATCTCAGCAATTCTTGTATCTTCCTTGTATAAGGATAAAAGATGGTCTAAATTATTACTCATAGAATTATTGGCCAAATCGATTTTCTTCCCGATCTACTAAACGTAAAAATCTTGGAGGAGTAGGAATTTCAACATATACTTCCTCTCCACTTATAGGATGTTGAAAACGTAAAGAAACCGCACAAAGGTACATTCCCTTACCCAATATTGTTGTCTGCCTCTTGGCATACATTTTATCTCCTACTACCAAATGCCCTCTATTACTCATATGGATACGCAACTGATGAGTACGCCCCGTCACAGGATATAATTTCACTAATGAAAAATGTCCAAAATTACGAGAAGGGACCACTTTCAGACACTCAAACTCAGTAATAGCTCGCTTACCCTTAATAGGTTCTTCTATTGTCCCTTTTTCAGCTAGCTGCCCATGTACTACTGCTACATACGTTTTCTGCACCTTCTTTTCCTGAAAGTCCTTATTCATATTTATTAAAGCAGTCTTGGTTTTAGCCAGTATTACCAAACCTTTTGTGGGCACATCTAGTCGGTGGGTAGCTACTGGCTGAGGCAAGGCATCCTCTGCTTTAGTCCGTACAGTTCCTGCCAGCGCATTTTCTACTGTTTTATAACGGTTCCCATTCACTGCTATACCACCAGGTTTATTGACGATTATTAAATAATCATCTTCATAAACTGTTTCGATATCCAGTTTAAAAGTTTTTGGCTTTGGCCTGTTCCTATGCTCCAGCTCTAGCCTATCGCCCCCTTTAACACGATCTCCAAAACGGGCTACATGGCCATTTTTTTTCAAGCGTTCTGTAGCAATTGCCTTCTTTACCGCACTACGGCTTCCCAATACAGGAAAAGCATTTACAGCATAGTCGATCAAGCTTTCATTAATGATAGCTCCATCAACAATATGTGCATCACTTTGTTTGTTCTCTTTTGACATATTCAGTATTAATCAAAAAATAACTTCTTTATTTTTTGACCATTGCTTAAGTTTATAAACTCCATTTACAATGGCAAATATCCTTAAAATTACGCGCTTTATTGCTGCATTGCTATTAATCATTACTTATACAGCTTGTGAAGATGATGATGTAATGGAACCAACATTGCCTTCTTATATAGATATTGATGTTGTCACTGGCCTTGATTTATATGATTTTAACGGTGCCCCTATAGGTAGATGGAAGTTTCCAAATAACAAGCCCGGTGACAATCATATTTTTCCAAATCCCTGTACAGATGCGGTGTTTGTGCTTAGTCAACAAAACATACAAAAATTATGGCTTGTTCCTGCTAGTTGTTTTTCGGATTCTACTACAATGAATATACCAGAACTGTCTGGCAATCTCTCCTTTAGTATTTCTGACATCGAAGACAATCAAATTAAATCTTTCGAAATAATGGGAGCTACAGGAAATAATATAGCTTTAGATTTATCAGATGTTGCTCCCGGTTTCTATCGTCTCTTTATACAACTGGAAGATGAAGAAATCTACTGGGAAAATATCTATACAGATAATTCGGTAAATAGTTTTCCTGATTGGAGTATTCTGGAAGAGGGGTGTGAGTAGGTGATGTGGTGATATATCTATATAGTTAGAAGGGGGGATGGTTATTTTGTGACAGATGCCTGCAACATTCTTCATATTCTCTCGTCATTAAAACAAAAAATGAGGTTTTTTTCTAGCTTGTCTATTTTATTCCTGTTTGTCTTACTTAGCAGCTGTGCTACTACTCAACTAGAGCCGATACCTCCTGAAGAAAAAGGCTTTTCATCTCAGAAATTAGACAGCTTGGAGTTCTTTCTGGAAAAATCAGGTTCTTCATCTCTAATGCTGCTGATGGATGGTAAAATTGTTTATCAGTGGGGAGATATCCATAAAAAACACCTCGTACATTCCATCCGAAAAGCATTGCTTAATTCATTATATGGCATTTACATTGCCAATGGCACCATAGATACTAGTATGACACTAGAACAGCTTAATGTTGATGATATTGCACCTTCATTAAGCTCTGTCGAAAAAACA